>NZ_AMXA01000001.1 GCF_000310145.2 Thauera sp. 28
CGTACGAGCGGCCCCAGCCGCGAGCTTTTCATCGCACCCGCCCCACGCCCGTCGCCTTCAACCCCTCGCGGCTCGCGCCGCTCCTACGGCGGGAACGAACGCTGCGGCGCTCTCCTGTAGGAGCGGCGCCAGCCGCGAGCTTTGCCTGGTTCGAGACCGGTCAGACTTCGATAAGGCCGCTGCGGATTGCCACCAGGGCAAGCTCGGCGGCGTTGGAGACGTTGAGCTTCTGCTTGATGTGATACAGGTGCGTCCCCACCGTGCTGGGGCTGAGATTGTGGCTGTCTGCGATCTCGGCCACCGTGCGGCCTTGGGCGAGCTGCAGGAAGACGGCGAACTCCTTTTCGGTGAGCGCGGTGACCGGATCCTGACCACCGGAGAACTGCGCGAGCGCGAGCGCAGGGGCGATGTCGGGGTCGATGTAGCGTTGGCCGCGGGCCACGGTGGCGACTGCGCGCAGCAATTCCTGGGGCTGGGCACGCTTGGACAGGTAGCCGGTGGCACCTGCACGCAGGGCGCGCGCGGGAATCTGGGCGTCGTCGTGTGCGGACAGGATCAGCACGCGTGCATCGGGGTGGTGGGCGAGCAGGCGCTCGAGCGCGCCCAGACCGCCGATGCCGGGCATCGAGACGTCCATCATCAGCATTGAAGGCTTCAGTTCGGAGAAGGCGGTCACCGCCTTCTCGCCGCTGTCGGCTTCGCCGACCACCTCGGCGCCCGCGCCTTCGAGCAGCAGGCGAAAACCCATGCGCACGGCGGCGTGGTCGTCGGCCAGCAGGATGCGGAGGCCCTGGAGGGTGTGCACGGTCATCCTTGTTCGGTGTGGAGGGGGTGCGGCAGGCGGGCCCGCACGCACAGGCCGCCTTGCGGCGGGCGGCAGAGCTCGAGCCTGCCGTGCAGCTCGGCAACGCGTTCGCGCATGCCCATCAGCCCGTAGCGGCCCGGGCCCGGATTCTCGCCGAGGCCGCACCCGTTGTCGATGACCTCGATCTCGATGTCGCCGTCGCGCAGTCCCAGCCGCACCTCGACGCGGCTGGCGCGGGCGTGGCGCACCACGTTGGTCAGGCTCTCCTGCACCATGCGCAGGATGGTGAGGCCGACGGCGTCGGACACCGCCTGTGCCAGGGGTTCGATGGTGCATTGGATCTCGATGTCGCCATGATGCCTGGCCCACAGTTCGCAGTAGCTGCGGATCGCTTCCTCCACGTGCAGGCCATCGTCGCCGGTGCTGGTGCGCAGGCGCTGCAGGATGGTACGCACGCCTTCCTGCATCTGTCCGGTCATGGCGAGGATGGCCTGTGCGCTGCCGTTGAGCCCGGGCTGGTCGGTGCTGCGCTGGATGATGGCGCCGGCGATGGCGCGCACTGCGGTGATGCCCTGGCCGAGCTCGTCATGCAGTTCGCGCGCGATCAGGCGCCGTTCCTGCTCAAGTCGCAGTTGCACCGCATGGGCGAGGGCCTGGTCGTGCTCGAGGCGGGCGTTCTCGGCCAGGCTCTGGTCGAGGCTGTCGGCGAGCCTGTTGTAGCTGCGCGCGAGCAGGGCGAGCTCACGCGTAGGGTATTCGGGCAGGCGCAGGTCGAAGCGGCCCTGTGCGCTGCGTTCGAGTGCCGAGTGGATCTCGGCGACCGGTGCGAGCGCGCGATTGATCGCGAACCGGGTGGCGAGCCAGATCAGCATCAGCAGGGCGACGGCCCAGCCGAGCGCGGCCGTGAGCTTGTCCCAGGCGTCGAGCACGGCGCGCGAGGTGTCCGGCGTGAGCACGATGGTGAGCTCGCCCGCAGGCAGGTTGCGCGGCGCCACGGTGGGTTCGACCCAGCGTGCGAAGCCGTCGGGGGCGAAGCGACCGGCCTTGTACGGTGAGTCGGGGGACAGGTAGAGGCGCCCGCCAAGGCTGTCGAAGACTTCGAGGCGGTTGGCGCGGATACGGCCGACCGCTTCGAGGTGGTGCATCAGGCGCTCGCGGGCTTGCGGGCCGTCGGCCAGGGTTTCGGGAATCAGCACGTTGAGCCATTGCTCGGCGACGCGGGTGGCGGCCTCCACCTCCTCGTGGATGGCATTGCGCGTCTCGCGCATCCAGACCACGGCGGTGACCGCCATCATTACCGCGATGAGGGCGGTGAGCACGAGGCTGATATGCGCCTTGAGGCTGGGCGTGTGGTGGAGGCGGTCGGTCATGGGTGGGCTCCCCGGCGCAGGCTTGCACGGGCGGAATACTGCATGCCGCGGCGGTCGCGCAGCGTGAAGGGCTGGCGCAGGCCGAGTGCGGCGTAGCCGACGATGCCTCGCCAGTGGGTGGTGAAGCAGGCGGGCGCATCGGTGGCGCCGTCTTCGGTGCATGAGGCCAGCAGTTCAAGAGCGACCCGGTTGGCGGCGAGCACGCAGCCTTCGGCGTCGAACAGCGTCAGCGCCTCGAGCGGCGTGCCGAGCACCGCGGGGTAGCGATGAAAGCGCAGCAACAGAAAGCCTTCCGGTTCGGACTCGATCAGGCGGTGCTCGATGATGCGAGCCGCCGTCTGCACCAGGGCGTTGGCATGCGTGAGCCAACCGAGTTGCGAAATATCGACATCGATGAAGCCGAGCAGACCGCCGGCGGGCGGCAGGATGGGGGCGGCGATGCCGATGCCCTGGGGCGCGATGGTGTCCGCCGCGCGCGGGCGTGTGCCGATGGCGCGCAGCACGGTGCCTGCGCTGTCGGTCAGGATGACGGTGACCGAGGGGCTGTCGAGCTGGCGGTGGAGGTCTTCCATGGCGGGGGCCGACAGTGTCACCAGGCGTGCATGGCGCTCCGGCTGCAGCGTGCTGGGCGGATGTGCGGACGGCGTGAGCGCGTCGGGTGAGGGGCGCGAGTCGTGCTGTTGCTTCATGTTGCGCGTGGCCGGCAGTCCTGCGATTCGGGTGTCCGGGCGGACATGCAGGATCCATGCCGGCTGGATGCATGCCCGGTCGCGGCGCCTTGTGCGGCGCAATAGCCGCAGTCGGGGTGCCTGGCGTTCGTGGGGGGCTGCTGCGGGATTGAACAATTGATGTTCCCATTTGGAACAGGTTCGCCCGCGCGACACTGCGCAGCGTCGGGCAGATCGCCGGACGGTGTCCCGCATGTGCCGCGTTTCGGCTTCGTGGCACGGAATCTGCAGGTGTCGGAAAAACAATGCGTCTGTGCCCCAAGGCAAAGGCGCGGACATGGAGACACGGGTTCATGCGAGGGTTCTGGAGCAAGCTGGCGTGTGCGCTGATGCTGGGCGGTGCGATGGTGGCGGGGGCCGTGGCGGCCGAGCGCCAGGTGGTGCGCGTCGGCATCCTGCAGTTCGGTACCGTGAGCTGGGAGCTCGACGTCATGCAGCGCGAAGGCTTTGCCGAGCGCGAGGGGGTCGAGATCCGCATCGTTCCGCTGGCGCTCAAGGATGCGGCCAACGTGGCGATCCAGGGCGGTGAGGTCGATGTCATCGCCAACGACTGGATCTGGGTTTCGCGCATGCGCAGCGAGGGGCGCGACTATGTGTTCTCGCCCTACTCGCAGGCCGTGGGTGGCGTCAGCGTACGCCCGGATGCGGGTATCGCGAGCTTTGCCGACCTCAAGGGCAAGCGCCTGGGCATTGCAGGCGGGGCGCTCGACAAGAGCTGGCTGCTGCTGCGCGCCTATGCGCGCAAGACGGTTGGCGAGGACGCAGCCACCTTCGTGCGCCCGCAGTTTGCCGCGCCGCCCCTGCTCAACGAACTCGTCATGCGCGGCGAGCTGCCCGCGGCGATGAACTTCTGGCACTTCAGTGCTCGCCTGTCTGCTGCCGGCATGGCCGAGCTCATCACCATGCCGCAGATCCTCGCAGGGCTGGGCATCGAGGATGCGTTGCCGCTGGTGGGCTGGGTGTTCAGCGAGCGCTGGGCACGTGCCAACCCGGGCGCCATCGAGGGCTTTCTGCGTGCCTCGGCTGCGGCCAAGGACCTGATGCTTGCCTCGGATGCGGCCTGGGAGGTGCTGCGGCCGCTGATGCGGGCCGAGAACGAGGACACCTTCATCGCCCTGCGCGAAGGCTTCCGGGCCGGGATCCCGCGTGCCGATGGCGAGGATGGCGAACGCGAGGCCGAGCGTGTCGCAGCCCGCGTATTCGCCATCCTCGCCGCAGAAGGCGGTCCGGCACTGGTCGGCAGGTCCGACGCGCTTGCGCCGGGCACCTTCTGGCGACGGGGAGGGGCGCAGTGACGGGGCGGCCTCAGGTAAGCGCTCAGGCTGGCACTCAGGCAAGCATCGATCCGCCACGCTTCATGCCGTCCAACGCACGCAACCAGGCCCAGACCACGAGCGTGTCGCCGGCCAGCCGCCGCGACCGCTGGCTCCGCCTTGCCTCCCTGCTCGTATTCGTGCTGGTCTGGCAGCTCGGCGCGTTGATCGCCGACAACCACACGCTGCCCACGCCGGCTGCAGTGTTGGCGCGCATCTGGGACGAAGTCGCGTCGATGGCGCTCCCTGGTCATCTTGCCGTCACCCTTGGCCGGGTGGTGGTCGCCTTCACGGCAGCGATGCTCATCGGCGCCCTGGTGGGCATGGCAATGGGGCGGTGGCGGCAGTGTGACGCCTTCTTCGACGCCTGGCTGGTGCTCGGCCTCAACATCCCGGCGCTGGTCACCATCATCCTGTGCTACGTGTGGTTTGGCCTCAACGACTGGGCCGCCATCCTGGCCGTGGCGATCAACAAGATCCCGACCGTCATCGTCACCGTGCGCGAGGGCGCGCGGGCGGTGGACCCCAAGCTGCTCGACGTCGCGCGCGCCTACCGTCTGTCGCGCCGGACGACCTTCCTGCGTGTGTACCTGCCCCAGCTCGTGCCCTACCTGATGGCGGCGGCGCGCTCCGGACTGTCGCTGATCTGGAAGATCGTGCTCGTGGTGGAACTGCTCGGCCGCAGCGACGGCGTGGGCTTCCAGCTCAATGTCTTCTTCCAGTTCTTCGACATCACCGGCATCCTTGCCTACACCCTGGCCTTCGCCGCGGTGGTGCTGACGGTCGAAGCCTGGATGCTGCGCCCGCTCGAGCGCAGGCTGACCCGTTGGAGGGGCTGAGCGATGCTTGAGATCCAGATCGACCACAAGCGCTACCCGGACCGTGGCGGGCGTCCGCACCTTGCCCTGTCCGGGTTGCGGCTGTCCGTGCGCCAGGGCGAGTTCGTCTGCGTGGTGGGGCCGTCGGGTTGCGGCAAGAGCACCCTGCTCAACATCGTCGGCGGGCTCGATCGCGACATGAGCGGGCGAGTCGATCTCGACGGCGCGTTTCCCGAGGACATCGGCTTCATGTTCCAGGAGCCACGGCTGATGCCCTGGCTGAGCGTGCTCGACAACGTGCTGCTCGTCGCCCGCGCGGCCGACCCGCGTGCGGCTGCTGTGGTACGCGAGCGTGCCGTTGCCTTGCTGCGGGCGATGGAACTGGGTGACGTGCTCGACGCCTATCCCGGCAGGCTCTCCGGCGGCATGATGCGGCGCGTCGCGCTGGCGCGGGCGTTCGTCAATGAACCGCAACTGCTGCTGATGGACGAGCCCTTTGTGTCGCTCGACACCCCGACCGCCAATCGACTGCGGGAGATGCTGGTCGAGCAGTGGCAACGCTGCGGTGCCAGCGTGCTGTTCGTGACCCACGACTTGCGCGAGGCGCTGGCGTTGGCCGATCGCGTGTGTTTCCTGTCGTCTGCGCCAGCCCGCGTCGTGCTCGAGCATGAGGTCGAATTGCCGCGCCCGCGCCAGCCGGGCTGCGCAGAGGTCGGGCGGCTGCAGGAAGCGCTGCTGGCCCGTCACCCCGACCTGCTCGGCGGCTTGCCGCTGGCCGGGCATGCACGGGCAAACTGCGAGGGGGATGCACATGCCTGATTCGGCGCGTGAAGTGTTGCTGTCCGTAAGTGGCGTGCGCAAGTCCTACGGTGCGCGGCCGGCGCTGAAGGGCGTCGACCTGCAGGTGTGCGCCGGTGAGTTCGTGGCCTTGCTCGGCCCCAACGGCGCCGGCAAGAGCACGCTGTTCCAGCTGCTCACCGGCCTGTTCAATGCCGACGCCGGCCAGGTACAGGTGTGCGGCCACGACATGCGGGTTGCGCCGGTGAGCGCGCTCGGGCGCATCGGCGTGGTGTTCCAGCAGATGACGCTGGACATGGATCTGAGTGTCGAGGCCAACCTCGTCTTCCATGCCCGCCTACACGGGCTCGGCCCGCGACTGGCGGCGGCGCGCATCGACGACGCGCTGGCCCGCCTGGGCCTGGGCGATCGCCGCGGCGACCGTGTGCGCGAGCTCTCGGGCGGCAACCGGCGCAAGGTGGAATTGGCGCGCGCGCTGGTCCACCGCCCCTCGGTGCTGCTCATGGACGAGGCCACGGTGGGTCTGGATCCGGCCTCGCGCCGCCACCTGCTTGACGAGGTGCTGGGTTTGCGGGCCACCGGCGTGGGCGTGCTGTGGGCTTCGCACCTGGTGGATGAGGCCGAGGCCGCCGATCGCGTGCTTGTACTGCACCGTGGCGAGCTGCTCGCCGAGGGCGCGCCGGCTGCGCTGGTACAGGCCTCTGGCAGAGCCAGCCTGGCCGAAGCCTTCCTGGACATGACCGGCGCGGGAGCCGCAGAGCCGGCTTGATGTTTTCGTGCGGGGATCAGCCCCGTTTTTTTGCAGCAGCCGGGCCAGGAACGGTCCGGTCACCATCGACCAATGAGGAGACGACAATAATGAACCGACTGAAGACCCTGGGCTGCGCAGTGGCCACCTCGCTCATGCTTGCCTTGCCCGCCGGCGCCGCCCTGGCCAAGGACACCGGCTACATTTTCGTCAGCAGTGAGAACGACAACGCGGTCACGGTGCTCGACGGCAAGACCTTCCAGGTGGTCAAGACCATCCCCACCGGTGAACGCCCGCGCGACATGAAGCTGACCGCCGACCGCGAGCAGATCTTCGTCATCGCCAGCAACAGCGAGCGGGTGGATGTGATCGACATCGCCAAACTCGAGGTGGTGCGCAGCATCGACGTCGGCGAGGACCCGGAGATGTTCGATTTCAGCAAGGACGGCAGCAAGATCTACGTTTCCAACGAGGATGACGCCGAGGTCTCGGTGGTTGACGTCGCCAAGAACGAAATCCTCGCCACCATCGAGGTTGGCGAGGAGCCCGAGGGCGTCCTGGTCAGCAAGGATGGCAGCCGCCTGTACGTGACCTCCGAGGTCGCCAACATGGTGCACGTGATCGACACCGCGACCAACGAGATCCTTGCCAACGTGGTGGTCGGTAACCGCCCGCGCCGCTTCGCCGACACCCCGGACGGCAGCGAGGTGTGGGTGACCAACGAGCTTGGCGCCTCGGTGACGATTCTCGACGCCAAGGCCAACACCATCAAGGAGACGGTCAGCTTCGCGCCCAAGGGCTTCCGCAGCGAGGAGGTGACCCCGGTCGGCATCACCATGACACGCGATGGCAAGACCGCCTACGTCACCCTCGGCCGCGCCAACCACTTCGCCGTGGTCGATGTCGCCAGCCGCCAGATCAAGGACTACGTGCTCGTCGGCAGCCGCGCCTGGGGCGCTACGCTGAGCCGAGACGAGTCGATGCTGGTGATCGTCAATGGCCTGTCCGACGACATCTCCATCGTCGACACCAAGACCAACAAGGTGCTCCGTTCCGTGCCGGTCGGCCGCGTGCCGCACACAGCGGTGATCGACGACTGATGTAAGGCTCGCGGCGCGCATCGCCCTGTAGGAGCGGCGCCAGCCGCGAGGGTTTGAAGGCGACGGGCGTCGGCGGGTGCGATGAAAAGCTCGCGGCTTGCGCCGCTCCTACGGGAGAGCGCCGCGGTGCCTGTTCCCGCTGTAGGAGCGGCGCCAGCCGCGAGGGTTTGAAGGCGACGAAGGTTGTGGGTGCAACGAAAGGCTCGCGGTTTGCGCCGCTCCCACGGAAGTGCGGCGCAGCGTTTGTTCCCGCCGTGGGAGCGGCGCCAGCCGCGAGGGTTTGAAGGCGATGCGGGCGGTGGACGCGACACAAGGCTCGCGGCTTGCGCCGCTCCCACGGGAAACCGTCGCGCCTATGTCGGACCTTGGTTGGCGAGGCTCGCGGTGCTGACCTGGAATATGGATGGAGAACGATAAGATGAAACTGCGTTTCCCCACGCATCTCGCTTGCGCGGCGGGCGCTCTGCGTCCGCCGCCGATGGCTGGCCTCATCCATCTGGCGCTGGCGATGGGCTTGCTGCTCTTCACCCTGGCTGCCACGGCAGCCGAGGTGATCCGCTTCGGTTACCTGGAGCTGGACAAGGATCCGCGCTACGACGACAAGAAGGCCTTTTTTCGCACCCTGTCGCGTCCGCTCGGGCCGCCGCTTGCCGGTGCCGAGGTGGCGATCCGCGAGGTGCGCTTCGTTGGCCAGGCCCTGGGCGTGGGCTTCGAGCTCGCGCGCGCAAAGGGTGCCGATGCCGCAGCCTTGCTCGCCGAACTCGACAGGCTCAACGGCGAGGGCGTGCGCTTCTTCCTGATCGACGCGCCGGGTCCGGTGGTGGCCGAGCTGGCGGCGAAGACGCGCGGCCGCGAATTGCTGCTGTTCAACGTGTCTGCGGCCGACGACGCGCTGCGCCAGGCGCAGTGCCAGGCTCACCTCTATCACACCCTGCCCAACCACGGCATGCAGACCGACGCGCTGGCCCAGTTCCTGGTGTTCAAGAAGTGGCGCAACGTGCTGTTGCTGCAGGGGCCACGCGACGAGGACAAGCTCATCGGCGCCGCCTTCGAAAACTCCGCGCGCCGGCTCGGCCTGAAGATCGTCGCCAGGAAGGAGTTCGTGCTCAGCAATGACCCGCGCCAGCGCGAGCAGGGCAATGTCGGCCTGTTGACCGCCGGCGCCGATCACGATGTCGTCTTCGTCGCGGACAGCGACGGCGAGTTTGCGCGCAGCGTGCCCTACGACACCGTGCGCCCGCGTCCGGTGATCGGCGCCGAGGGCCTGGTGGCCGAGGCCTGGCACTGGGCCTGGCCACGCCATGGCGCGCCCCAGCTCACTGGCCGCTTCGACAAGCAGGCCAAGCGTCATATGGGCAGCGCCGACTGGGCGGCGTGGATCGCGGTCAAGGCGGTGGTCGAGGCCGTGGTACGCACCGAGAACGCGCCCTTCGACAAGCTCGTTGCCTACCTCGGCAGCGAGGAGATCACCATCGACGGTTTCAAGGGCAACCGCCTCAACTTCCGCGACTGGGATCGCCAGTTGCGCCAGCCGATGCTGATCGCCACCCACAACGCGGTGATCGAGCGCGCGCCCATCCAGGGCTTCCTGCACCAGAGCAACAACATGGATACGCTCGGTTTCGACCGCCGCGACAGCCAGTGCAAGCCCTGAACCGCCAGAGCCGAACGGAGTGGATGCATGAATGGACGCATGAAGGCCAGGCCCGGATCGATTGAACGCTGGCGCTGCCGGGAGGGCCGTGCATGAGGCTCGCCCACGCTCTGCTTGCGCTGCAGGCGGTCACCAGTCGCGAGGTCGCCAAGTTCGTCCGCCAGGGCGGGCGGCTGGCGTCCGCCCTTGTGCGCCCGCTGCTGTGGCTGGTGGTGTTCGCCGCCGGTTTCCAGAACGTGTTCGGCGTCTCCATCATCCCGCCCTACGACACTTACATCCCCTACCAGACCTACATCGTGCCCGGGCTGCTGGGCATGGTGCTGCTGTTCAACGGCATGCAGTCCTCGCTTGCGATGGTCTATGACCGCGAGATGGGGGTGATGCGCCTGCTGCTCACGGCGCCGCTGCCGCGCTGGTACCTGTTGTTCTGCAAGTTGCTCGCCGGCACCCTGCTGTCGGTGCTGCAGGCCTACGTCTTTCTCGCCATCGCGGCGCTGTTCGATGTCGACGTGCCGTTTGGCGGCTGGCTCTACGCGCTGCCGGTGCTGGTGCTGGCCGGCATGATGCTGGGCGCGCTGGGCCTCCTGTTGTCGGTGCATGTGCGTCAGCTCGAGAACTTCGCCGGCACGATGAACTTCGTCATCTTCCCGATGTTCTTCATCTCGCCTGCGCTTTATCCGTTGTGGAAGCTGGAGGAGTCCGGCGCGCGGGTGATCCACTTCCTCGCCACCTGGAACCCCTTCACCCACGCCGTCGAGGCGATCCGCTTCGCACTCCATGGCCAGGTGTCGGTGCAGTCGCTCGCCATCGTCGGTGCTTGCCTGGTCGTCTTCTTCCTGCTTGCAGCCTGGGGCTACGACCCGCAGCGCGGCATGCTCAAGCGCACCGGCAAGCCGGGCTGAACGCCATCCCCCGCAAGTCATCAAGACCCACTCCTGGAGACGACATGACAACCACTCGCAGAAGCGTATTGAGCCTGGCCCTGTGCGGCCTGCTGGTCGGCAGCGCCTGGGCGCATGGGCCGAGCCGGCAGAAGGTGGCGCTCAGCATCGACATTGCGGCGCCGGCCGACAAGGTGTGGGCGCGGATCGCCAATTTCCACGACATGTCCTGGCATCCTGCGGTGGCCCGCACCGACGGCGCCGCGGCGAACGAAGTGGGTGCGGAGCGTGTGCTGGTCCTCAAGGGCGAGGGCGAGCCGAGCATCGGCGAGCAGCTCACCCGCTACAGTGCCGAGCGCATGAGCTACTCGTACAAGATCAGCAAGGGCGACGTGGCGGTACTGCCGGTAAGCAACTACGTGTCCCACCTTACGGTGACGGCCGACGGCGACAAGGGCTCGAAGGTCGAGTGGCGCGGTGCCTTCTACCGGGGCTTTCCCAACAATGATCCGCCGCCCGAGTTGAACGACGCGGCTGCGATCGCTGCCGTGACCGGCGTCTACCAGGCCGGGCTCGATGCGCTCAAGCGCGAACTGGAAGGGCGCTGAGCGCCGTGGCCGGCGGGCGCCGCCCCTGTCAGTCCTCGAACAATTCGTTTTCGAGCGCGAGGTAGCGCCGCTGCACGTTGCGCTCATGCTGCAAGGGGTAGCGCGCCCAGTGGCTGTAGGCCGGCAGGTCCGCGGCCTTGATTGCCTCCAGCAGCGGCGTTCCGGCGGCGAGCAGGGCGTGCACCCGGGTGTCGATGTCGCGCAGGTAGTGGCGCAGGGCGGCCAGTGCGTGCGTGCCGGCAGGTGCGCCATAGCCCGGCACGATGAGGTCGCGGTCCTGCCCAGCGAGGGCTTCCAGCCTGTCCAGTGCGGCCAGCCAGCCCGCCATGTCGCCGTCGCGCAGTTCCGGGACTCGCCCGAAGCCCGCCAGCGCACCGGCAAAGACGATCCCGCTGCGCGTGTCGCGTACGATCAGGTCGCCCGGCGAACTGCCCCAGCCCGGGTGGATCAGCTGCAGTTCGCGTCCGCCGACGGTGACGACGGTGTCGCCGTCGATCCGCTGTGTGGGCACCACGACGCGCGTGCCGGCCATTTCGTCCTCGCCGAGTTGCGTGCGCAGCGTGCGCAGACAGGTTTCGCAGCGCGCCTCGATGAGCTCGGCACTCGCGCGATGGCTCAGTACGGGGATGCCGCGTTCGGCGAACGCGCTTGCGCCCATCACGAACTCCTGCAGCGGCTGGGTGATGATCGCCAGCACCACCGGCTTGCCACCGATGCGTTCGGCCGTCTCGATCACGGCGCGACCGTGGCGATACGAAGCCCCGCAGTTGATCACCACCGTGCCCTGCTCACCGACCACGAAGCCGATGTTGCCGATCTCGCCGCGGTTGGCCGGCGTCGGTGCGTCGACATCGCCGACGAGCACGTGGACGCCTTCGGCCAGGCCTTGCGGCATGCGCCCGGCCGCCGCGGCGTCCAGCTGCGCGAGGACGGCTGCGGGGGCGAACGCGATCAGGCACAGCAGTGCCGCAGCAAGCCGCAGGGCCGCAGGGCCGCACGTCCACCGCCTGTCCGAATGTCTCATCCCACCTCCTGCTGGAGACGAACGCCATGAATGCAACGATACGCCGTCTTCGCCGCTTGCTTGTGGCGGCGCTGCTGTGCGCTGCGGGCGGTGTTGCCCTTGCCGCACCGCCATCGCTGGCGATGATCGGTTTCGAACTGCTCGAGGACCATCCGGATGGCAGCCGGGATGCCGAACAGCAGGCGCGGCTGAAGATGATCGACGCCGAGTTCCGCGCGCTCATCGCCGAGCGCGGGCTCTACCGGCCGGTGGATCTTGCTCCCCAGCAGGCGCTGGTGGACAAGGTGCGCAACAGCGCAGAATTCGTGTTCCGCTGCGTGCATTGCAAATCCGATCTCGCCGCAGGGCTTGGCAGCGACTATGTGGCTGTGGGTTGGGTGCAGAAGGTCAGCAACCTGATCCTCAACGTCAATATCGAGATCATCGAGGCGGCCAGCGGTCGTGTCGCCCTGGTCAAGTCGGTCGATCTGCGCGGCAACAACGACGAAAGCTGGCTGCGCGGTGTGCGTTTCATGGTGCGCGACATGGCCGAGAAGCGTGCGCTCAACCCGGGCTACGGCTTGTAGGCGCTGCCCGGGCGCATGGCACTAGCGCGGCGAGATCTTCAGCGCGCTCTCGAAGCGCAGATCGTTGGTGTCGATGACCTCGGCCTTCAATTCGCCCTCGCCGTGCGGCAGGAAGTAGAAGCGGAAATTGGGATTCTCGCTGATCGAGAAGTCCACCTCCGCGCGCAGCACCGGCTCGCCCGCATAGCTGACCTGGATGTGGCGCACGAAATAGGCCGGCGTATAGAGCCGGGTGAGCTGATCCATGGCCAGGCCGGAGTTGTTCGGATGGCTGATCATCAACTGCGCGAGTGCCGGCTTGCCGGCCTCGACCTTGCCGTCGGCGGCAGCCTCGACGCGAAAGCGCATCTTGCCCAGATTGGCCAGCGCTGCCGTCATGTCCTTGCCCGGCGGTGCGGAGCAGCCGCCCGAGGCCTTGACGAAGCGGGTCGTCATGAACAGCTCGCCGTCATTCATCTGTGCGATCGCACGCACGTGGGTATAGGCCTCGATCCGGACCCGCGTCTCGATGTCGGCGCGGCCGCTGGCGGGCGTGAAGTGGAACACCGCACCGACCGGCGAAGGGTTGTTGTCGATGACGAGGTAGAGCTTCTCGATGTAGCGCTCGGCGCGCTGGTCGATGTGGGTGCGGATCGACAGTGGGACGATGGCTGCATCCTGGGCGCGGTCCGGGGCCTCGATGCCGATGACGTCGGGGGCAGGGCTGGTGATGTCGCGGCCCTGGAACATGGCCTTGCGCACCTGTTGCCAGGTCGCGTTGGCCTCCGCGTCGTCTGCCGCGGCCTGCTGCGCCAGGCCCGTGCCCGGCAGGCCGAGCAGGAGCGTGCACCACAGCAGTAGTGATCTGAGCGTGTTCATGGCTTCTCCTGTGGGGTGGTCCTAGTCTTCCCATTCCAGCTCGGCAAACGCCGCAGTCAGGTTGCGGCGATGAAAGTCGTCTGCCAGCAGCCAGCCTTCGATGCCGGTGCCGGCCAGCGCCTCGACCGTCTCGGCAATGCCGCGCCCCTCGGCGATGGCCTGGCGTGTGCGATCGCGGACCAGCGCGAGGTATTCGTGCTGGCGGGCGAAGGCGTGCGCCCATTCGCTCGTGGGGTGGCCGTGGCCGGGTACGACGAGATGTCCTGCCAGCCCGCCATTCGGGCCGGAGAGTGCGTCCATGACGGCCAGCCAGCCAAGCAGGCGGCCGTCGATCACCGGCAGGTGCGTCGAGAACAGCAGGTCACCCAGGAAGACGACGCCGCGCTCGGGGACATGCACGCTCAGGTCGTTGTCGGTGTGGGCGGTCTGCCAGGCGCGCAAGTGCAGGCGGACGTCGCCGAGCTCGAGCGTGAGGCTGTCGTCCACAAGGATCTCGTAAGCCGGGAACGCTGGCGCTCCCGCAGTGGCGCCGGTGTCGCGCCCGAGCGCGTGGATATAAAAGGGCGCGCGCGCGGCGAGTGAGGCGGGCAAGCGCGCGTGCGCAACGAAGCGGGGCCGCGGCTCGAGCGCGGCGAAAGCCGGGTTGCCGAGGATGTGGTCGGGGTGCACATGGGTGTTGATCACATAGCACACCGGTCGCGGCGTTGCCGCGCGGATGCTGGCGAGCAGGGCTGCGCCGGTTGCCGGGCTGCCCCCGGTGTCGATCACGGCGACACAGTCGGAGCCGACCACGAAGCCCAGGTTCGCCACATCGTCCGCGTCGGTGGCGGCCCAGGGCTGGTGCCGGCTCTGATGCACGAACACGCCCGGGGCCAGCTCATCGACCGGCAGGGGCTGGGTTGCCAGCAACTCGCCCGCGGCGCCTGCCAGCACGGCAAGCACTGTTACGAGGATGCCTGCGCGGGAGGCTCGGAGGGTGCGCACGGCCATGGGCCGCAGGGGCTCGGTGTGTCGGCGACCGGGGCGCTCAGCGGCTGGCGGCCGAGGTGTCGATGAAGCAGCCCTTCTTGGCCTTGGCCTGCAGTTCCTGGTACTTGCGCACTTCGCCGCGCCAGTGCTTGCCGCGGTAATAGCCGCCACGCTCGCCGCCGATGGTGTTGGCCAGGGAGGCAGTGTGCATGCTGCGGTAATCCTCGAAGCTGACCTCGCGCGCGAGCGCATCGAGTGCACACGAGCACTTGCTCGACATCTCGAACTGCGGGCCAGGGTGGTCGCGCATGCACTCGAGCACGTAGTTCACGCGCTCGATGGTGGGAAAGTCGTTGGCCACTGCCGGCAGGCTCGCCGACGCGGCAAGGGCGATGATGACGGTCGCGAGGGGTTTGAAGGACTTGTTCATCGGGCGTGCTCCACAAGGAGGCGGTTCATCTTCCGAGTGCCGCCTGTCTGGGTGGGAGGGCGGGCAGGGTGGCGCCATCGAGAACCAGCTCCTCGACCACCAGCGGTTCTGCGCCCGCCTCGGGGTTGTTCATGCGTGTCGCCATGCCGAGCACGCCGCCAGGGACGGCTTCCGACAGCCAGAACACATACTGCTTGTCCGCGTACTGGGCGAAGCGCTCGCGGTTGGGGTCGTCGTCGTACGGGGAGATCGACACCTCCTGCACCGCGACGCTGCGGCCCCGGTAGTGGGCATCGCGATGCTCGACCCGGGCGCCGTCGTAGATGGCCATGCGGATGCGCTTGCGGAAGTGGTTGGGCTGGCCCTTGGTCAGGCGGTTCATGTCGCGCACGTCATGCTCGAGGAAGTACAGGATGACGGGGTTGGCGCGCGCGTCCTCGACCTCGGGGAGCCGGGTGCGCCGCTCTGCGCTGAGGAAGTCGGCTTCGGCGTCGCAGCAGACACCGGCATCGGTCGGCGACAGCCGCAGCGCCACGCGGTCCTCGAAGCCGGCCTCGAGCGTGCCGTGCTTGCGGAAGCTGTACTCGAGCAATTGCGGCGGCTTGACTGCAGACAGGTGCTCGGACATGAAGATGATGCGTTCGGCCGCCGAATAGTCCTGCGCCTGCGCCGCCGCCAGTGCTGGCCTGTCCGCAAGTGCGAGGCAGCCCAGGGCTAGCACGGTGGCCCACTGCGCAAGGCGGATCGGAGTGTGACGGTGCATGCTGCCCTCTGTCGGTGTCTGCTGCGGATGGGGTGAGGATGGCGCAAGGCGCATCAGTTCGCCGCCGTGCGTTGATCGAGCTCGACCAGCGGGACGTGATAGGCCTTGAGAATGTCCTGGATCTCGTCCTGATGACTGTCCAGGAAGCCCTCGATCTGTTTCTGCCACTCGGGCTCGCCGCGGCGAATCCCCATGCCGAATGCGAAGTCGAACTGGATGCCGGGCTCCGACTTCAGCGGCACCACCTTGAGCGGCGGGTCGACCTGGCGTGCGTAGTAGCCGGCGACCGGACCCCAGACGATGGCGACGTCGATCTTGCCCGACACGAGGTCCTTGTCGATGATGTCGCCCACGTAATGATCCATGGCGACGTTGATCGTCTGGTAGGGCACGCCCTGGTCGACGAGGTTGTGGCGATCCATCCACTTCGACACCGGCGACTTGTCATAGAGGCCGATCTTGAGCTTGCCGAGGCGCTCCTGGCCAAGCGCGAGGAAGTCGTCCACCGTGGCGACGTCGTCCAGGCCCTTGCCGGGCGGGATCACCATGGCATAGGTCGAGCGGTAGTAGGGCTTGGTGACGGCGACCTGGTCGAAGCCCACCGGCAGCCCGATGATCACGTCGCAGGGGTAGTCCTCGCCCGGTAACTTGTAGCGCAAGGTGTTGCGGATGAACACGAAGCGCTGCGGATAGTTGAAGTAGGTGACCGGGACGCCGAGATGCTTGCCGAACAGCTCGGCGATGCGGTTCTCGAAACCCTCCTCACCGGCATTGGAGAAGGGCATGTTGTTCGGGTCCTGGCACACGCGCAGCGCGTCGCGGCCGTTGGCCTTGCCTTGCTCGGCGTGTGCCTCGATGGGCGCGAGCAGCAGCAGGATTGCGGATAGTGCGCCGACGGTGCCGGCGGCGAGGTGCGGGACGCACGGGCGTCGGGCTTGGCTCTCAGTCATCGGAAGTCCCGTCGGCTCATTCGATCGCGCTCACTCGCGCGCGGGTTATGGCACCGTCCGACCGCCCCTTGAGGTAGGCATAGAGGTGGTCGATGTTGTCCATCACGCGCTGGTCGCTGCCAAAGCTCTGCATGCCCTTGTCCAGGCGACCGTCGCGCACGACGGTGACGAACTCGTCCCTGCTCAGCGTCTTCAGGCTTTCGATCAGCGAGGGGCCAACCATGCCTTCCTGGTTGGCGCCGTGGCAGCGGTCGCAGGCGGCAGCTCGCCAGGTACGGAAACCCTGCAAGGTGTCGGCATCCACCTTGTAGCCGTCTACCACGGTGTACAGGGGCTTGTCGGACGCGCTGCTCTTGGCCGCGGCCCGGGCGTCTTCCGCCTGGGTCGCGGAACCGAAGCAGAGCAGGGCGAATGCAATGGCGAACTGCCTGTGTCTCATGACTCCTCCTCCATCCGGGCTCGATGCGGCCCGTCGGTCTCGATCGGCGGGCTCGATCACGCCGCCTTGTCTTTGTGTTGTCTGATCCCTTGTGCCGCCCGGGGTTCATGGCCCGGGGGCGGAGATCGAAACGGCCTGTTGCAGGAGGGCTGGCCGGTGGCCCGTGCTGCGGCCACCGGTGCCCGCACCATCAACGATTGGGCAGTGCGAAGATCGTCAGCGAGCCGCCGAGCTGGGTGTAGTTCTGCAGGTCGCGGTAGCCGCCCACTGCGCCCAGGCCATCGGTGTCCTGCTCCAGCCCTGCCGCCATGCCGATGCCGGCCCAGCCGCCGATACCCGAGAACACGCCCAGGTATTGCTTGCCCTTGTGCAGGTAGGTGAACACGTTGCCGATGATGCCCGAGGGCGTCTTGAAGCTGTACAGCTCCTTGTTGATGTCCTTGGCATCAACACACTTCAGGTGGCCTTCCAGGGTGCCGAAGCAGGAGATGCCGCCAGCCGTGTTGAGCGAACCGCTCCATACCGAGAACTTCTCGGGCTTGGACTGCACGATCTTGCCTTCGCCCGCATCCCAGGCGATGAAGTTGCCCATGCCGCCATGGCTGTTGGGTGTCGGGAACATCGACAGCGTGGCGCCGACATAGGGCTGGCCGGCGACGTACTCGACCTCGAAGGGCTCGTAGTCCATGCACACATGGTTGGTCGGCACGTAGAACAGGCCGGTATTGGGGTCGAAGGAGGCCGGTTGCTGGTCCTTGGTGCCGAGCGCGGCCGGGCAGATGCCCTTCACGTTCACGTCGGGGCCGTGGTTCGGGTTGGTGAACTTCGAGGTGGAGTACTGGGCGACGACTTGCGGCCGGCCGGTCTTCATATCGACATGCGAGGCCCAGTTCACCGTCGGGTCGTACTTCTCGGCCACCAGCAGTGCGCCATTGGTGCGGTCCATGGTGTAGGCGAAGCCGTTGCGGTCGAAGTGCACCAGCGCCTTGGTGTCCTTGCCCTTGACCTTGATGTCGGCGAGGATCATCTCATTGACGCCGTCGTAGTCCCACTCGTCATGCGGCGTCATCTGGTAGACCCACTTGGCGACACCGGTGTCGAGGTCGCGGGCGAAGATGGTCATCGTCCACTTGTTGTCACCCGGGCGCTGCGAGGGGTTCCAGGTCGAGGGGTTGCCGGTGCCGTAGTAGACCAGGTTGAGTGCGGGGTCGTAGCTGAACCAGCCCCAGGTGGTGCCACCGCCGATCTTCCACTGGTCGCCCTGCCAGGTCTTGAGCGAGGAGTCCTTGCCAACCGGCTTGAGCTCGCCGTCTGTCCAGGTCATGGTCTTGTCGGGGTCGATCAGCATCTCGGCATCGGGGCCTACGCTGTAGCCCTTCCACACCTGCTTGCCGGTGTTGATGTCGTAGGCGGCGAGGAAGCCGCGCACACCCCATTCGCCACCCGAGATGCCGGTGATCACCTTGTCGCCGAATACGTGCGGGGCGTTGGTGTTGACTGCGCCGAGCTTCGGATCGCCGTTGACCACGCTCCACAGCACCTTGCCGTCCTTGGCGTCGAGCGCGACCAGGGTGCTGTCGGCCTGCTGCAGGAAGATCTTGCCTTCGGCGTAGGCCAGGCCGCGATACACGGTGTCACAGCACATCTGCGCGATCACCGACGGATCCTGGCGCGGCTCGTGGCGCCAGACGATCTTCTGGGTGTCGAGATCGATCGCAAACACCTTGTTGGGGAAGGGCGTGTGGATGTACATCATGCCGTCGATGACGAGCGGCGAGCCTTCGTGGCCGCGCAGCACGCCGGTGGAGAAGGTCCACGCGACCTGCATGTCGCCCACGTTGTCCTTGTTGATCTGGTCCAGCTTGCTGTAGCGCTGGTTGTAGAAGTCGCCGGCCTGGGCCGCCCAGTTGCCCGGATTGTCGATCTTGGCCTTGAGGTCGGCATTCGCTGACGCGAGCCCCGGAAGTGCGAGCAATACGGCGGCCAGAAGCTGCATGTTGCGACGGGCGGGATTCCCGGTCTGTTTCATTTTTGTCTCCTCACTATTCAACGCTGAGTTGTATTGCCACACGAAACGCACTGCACCTCGCCGCGGCTCACGAGGACTACCGTGGCCTGCCTCCATCGCTGGTGGTCGTGGCCGTGAAACTGGTTCTGCCAATGCAAAGGCTGTGCCATCCACGCCGAAGCACCGCCTGTACGGGCCGGGAGGGCCCTGCGGCGCGCCATTCGCCGGCAAGCATGGGGTCCGTCGGCAGATCTCCGGCAACCAGGGCGGTGGGTGGGCGGCGTGCGCGCCGGAGAGTGCGTGGCGCTGCTGAGGGCGCCTGCTTAAATATGGGGCAGGTGCTACTTTTTGGGACATCCGGCAGCCGTTGCCAGGGCGCGTGGCGGGCTGCGCAGGCCCGACTGCAGGGCGGTGGCGTGCCGGTGGCGAACTGGCACAGAATGCCGCGATGATTCCGCGCACCGATGCCCCCACAATCGCCCTTGCGGCGTATTCCGCCCGCAGCCTCGCCGCCTGCGCGCGCGCGAGCGGCTTCCGAGCGATCGCCCTCGACCTGTTCGGCGACCAGGACACGCTTGCGCTCGCCGACGCCTGGTACGCCATCGGTGGCGACGGGCTGGCGATCGATGCCGACCGCCTGCTGGCTGCGCTGCACCGGCTGCGCGCGCGCGGTGTGCTGGGCTGGGTGGCGGGCAGCGGCTTCGAGGCGCACGGCGAACTCCTGCAGGCGGCCTCGGCAGTGCTGCCGCTGATCGGCAACGGCGCCGAGCTTGTGCGGCGCGTGCGCACGCCGGCGACGTTCTTCGCGGTGCTGGCCGAGCTGGGAATCGCCCACCCGCCTTCGCAGACCGCGCCGCCCGCACGGCTCAGCGGCTGGCTGCTGAAGGATGCGCACGCCTGCGGCGGCTGGCACATCGAACGCCTGGCGCAGCGGGTGGGGGCACCCGTGCGCCCTGGGCCGGGCCTCCATTACCAGCGCGAGCTGCGCGGCGAGGCGTACTCTGCGCTCTTTCTCGCCGATGGGCGCGAGGCTTGCGTCCTCGGCATCGCCCGCCAGATCGTCCGGGCGCTGGGGCGGCGGCCTTTCGTGTACCGGGGCGGTGTCGGCCCGGTCGCCCTGCCGCAGTCCGTCGAGCAGGCCGTGCAGCGGGCGGTGTCACTGCTGGCCGGGGCGTTCGCGCTGCGTGGGCTCAACGGTATCGATTTCATCGTCGATGGCGAGGGCGGCATGCAGGTGCTGGAGCTCAACCCGCGCCCGACCGCGGCGGTCAGTCTGTTCCACGACGCCGTCGAGGGCGGGCTCCTGCGCGCCCATGTCGAGGCCAGCGCCGGCCGCTTGGTCCGGCCCGGCGCGTGCGGGTCGCCCGTACGGGGTTTCGAGACCGTTTTTGCACGCCAGCCGGGGCGGGTGGGGGCCGCGCTGGGGCGCGCCCTGCTCGACCGTGCCTGGGTGTGCGACGTGCCGCCCGCCGGTCGCAGGCATGCGCGCGGTGATCCGGTATGCACCGTGCTTGCACAGGGGCCGTCCGCCGAGGCCGTCCTGCGCGCGCTGGACAGCCGCCGCTGCGCGCTGCTCGAGGCCCTGGACACTGGCGTGCTGTGCACCATCGGTGCCGACACATTGGAGGGAGACGCGCAATGAACGCGATGCAGGGGGCCTTCCTGTGGGCGTGCGGGCTCGATGTTGCGGTGCGCAAGCCTGGCAACGTCAGCTTTGCCTCCGGCGGGCATGACATGGTGGCGCAGCAGTTCCTCACCAGCGCCAGGGTTTCCGCGCCGGCCTTGTGCGAGCCCGGGGCTGCGCCCGGCGCCAGGCTCGAGGCGGCGGTGGCGGCCACGCGCGCGGCAGTGGGCTGCAACACCAACCTCGGGATCCTCCTGCTGGCCATGCCGCTGGTGTGTGCGGCCGAGCGTGCCGGCGAGCGCAGCTACCGCAGTCTGCGCAGCGCGCTGCAGGGCTGCCTGCAGGCGCTCGACCTCGCCGACGCGGCAGCCGCGTACCGTGCGATCGCGCTCGCCAATCCGGGCGGGCTGGGGGCAGCAGACGAGGAGGACGTGTCGCGGCCGCCGACGGTCGGCTTGCGCGCCGCCATGGCCTTGGCCGCCGACCGCGACCTCATCGCACGACAGTACGCCGAGGACTACCGGCTGGTGTTCGAGTTCGGCCTGGATGCCTTTCAGGCGCCCGTGGCCGCGACCCTGGCGCAGCGCGTGCAGGCGGTCTACCTGGCCTGGCTGGCCACGCACCCGGACTCCCACCTGCGGCGCAAGTTCGGCGACGCCGTCGCCGAGCAGGTGCGTTGCGAGGCCGTGCCCTGGCAGGCGCGCCTGGCGCGCGATCCCACCGCGGCCGAGGCGGCGGACTTTGCGCGCTGGGATGCGTCGCTCAAGGCGCGCGGCCTCAACCCCGGCACGAGTGCCGACCTGACGGTGTGCACCCTGTTCGTGGCTGCGCTGCTGCAACCGTCGTGGGTCGATTGCGGGGTCGACTGCCGGACCGATGGTTGTGGCGATGACGTATGGAACGATGCTTGCTAAACAGCACGGGTCGGCACCGTCCGCCGCTGTCGTTCACCGTCATCGTTCATCGTCACCGGGCCCTTCAAAGACCATGAGCTTCCTTCGTTCCGCAGCAGCGTCCACGCGCCACCACGCGCGCAGCGTGACTGTCGATGCGCCGGCGCGTCTCCACCTGGGTTTTCTCGACCCCAACGGCAGTCTCGGGCGCCGCTTCGCCAGCCTGGGGCTGGTCATCGAGGGCTTCGAAGCCCGGCTTGCGGTCAGCGCGGCGGCGCGCAACGCAGTCGAGATCGGAGCGGGCCTGGGCACGGTGCCGGGGCAGGACGAGAACCGCGAACGCATCGCCCGCTACCTCGACCTGCTGCAGCGCGAGACCGGACTGGACACGCCCTTGAGCCTGCGCCTGAATGCCGCACCGCCGCCGCACTCGGGCTTCGGCTCCGGCACCCAGCTTGCGCTCGCGGTGGGCCGGGCCTTCTGCACGTGGCATGGCCTCGAGGTGCCGACCCGCCGGCTGGCCGCGATCCTCGGGCGCGGCAAGCGCTCGGGCGTCGGCATTGCCGGTTTCGATCGCGGCGGGCTGCTGCTCGATGGCGGCCCGGGGGCGGACGGCAGCGCCGCACCCTTGCTCGCGCATGCCACGTTCCCGGCCGAGTGGACGGTCATGCTGGTGCTGGACGAGCGCATGGACGGCTTGTGCGGCGCTGCCGAACGGGTCGCAATGGATGCGCTGGCGCCTTTCCCGCGCGCGCTCGCCGCCGATCTCAGTCACCAGGTGCTGATGCGGGTGCTGCCGGCAGTGATCGAGCGCGATTTCGAGCCCTTCGCCGCGGGCGTCAGCCACGTCCAGCGCCTCATCGGCGACTACTTTGCCCCAGCCCAGGGCGGATCGATGTACACCAGCGCGGCCGTCGGGCACATGCTGGAATGGTTGCGCGGCATCGAGGCGGCCGCGATCGGCCAGAGTTCGTGGGGGCCTACCGGCTTCGCAATCCTGCGCTCGCGGGCGGTGGCCGAGCGTGTGCTGGCGGCGGCGCGCGCGGCCGGTGTGCTCGACCCCGCGCTGCGCGTGGTGCTTACCACGGCGAACAATCGAGGTGCGCGCGTCGGGCTTGGTGCGCCTGCGCTGCAACGCGCCTGAGGGTGCCGCGCGGGCTTCCGGGTCGCCGGCGTGCCGGCGCAGACGATCATTCATCCCCACCCCAGGCGAGGAGGGCTCTCATGGAGCGCAGCTACATCCTTCACATGTTCACCCCAGGCAAGCAGATGAGCCCGTTCGACATCAACATGGCGGTCGATGCCGGCTACCAGGTGGTCGTGCCCTACTGCGGGGTCAGTCTCGACGAGATCACCGGCCTCACCCAGGATGCGATCTTCTCGCGCGGCCCCAAGGGTGTGAAGGCCACGGGCATCTTCATCGGCGGGCGCGACGTCATGCTCGCCGCCGACATGCTGGCGCGGGCACGCAAGGCCATGGTGCCGCCCTTCGAGGTGTCGGTGATCGCCGATCCGAGCGGCGCCTACACCACCGCGGCGGCGCTGGTGGCCTGCGTGGAGCGGCAGCTGGGCGTGGCGCACGGCACCGACCTCACCGGCAAGCGGGTGCTGATCCTGGGCGGCACGGGCACGGTCGGGCGTATTGCCGGCGTGCTCGCCGCCGGGCTCGGTGCGCAGGTCACGCTCGCCAGCCATCGCGACCAGGCCAACGCCGAGCGTGCTGCGGCCGAGACCGCGCAGCGCTTTGGCTGCAGCCTGCGCGGCGCGGGTACAGGGGATGAGGCCAGCCGGCGCGCAGCGCTCGCCGAGGCCGACGTGGTGCTGGCAACGGCCGCTGCCGGGGTACAGGTGATGAGCGCGGACGACCGTGCCCGTGCCGCCGGGCTGCTGGTGGCGGCCGACGTCAACGCCGTACCGCCCGAGGGCATCGCAGGCGTGGGCGTGATGGACAACGGCAAGCCGATCGCGGGTATGCGCGCGGTCGGCGTCGGCGCGCTGGCCGTGGGCAACGTCAAGTACCAGGTCGAGAACGGCCTGCTGGTGGCCATGCGCAACGCCGACAAGCCGCTCTACCTCGGCTTTGCCGAGGCCTTCGACAAGGCGCGCGAGATCCTCGCCGCCAAGGGCTGATACGGGAGGCAGGATGAGCGAAGGACATGCACACGCGGGCGGCGCCTCCAGCCTGAGCGTCAACCGGCTCGCCGCCCCCGTGCTGGCCCGCCTGCTGGAGGATGCGGACGCGCTCGGTGTCGGCGTGGCGCGCCTGGACAATGGCGTCACCCTGGTCGATGGCGGTATCGCGACGCGCGGCAGCGTGGCCGCCGGCCTGCTCATCGGCGAGATCTGCATGGGCGGCCTTGGCGAGGTCCGGCTGTGTGCACGCACGGAGGCGCAGTGGTCGGGCTGGCTGGAGGTGTCGAGCGCGCAGCCGGTGCTGGCCTGCCTGGCAAGCCAGTACGCGGGCTGGAGCCTGGCGGCGAGCAAGGAGGAGGCGGGCGGGCGCAAGTTCTTCGCGCTCGGCTCGGGTCCGGCGCGAGCGCTGGCCCGCCGCGAAGCGCTGTTTGCCGAGCTCGGCTATCGCGACCACGCCGAGGCAGGCGTGCTGGTGCTGGAGGTCGACCGCCCGCCGCCCGCAGTGGTGATCGACAAGATCCTGCGCGACTGCGCACTCCCGCCCGCCGCGCTGACGGTGGTGCTGACGCCCACCACCAGCCTGGCCGGCACCACCCAGGTGGTCGCGCGCGTGCTGGAGGTGGCGATGCACAAGGCGCACGAGCTCGGCTTTGCACTCGCCGACGTGGTGGACGGCCATGCCAGCGCGCCGCTGCCGGTGCCCAGCCCCGACGCCGGTGTGGCGATGGGGCGCACCAACGACGCCATCCTCTATGGCGGGCGCGTGCACCTCAAGGTCAGGGGCAGCGACGAGGCCGCGCAGGCGCTCGCGCAGCGTCTGCCGTCGTCCAACTCGCGCGATTACGGGCGCTCGTTCGCCGACATCTTTCGCGACTACGAGTACGACTTCTACAAGATCGACCCGGCGCTGTTCGCGCCTGCCGAGGTGTGGGTGAGCAACCTCGACAGCGGCCGCAGCTGGCACGCCGGCGGGGTGGACATGGCCTTGCTGCGCAGCCTGTGGCTGGAGCCCTGACATGACAGAGCGCCGCGTCGCCATCTTCACCGACGAGACCGGCTGGCACACGCGCCGGCTGCGCCAGGCGCTGGCACGGCGGGGTTTCGAGGGGCGCTGCGTCGATCTCGCGGCGTGCCGCTTCGACACCGCAGCCTCGCCCCACGGCGTGCTCATCCCCGGCTTCGGCAAGGCCTTGCCATGCGCCGCGATCGTGCGTGGCATCGCCGGCGGCAGCCTGGAACAGATCACCAAGCGCCTGGGCATCCTGCATGCGCTGCGCGAGCTGGGTGTGCCGGTGTACAACGATGCACGCGCCATCGAGCGCAGCGTCGACAAGGCGATGACCAGCTTCCTGCTCCATCGCGCCGGGGTCGCGACCCCGCCGGCCTGGGCAGTGGAGGACGAGGCCCAGGCAAGGCGCATCCTGGTGCGCGAGGCGGCAGCCGGCCACGGCCTGGTGGTGAAGCCGATGTTCGGCTCGCAGGGCAAGGGCGTGCTGCGCGTGGGGGCGGTCGACGGTGGTTTCGTGGCCCTGCCGCCGCTGGGCGAACTGGCCGGGCTTGCCTACCTGCAACGCTTCGTGCCGCAGGCCGAGTCGCCGCAGGCGCCCGGTTTCGACTGGCGCGTGCTGGTGATCGGCGGGCAGGCGCGCGCGGCGATGAAGCGCGTCAGCGCCCATTGGGTGCGCAACGTGGCGCGCGGCGCGCGCTGCCAAGCCTGCGCGCTCGAGCCCGGCCTGGCGGCGCTGGCCGAGGCTGCCGCTGCCGCGTTGGGCATGGACTACGCCGGCGTGGATCTCGTGCCCGATGCTGCTGCCGCGTCCGGGGCGCAGGTCATCGAGGTCAATGGCGTGGCCGCATGGCGTGGCCTGCAGCGGGTGACTGCGTTCGACATCGCGCAGGCGCTGGTGGACGATCTGCTCGCTCGCCGGCTCGGTGTGGGGCTTGATCAGGGCGTGGCACAGGTGTGTCATTTTTGATCAGGTGTATCGCGCTTTTGCAGGCGCCTGAACACACGGCACCGCATCCTCGCCGCGCCGGTGCCGGTTTGCGATGTGCATGCGAGCTGGCACGGAATCTGTATTGAAAGGGGCGATGCCCGGGTCCGTACCCGCTCCCGGACAGATGGCGTCCCCCCCGGGATTGCCAGACCACCACATCGAATGGAGACACAAGAATGGCAAAGATCGATCGCATGCTCGTGGGGGAGTCCCTGGTCGGTGACGGGAACGAGGTCGCGCACATCGACCTCATCCTCGGACCGCGGGGAAGCGCGGCCGAAACGGCTTTCGCCACTGCGCTGACGAACAACAAGGATGGCTTCACGTCGCTGCTCGCCGTCGTCGCGCCCAACCTGCTGTGCAAGCCGGCGACGGTGATGTTCAACAAGGTCACCATCAAGGGCGCCAAGCAGGCGGTGCAGATGTTCGGCCCCGCCCAGCGTGCCGTGGCCATGGCGGTCGCCGACAGTGTCGAGGACGGCACCATCCCGGCGGATGAGGCCGACAACCTGTTCGTCTGCGTCGGCGTCTTCATCCACTGGCTGGCCGAGGACGACAAGAAGATCCAGGACTACAACTACCAGGCCACGCGCGAGGCCATCAAGCGCGCGGTGAACGGCGAGCCGTCAGCCGCCGAGATGCTGGCAAAGAAGGGCAGTTCCGCCCACCCCTTCGCCGCCAACTGAGCCAGGCATCTGCGTCAGCAGGCTGCTGCCGGCAGGAAAAAAGGCCGAAGCGCTCGCTTCGGCCTTTTTGCTGCTTCGCGCCCGGGCTTCAGCCGCGCTCGCCCGGCACCATGCCGGCGCCGAGCAGGCTCAGCACTTCGGCCGGGCCGCGGCGCTCCGTCGCGGCCGGTGGCTGCCGGCGGCGGCGTTCGATCATCACCCCCACGCTGTCCACGTCCTCGAACTTGCGCGGTTTGGTGACGCGGACGCGCACCCAGTGGGCGCCGAAACGGCCGAGCAGCAGGCTGGCCACGGCCTCGGCGAAGGCTTCGAGCAGGCGGTAGCGGTGGTTCGCCATCATCTCGCACAGCGCGCTGCGCACCTCGCTGTAGTCGATGGTGTCGCCGATGTGGTCGGTGTCGCAGGCCAGGCTGCGCGGCAGGCCGGCGGCGAGGTCGATGCGCACGGGCTGGGTGTCGTGCAGCTCGTCGTGGTGGATGCCGATCACCGTCTGGCCCAGGAAGCCGTCGATGAAGATGATGTCGAGGCTTGCGGCGACCGGGTCGTGCATCGAGTGGGTGTGCAGGTTGAGGGTGTCGGACATCGGGCTGGGGTTGGGCTGTGGGGTCAAGGCCGGGGTCTCCATGCGAGGGCGCGAGCAGTGCGGGGCGTGACGAGGCCGCCAGGGCGGTTCGACCACCACTCAAGCGAAAAGCGCGCCATCGGTGGGGGCAGTCCTGCTGCCTTGCCCGTCCTTGCCGTGGCTATAATCGATCAGGCCATGCAGCGCGCCGTGCGTGGCGAGGCGGGCATGCTAGTTGCTGAAGAGCATCCATCACAAGAACATTCGAGACACGCGGCCTGAGTCCTGCCGCGCGCGCCCCAACCGGACCCTTCGATGTCCCACGCCGAAACCCATACCGCGCATCCGCTGCCTGGCGATCTCGACGAGCAGGATTACAGGCTGCCGACGGGCGGCACTGCAGGCGACATGGCACGCCGCAGCCGCTTCGCCTGGGCGCTCACCGGCTCCGGCCACTACCTGCAGGAATGCATCGCGCTCGCCCTGCGCCTGCCGGCGGTCGATCTCTTCCTGTCGGCGGCGGCCGAGGAAGTACTGCCGCTCTACGACTTCCGTATCGCCGAGCTGCGCGAGCGCTGCCGCGTGTTCCGCGACAAGACGGCCAGCTCGGTGCCGGTCGGCATGCTCTACGACGACGTCTATCACACCGTGATCGTCGCCCCGGCGACCAGCAACACGGTCGCCAAGTGCGCCTTCGGCATATCCGACACGCTGCCCACCAACATCTTCGCCCAGGCCGGCAAGCTGGAGATCCCCGGCATCGTGCTGGCCTGCGACATGAAGCCGGTGGTCGTCACCAAGGCCCCGCGCGAATGGGTCGAGCTCAAGCCGCGCAACATCGAACTGGAGAACGTCGAGCGCCTGCGCCGCATCGACTTCTGCGAAGTGGTCGAATCCCCCGATGAACTCGAGCAGCGCCTGCAGCGCCGCCTCGACGAGCTGGCACTGACATGGAACGCATCCTCTTCCTGACCGGCCGGCTCGCCCACCACAGCCTGGAAAAGGTGCTCGCCGGCATGGCCCCCGCGCCCTTCGAATGGGAGGTGCGCGAACTCGGCCTGCAGGTCGCCGGGCTGATGACGGCCGACATGATCCAGCGCCGCCTGCACGACGTCGCCGGCTTCGACCGCGTGCTGGTGCCCGGGCGCTGCCGCGGCGACCTCGTCGCGCTCGGTGCCCACCTCGGCGTGCCGGTCGAGCGCGGGCCGGAGGAGCTCAAGGACTTGCCGCGCCACTTCAACCGCGCGGCGCGCGCGGTCGACCTGTCGCGCTACGACACGCGCATCTTCGCCGAGATCGTCGAGGCTCCCCTGCTCGGCGTGGACGGGGTGCTGGCGCGGGCGCGCCAGCTGAGCGCCTGCGGCGCCGACGTGATCGACCTCGGCTGCCTGCCCGAGACGCCTTTTCCGCACCTTGAGGACTGCGTCGCCGCCCTCAAGGCCGAGGGCTTCGCGGTGTCGGTCGACTCGCTCAACCCGCAGGAACTGCTGCGCGGCGGGCGTGCCGGCGCCGACTACCTGCTGAGCCTGTCGCTCGACAGCCTGTGGATTGCCGACGAGGTCGCCTCGACCCCGGTCATCATCCCGCGCGAGCCGTCGGACGAGGCCTCGCTGCATGCCGCGGTGGAGACCATGCTGCGGCGCGGGCGGCCCTTTCTCGCCGATGCCATTCTCGATCCCATCCCCTTCGGCCTGCTCGCCTCGCTGTGCCGCTACCAGCGCCTGCGCGAGCGCTATCCCGAGCTGGCGATCATGTTGGGCGTGGGCAATGTCACCGAGCTTACCGAGGCCGACACCAGCGGCATCAACGCGGTTCTGTTCGGCATCGCCGCCGAGCTCGGCGTAGCGGCCGTGCTCACCACCGAGGTGAGCGGCCATGCGCGGCGCGCCGTGCGCGAGGCCGACGTCGCGCGCCGCGTCATGCATGCCGCACGCGAGACCCGCAGCCTGCCCAAGGGCTTGTCCGACGCGCTGATGACGGTGCATGACAAGCGCCCCTTTCCCGACAGCCCGGACGAGATTGCCGAGACGGCTGCAGCGGTGCGCGACCCGAACTTCCGCGTGCAGGTCTCGGCGCAAGGCCTGCACGTCTACAACCGCGACGGCCACCACGTCGCCGCCGACCCTTTCGCGCTGTGGCCGAAGCTGGGGCTGGAGGACGACGGTGGCCACGCCTTTTACATGGGGGTGGAGCTGGCGCGTGCGGAGATCGCCTGGTCGCTCGGCAAGCGCTACACCCAGGACCAGCCGCTGGCCTGGGGCTGCGCGGTCGAGCGCGCCGCCGAAGACCTGCTCGCCTGGTGTGCCCCCGCATCCACCAAGACCCGGCGCGCGCCTGCGCAGCGGCCGGAAAGCGTTGAGGACAAGCCGCAAACATGATCTTCGAAACCGTGGTCAGTACCCTGTCGCCCGAGGGCGAGGTGCATCTGGCGCCGATGGGCGTGCGTTACGAGGGGGAGGGCGAGGAGGCGGTGGTGGCGTTGATGCCGTTCAAGCCCTCGCGCACGCTCGACAACATCCTCGCCACCCGCTGCGCGGTGCTCAATCTGACGACCGATGTGCGTGTGTTCGCCGGCTGCGTCACCGGCCGCCGCGAATGGCCAACGGTGGCGCTCGAGGGCTTCGCCGGCCGTCGCCTGGAGGGCGCGCTCGCCCACGTCGAGCTCGAACTGCGCGGCGACCAGGACGACGCCCTGCGCCCCACGCTGCGCATGCGGCGCGGCCGCGAGGTGCTGCACGCCAGTTTTCCCGGCTTCAACCGGGCCCAGGCGGCGGTGATCGAGGGCGCGGTGCTGGTCAGCCGGCTCGGCATGCTGCCGCGCAGCAAGGTCGAGACCGAAATGGAGTACCTGCAGATCGCCATCGACAAGACCGCCGGGCCGCGCGAGCAGACGGCCTGGGACTGGCTCTATGCCGCGGTCGAGCGCTACTACGCCGAGAACCCGGAGGCCGTGTGACATGCGCATGCTGGTGAGCGTGCGCGACGTCGCCGAGGCGCGCGAGGCGCTGCAGGCCGGGGTCGATTTCATCGACTTGAAGGAGCCGTCCGCGGGCGCGCTCGGTGGCCTGGCCTTGCCGCTGATCCGCGAGCTTGTGGCTGCGCTGCGGGCGGGCGAAGGTGGCCTTGATGCACGCGCGCGGCCGCTGATCAGCGCCACCATCGGCGACCTGCCGGTCGCTGCCGGCGCGGACATCCTGGCGCGCGCGCGCGCAGTCGGTGCGTGCGGGGTCGACCTGGTCAAGGTCGGCGTGCCCGGCCGTGGCGAAGCGGCGTGTGGGCTGCTGGCAGCGCTGGCCACACTGCCGCTGGCGATCGTGCCGGTGCTGATCGCCGACGACGGGCTGGACGCGGCGGTGATCGACGCCGCTTGTGTGCCGCCTTTTGCCGCGGTGATGGCCGACACCCAGGCGAAGCACGCCGGCAGCCTGCTCGACCTGCTCGGCGCCGAAGCCCTTGGCGCCTTCATCGAGCGCGCCCATGGCGCGGGGCGGATGGTGGGCTTGGCCGGCGCCCTGCGCACCGCCGACCTTGCGCCACTGGCGCGGCTGGGGCCGGACTTCGCCGGCTTTCGCAGCGCAGTGTGTGAGGGGCGCCGCGAGGGCCGGCTCGATCCGCGGCGCCTGCGCGCGCTGCGCGCGGCGATCGACGGCCTGGCCACGCAGGTGGCGACAAAGCCAGCGCGTACGGCCGCGGAAGCGCCCGCCGTGTGAGCCTGCAATGAGCGCGCGACCTGGCTCCGAGTGCGCGCCCGTGTACGCCTGGCGTGTGCTCGGCCTGCCGGTCGTGCTGCTGTGCATGGTGCTTCTCGCAGGCGCGGCGGCTGCCAACGTCTTCGTTGCCGACCGCCGCGCTTACCGCCCCGCCGACCAGCCGCTGCTGCGCTCGGTAGGCATCGTGGTCAATGCCGGCCGCCAGGTCGGCAGCGCCTTCCTGGTCGGCGAATGCCACGCGGTGACGACCTTCCACTCGGCCTTCTTCCGTGACGCGCAGGCGGCCTCCAGCGAGGAGCCCATCGGCGTGCCCGATGACGTTCCGCATCGCGGACATGCGCTCGCCTTCCACATCGGCCCCGATCCCGAGCGGCCGGGCGTGTTCCGCCACCGCAGCGTGGCGCGCGTGGTCGACTTCGGCAACTACCATCCGGCCGCCCCGCGCGGCATGACCGGCGACTGGGCCATCCTCCAGCTCGACGACTGCCTCGGCCGCGAATATGGCTTCCTGCCCACCCTGCGGCCGACCTCTGCCGACTATCTGCCGCAGGGGCCGTTGATGACGATCAGCTTCCCGTATTCGGGCGGAAAGCGGGTGGGTGTAGCGGTCGAGGAGGGCTGCCGGGCACGCGACAGCGGCCCGGTGATTGGCCTGATTGCGGTCGACTGCGCTTTCGAGGCCGGTATGTCGGGCGGGCCGGTGCTCGAGAAGCAAGGTGATGGCCAATGGCGGGTGGTGGGCATCATGCAGCTGCGTTTCAGCCCGGTGAAGCGCGTGCTGCCTGCCTTCGAGTACCGTCACCGCAACCAGATGGTGCATGCCGTGGCCTTCTTCCGGGCGCTCGAGCGCGTGCTCGCGCAGCGCGCCGGGCGGCCACACTAAGGCTCACGCGCGCAAGGCGCGCGCTTGCGCGCGGCGGCTGCTCAGCCGAGGGCGCGGTCGAACTCGGTGCGGTTCAGCACCCGGCAGTCGATGCCTGCGCGCGCGCACTGTTCGGCGTAGGCGGGAAAGGCGCGGTCGACGATGCCGGCGGCGGCGAGTTCGGCCGGCGTGGCGCCTGCCGGCAGCGCGCAAGCCTTCACCAGCACGAGTTCGCTGGCGCCCAGGCGCAGCGCCAGCCAGGCCGCCAGGCTGTCGCTGGTCACGTCCCAGCTGGTGAGCGCATCGGCCGCGTCGCGCTGCAGGTCCAGCGCCAGCCAGATCGTGGCACGGCCTGCGGCCAGGGGGGCGTGCATGCCGGCCACCGACTCGGCGAGCGCCAGTCGCGGCTCGATGCCATGCAGCAGATGAGCGCACTGTGCCATGCCGAGTACCGCCATGTTGTGCGCGGCCACGTCATCCACCTGCCAGTGTGCCTGCGCGGCGCGCGCGGCATCGGCAAAGGCGCCGCCGCCGGGCACGACGGCGGTGCCTCCGGCGCGGGCGATGCGGTCCAGCCAGGCCGGCAGCAGCGGGTCGCGCAGCAGGCTGCCGCCGAGCTTCACGACGCGCATGGGGGCTCCGCTGCGGGTGCTGTTGCGGCGCGGGGAGAGGCGCCAGGCGCTGTGACCAGGTCTGCGTCGCCCGCAAGCTGGGCGACGGCCACGCTCGGCGCGCACACCCGTGCCCAGTCGCGGTATGCAGGCGCGACGCGGGCGAGGGCATCGAAGCCGACCGTGGGGTGGCCGAGCGCCTCGCCGAGCTCACCCACCAGGAAGGCGCCGCAGCCGGCACCGACCAAGGGCATGCCGGCGGGCGGGGCTGCGGCGCGGATCACGCGCTCGAGGTTGCGCCGGATCTCCGCCAGCATCAGCGCACGCCAGCGCCGGGCGAAATCGTCCCAGTCGTCGGTGCCGGCGTCGCGTGCGTCGTGGCCGATCATGCGTGCCAGCCGCAGCCGGCTGCCGGCTGCGTCGCGCGCGCCGTTGTCGGCGGCTGGGTAGTGGTCGTGCGCGGGGTCGAGCTCGCCGGTGAGGCGGAACACGTCTGCCGTGGTGGCGAAGAATTCGTTCATCACGTTGCAGGCCTGGCCGCGAAAGCGGATGCGGCGTGCGAGCGCGCACAGGGGGCTGCGCACCACGCCCAGATAGACCAGCTCGCCGCTTGCCAGCCGCGCCGCGTCGCTGCGGCCGCAGGGGGCCGGGCGGCCGGCGCGGATCGCGATCAGGTCGGTGGTGGTGCTGCCGATGTCGACCAGCACGGCGTCGGGCAGGGCGTGTGCGACCAGGCTGGCGGTGGCGAGCCAGTTGGCGGAGGCGACCGCGGGCCAGTGCGCGGCGGCTGCGCTGGCGTCCAGCCAGCCGGCGTCGCCGGCGTAGAAGCGGGTCGCTGCGCCGAGGCGATCGGCGAGGTGGGCGCACAGTGCGCGCACGCCGGCCTCGCGGTCGGCGAAGAGGTCGGTCATCTCGGCAGTCATCGTCACCGCATGGCGGGCGTGGGCGAATGCCGGCCAGCGCGCGCGCGCGGCGTGCAGCGCCGCGTCCAGATGCGCCAGCCCCTTCCACAGCGGCGTAGCCCACTGGCCGATGGCGGTGACGGTGCCGGCCTCGAGCAGGCTGGCCTTGACGTGGGCGCCGCCGATGTCCCAGCCGATCAGCGGCGCCGACGTGCCGGCCGCGCCCTTGCCTGGAGGCACCACGAGCGCGGCGTCGGGGTCGAGCGTATCAGGCAGGTTCGGTGGGGGCATGGGCCGACTCGGTGGCAGGGTTGGCAAGTGCGGCGTCGTGGCCGGCAATGATGTCGGCGGCGAGCCGGCGCGGCGGGCGTGCGCCGTCGCGCACTGGGCCGGTAGCTGGCGGTGGTGCGGCGAGCCCGGCATAGGCGCAGGTCAGGCGCGGGTTGATCTCGATGACAGACAGCTGGCCGTCGACCTGGCGGACGAAGTCGATGCCCACGAAGCCGGCCAGCCCGGGGACAGCCGCGGCGCAGCGCGCGGCCAGGTCGTGCAACGTAGGCGTTACCGGCGCCACGCCGGCGTCGACACCGGCATAGCCGAGCCGGCCGTCGGCCGCTACCGTCAGGCGCTGGCGGTTGACGCTCAGCACCTCGACGCGCCCGCCGGCGCACAGCAGCGACAGACTGAGCGCATCGCCCTCGACCCAGGCTTCGAGCGTCCATCGGGTGGGCATGCCGGCGGCAGCTTGCACTTCACCCGAGCCGACCACCGCGCCTGTTGCGCCCAGCGCCGCATGCGCAGCGGCAAAATCAGCGAACACCCGGGTGTGCTCGCTGCCGGCGCCGTCGTCGGGCTTGAGCACCCAGCGCCCCGGCTGCGCGGGCAGGGGCAGGCCAGGCGCCCACGCCCGCGGTGTCGGAACGCCCTGCGCGGCGAGGCGTTCGCGGGTGCGTGTCTTGCTGGTCGCCACCCGGATCGCCCCGGCGCTGCAGCCAATCCAGCGCACCGGCGCGACCGCCTGGCACAGGCTGAGCAGGCAGTCGCCCGTCTCGGGTGCAATCACCCACACGAGGTCGAAAGCCGACTGCTGCGCGTGCAACCAGGCGGCCAGGTCGTCGACCCCGGCGGTAGGCAGGCGGCGCATGGCAGTGCCAGGTGTGCGCATGGGCGCAGGCAGCGGCGCCAGGCCCGCGTCGGCGACGCCGATCTCCAGGCCGGGCAGGGCGCTCAGCTCGCCGAGCAGCGCGTCGCGCATGCGCACGCCCTGGGCGAGCAGGGACTCGCCCAGGGCGCCTGCAGGCTCGGCGGCTGCGGCTTCTCCCAGCCCCCCCGCGCTGATAAATTCGAGCACCAGAATCCGTCGAGTCCTTGTCATGCAGCTCATTCCCGTCATCGACCTGATGGCCGGCCAGGTCGTCCGCGGCGTGCGCGGCGAGCGCAGCGCCTACCGGCCGATCCGGTCGTCCCTGTGCGAATCGAGCGCCGCGCTCGATCTCGCCCCCCGTCTGCTGGCGCGTGCGGCGAGCGATACGCTCTATATTGCCGACCTCGACGCGCTGATGGGCGGCGCCCTGCAGTTCGACATCCTGGCCGCGCTGCTGGAACACCTGCCCGCAGCTCAATTCTGGGTCGATGGCGGCTTTCACGACGCAGAGTCGGTCGAAGCCTTCCGCCAGCGCCTCGGCCCGCATGCCGCCCGCGTCGTCCCCATCGTCGCCAGCGAATCCCTTGCCGACGCAGACCACGCCCGCCGCTGCCTCGACGCGCACCGTACGCACTGCATTCTGTCACTCGACCGCCGCCACGGCAGCCTGCTCGATGCCGGCGGCTGCCATGCCCACCCCGAATGGTGGCCCGACCGGGTCATCGTGATGACGCTCGACCGCGTCGGCGCAGACACAGGGCCCGACCTCGACACCTTGCACAGCGTGCAGGCCCTGCGGCCGGACGTGCAGTTGATCGGCGCCGGCGGCATCCGCCAGAACGCCGACCTGCAGTGCGCCGCGGCGTCGGGCGCGCGCGCCTGGCTGGTCGCCTCGGCGCTGCACGACGGGCGTATCGGTGTGGACTGCACCGCAGACTGAAACAGGAATCGTGCCAGGCTGCCTCGATAGCGTTTCGCGGCAAGTTTCTCGGGCGGCTCGACGCGGCCCACCGCAGCGGCGAACTGGCCGACGATCCGAGCGCTGCGCCGGGTGCATGGCAAGCCCGGCGCCGTGTGCTGCTCGCGCACGACTGGGTGGTCTACGCCAAGCCGCCGCCCGGCGCCGCGCTGTCGGGATGGGCCACCATGAACACTCACGCGCCCCCATCTCGATTCTCGCTGATGCCAGGGTCCTGTCGCGCTCTATCTAATGTGGATGAGCCGCGCGTAGAATCCCCAGTGTCACCGCCTGAGCGGCGGTTCAGTTCAACAAGGCTTATCCCTCGCGGCAGGCGCCCGCGCACTGAACGGCGCTTGCGGCGCGAGGGATAAACCCTATTCGCTGGGCTACAACAGAACGCGCAGCATTGTATCAAGGAGAATCGTTATGCCATTCCGACCAAATCCCGATTTTCGAAGAAATATTAATGGAGTTGTTCTTCCTCTGACAGCCGCAATAGCTCGGGTGTACGGCATTCGAGAAAGTGATGGCGCATATCCTTTGGGCGCATTCTATACCGATAACATAGATTCTCGAGTGTGGCGGTCCGCAGGTGGAATCTGGTATCAGCCAGTAAATGCCGAGAAGGTTGCAGGCCGTCGAATCAGCGAAGAGCGAATTGAGCAATTTGCTGAGGGAATCATGTCTGGGAGGGAGATTGCCCTTAACAACGGCTCCGTAGTTATTTGGGAGCGCATACCTGATGCCGTGGCACAATTACTTCCGGCACATCAATGAAGCACAGCCCAAAAAGGCAAATGTACTCGGACGCCAAAAAGCTCCGCTCGTTCCTCGCTCTGCTTTTCTCCGCCGGTAATTTGCGGCGTTGGGGGGCTAAATGACAGAGGTCGCTGAGGTAAAAGAGAAGGGGCTTGTGCTGAGAGGTGATGCTGATGAAAAGCACACCCTCGAGAATCTGAATCGTTTCCTGTCGTTAGTTGGCACACAGGATGATCGCGCAATGGTGCTCTCGTTAGCGACATTTATCGAAGATACGCTCGGTCGGTTACTGATAGCGTATTTCAGAGACTGCAAAGCCACCAAGGAGCTCGTTGAAGGTTTCAGTGCCCCCCTAGGCACATTCGGCTCTCGTACAAAGGCCGCTTACTCCTTCGGTCTTGTGACCGAAGCGCAATACAAAGACATGGAGATTCTTCGCAAAGTTCGGAACCAATTCGCCCATAACTGGGAAGGCGTTTCTCTCTCTCGCAACGACATTCAAGCCCTTATCGGTCAGCTGAGCGGCTACACCGTTGATCATCAAGAGATTAAAGGCGGTAACAGAGAAAAAGTGCTGGGTACGCTTTCGACGTGTTGCATGGAGCTTCAAATATTCTTGGGTAGACTCATCAATAAAAAGGCAGCGAAGGCACCTGATGTAAGTCATCGCCTAACGACGATAAAGCCAACCGAGCCAGGAGTACGATGGTATGTTGCCTGATCAGGAAATTGCTATGTCGCAGTTCCGCAGGCGCGGCCCAACCAATCATTCCACCGGACCTGCGCGAAAAGCCGCGCAGGTCCGGTGAATTCAGACGTTGGGCACCATGAGCATTCTCGACGCTACTGCCTACGCAATTGGCGAGGCCGCTGCTTACGTAGTTGGTCGAATCGCCGGGCGCACCTTCCATCTCGAACCAAAGAGGGCTCAGCGTATTGGCGAATATATTGTGATCGGTGTCATCCTCGGCGCAGCAGTTCTCATTACCGTTATCTATTCGTAACCGCAGAGGGTTCCTGTGCGTTCCAGCATTCCTAGTTTGCCCTCTCGCCAGCGCCGACTATTCAAGGCGCCAAAAAACGTCGCTTCCTCGCTACTGTCCGTGCCCAACCCGGCGGTCGAGGCGCGGTTTCGCCGCTGGGACGCTTCGCCGCAATACGGCTCGCGCCCCTCACCTCTAAGTTAGGCATGCTATGGAAATCTCATTAACTTTAAGCGACCTAGTTGAATGGATCGAGGCTCATGCCACAACCATCGACGTATTAAAGTGGATAATTGTCGGCTTGCTTGCATGGGGGCTCGGTGCATTTCGCTTTATAAGAACAAAATTTAAAAGACCAAAGCTTGAGGTTGAGTCTTTTACCAGTCGCTGCATCTGGCAAGAACTTGGAGTCGTAGACGGTAACGACCATAATGCCAGAGTTGTATTTATTATCGAGGCGGGGGTCAATAATCCGACAACAGATCCAATTGTTGTTCGCGGCTTCACTCTTAAGGTTAAAAGACTTAAAGGTTGGCCAGTCCGCAATCACCCATTGAATGCCGTCACACTTCCCTCGCGGGTACGACACAACATAGGAAATATCACAAGATTTCTGAAAAATTGGTTCTCCAATTTCCCGGAAGGTCCTGAAAACCTAACTTTAGGTCCGCGAATTGAGTCCCGTGACCATCAATCTGGTTTCTTACTTTTTGTTTCTGCCTCGTGGGGGTACATGCGGCCCCTCGTAAGGGGGGGCGCCATCCCAATAGAGCTCAATGCCCGCCTAACGACTGGAGAAAATCTGACTGCTCGCGCTAACATCGAAATCATGGAGGATCATGCTGCCTTTGAAGAAATGGTTCCGGGAATACTTGATCACGTGCAACACAGAAGCACTTGGAACATTATTCGAACGCAAGCCTAACAACTGGTTTAAATCGTTCGCTTCGCTCACTGGGACGGGCTAAAGTAAAGCCCGCCCTTTAACCAAACGTTGAGGCTGTAGAAAAACCTTCCGCCCGTACGCGGTGCGCGATGCGAAAGGTATAATTCAGCATCGCTTCCCGGAGCCCTGCGATGCCCCGCTTCAAGACGCCCGCCTATGGCCTGAAGATGACTCCGGTGGATTTCGACCGGCAGGTGATTCCGGGGAGTTTCGAGCACGCGCTCTGTCACCTGATCGATCAAGAGATCGATCTTGCGCCGCTGGTGGCGTGCTGCCACAACGACACCAGCGGTGCCTCGGCCTTCGTGTCAGCTGTACAGCGTCGGCAACCGCTGACCAGGACTGCTTGCCCGAAAATCGGGTTTTTCTACACCGTCGTTAGGCCTCTTCACCATTTGTTCGCAGAAGGAGAAACACCATGAAAAGCAATCCGGTTGCGTGGTTTGAAATCTACGTTCAGGACATGCCCCGTGCGAAGGCGTTTTACGAAGCTGTGTTTCAAGGCACATTAGAAGAGCTGAGAAATCCTGATCCCAACGGCTTCCCTGAAATGGAGATGTGGGCATTTCCGATGTCAATGGAGGGGGCCGGTGCAGCAGGAGCGCTGGTGAAAATGGCAGGGTGCCCTTCTGGTGGTAGTACGTTGGTCTATTTCTCCTGCGAGGATTGTTCAATTGAGGCTGGGCGAGCGGCGGCGCATGGAGGTGAGATCTTCAAAGGCAAGATGTCTATTGGTGAGCACGGCTTCATTGCGATGGTTGTCGATACTGAAGGCAATATGATTGGCCTTCATTCAATGCAGTGAATGTGTGGTCTGACACTGCGCTCTGGGGACGGGCCGCAAGCGACGCGCCCCTGAGCTTTTGAGTTAGACGCCACGGGGAGTCTCCCTGCATGACACTAAGCAATCGGGTCGTCCTGGCCCTCGCGTTCTTCGGCTCATTCTTTGTGGTGGGGGCATCCTATTGGCCGATCCCCTACGCCCAGATTTCGCTGCCCAATGCCGTGTGGGGCTTGCCCCTCGTCGTCGTCGCTGCCCTCGCTGCTCTACCACGCGTCCTTTCGAGCGCTCGTTTTTGGCCTTCCGCCCTGATCGTCGGGGCCTCGGTCCCTGCCGCAGTCCTGGCTCGCGTCATCTACGATACTTCGTCGAACCCCAGCTCTCACAATCTGTGGCCATTCGAGATCATCCTGGCCACCGGGCCTGGCCTTCTGGCGGGCGTTTCGGGTGCACTCGTGGGTGGTTTTCTGGGCAACCGGAAGCGTTATCGGTGATCTGTCGCGTGGGTGCGCCCCGGTTTGCCATGATGATGAGCGACAGCGTCGGCGACCGCCGATGGGGACCGAATTAACGGTAATGGCATTTTTATACACAGTCTTCAGGCTTTCACATTCATGAACAAGCGCATTCTTGTAGTCCTTGGCCACCCAGACAATGATAGTTTTTGTCGTGCTATCGCTGATTCGTACATTGACGGAGCCAAGGCCGCGGGTAATGAAGTTCAACTGATTTCCGTTGGTGATCTGGCTTTTGATCCCGTGCTCCACAAGGGCTACACTGCCATTCAGGAGCTTGAGCCCGATTTGGTGGCTGGACAAGCTGCAATCACCTGGGCGCAGCATATCGTTTTCGTGTATCCCATCTGGTGGGGTGCTATGCCTGCTTTGCTCAAAGGCTTCATCGATCGAGTCTTCCTGCCGGGCTTCGCGTTCAAGTACCGGGAGGGTTCTCTCAGGGCAATCGCACCGACTTCGCATAAGCAAATGCAATAACGCTTTTACTTTCATGACCTTGCGAGACTCCTGTTCACATTGTCATAAGTTGTGTAGTTTCCTACCTTTTTGGGTATCCCATGAAGGCAGGAAACGTCATGCCGCTGACGCAGGTGTTCGTCTCGATTTCCGACCCGCGCAGCGCGCGGCATGCGCGCCACGTCCTGGCCGAGTTGCTGACGGTGGCGGTGTGCGCGGTGCTCTCGGGTGTCGACGACTTCGTCGACATCGAGTTGTGGGCCGAGGCCAAGATCGACTGGTTGCGAGGCTTCATGAAGCTTGAGCATGGCATCCCGTCTCACGACACGATCGGACGCGTGTTCGGCCTGATCGCGCCCGACGAGTTCGAGTCCGCGTTCCGGCGCTGGGTGGGCATGGTGGTGCCGGCGCTGGCCGGGGATACGGTCGTGGCGATCGACGGCAAGACGAGCCGGCGCTCGGGCGGCAAGAGCAAGACTGACGCCAGTCCGTTGCACCTGGTGAGCGCGTTTGCGGCCGGCATGGGCGTCGTGCTGGGCCAGACGGCGACCGCCGAGAAGTCGAACGAGATCACCGCGATTCCCGAACTGCTTGCCAAGTTGGCGATCGAGGGCTGCGTGGTGACGATCGACGCGATGGGCACCCAGACAAAGATCGCCCGCACGATCCGCGAGCGCGGCGCGCATTACGTGCTGTGTGTGAAGGAGAACCATCCGAACCTGCACGATTCGATCCTGTTTGCCGACATCGATCCGCGAGGGCCGCTGACGCCGAGCTCGACCCATGAGACCACGATCAAGGACCACGGTCGCATCGAGATCCGCCGATGCCGCGCCTACGCCGCGATCGATCGCCTCTACAAGTCCGAGGACTGGCAGGATCTGGCAAGCTTCGCGGTGGTCGAGCGCATTCGCACCGTGGGCGATCACACCAGCACCGAGCGCGTCTTCTACATCAGCAGCCTGCCCGCCGACGCCGAGCGCATCGCTCGGGCCGTACGCAGTCACTGGGAGGTGGAGAATCGGCTTCACTGGTGTCTGGACGTGCAGTTCAACGAGGATCAGTCACGGGTGCGCAGCGGCTATGCCGCCAACAACCTGGCCATCGTTCGCCACATTGTGATGAACCTGCTGCGGCTCAACACGACGCGCAAGGCGAGCATCAAGTCCAAGCGCATGCTGGCGGCGACTATCGACGAATTTCGTGCCGAGTTGCTTGGGGTTATGACATGAAGGTGCGATTGCCCTGAGGGTTCTCTGTTCTGGGATCGCCTGCTTTCAGGGCGTTCAGCTCACCTGCTCGTTACCATGGATACACCGCCGTGGTATTTTCGCTGGGTGTATCGCATGCCAGGGCATAATCAGATGAAACGCACCATTCTCGAGTTCAGCGGCATCAAACCTGTCGCCATTTCGAGCTTTGGCCCCATCAAGGATTCGAGCCAGGAAAAACGTGAGAAATGGCTCGCCAAAGCAAATGCATATGGCCGCCATGCGTAACATGCTGGACCAGCGAGGCGTGCCAATAATGTCGCGTCTCTTAACAGAGTGTTAAGCCTCCACCAAATCTATCCGATCCCAAGAGAGGGTTTTTGACGATGGACATCCCGCGGATATTCAACATCACGGAGCGTGCGCACCGCATCCACAATCCGTTCACCCCCGAGAAGTTCGCGACTCTTGGCGCTGCATTGCGCCTGGAGCCAGGGGCGCGCGTGCTCGACCTTGGTAGCGGTTCGGGGGAAATGCTGTGCATGTGGGCGCGCGATCACGGCATTATCGGCACCGGCATCGATATGAGTTCGTTGTTCTCCGAACAGGCGAGACAACGAGCTGAAGAACTCGGTGTTGCCCATCAAGTCAGGTTCATTCACGGCGATGCGACTGGTTATGTCGCTGATGAGAAGGCCGACGTGGCAGCTTGTGTTGGTGCCACGTGGATCGGCGGAGGCGTCGCTGGCACCATTGAGCTTCTGGCACGTAGCCTGCGGACCGGCGGAATCATCCTGATCGGCGAACCTTATTGGCGTCAATTGCCGCCAACGGAAGATATCGCCAAGCGATGTCTTGCAAGTTCGGTCTCTGATTTCCTCGTGCTTCCAGAACTGATTTCGTCTTTCGGCAAGCACGGCTACGACGTCGTTGAGATGGTTCTAGCTAACCAGGACGGTTGGGACAGATACGAGGCGGCCAAATGGCTCACTATGCGCCGATGGCTTGAGGTCAATGCCGATGACGAGTTGGCGGAAGAGGTGCGCGCACAACTGACTACGGAGCCTGCACGCTATGCCGCTTACACCCGTGAATATCTTGGCTGGGGTGTGTTCGCGCTCATGCGACGGTAAACCTCGCATCTTTGCCGTATTGCCAGAGGCGCAACGCCGACCTTTGCGCTTTGGGCTGTCGGCCCGAGCCAACATTCCACCGACGCTGCGCTACAAAGCTATGCGGCGCCAGTGAATTCAGACGTGAGCTCTACAAGGAACTGACTCGGTGCAAAAAAACAAACTCCTGATCGCGGCAGCCATTTGTAGTGGGGTGGCTGCATTGTTGCATTTGGGTTGCATCATCTTCGGCGGTGACTGGTATAGGTTTCTTGGCGCTGGAGAACAAATGGCGCAAATGGCCGAGGCGGGCCATATTTATCCGACAATAGTTACATCGGTAATTGTTGCAGTGCTTTCAATTTGGTCGCTTTATGCTCTGTCTGGTGCAGGTGTTATTTTAAGACTCCCATTATTGCGGTTGGTGCTGTGCGTAATCGCTGCAATATATTTGATACGGGGGGTGGCTTTTATGCCATTAATGCATGTTTTTCCAGAAAACAGCCTTGCATTCTGGGTGGTGAGCTCGGCTGTATGCGTTGTATTGGGTTTGCTTTATGTGTTGGGTATCAGGCAGTCATGGGTATATATTAGCGAAAGGCATGCTTGACATTGCCATCGTTTATCGCAACGGTAGGCACTGGAGTTCATGCAGTGATCCGACTCGTCTTCTTCGCTGCGGCGATGCTGTTCGCGCAGACGGCCCCCGCTGCGGGGTATAAGTGCGTGTCGGCTGACGGGAAGGTAACGTATCAAGCCACTCCTTGCCCTACTGCAAGAGGGAGCACTCAAGGCATCCTCCCCTCGGCCTCGCAGGTGCCGTTGCAATCGGCCTCATCGAGCCCTTCCGTGGGACATCATACTCAGTGACCTTGCAGCGGATTACGATCTTAATGTCAGAGTTGAGGCCGGGGTCATCTATGTCCGCGCAACGTAGGGAGCTTGATCCAACAATGCCTAAACGCTCGTTCAGTCAGCCCACGTCGAAGTGCGCCCGTTAGTTTAAACGTCGTTACTTTCCACTCCTCTCACAAAATGAACGCATACCACCTTGCACAAGTTAATGTCGCGTTGGCGCGTGCCGAGATGACTTCCGAGATCATGAGCGGCTTTGTCTCACGCCTCGATGAGATCAATCGCCTTGCTGAAGATTCAAAAGGTTTCGTTTGGCGCCTCGTCGGCGACGGCGCTGATGCGACCAGCATCCGAGCGTTCGATGACCCCATGCTCCTGGTGAATATGAGTGTCTGGAAAGACATGGACTCCTTGAAGGCCTATGCCTACAAGTCCGCGCATGTAGAACTCATCCGTGATCGGGATGCCTGGTTCCACAAGCTGGCTGAGGCACATCAAGCGCTCTGGTGGGTTCCTGCCGGTCATATTCCGACGGTGCTTGAGGCGAAAGCCAAGCTTGAGCACATCAGGGCGCATGGGCCAACGCCCAAGGCGTTTACCTTTGCCAAGTCCTTTCCGCATCCCGTCCCACTCGATGATTCTGCCGCTTTCCGGCCAGGAACCCGCTCCTGTGCCGGGAGTTAGCGTTCGCGTGAGGAGCAGTTGATGCCCATGGATAAGCAGAAGTGGAATCCGGCGCAGTACGCCGAGGAGGCGCACTTCGTCTCGGAGCTCGGTGCCCAGGTGGTTGATCTACTGGCGCCGTGTGCGGGCGAGCGGATTCTGGATCTCGGCTGCGGAGATGGAACGCTCGCGAAGGCGCTGCATGATGCCGGTTGCCGAGTGGTCGGCGTGGACGCAAGTCCCGAGATGGTCGCCGCGGCCATCAGCACGGGAGTGGATGCCCGTGTCGTCGATGGGCATGCGCTACGGTTCGATGCCGAGTTCGACGCCGTGTTTTCCAACGCTGCCTTGCACTGGATGACGCGTCCGGGCCTCGTTTTGGATGGGGTCTATCGAGCGCTGAAGCCCGGTGGTCGTTTTGTGGGGGAGTTTGGCGGCCATGGCAATGTGGCGACAATCCTGCGGGCGCTGGAAGAGGCGCTTGCCGCCAGAGGCATTGACGCTACGCCCTTGAACCCGTGGTTCTTCCCAAGGGCTGACGAGTACCACGCACTACTAACGCGCTATGGCTTCGAGCCGGTGAAGGTGCAGGCTTTTTCTCGGCCGACGCCTTTGCCAGGAGACGTGACGGGTTGGCTCGAGACCTTCGCGCAGAGCTTCAGCAATAGCCTTCCGAAAGAGGCGCGCAAGGCGTTTGTCGTGGAGGTTGTCGAGCGTTGCCGGCCGGCTCTTTGCGATGGAGACGGGCGTTGGATGGCGGATTACGTCCGCTTGCGGTTTGTTGCGACCAGGCCTTCCGGAGCCAGCGCGGTGGTTAAGCCGAACGTTTCTTCCGCTTAACGCGACACGGCTTCGCCCTACACCGCGATACCGATCATCGGCGCGATAATCCCACCATGCTCAAAACGCTCTTCGTCTTCGATTGCTCCGAAGCGGTCTCCGCCTGGTCCGCGATCGATGATCGTGTGATGGGGGGTGTGTCGCGCAGCGCCCTTCGTTTCGATCCGGCCGGCCATGCCGTGTTCAGCGGGCAGGTTGCGCCCGACAACAATGGCGGTTTCGCCTCGGTGCGTGCGTCGGTCACGCCGCTGCCGGCAGGGGACATCGACGCCATTGAACTCGTCGTGCGCGGGGATGGCCGCCGCTACAAGCTCAACCTGCGCATCGATCGCGGCTTCGACGGCGTCAATTATCAAGCCGGCTGGGTGACGCCGGCCGGTATCTGGACCCGGCTGGCATTGCCCCTGGCTGACTTCCGGCCCACCTGGCGCGGGCGCGCGGTGGCCGACGCGCCGGCGCTGCGCAGTGCGAGTATCGAACAGGTGGGGCTGATGATCGCCGATGGCCAGTTCGGGGGCTTCGAGCTGGCCATCCAGGGGATCTGGGCGGCCGGCCGGGGGGCTGCTCAGTTGTGACACAGTCGGCCGCCGCGCCGCGGTGGGGGTGTGCCAGAGTTGAACGCTGCCGCGTGCCATTGGGCTGGGGCCTGGGGCGCGAGCTTGCCTTGGCGGCGGTCTGCGCCCGCCCGAGCGGGCTGGCATATCGCTTGCATGATTCGTGCGCATGAGTACGACGACCGAAACGATTCCATCCGCAGCCATGTCCGCGGCCGGCGTGCAGCCCCGGGACTGGACTTGCCCGTTCTGCAGCCTGCTGTGCGATGGCTTGGCGCTCGCGCCCGGGCCGGTGCTGCAACTTCGCGGCGGGGATTGTGCGCGTGCGCGGGCGGGGCTGGCGGCTTTCGATCATCCGGCGGCCGCGGTGTCCTGCGTCGATGGCGTACCGCGGGGGCTGGATGCGGCGCTCGATGCGGCGGCGGCGAGGCTTGGGGTGGCGCACTTGCCGCTGTTCGGCGGCCTGGCCACCGATGTGCAGGGCATGCGCGCGCTGTATCGCCTGGCCAACGTGCGCGGCGCCATTCTCGACCATGCCCACGGCGAGGCCATGATGCCCGCGCTGCGCATGTTGCAGGACCGTGGGCAGATGTTCACCACGCTGGCCGAGATCCGCAACCGCGCCGACCTGATCGTGTGCATCGGCACCGATGCGCGGTCGAGCCATCCCGAGTTCTTCCGCCGCTGCGCGCCGGCCGCGGGGCGCGAGGCCGGCGGCCGGGTGGTGTTCCTGGGCGCAGGCGGGGGCACGCCTGGGGCTGCGGAGATCCCGTGGGCGAGCACGGTCGATGCGCTGTGCGCCGAGGGCGACATCTTCGACACCGTGGCGACCCTGGCGGCGCTGGTCGACAGCCGCCGCCTTGCGGCCGTACCCGCTGCGCTCGCTGAACTTGCCGACGCCATGCGCGCCGCGCGCTACTGCGTGCTGGTGTGGGAACCGGCCCGCCTGGCGCAGCATGGCGCGCTGGTGGGCGAAGCCCTGCTGCGCCTGCTGATGAACCTCAACCGCAAGACCCGCGCCGGGGCCTTCACGCTCGGCGGCAACGACGGTGCGCAGACCGCGAATGCGGCGATGAGCTGGCTGTCCGGCCTGCCGCTGCGCTCGCGCGTGGGGCAGCAGGGCGTCGATCACGATCCCTTGCAGTACGCCACTGCCCGCCTTCTCGACGAGCGCGCGGTCGACCTGCTGCTATGGGTGGCGAGCTTCACGCCGGATCTTCCGCCGCCGCCGGCTGCGCTGCCGCGCATCGTGCTCGGCCATCCGGCGCTCGCCGCCGGCTGCGCGCAGCCGGGCACGGTGTTCATCCCGGTGGCGACGCCGGGTATCAATGCCGACGGCCATCTGCTGCGCGCCGACAGCGTGGTGTCGCTGCCGCTGCATGGCGTGCGCGACGACGGCCTGGCGACCGTGGCCGAGGTGGCGCAGGCGCTGGTCGCGCGCCTTGCGAGCGGCGCGGCGGCGAAGGAGGGCGCGCGATGACGACGATCAGGCTCAAGGGCGGTCGCGTCTACGACCCCGCCAACGGCGTCGATGGCGAGGTGCGCGACATCGGCATCCGCGACGGCCGCATCGTCGCGCTGCATGCGCAGGACAAGGTGGATGCGGAGTACGACCTGACCGGCTGCGTCGTGATGGCCGGCGGCATCGACCTCCATACCCACATCGGCGGCGGCAAGGTCAACCTCGCGCGCATGATGCTGCCCGAAGACCACCGCCTGAACCGGCCGCGCGACTCGCTGCTGGAGCTCGCCTCCAACGGTTGCTGCACGCCGGGCACGCTCGAGACCGGCTACCGCTATGCGCAGATGGGCTACACCGCGGCCTTCGAGCCGGCGATGCTGGCCAGCAACGCGCGCCAGGCCCACATGGAGATGGGCGACACGCCGATCCTGGACCACGGCGCCTACGTGATGCTGGGCAACGAGGAGCTCTTCCTCGAGATGCTGGCGCGCGGCGAGGACCCGCAGCGCATCCGCGACTACGTCGGCTGGGCGATCGGCGCCAGCAAGGCCATGGGCGTCAAGGTGGTGAACCCGGGCGGCATCTCGGCCTTCAAGTTCAACCAACGCAAGCTCGACGTCGACGAGGACCATGTGCATTGGCAGGTGACGCCGCGCCAGGTGGTGCACAGCCTGGCGCGCGCGCTGTCCGAGCTGGGCGTACCGCATCCGCTGCACATCCACGCCAGCAACCTCGGTGTGGCGGGCAACATCGAATCGACGCTTGCCACCATCGACGCGCTCGAAGGCCTGCCCGGCCACCTGACCCACATCCAGTTCCACAGCTACGGCCGGGAAGGGCCGAAGAAGTTTTCCTCGGCGGCGCGCCAACTCGTCGAGCGCGTCAACGCCGCGCCCAACGTCAGCATCGACGTCGGCCAGATCATCTTCGGCCAGACCGTTACCGCCTCGGGCGACACCATGCGCCAGTTCGCCAACGCCGAGCTCGGCAACCCGCGCAAGTACGTCGGCGGTGACATCGAGTGCGATGCCGGCTGCGGCGTGGTGCCTTTCCGCTACCGCGAACAGAGCTATGTGAACGCGCTGCAGTGGGCGATCGGGCTGGAGATTTTCCTGCTCATGGACGACCCCTGGCGGGTGGTGCTGACCACCGACCACCCCAACGGCGGCCCCTTCACCAGCTACCCGCACCTGATCAAGCTGCTGATGGACAAGCGCTTCCGCGACGAGCAGCTCGCCCGCCTGCACCCCGACGTGGCGGCGATGGCGGACCTGCGCGAGATCCGCCGCGAGCTCTCGCTGTACGAGATTGCGATCATGACCCGTGCCGCGCCCGCGCGCCTGCTGGGACTGACCGACCGTGGCCAGCTCGGCATCGGCGCTGCGGCCGACATTGCGGTGTATCGCGAGGAGGCCGACCGCGAGGCGATGTTCGCCACCCCGGAATACGTCTTCAAGGACGGGCTGCTCGTCGCGCGCAAGGGCCGCATCGAGGCGGTGCCGGTGGGCGGCACCCACTTTGTCGAGGCCGACTACGACCCGGCGATCGAGAAGACGGTCGAAGCCTGGGCCGATCGCCACGCCAGCATCAGCTACCGCCACATGAAGATCGGCACCGACGAGCTGTGCTCGTGCAGCAACGGCGGCGCGCTGCTGGCGTGCAAGGTGCACGGACGCGGGAGGCCGCTGTGAGCAGCCTGCCGCAGGAGACGACAAGCGCGATGGAGATGGCGCCCAACAGCGTGACGCGCAACGGCGTGACGATAGACGACACCTTCGCCGAGGCCTTCCCGATGAAGGCCACAAGGGTGCTGATCACCGCCCACAACGAGACCTGGGCGCGCCATGCCGCGGTCGCCATGACCGGCTTCGCCACCTCGGTGATCGCCTGCGGCTGCGAGGCCGGCATCGAGCGCATGCTGGGCGCGGACGAGACGCCGGACGGCCGGCCAGGCGCGTCGGTGCTGCTGTTCTCGATGTCGGGCAAGGAGCTCGCCAAGCAGCTCGAGCGTCGCGTCGGCCAGTGCGTGCTGACTTGCCCGACCACGGCGATCTACGCCGGACTGGAGCTTGGCCAGGATCAAGGCGAAGCGATCGCGCTTGGCAGGAATCTGCGCTTCTTCGGCGACGGCTGGCAGATCTCCAAGATGATCGACGGCAGGCGCTACTGGCGGGTGCCGGTGATGGATGGCGAGTTCGTCGCCGAGGAGACCACGGCCATGGTGAAGGCGGTGGGCGGCGGCAACCTGCTGCTGCTGGCGCGCGACACCGATGCCGCGCTCGCCGGCGCTGAGGCTGCGGTGAAGGCGATGCGCGCGGTGCGCGGCGCGATCATGCCCTTCCCCGGCGGCGTGGTGCGTTCCGGCTCCAAGGTGGGCAGCAAGTACGCCACGCTGATGGCCTCGACCAACGACGCTTTCTGCCCGGCGCTGACCCCGCTCGCCAGGCGCAGCGAGCTCGACGCCGACACGCGCTGCGTGATGGAGATCGTCATCGATGGCTTGACCGAGGCCGATGTCTCCGCCGCCATGCGTGCGGGCATCGCGGCCATCGTCGCGCGCGGCGCGGCGGCCGGGGTGACGCGAATTTCCGCCGGCAACTACGGCGGCAAGCTCGGGCCCTTCCACTTCCATCTGCACACGCTGATCGGGGAGGGCGCGGCATGAGCGCGACACCAGGCTGGTGCCTGCGCCTCAAGGTGCAGCCCGAATTCCGCGTCGACTTCGGTGGCGTGCTGCCGCTGTGGCTGGCGGCGATGACGGCCGACGAGATTGCGCGCCTGCAGCTGCGCCACGGCAACGACATGCAGGCCATGGGGGCGCTGTTCGACATCATGCCGGTCGAAGGCGCAGCCGCTGCAGTGCCGGGCGGGCAGGCCGAGCCGGGGCCGCAGCTGCGCCTCGAGGGTGACCTGTCGCGCGTCGACGCCATTGGCCAGGGCCTGGAGGGGGGCATGCTGCGCGTCGACGGTGACGTCGGCGACCGCCTGGGGCTGGCCATGCGTGGCGGCGAGATCCGCGTGCGCGGCAGGGCTGGCGAGCTTGCCGGCTGCGAGATGGCAGGCGGGCGGATCGAGGTGGCGGGCGATGTCGGCGACTTCGCCGCCGCTGCGCGGCCCGGCAGCATGGACGGCATGCGTGGCGGCACGCTCATCGTGCACGGCAACGTGGGCGCGCGCTGTGGCGACCGCATGCGGCGCGGCACGGTGGTGCTGCATGGCGACGCCGGCGACTTCCTGGCCTCGCGCATGGTCGCCGGCACGATCGCGGTCGCCGGCCGGGTAGGCGCACACTGCGGCTACGGCATGCGGCGCGGGACGCTGGTGTTTGCCGGCCCGCAGCCTCCGGCACCGCCGACCTTCGTCGCGACGCAGCACGATATCGCCGTGTTCTGGGCCTTGCTGCGGCGCAGTCTGGCCTATCATGGCGGCCTCTTCGCCAGCCTGCCGGCGCCTGCGCCGCGCCGCCTGGTCGGCGACCTGGCGGTCGACGGCAAGGGCGAATGGCTGCTGCCGGGCCGCGGTTGATCCACCGTATTCCGATTGTCCCCAACAACCCCGTACGGAGACCCCATGAGCAAGCGCTACGTATTCCATGCCGGCGAAGCCACGGTGCTCGCTGCCGAAGGCCAGTTCACCGACGCCATGCCCGAGATCCTGATCGGGCGTACCGATGGGCCGGTCGGCCAGGCCTTCGCCAACATGATGGCGCAGAGCAAGGGCCACACCGCCATGTTCGCGATCCGCGCCTGCAACCAGATGGTGCGTCCGGTTACCATCACGGTGCCCAAGGTCACGCTCAAGGACTCGGCCAACATCGAGCTCTTCGGCGGCGTGGTGCAGTCGGCCACCGCCGATGCGGTGCTCGACTGCGTGATCGAGGGCATCATCCCGCGCGCTGTGGCCGACGAGCTGTGCATCATCAGCCTGGTGTGGATCGACCCGCGCTGCGCCAAGGACCCGAACCTGGACAAGAAGGACATGTACCGCACCAACTACGAGGCGACCAAGCTGGCGATCCGGCGTGCGCTCGACGAGCAGCCGAGCCTCGACGAGCTGATCGCCAACCGCCACACCATCAAGCACGACATGGACGACTGGAGCTGAGGCGCCCGCCATGACCTGCTTTGCCCTGCTCGACGACTGCCACGCCACCGCCACCGCGCCCACCAGCCGGCTGTACACCGGCTTCGTGCGCGAGCACCGCTGCGACGACCCCGCCACGCTGGACGCGGTGTGGGCGGCGGCCGACCGCGACCTGCGTGCCGGCCTGCATGCCGTGGTGCTGGCCGACTACGAGTGGGGCGCGCGCCTGCTGCAGGCCGGCCACGAACGGCTCGCGCCCGCCGACGGCGGCAGCCTGCGCGTGCTGATGTTCGCCGAGCTGCAGCTGCTCGGCGTCGACGCCGTCGATGCCTGGCTGCTTGCGCGCGAGCAGGACGAGACCGGAGCCAGCCATGGCAACGATGGCCGCGCGCCGGCGCCCGCGGGCGTGCTCGATATCCGTCCCTCGGTCGACCACGACGCCTTCTGCGCTGCGATCGCGCGCATCCACGCTGCCATCGGCGAGGGCGAGACCTACCAGGTCAATTACACCTACAGGCTGGACTTCCGCACCTTCGGTGCGCCGGTGAGCCTTTACCGCCGGCTGCGCGCCCGCCAGGCCGTGGCCTTTGGTGCCTTCATCGCGCTGCCGCCGGGCACGGCCGGACCCGACTACGTGCTGTCGTGCTCGCCCGAACTCTTCCTGCGCAACCGGGGCGGGTGCCTGTCGGCGCGGCCGATGAAGGGCACCGCGCCGCGTGCGCGCGAGGCCGAGGGCGACAGCGAGATTGCCCGCATGCTCGCCGGTGACACCAAGAACCGCGCCGAGAACCTGATGATCGTCGACCTGCTGCGCAATGATCTCGGCCGCATCGCGCGCACGGGCAGCGTGCGTGTGCCGGCGCTGTTTTCGGTCGAGGCCTACCCGACCGTGTTCCAGATGACCTCCACCATCGAGGCCGAGCTCCCCGACGACACCGGCTTCCCCGCGCTGCTGCGCGCGCTCTTCCCCTGCGGTTCGATCACCGGCGCGCCCAAGCACTGCACCATGCAGATCATCGCCGAGCTGGAGGACACCCCGCGCGGGCTGTACACCGGCAGCATCGGCTGGATCGACGCGCCGACGCGTCCGCACCAGGCCTGTGGCGATTTCTGCCTGTCGGTGGCGATTCGCACGCTGACGCTGCAGCGGCGCGCCGACGCGGCCCAGGGCGCCGGCTGGGACGGCCGCATGGGCGTAGGCGCGGGCATCGTCATCGATAGCCAGGCGGAGGAGGAGTTCGAGGAGTGCGCGCTCAAGGTGCGCTTCCTGACCGGGCTGGACCCGGGCGTCGGCCTGTTCGAGACCCTGTACGCGACGCGCGAGGATGGCATCCGCAATGTCGAGCGCCACCTTGCCCGCCTGGCTGCGAGTGCGGCGGCGCTCGGCTTCGCCTGCCCGCGGGCGGCGATCGTGGCTGCGCTGCGCCAGCAGGTGGCGGGGCTTGCGCCCGGCCAGCCCAGCCGCATGCGGCTGGCACTGCACAAGGACGGCCGCTTCGAGATCGTGGTGGCACCGCTCGAGGCGCTGCCGCCTGGGCCGGTCGAGGTGTTGATCGCAGCCGCACCCATCGGGGACGTACATGGCCTGCTCGCCCACAAGACGACGCTGCGCGCGCGCTACGACGCGGGCATCCGCGCCGCGCAGGCCCGTGGCGCCTTCGATACGCTGTTCTTCGACGCCGACGGCTGCTTGACCGAGGGCGGACGCAGCAACGTCTTCCTGCGCATCGATGGCGCATGGCTCACCCCGCCCGCCGGGCGCGGCGTGCTGCCGGGCACCATGCGCGCCGCCGTGCTCGACGACCCCGAGTGGGCCGCGCGCGAACAGCCGCTGCGCGTGGAGGACCTGCTGCGTGCCGAGCGCATCGTGCTCACCAATGCGCTGCGCGGCACGCTCGATGCGTGCCTGGCGGCGGGCGAGGCCGAGCGCTGGCGAGCCCGGCAGACGACCGCGGCAGCGGATGGCGCCGAGTACCACGCGCGTGCGGACCGTGGCTGAAGGGCGCGCGCAGCGCGCACGCGGGGAGCATGACCACGAGGCCGCCGACCGCGGAGCGCCCGGTCGCAGCGCGTTCGACCTCGCTCTGTTCGATCTCGATTTCACCCTCATCCCGTCGGACAGCGGCTTGCGCTGGGCGCGCTTCATGGTGGCGGAGGGCGTGCTGCCGGGCGGCAGCGACGAGGCCTACCTGAACGTGTGCCGAAGCTACGTCGCCGGCCGGATCGACATCGAGACACTGCATGCCTTCGCCGCGCGCACGCTGCTGGCCGTGGACGCGGATGCGATTCCCGGCCTGCAGGCACGCTTCGAGGCGGCGGTGCGCGCCGAACTGCCGGCGGCGGCGCGCGACCTGGTGGCGCAGCACCTCGAGGCCGGCGCGCTGTGCTGCATCGTCACCACGACCAATGAGATCGTGGCGCGTCCCTATGCTCGCGCCTTCGGTATCCCCAACCTGCTGGCGAGTGTGCCGGCATGCGAGGACGGTCGCTTCTGCGGGGCCTACGTCGGCGCGCTGTGCCATGGCGCAGGCAAGGTCGCGCGTGTGGAAGACTGGTTGCGCGGCAGTGCGGCGCAGGGGGGCGTATCGCGTCCGCGGCGCAGCATTTTCTATTCGGACTCGGCCAGCGACCTGCCCTTGCTGGAGTGGGCGGACGAGGCGGTGGCGGTCCGCCCCGATGCCCGTCTGCGCGCCCACGCCGAACTGCGCGGCTGGCGCATCATCGACGCGCCAGCCTGAGCCGCAGGTTCAGAAGAACTGCGCTACGAGCATGAAGTGCAGCTCGTGGCGACCCTCCTCTCCAGGCACGCGGTTGAAGGCGCGCGCATAGGTGAGGCGGGCGTCGACGCGCTCGCCAAGTGCGGCGCGCACGCCCCAGCCGGCGCTGCCGAGGTGGCGGTGGCGCGGCTGGCGTGAGTTTGATATAGGGGATGGCGTCACCCGGCCGTGGTCGGCAAAGAAGAAGCCGGTGGCGCGCAGGGCGGGGCGATTGCCCTCGGCGGCGAGCGCGATGAGCGGGTGATGGAGCTCCAGGTTGGCGATGAAGCCGCGGTCGCCCGACCAGGCGCCGGACTTGTAGCCGCGCACGCTGTATTCGCCGCCGAGCTGCAACTGCTCGCCCGAAGGCAGCGGCCCGTCGCTGCTGTGCTGGTAGTTCAGGCTGCCCTGCAAGGACCAGTTGGGCGTGATGGCCTGGATGCGGCGCAGGAAGGCGCGGCCGAGCGTGTAGTGCTCGCGCTCGAAGCCGCGCGCGCGCCCGGCGCTCAGGTGGTAGGTCGCGATCCAGTAGCCGTGGTCGTCGGCGGCCTGGTGCTCGATCCCCACGCTGCCGTCGCGGGTGCGCGTCTTCTGAAGGAAGACTTCACTTGTCCAGTTCTTGGTCTCGCGGTGCTTGGTGCCGATGACGAGGTCGGTGCGCGAGCGCTCGCCGAGATGAACAGGCTGGCGCAAGGCGGCGACGAAGCCGGCGGAGCGGCCGGTGATGTCCAGAACGCGCAGCGGCCCCTTCTTGATCTCGACCTCGTCGCTGTAGGCCGCCACGCTCAGCCTGCCGCCGCTGGCGTTGACCGGGAAGGCGTAGCCGAGCGAGTAGCTTTCCTGCCCGCTGGCCCGGACGAAGCCCAGGCTGAGCTCATCGCGAAAACCGAGCAGGCTGCGGTTGGTGTATTGCACACCGGAGCGCCACAGGCCCGAGCCTTCGCTGCCGCCATTGTCGAGGGTCAGGCGCAGCAGGTGGCGCGGGGGCTCCTCGACCAGGATGCGCAGGTCCGAGGTGCCGAAGCGCGTGCCGGCGGCCAGCTCGGCGCGCAGCTGCGCGTCCTGGGTGCGGTTGAAGCGGCGCAGATCCTGCTCCAGCACGGGCAGGTCGACGAGCTCGCCCGGGGTGAGGCCGATGCGGCGGGTGATGAAGGCTGCATCGGTGCTGCTGTTGCCGTCCACGCCGATGTCGCCGACGCGACCCTCGACCAGGCGGATGTCGACCACACCGTCGGAGACGTCCTGCGGCGGGATGACGGCGCGTGCGGTGACGATCCTGCGTTCGCGGTAGCGCGCGTTGATGCGGTCGACCAGTTCGAGCAGGTCGGCGAAAGCGATCTCGCGGCCGACATAGGGTGCCGCCAGTTCAGCCAGTTCGGCCTCGGTGAGGATCTCCGAGGGCGTGAAGCGGATCTCACCGACGGCGAAGCGCACCGGGGGTGCCGCCGGGCGCGGGGCTTCGGGCGGTAAGGTCTCGCGCACCGGGTCGGTGACCTCCTGGCGCTGGAGTTGCTCGAGCTGCCGCCTGCGCTCGTCCTCGTCGATGCGGCGCTGCTGCAGGGCGCCGGGGTCCGCTTGAGGCGGCAGGATCTGCGCCAGGGCAGGCGACACCCAGAGCGTTGCTGCCAGGATCAGCACGGGTTTCATGGCTGCGAGTTCTCCACAGGATGGCATTTGTCGGTGCAGCTTCATTGCGTCTCCGTGTCAGTCGCGACCGGGTTGGCGTCGACGCTGACCAGGCTTTCTTCCTCATCCTCGCGCGGTGCCCCTGCAGCGGGCGGCGCGAGATGGAACTCGGCCAGTACGCGCTCGGTGTATTCGACCACGCTCAGCTGCGGGCCGTCGGGGCCGAGCACCTCGTGCGAGGCACGGCGGTCGATCACAAAGCTGTCGGTGGCGATCAGGTTGCGGTCAAGCTTGAGGGCGAAGGCCGGGCCGCCGGAGTAGAGCTGCGCATCGTAGCCCTGCAGGCGGAAGTTGTGCTGGTCGATCAGCAGGCGGGTCTGCGGATTGGTGACGACGACGCGGTCGCCGACCTGGAACTGATCCACCTGCAGCGTGCCGACCGGTATGTCGATCCTGCCCGTGAGGGCGGCGATGCGGTCGAAGTGGAAGCCGCCCAGCCCGCTCAGCGTCAGGTCCATGGCCGAGGCCATCCCGCCGCCGTAGCCGCCGATCGCGCCGAAGATGGGGGCGCTACCGCTGGCGAAGACCTGGGCGACGATACGGTCTGCACTCAGACGCAGGTCGCGACCGACTTCGAGGCGATCGACGTCGATGCGGTCGCGTGCGCCGATCGAGACCTCCGTCGCCCGCAGCTCGCCGATGCCGACACTGCCTGAAGGGACGTCGACATCGAGGTTGCGGGCGTCGATCGAACCGATATCGGCGTCTCCATTCATGGCGCTGAGCTCGACGTCGCGTCCGCTGATGGCGCCCACGCGCAGGTCGCCGTCATCGGCAGCGAGCTTCACGTCTTCGCTCAGGCTCGTGACCGACTGGGCGCTGATCGAACCGGCGGCGCGGATGTCGATTTCGCGCTCGGCGTGTACGTCGCCCATGATCAGGGAGCCCGGCGAGTCGATGTGGATGAGCCCGCCCGCACTGGCGTTGAAGTTGAGTACGTCGATGTCGAGCGGGTTGCCGCCGATCTGGCCACCCGCACGGATGGTGAGCGTCGCCCCGGGGGCGGTGTTGGCGATGATGTCCAGACGGGTGTCGCCGCCGTCATACACGCTGCCGCCGGCGGTGATCAGGATCGCGCTCTCGGTGGGGTTGCCGGTGAAGATGCCGGTGATGACGGCGTCGCCATCGGTGCGCAGGTCGATCGTGCCGACATCGACGCGCATCTGCGCTGCGTGGATGCCGTCGCCAGCGTCCTGCATGAGCAGGTCGCGTGCCTTCAGGAACACGCCCAGCGTCGTCGCATGCACGTCGGCGAACGGGGTCAGCACCATCTGCGCGCCGGCGACGAGGCTGATCGGGCCCGGGCCGCTGACGCGGCCGTCGATGAACATGAAGGTGGCCGAGGACAGCGCGACCGCGTCGCCCGAGCGCACGGCGCCGATGTTGAAGAACTTGCCGAGCGTGCCGTTGAGATGGACGCCGTTGCCGAAGCCCTCCGTGCTTGCAGAGATGCGGCCATCTTCGTCGGAGAGCGCGACGTCGAGCGGGTTGTCCGCGCTGCCGATCTCGCCGCCGCTGGCGTTGAGACTGACGTTGCGGGCCAGGATGTTGAGATCGGGGGCGAGCGGGTTCTCGGTGAGCTGGAAGTCCAGGATCGAGCCTGAAGCGTCCAGGCGCACGTCGCCGATCGAGAACACGGTGTCGACGAACAGGCCGGACGAGGCCGCCAGCCAGATGTCGGAGCCGGCGCGTGCGATCAGTCCGGCACCGTCGCTGAGCTGGATGCCGAGCGGCGTCAGGAACAGCTTGTCGCCGTCGAGGGTGCCGCCGATGCCTCCGCTTGCCGCCTCGAGGATAATGCGTCCGCCACTGTTGATGTGGACTGCGCTGGCGCCGGAGTCGATGCCATGCAATGCGCCGGCGACCTTGATGCGGACCTCGTCGCCGGCGCTGACCTGGCCGATGCGCAGGCTGCCCTCGGAGCCGATGAAGACCTTGCCGGCGGCGGTGGCGTGGAGCGTGGCGGGATCGTCCGGGTCGCGGTTGGCGACGTTGAGCGGTTGCGGCTGGCGGATGGTGACGAAGCGCGGGTTGTCCTCGTCGTCCACGATCGCGTCACCGCGTTCCACTGCGGCGAGTGCTGCCTTTTGCGCCTTGGTCAGGGTGTCGATGCCCGCGATGGTGTCGATGACCTGGTCCGGGCCGTAGCGGCCGATGTCGTCGCCGGCGACCAGGGTGACCGTGCGGCCGACGACATTGGGTGCCTTGATGGTGGTGACGGTGTCGGTGATCTCCTTGAGCAGCCCGGCGCCGACCGATAGCAGCAACTGTGCGTCGGTCCATTCAGAGCCGCGGGTGATCGCGGTGATCTCCTCCGCGCTGAGGCGGCTGCGGTAGTCGAAGTCCTCGTCGAAGGTGCTGGTGTAGCTGCCCACCTCCTCGTGCAGGGCGCGGTATTGCTGGGTGCGCTTGTCGGCGAAGGCGGCGATGTCGGCCGCGTCCATGCCGGTGTCGCGCAAGGCCTGCTCCTCGGTGGCGGTCAGCGCGTATTCGAACGTCGGGTCGTAGCTGGCTCCGCCATCGGCCTGGCGGACGCGGAACTGCCAGTACAGCCGGTAGTTGTTGCTGCGTCCGTTGGCGTAGGCTTCGACCGCTTCCTGCGCCTTGGCGTCGGAGCCGCGCGCAGCGCCGGTGATGGGGTCGTTCGGCTGCTGGCGCAGGCGCATTTCGTCCCACAGCGCAGCGAGCTCGTCCTCCGTGCGGGTGTCGACCGTGGCGAAGGGGTTGTTGTCGATCACGCTGCCGGTGGTGGTGATGCGTACGTCACCGCCGAGCGATTCCACGCCCACCACCAGCAGGTCGCCGGTGTAGATGTGCGCGGCCAGCGGATCGGCCAGGTTGGCGATGTTGATGTCGCCGCGCGCCTGTGCCGAGAGGCCGTGGCGGGCGAGCACGGCGGCGTCCTCGCTCGTCGTGTAGCCGCTGCGGATGCGCAGCGGATCGCCGCCCAGTGCGTCGAGACGGCCGATGCTGCCGTTGGCGCTGCTGAGGTCGATGCGGCGGGCCTGCACGAGGGCGCTCGCGTCGCGGCCGACGATGTCGCCCGCAGACTCGAGGACCACCTTGTCGGTCGCTGCCGAGCCGATGGTGCCGACCCTGAGGTCGCCGATCGTCTGCTCGAGGTAGATCGACCCGCTCGTGGTGCCGGCATTGACGACGCCGCCCTCGGACTGACGGATGCGCAGGGCCTGGTCGGGTGTGCCGTCCGCGTGCAGGCTGCCGATCCCGGTGCCCGCCGACAGGTCGATACTGTGTCCGCCCAATACCGCGGACGGCCCGTTCTGGGTCAGGCTGCCGGCGCTGCTGACCGTGGTGTTGCCACCGCGGTTGTTGACGCTGCCGTTGAACATGACGTCGCCGACCGAACTGATGTCGACGCGTCCCTCGTCGAAGCCGATGTACTCGATGCCGATGCGGTAGTCGCCGCGCACGCTGTCGGTGGTGGTGTACTTCTTGCCGGTGGTGACGCTGAACTCCTGGTAGTAGCGCGCCGAGATGCACAGCGACCACCAGTTGCACTCGCGCCAGCTGCGGCCCGGCGTGAGCACGCTGCTGACCGTCTCTTCCTGCGTGCGCGGGCCGCCGGGGAGGTAGTGGTAGTCGGCCGCCGGATCGACGACGAGGAAGGCGTCGGTGAGCAGCGGGTCCTTGGTGCGCTCGATCGAGCGCAGGCGATAGCCGTCGAGCGCCTTGCCGCTGAGGATTGCGGTGCCGAACCAGCCGGTCTGCGAGTAACGATACTCGTCGATGCGCACCTCGTCGTAGCCGGTGGTGACCACGTAGCGCAGGCCGCTGACCGGGTCGTACCCCTGGGTGCCGGTGCGCGCCTCGCCGTCCGCGCGGGTGCGCGAAACCGGCTCGCTCAGGATCGGCGCCCCGGTCGCCGGGTCGATGCCGCGGATGTCGGTGATGTTGATGCGCCCCTTCACGCCGAGGCCGGCATCGAGTGTGTTGACCAGCAGGGTCTTGCCGGTCTCGTTGTCGATCTTGATGCGGCCGTAGCCGTCGAGCACGCGCAGGCGACCGCCGCCCGACTGGCTGGTGCTGAAGATCTGGCCGAAGAGCTCGATGTAGCCGCCCTGCACCTGCACGCCCGACAGCTCGAGCCTGTCGTGCAGTGCGTTGTAGCGCACCGTGATCGACTCCCAGGCGTCCCACTCGGCGCTGCCGAGCCCGGCGACCGTGGCGCCGCTGACCGTGTAGTACTCGCTGCCGGTGCTGGTCCGGCCCTCGAGAACCTGCAAGGCGTAGTCGTCGCGCGCGTCGGCGAAGCTGCCGGTGCCGCCGCCGGGCAGGCTCACGGTGGCGCCTTCGGGGATGCGTACGCCCCATTCGGCGATGCCGCTCTGGATGGTGCCGTTGATGTTGAGGTAGCGCGCCGCGATCAGCACGCTGCCATTGGCGATGATGCCGCCCACCGGCTCCGTCGCTGGGCGTTCGATGCTGTCTACGTTGGCCGGGAAGGGGTCGGTTGGGACGCCCGGGATGACCTTCAGCGGTTCGCCCGCGGCGTGCCAGGCGCCGTCGGTGTAGCTCTGCACGAAGTCGCCATTGCGCGTCTTGACCTCGACACGGTCGGCGCGGATGGTCGCGGTTTCGACCGGTGTGATCAGGCTGCCGTCCGGCTTGCGCTTCTGCTCGAGGCGGATGCTGCCGGCGGCGCTGTCGATCTTGACCAGGCCGCGCAGGTTGCTGATGTCGCCGCGCAGGATGATGTCGGGTGCGAGCGGGCGGATGCCGTCGGCGCGCATCGCATCCTTCTCGGCTTCGCTGATGTCGAGCGGCGAGAACAGGCTCTTCACCAGGATCACCGGCTCGCCGGCGCCGCTCGTCTCCGCGGTCGTGATCGACGAGAAGGCGGCCGTGCCCGCGCCGCGGTTGATGCGAGCGATGTCGGCGTTGGCGTTGACCTCGACGCCATTGAAGAACAACTTGCCGCCTTCATTCGGTGCAATCGTCATGTTACCGAGGATGAGGACATTCGGCCCGTAGTTGGTGATGGTGATGCTGGCGTCGCCCGGGGCGTCGAGCACGCCGGTCCCGGTCAGGCGGTTGCCGCGCACGTCGATGTTGCCGAGCTTGGCCACGCTGTCGCTGATCTTGAGCACGCGCGCGATCGGGCCAGCCAGGGGTACGTTGCTGAACGCCCCGGCGGTGATGTCGCGGTCGAGATCCGTGATCTGCGCGTTGAGGTCGGTCAACCTGGCATCCAGGTTGGGGTAGGCTGCGACGATGCTGCCCAGTTCCGCGGGGATGTCGACGTCGCGCCGCGTCTCCTTGGTCGTGATCAGCCCTTCGCGAACGGCGATCTGGCCTTCGCGGTCGGTGATCAGGCCGTTCAGCCGGGTAATCTCGGCTGCGTCGTCGGTGTCGTCGGGGTCCAGGCCAACCAGGTCAGTCTCGAATCCTTCGATCTCGGTCTTCAGGCTGGTGATCTCAGCCTCGAGAGCGGTGATCTCGGCCGGAATCTCCGCGAGCTCAGTGTTCAGGGCGCTGCGTCGATCGACCTGGGCGTTCAGCTCGGTGCGTGTGTCCTGCATCGCGCTGAGCGATTGCTGGGCGACTTCGAGCGGGCTTTCCGGCGGCACGCTGCTGAAACCCGGCTGGCTGGGGTCGCGTGGGAAGCCCATCTCGTCGAGCTTGCGTTCGAGGAAGCGGACTTCGGAGCGGTAGGCTTCGGCGGCGATTGCCGCGTCCGAGCTGGGGTTGCCCACCGAGTACTGGCGGATGAGCTCCTCGAGCATCGCGATGCGGTCGAGGATGTCGGTTGCCAGGCCGATGAAGTCCCGGTCGAGCACCGAGATCCCGTCGGTATGGGTTTCGCTGCCGTCGAGCGCAATGGTCAGCCACTGTTCGCGATTGATGCCGACCTCCACGCGACCGTCGACATGCACGCTGCTGTCCTGGTTGACCACCGAGCGCCCGGTGCGGGTCTCGAAGCTGACGTCGTCGCCGCCGAAGAGGTTGCTGAACCAGCTCGCGATCGCCGCCAGGGTCTCGCGGTAGATGTCCTTGCCGATGCCCACGCCCGAGGCGGTGTTCGAGCCGCGGTCGGCATGCAGCGCAGTGTGGCGTACCGACAGGATCTCGGCGCCAGCGGCGACCGAGAGGTGGCTGCCGGCGTTGACGAAGGCGTCGGCGACGGGGTCGCGATTGACCGGGATCGCCGTGTTGTTATAGACGTCGGTGCGTGCCCTGGCCGATGCGCTGCTCCCCGCGCCGTTGGTGGCAGCGCCTGCGGACAGCTTGATGTCGTTGCCCGACTTCAGGGTGGCGTCACCGATGGTGACGCGGTTGTTGCCGATGTAGCTCGACACGCTGCTGCCTTCGGGCGCGACGCCGACGAGGCCATAGACGTCCACCGCGGACTGGGTGGACAGGCTGGCCACGGTACGGCTACCGAGGGCGATGTTCCAGGCGCTCTCGATGTGGGCGCCGTTGGCCACCTCGACTGCGGCCAGGGGGGTCTGGCCGGTGGCGCACACGATGCGCCCGGCCGGGCACACGGTGATGATCTCGGATTCCCCGCTGGCCGCGGAGACCGCACCGCCCGAGGTCATCGTGACCCGATCCGAAGCATTGATGTGGTTCGCGGCGTCGATGGCGACGCCCGCGACCAGGGCCGCCGGATCGCGCGGCGTGATGTTCGCGCTGGCGCCGACCCTGGCGCGGGTGTCGGCGAGCAGGCGCGTCTGGCTACCGGCTGCGGGGAAGTCGGCCAGGCCACCCGAGCTCGATTCGACGTTCCAGGCCGGGCGCGAGATGCCCGACCCGGCCAGCAGGCCGGCAGGGGCGCCCTTGGTGAGCGTGGTTGCCGCATTGAGTTCGACACGGTCGCCCTTGACCCTGGCGTTGTCGCCGATTTCGGCGAGCGTCCTGCCGAAGGCGAAGTTCTCCGCGTTGGCGCCGCTGACGCCGATCAGCGAGGCGTTGAGGTTGCGCATCCAGCTGTCGAAGGACAGCGCCTGGGTCGCGTCGATCCTGAGCGTGCCGACTTCGAGCATGCGTGCATCGGCCGGATGGCTGGCGCTGTAGCGGCTGCCGATACGGGCGATGGTGGTGCCGACGGTCGAAGTGTAGGACGCGGAGAAGGGCACCGACACCAGGCCGCCCGCGCCAGCCACGCCGTGCGCATGGTTGGTGCTGTTGCCGTTGGCCAGGACCTGCAGCGTGCCGGCGCTTACGCCGACGCGGTCGCCGAGCGTGGCCTGGCTGAGCGTGCTGGAACTGGCCGTGGCCTTGTTCGCCCCTATGGCGACGAAGCCGACCGAGACACCGGAGACGTGCGCCAGCTGGGCGCTGGTGTTGTCCGTCTGCACGGTGGCGATGCCGGTCACCGTGAGCAGGCTGTCGTCGCCCACGCCAGCGCGCACCTGGCCGGTGTTGCTGGCGAAGGACTGCGAGGCGTTGGCGCCGACCAGCAGGCCGCCCGCCGCACCCGAGGCGCTGGAGTAGGCCGAGCGCGCGATGCCGCCGGGCAGGCGCTGGCGCGCCATCAGGCTGAGGCTGGCGGACTCGATGCGGCTGCCGCTACCCACCGTGGCATCGACCTGCGGCGACACGCGTGCGCGCGCGATCGAGGCGCCGACGGCGCCACCGAGGCTGACGTTGATCCCGGTTGCGCTGGCATGGGCCGCGGTGGCAGCGTCCGCGTCGATGAGCACATCGTCACTCACCTTGATGCGGGCGTCGGTGCCGGTGCTGGCGCCCACTGCCGTCTCGATGGTGGCGGTGGCGACCGTGCCGCTCGCCGCCAGCCCAAGCCCACCCTTGGCCGCGAGGGCCTTGGCGGACACCTCGTGGTGGGCGTCCGCAGTGGCTTCCAGGCGGCCGACGCTGCGCCCCGCGGTCTGGCCGACGCGGACCTCGTTGCCGACCTTGGCTTGCGTGCGGCCGGTGATCTCGGCGGTGGTCACCGAGGCGCCGGCCGCGATCAGGCCGACGCTTGCACCTGCGGTCTCGGCGCTCAGCTTGCGCGTATCGTCGGCATCGACGCGCACGCTGCCAGCCTGCTCCACGATCACGCCTTGCTCGAAGCGGGCCTCGACATGCGCACCGGACTTGAGCACGGCGACGGCAGCGTCCACTGCCAGGATGCCGCCGGTGCCGGCAAAGGCGAGCGAATCCAGGTCCTCGTCGAGCGCGGCGGATACCGACACCGTGCCGGCATCCCCTGCATTGAGCGTGGTGCCGGTGTCGACGAAGGCCGTGGTGTGGCTGCGGAAGCTGGTCACGCCAACCCCTGCGCCCAGGCCGATGGCGCCTATTGCCAGACCGCCGTTGAGCATGTCGAAGCGCACATGCTGGCGCGCATCGACATCGATATTGCGGCCGGCCTCCAGCGTGCTGCGCTTGCCGACGAAGGCTGCGGTGCCCGCGGGCAGCAGCCGGGTCTCGGTGGCGGTGAAGCTTGCGCTGGCCGCCGTGTCGGCGCGTTCGGTGGCGACCCGCGTCGATGCGTTGCGGATGCGGCTGTCGCTGTAGCCATTGAGCACGCTGCTGATGCTGCCGTTGGTGGCCTGGCCGTCGACGTAGCTGCCGGCGTTGCCATCGTCGGTCTGCAGGCGGCGCTGGGCGTCCTCGTCAAGCCCGCTGCCCACCGAATACACGCCGACTGCCCCGGCGAGCGCGCCGAGCCCGCCGGCGGCGCTCACCACGTAGGTGTCGATGTCGGTCTTTGCGAGCGCGTTGACGTCGATGTCGCGGCGGGCCTTGACCGTGGCATCGTCGCCGATGAAGGCCGTGGTGTCGTTGCGGATGATGCCGACATCCACGGCGCCGGCGATCCCCACCGCACCGACGCCGAGGGCGCCCGACACGTTGAAGAGGCGCAGATCGTTGCGCGCGCTGACGTTGACGTCCTGGTCGTCGTGCGCTGCGCCAGCCTGGGTGTTGATCTGTGCGCCGTTGCCGATGTAGGCCAGGGTGTCCGAGTCGACCGTCGCCACCGAGGCGGCGCCGGCGAAGCCCACATACAGCCCGCCTGCACCTGCCGCGGAGACGGTGAACAGGTTCTCGTGCGAGCGTGCCTGGACCTGTACGCCGCGCATCGCGGTGGTGAGATCGACCCCGTCGCCCGAGTAGGCGGTGAGGGCTGTGCTGCCCTGGCCGCGGCCATCGACGACAGCGCGGTTGCCGATCCAGGCGCGTGTGTCCTTGTCGATCAGGGTGATGCCGACGCCGGCGCCGATGCCGCCGCCACCGATGCCGAGCGCGACGGTGCCGGCGACCAAGGTGGTCGCGGTGTCGTCATCGGCCTTGACCACGACGTTGCCGCCAGCATCCACGACGGCATCATCGCCGATCGAGGCCCAGGTCTGGTTGTCGAAGCTCAGCACCGACACGCTGCCGGCAACGCCGACGGTGCCCGATGCGCCCAGGCTGGCGCTCACCGAGACGACCTCCTGCACCGAGTTGGCTGCGACCTCGACGTCGCGCGCGGCCTTGACGGTACTGTGGTCGGTGATGGTGGCGTGGGTGGCGTGCTTCATCACCGCCACGTCGGCACCCACCCCCACACCCACCGTGCCCGAGGCGGCCAGGGCGCCGGCAATGCCAAGGTGGAAGCTGTCGTTGCCGGCGGCGACCAGCACCGATTGCGCGCTGTCGGCGCCGCTGTTGTCCGCATTGATGCTGACGCCGCTGCGGGGCGTGCCCGCGGCGACGTCGATGCTGCCGATCGAGGCGCGGGTGTCGGTACTGTGCACCGAGACCTCGCCCGACAGCGTCACCGCCCCGGTGCCTGCTGCGGCGCCAGTGACGGCGAAGCCCTTGATGTCGTCTCGGTTGACCGCGGTGACCGCCAGGCCGCGGTGGTCGCGTAGCTGCGAGGCGCTGCTGCGGGTGCTGCCGAGCGCAGGACTGCCGCCCGCCAGGCTGTCCTTGCCGTTGCTGGGTGTGATCCCGGGCGCGGCGACTTCGCCCGCGCCGGCGCTGGTGGCGGCGTATGAGACACCGAAGTTGCCGCTCGCCACCTGCGTGGCGGCCGCCTTGCCGAGCGCGGTGGCCGATGCGCCGTCGTCGATCCAGGCATGGGTGGTCTTGTCCACCACGGCCACCGCCGCCCCGGCACCGACTGCGGCGGTGCCGGCTGCACCGATGGCGCCGGCGAGCAGGTCGAGGTCGCTGTCCGATTCGGCGGCGATGACGAGGTTGCCTTCGGAGTGCAACGCGCTGCCGGCCCCGGCCGAGGCCAGGGTGGCGACATCGAGCACCAACACCGAGGCTGAGCCCTGCACCCCGGCGGTACCGCCGGCGCTGACGCCGACGCCGATGGAGCGGATCTTCTCCGTGCTGACGGCGGTGATGTCGAGCGCGGCGCCGGTACGTGCGATCACGCCTTCACCCAGCCAGGCTGCGGTTTCCTTGTCGATGACCACGACGTCGGCGGCACCGCCGACGCCTGCCGTGCCACCAATGCCGACGGTGCCGACGATGGACAGCAGTTCGGTGTGTGCGCTCGCGCCGACCGCAAGCGCGCGCGTGCCCAGGGCAGCGCCGTCCAGGCCTGCGTTGATGCGCGCATCCTTGCCGATCCAGGCCTGCGTCACCGGGTTGTACACATTGACTGCAGCCGAGCCGGCGACACCCGCCGTGCCGCCGCCGGCGCCGCCGACCACCACCGAAGTCACGTCCTGAGTGGCGCCTGCGGCCACCGTGATGAGACCGGCAGCGGCGAGGTTGGCGTCCTGTCCGGCCCAGGCCTGCGTGACATTGTCGATGAGGAAGGTGCCTGCAGATACGCCCACGCCGGCTGTGCCGCCGATGCCGGCAACCCCGGCCACGCCGAGTGCGTCGAAAGTGTTGGCGGCCTCGATCCGGATGTCGCCGTTGCTGCGCAGCCAGCTGCCGTTGCCCGCGGTGGCCTCGACCGTGTTGTCGGAGAGGATCAGGCTGAGTACGCCGCTCACCCCCGCGGTGCCGCCTGCGCCCGCGCTGGCGGCGATGACCGCGAGGTCCATGGTGCTGGAGGCGTCGATGGCGATCGACGACGATTGCTCGATGCGCGCAGCGGCGCCCAGTGCGGCGCGCGTCACGCCTTCGTTGGCGATGTCTGCGCTGGCCACGCCGACGCCCACCTTGCCTGCGGCCGAGATGCCGCCGGCGAAGGCTTTCGCGGTCGAGGCGTTGCTGGCGATCAGGTCGACCGCGCCAGTGGTCGATACGCGTGCGTCGGCGTCGATGCCGGCCTCGGTCGTGTCCTCGAACACGTTGACCGAGAAGGCGCCGGTGACGGCGACCTGGTTGCTGCCTGCGCCCGCGATGGTTTCGGTGTAGTAGTTGTTCTGCCCGAGCAGCAACTGCAGGTTGGCGTCGGTGAAGCGGTCCTTGAGGCCCTCGAGCGACCAGTCGAAGGCGGCAGGGCCGGTGATGGCGTGATTGCGTCCTGCCACCTCCAGGCTCATCGCGGCAATTTCGGCCTCGCGGCCGATCCAGGCGCGGTAGGTGTTGTCCGACACCAGGACCGCGATCGAGGCGCCGACGCCGACCTTGCCGGCGAGCGCGGCGCTCCAGGCCTTGGCGGCCAGCTTGCTGGTGTTGTCTGCACTCACCCGCACGTTGCCGACTCGCGTGCCGCCGTCGATGTCGCCGATGCGGACCTCGTCACCGATCGATGCCTCGGTGGTCGATTCCGAGTTGGCGACCGCGAGCGCGCCGGCGATGCCGACCTTCTCCGCGCCTGCGCCTGCCACGCCCTCGGCGGCGAGCTTGTAGGCGAAGCCGGGCGAGGTGTTCTGTGCCGACGTTGCGCTGACCTCGATGTTGCCGGCGCGCACGATCTGGCTGCCGGCGCCGATCGCGGCCTGGGTGTCGTTGCGGGTGATGGCCAGCCCGACGCCCACGCCGATGCCGACCTTGGCGCTGTCCTGGAGCTTGGTCACGTCGAGCGTGTTGCCCAGCCCGCGGGCGCTGAAGTCGCTGCTGCTGGTCGCGCTCAGTGTGAGGTCGCCCCCAAGTTCGAGACGGCGACCGGCGGCAACGGTCGCGCGCGCGTCGTCGTCGAGCACGAGCACGCCGGCCGCAGCCGCGATGGCGACCTTGCTGCCGCTGCCTGTGGTTTCGGTGCCTTGCTGGGCGCTTTCGTTGTCCTTTAGCGTGCTGGTGGTGGCGGCCTTGTCGCGCTCGGTCGCGGTGGTCTCGTCTTCCGCCTTGCCACCGGCGGCGCTGGCCTTGGCGATGGCCTCGTAGCTGCGTGTGCTGGTGGCGGTGATGTCCACCTTGCCGTCGTCGCCGCTGGTTGTGGTGACGAGATCGCGCGCCAGGCTGGCGAGCGTGTGCGTGGTGCTGAGGATGATCGCGCCCGAGGCGCCGACGCCGACCTTGTCGGATTTGACGTCACCGGTGGCGCTGGCCTCGTGCTCGCCTGCCGAGCTGGCGCGGATCTCGACCGGTCCGGTTGCGGTGATCTGCGCGCCGGCTTCGACGATGGCCTCGGTCTTGAGCTTGAGGTCGGACAGCGCCACGACTGCGTCCAGCGCCACGCTGCCTTCGGCGCCTGCTTCGGCTTCGGCCTTGCTGTCGCTGCGCGCATCGGCGACGACCTGCAGCTTGTCGAGGTCGATCAGCTGGGCGCCGTTGCGCACCCGTGCGCGCACCAGGTCTTCGCGGAACAGGTTGAGTGCGACCGAGGCGCCGACGCCGAGCTTGCCGCCCGAGGCGGGCTCGTCGGGGAGCGCCGTGGCGCTGGTCTCGGACGCGCTCTCGGCGCGCAGCTCGATGTCGTGGCCGTCGGCGTCGAGCTCGGCGCCGCCATGGATCTCGGCCGTGCTGCGGGTGTCGATGAGGTTGAGGGCGAGGGCGCCGGCAATGCCGACCTTGCCGGCACCGGCGCCGGCCTTGGCCGAACTCGAGAAGCTGTTCACGGTGTCGCTGTCGACCGCGGTCATCAGCGCGCGTACCGCGATGCCCTCTGCGCGGACCTGGGCGTTGCCGATCCAGGCCGCGGTGTGGCTGGTGACGCTGTTGATCGCGACTGCAGCGCCGATACCCACCGTCGTGGTGCTGCCGGCGGCGCTGCCGTCGGCGCTCGCGCTGGCGTCGGTGTTGCCGGATGCTTCGACTTCCAGGGCCCCGGCCGCGCTCACATCGACCCCGTCAGCGATCGTGGCGGAGGTGCTGACCCGCGCTGAATTGACGGCCACTGCGGCGGCCACCGAGATCTTGCCTTCGCTGGTCTCGGCCGAGTCGGGCGCCTGGGTCTTGCTGTCGCTGCCATCCTTCTGCTTGTCCTGCGCGAAGCCCGCCTGGCGGCCGATCTCCTGGTCAACGCCGTCCTCGGGCGTGTCGTCGTCGCCGCCGTCCTTCTTCTCTTCCTTGCCGCCCTTGGCGCTGGCGGTGGCGTCGGCCGAGCTCGAATGCCGGCTCTCGGCAGCGACGCGGATCGTGCTGCCCGCGTGCAGGTCGCGCCCGACACTGGCGCTGACCGTCTCCGCGACCACGTTGACGGCAACACCGATGCCGATCGCCGCCTTCTCGCCGGTCGCCGAGCCCTTGGCGACGGTTTCGGTGGTGCTGGCGTGGCGCGCCTCGACGCTCACCGCGCCACTCGTATGCACCGCTTCGCCGCTGCCGATGTCGGCCAGCGTCTTGTTGTCGGCGACTGTGACCGCAGCGACCGGGGTGGCGGCAATGCCGCCCTCGGCGCCGGCCTCGGCCTCGGTACGGGCCGAGTAGTCACCCTCAGCCTTGACGTCGAGGGCGGCGGCATTGCGCAGGCGGGCGCCGTCTGCAAGCTGGGCGCGACTTTCGTTGCTGACGACGTTGACCGCGACCGAAGCGCCGACCCCCACCGTGTCACCGCTCGCGGTGGCATCCTCGGCCGGGGTGGCGCTGGCGTTCGAGGTGCTGCGGTTTTCGGCGTCAATGGCGACGTTACCGTTCTTCGCGTCTACGTCGCCCGCCGCGGAGATCGTTGCGTTGGTGAGGTTGTCGATGACGTTGATGGCCAATGCGCCGGCAACGCCGACGTCGCTCGCACCTGCGCCCGAGGTGGCCGTCGAGGTGAAGAGGTTGGTGTCGTCGCCTGCCGGCGTGCGCGCACTGGCCTCGATCCCGGCGGCCTCCACCTGCTGGGCGACGCGCGCCTCGTTGGAGACGCGGGCGAGGTTCAGCGCGACGCCGACACCGACGCCGACACTGCCACCGGCGCTGCTGCCGTCGGCCTCGACCTCGGCCTGGGTCAGCGCCGTGCCCGCCACCGTCAGTGCGCCGTCGCTCTGCAGCGGACGGCTGGCGTCGACGGCGGCCAGCGTGTGGCTCTCGAGGTCGCTCACCGCGACCGCTGCAGCCACCGTGACGCCGCCATCGGCGGTGGCGGCATCGTCCTTGTAGGTTTCCAGCGTCTCCTCGGTCTTGCTCTCTTCCGCGCCCTTTTCGGTGGCGCCGCCTGCCGCGGCCTTGGCCGAGGTGGCGACGAGGGTGGTTGAGGCCGCACGCACGCCGACGCCGGTTTTCCCGGACAGCCTGGCATTGTCGGCTGCACGGGCGCGGGTGGTGCTGCGCACGACGGTGACCGCGACGGCGCCGCCCACCGCCGTGTCGCCGCTGGCGGAGGCGTCGACAGCGGCATCCACCCGGGTGTTGTTGGTGGCGCTGAGATCGTTGCGGCCCAGCGCACTGCCCACCTCGCTGTCGCCCAGTACATCGACCGTGGCGGTGGTGTTGCTCGTCACCACGGCGACGCCTGCGTCGCCCGGCAGTTCGCCGAAGTCGGGCAGGCCCGGCCGTGCGCTCAGTTCGGCGTCGACACGGGCGGACAGCTCGGTGCCGGCGGTGCCGCTGAGCCGGCTGTTGCCGGCCACCTTCAAAGTGGCGGAAACATCGACGTCGACCACCGCGAGGGGAACGAAGTCCGGTGTCGCCACCGTGGCGACGGCTTCTGCGCGCACGGCCAGCATGCCGCTCGCCTCGAGCGTGGCGTCGTTGAGCTCGGCTTCGGCCGCGACCGTCTTGGTGACGACGGGGGAGAGGCTGCTGTCATGCTCGGCCTTCGCCGTGGCCGTGATGTCGCGGCCTGTGACGGTGGCACCCTGGATGCCGACCCGGGCCCGGGTGTCGCTCACCACGTCGAGCAGCCCGCCGCTGGCGGCGGCCTGCACGTTGACGTCGCCGCCGGCATGGCCGGCGCCGCCTGCGGCAAGCACGCGGGCGCCGCTGCCGAGCGTGACCGAGCGGGCCTCCAGGCTGATGTCGCTCGACGCACCCACCGAGGCGCCGCTGCGCAGGGTGGCGTCGCTGCCGTCGGCGACCCGGCGTGTCGACAGGGTGCCGGTGACGCTGATGTCGTCGTCGCCGACGATCAGGATGCGACCGTCGTGGACGGCCACGGTGCTGGCAGCGTCGAGGCCGTGAACATTGACGACGTCCTTGAAGTCGGGGTCGGTGCCGCTGAAGCGGGCGCCGGTGAACACCTTGCCGCCCACGACCACCGAGCCCGCGCTCACGGCGACCTGTTCGATGGCGTTGACCGTGCCGTCGATGCGCACCTGTGCGTCGCGGTTGCGCGGCGCGGTGCCGGCCACGAGCTGGGCCGAGCTTGCCTCCGCGCCGCCTGTGGCGCTGAAGAACTCATCCACGAACTGCTGGCTGGGCGTGGATACGTGCAGGCTGCCCACATTGACCACGCCGGTGTTGCTGACGATGAAGCCGTGCGGGTTGGCGAAGTAGACCTTGCCGCCGATCTTGCCGTCCTTGATTGCGTTGAGCATGCCGCCGATCGTTGTCGTCTGGTCGCGGACGAGGTTGATGAGCGCGGCCGCGGTGTCGGGCACATGCAGGTTGGCGACCTGGCCTTCGCCAACGTTGAACCGGCTGAAGGAGTTGAGTGCGTTGCCGTTGCCGAGCACCGTGCCGGTGTGGATGTTGACCACTGCGGCGCCCGCGTCGGGCATTACGGTGGTGAGGGTGCGGCCGTCGGGGACGATGGCCTGCGCCCAGGCCATGCAGGGCGATAGCCCATGGGCGACGATGAGTGCGCAGGTGACGTGGAAGACAATTTCCTTCGGGCGCGGCAAATCCGCGGCACCCATGTGCTGCTGTCCGTTGCGCATCGTTGTGACTCCCTCAGCCCCGCTCCGTTGCGGGTGTTGGTGGAACACGTCTCGACGCAGGTGCAGCGTGGCGGCCGAAGGCCTGCGGGACGTGATTACCCTTCAATCATAGGAACGATTTCACGATTTGCATCAAGATTTGTCAGCCTGGAATCCAGAAGAAAAGGCCGATCGAAGGGGCCTGCCCGCTGTCGATCGGCCCTTGCATTGTGCCGGCTCAGACCCGTGCGGGCTTGCATGCAGAGAGCCTGCACGCCGCGTACTTGAACTCCGGAATTTTCCCGTAGGGATCGAGCGCGGGGTTGGTCAGCATGTTGGCCGCCGCTTCCACGTAGCAGAAGGGCACGAAGACCATGCCCTCGGGCATCAGCGGGTCTGTGCGCGCGGTGAGCGTGATGCTGCCGCGGCGGGTCTCGATGGCGAGCGGTTCGCCGGGTTCGAGGCCGAGGCGGGCGAGTTCGCCGGGGGCGAGCGTTGCCACGGCGGCCGGCTCGAGTGCGTCGAGTACGGCGGCGCGTCGGGTCATGGAGCCGGTGTGCCAGTGTTCGAGCTGGCGGCCGGTGATGAGCACGGTGGGCCAGGCGTCGTCGATCGGCTCGTCGGGCGGCAGTGGCACGGTGGGGCGGAAGCGGGCGCGGCCGCTGGCGGTGGGGAAGCGGTCGCCGAAGACCACGTCCAGGCCGGGGGCGTCGTCGGCGGGGCAGGGGTAGGTGACGGATTGCTCCGCGTCCAGCCGCTCCCAGCTGATGTGGTCGAGCGAGTGCATGCCGCGTTTCATCTCGGCGAAGACGTCGCGCGGGTGGGTGTAGTGCCAGTCGAGGCCAAGGCGGCGGGCGATTTCCTGGATGATCCACCAGTCGGGGCGGGCGTCTCCGGGCAGGGGCACGGCGGCACGGCCCATCTGTACCTGGCGGTTGGTGTTGGTGACGGTGCCGTCCTTCTCGGCCCAGGCCGAGGCCGGCAGGATGACGTCGGCGAACTGTGCGGTTTCGGTGACGAAGAGGTCCTGCACGACCAGATGCTCGAGCATGGCCAGCGCGCCGCGTGCATGGGCGAGGTCGGGGTCGGACATGGCCGGATTTTCGCCCTGGATGTACATGCCGCGGATGGTGCCGGCATGGATTGCGTGCATGATCTCGACCACGGTGAGGCCGGGCTTGTCATGCAGCGGCGTGTTCCACAGCTCCTCGAAGGCGGCGCGGATCTGCGCATTGCCCACGGGCTGGTAGTCGGGGAAGACCATCGGGATGAGGCCGGCGTCCGATGCCCCCTGCACGTTGTTCTGGCCGCGCAGCGGGTGCAGACCGGTGCCGGGGCGGCCGATGTGGCCGGTGGCAAGCGCGAGCGAGATCAGGCCGCGGGCGTTGTCGGTGCCGTGGGTGTGCTGCGAGATGCCCATGCCCCAGAAGATCATCGCGCGCTCGGCCTTGGCGTACAGGCGGGCGATGTCGCGGATCTCTTCGGCAGCGACGCCGCAGGCGGGCGACATGGCCTCGGGTGTCATCGGTGCGACGTGGGCCTTGAGCGCCTCGAAGCCTTCGGTGTGGGCGGCGATGTAGTCCTCGTCGTAGAGCTGTTCGGTGACGATGACGTTGAGCATGGCGTTGAACAGCGACACGTCGCTGCCCGGGGTGAAGCGAACCATGCGGTGGGCGTAGGCGCCCATGGTGATGCCGCGCGGGTCGAGCACGATGAGCTTGGTGCCGCGCTTGGCCGCCTGCTTGAAATAGGTGGCGGCCACCGGGTGGTTAACCGTCGGGTTGCAGCCGGTGAGGATGACGACGTCGGCCTGCTGTGCCTGCATGAAGGAGGCGGTGACCGCGCCAGAGCCGATGCATTCGATCAGCGCGGCGACCGAGCTGGCGTGGCATAGCCGCGTGCAGTGGTCGACATGATTGGAGCGGAAACCGGTGCGCACCAGCTTCTGGAACAGCCAGGCTTCCTCGTTCGAGCACTTGGCGCTGCCGAAGCCGGCGAGCGCGTCGGGGCCGTGGGTGTTGCGCAGGCGGAGCAGGCCGGCAGCGGCAAGGTCCAGCGCCTCGTCCCAGCTCGCGGCGCGGAAGTGGCTGAATGGCTTGGCAGGGTCGAAGTCCGGGTCGAGGCCCTTAGGTACGCCTTCGCGGCGGATCAGCGGCACGGTGAGGCGGGAGGGGTGGTTGGGGTAGTCGAAGCCGAAGCGGCCCTTTACGCACAGGCGGTTCTCGTTCGACGGCCCGTTGCGGCCTTCGACGAAGACGATCCTGTCCTGCTTGACGTGGTAGGTGAGCTGGCAGCCGACGCCGCAATAAGGGCAGACCGAATCCACCTTGCGGTCGGCGCAGGCGGAGTCGCCGCGGCCGTTCGCGTCGACGATGCGGGCGGGCATCAGCGCGCCGGTGGGGCAGGCCTGCACGCATTCGCCACAGGCCACGCAGGTGCTGTCGCCCATCGGGTCGTCGAAGTCGAACACGACCTTCGAGGCTGCGCCACGGTGGGCGAGGCCGATGACGTCATTCACCTGAACCTCGCGGCAGGCGCGCACGCACAGGTTGCAGGCGATGCAGGCGTCAAGATTCACGTGCATCGCGGTGTGCGAAGTGTCGGGCGGCGTGGGCGCCGTGCGGCGCTGCGGCAGCTGTCTGTGCAGCGTGTCGGGCGCATCGATGTCGAGCGCCATCAGGTCGACCATCTCCCAGAAGTGGCTGGCGCGGTCGGGGCTGTCGGCGCGCGGCGGCTGGTCGGCGAGCAGCAGCGCCATGACGCCTTCGCGCGCAGTGCGTGCCCGTTCCGAGCTTGCGCTTCGTACCACCATGCCTGGCGAGGCCTGGCGGATACAGCTCGCGGCCAGGGTGCGCTCGCCCTCGATCTCGACCATGCAGGCGCGGCAGTTGCCGTCGGCGCGATAGCCGGGTGCGTCCTTGAAGCACAGGTGCGGGATGCGTTCGCCCGCGCGCTTGGCGACCTGCCACAGCGTCTCGCCCGAAAAAGCCTGCACGCGGACGCCGTCGAGGGTGATCTCGAAGGCGTCCAGCGTGGCAGTCAAGGAGGAAACGGGAGCGCCGGAGGGCGAGGAGGCAAGTGTGCTCATGAAGCGGATTCCGTATTGACGGCCGCGGGCCGCAGGCGGATGCCCTGTTCTGCCAGTTCGGCCGGGAAGAAGCGCAGCAGGCTGGTGACCGGGTTGGGCGCGGCCTGGCCGAGGCCGCAGATCGAGGCGTCCTGCATGACCTGGGCAAGGCGCTGGAGCTGCTCGGTGTCCCAATCGTCGCGTTCGAGCAGGCCGAGCATCTTCTCGGTGCCCACGCGACAGGGCGTGCATTGGCCACAGGACTCGTCGGCGAAGAAGGCCATCAGGTTCTTCGCCACCGCACGCAGGTCGTCCTGGTCCGAAATCACCACGATGGCGGCCGAGCCGATGAAGCAGCCGTGTGGCTGCAGGGTGTCGAAGTCGAGCGGGATGTCGGCCTTGCTCGCCGGCAGGATGCCGCCGGAGGCCCCGCCGGGCAGGTAGGCCAGCAGGCGGTGGCCTGCGAGCATGCCGCCGCAGTATTCGTCGATGAGCTCCTGAAGCGTGATTCCCGCCGGCGCCAGATGCACGCCGGGCTTCATCACCCGCCCCGACACGGAGAAGCTGCGCAGGCCGTGGCGGCCGTGGCGGCCCTGGCTGGCGAACCAGTCGGCGCCGTGCTGCCACAGCAGCGGGATCCAGTACACGGTCTCGACGTTGTTCAGCAGCGTCGGACGGTCGAACAGGCCTTTTTGCGCGACGAAGGGCGGGCGGTGGCGCGGCTTGCCTGGCTTGCCCTCGAGTGATTCGATGAGTGCGGATTCCTCGCCGCAGATGTAGGCGCCGGCGCCGCGGCGCAGCACGATGTAGCCCGGTTCGGCGAAGCCGGCGGCCTCGGCCTCGGCGATCGCCGCGCGCAGTACCGCGTGCAGGCCGGGGTATTCGTCGCGCAGGTAGATGTAGAGCGCAGCGGCATCGACCGCCCACGCGCTGACGAGCGCGCCTTCCAGAAAACGGTGGGGCGCCTGTTCCAGGTAATGGCGGTCCTTGAAGGTGCCGGGCTCGCCCTCGTCGGCGTTGATCACCATGTAGCGTGGCGCAGGTTCGGCGCGCACGAAGGCCCATTTCCTGAAGGTGGGAAAGCCGGCGCCACCGAGACCGCGCAGGCCGGCGTGCTCGAGCATGGCGCCGAGCTGATCGACCGACACCGCCCCGTCTCTGGCCTTGGCGAGCAGTGCGTATCCGCCCTCGCGGCGGTAGGCCTCGAGCCCCTGCCATGCGATGGGCGCGGGGTGAAGTTCGCCCCCGGCGAGCTGGGCGAGCACTGCGCCCGGTGTCGTGTTGCCTAGATGGCGATGGCCGACCTCGACGACCGGTGCGCTGTCGCAGCGGCCCATGCAGGGGGCCCGCAGCACGCGCACCTGCGTGGGGTCGAGGTCGCGCGCGAGTGCGGCATGCAGCGCCTGCGCACCGGCAAGCTGGCATGGCAGCGAATCGCACACGCGGATCGTGACGGCGGGGGGCGGAAGCGCCTCGTCACGGACGATGTCGAAGTGGGCGTAGAACGAGGCGGTCTCGTAGACCGCGGCCATCGGCAACCCCATCCAGTGGCTGAGCGCACGCAGGTGAGCCATCGACAGATGTCCGAACGCGTCCTGGATGGCGTGCAGGTGCTCGATGAGCATGTCCCGGCTTCTGCCGCCTGCGCCCAGCAGGGCCTCGATGTCGTGCAGTGCGTCAGGTGCGAGCTGGCGGCCACGCTGTGTGCCGCGGGTGCGCTTGCCTGGTGCCGCGGAGGGTGTGGGGGCTGGGCCGGAAGGATGCGGGCGAGTCATCGTCGTGGGTCGGTCCTGGTAGGGCGCTGGCCGGGTGTGTTCAGCGGCCAAGGATGCGCTCGAGCAAGCTGGCGAACCAGCCCTTGGGTTCGACGTTGGCGCTTGCCCGGGCTGGCGGTGGGGCGCTTGGGCCCTGGGGCGCCTGCGCTGTGGTGGATTCTGCAGCACTTGGCTGGCGGCGGACAGGTTCGGGGCGACCGCTTGCGGGGGCTGGGCCGCCGGCGCTGCGCACGGCGAGCCGTGCGGCGAGCAACTGCTGGTAGTGGCGCCTCTGCACCGAGTCCTGCGGTGGTGTGCTGAGCCCCGCGATGGCGGCAAGCTGGTCGTGGTGGCGGCGCAGGATCGAGTCGGTTGGTGCGGGGCAAGCGCTCATGATCGGATACCTCCTGGTGGGGTGGTCGCATTCACGTCCGAGCCGAACCTGCGTGCGGCGAGCAGCGCTGACGTGTTTCACAGGCGAGGGTTTGCAAGCCCTGTGCCAGGCGCCCGATCGCCTTGGCATGCGGCCGCCCGGCCTGCCGATGCGGGATAGCCCCGATTGATCCGTCGGACCGCTCATCTACATTTGCTTCAATGTTGGGCAGGTGCTACTTTTTTGAACATAACAATGCATTGCACCCGATCAACAACGATACGGGGCATCCGGAGGAAGACACGATGAGCGCTATGCCGCGGACGAAAGTGGCGCGCGAGGATCGGGCTGCTGTCGCTCGTGAGCATTTTTTCGAGCGTGGCGTGGTGCCCGACAAGTACCTGTCGCCGCTGATCCTGCGCTCGTGGGAACGCTGTCGCGACGTGGGCCTGGACCACCGCGACGGCGGCTCGATCGAAGTGGCGAGCCGGGCGCAGCTGGAGGAGTCGCGCAACCAGAGTGCGCACATGCTCGAACTCGCGAGCGGCGTCATGGAGCATGTGTTCGAGCAGATCCGCTCCTCGGGCAGCATGGTCATCCTTGCCGACCTGGATGGCATGATCATCCACAGCCTGGGCGATGCGGCCTTCGTCGATCGCGCGCAGCGCGTCGCCTTGCAGCCCGGCGCGTGCTGGAGCGAGGCGCGGCTCGGTACCAACGGCATGGGTACGGCGCTGCTCGAAAAGGCGCCGGTCGAGATTCTCGGCTCCGAGCACTATCTCGACCGCAACATCTTCCTGGCCTGTTGCGCGTCGCCCGTGTTCGACGCCCATGGCCGCATGGCCGGTGTGTTCGACATCTCGGGCGACTACCGCAACCCGCAGCGCCATACGCTCGGGCTCGTCCGCCTGTCGGTCCAGCTGCTGGAAAAGCGCCTGTTCGAGGCCGAGTTCGGCAAGGACATCCTGATTGCCTGCCATCCGCGGCCGGAGTACGTGGGCAGCCTGCAGGAGGGCCTTGTTGCGCTCAGTCCGGACGGCACCATCCTGGGGGCCAATCCGGCGGCGCGGGAATGGTTTGCCTCGCAGTCACATGATGCTGCGGGCGGCAGCTTCAATGAGCTTTTCCGGCTCGGTTTCGGTGCGATCATCGATCGTTTGCAGTCAAGCGGCAATGCTCTGGTCCGCCTCGGTACACGCAATGGCGGCGAGCTGTATGTGCAGTTGCGCAGCATCAGGCCGCTCGCGCTGGCGGGAGCGGGCGAGGTGGCCGCCGACGGTGGCCAGCCAAGGACTGAGCAACGCTTGCGCGCCCAGGCCGGGGCAGCGCCGGCGGCGCGTGCGGCCGAGCGCAGCGAGGCAGCGGGGCCGACGCTCGAGTCGCTGGCGACCGGCGACGAGCGCTTGCAGCGGGCGATCGACCGCGCCCGGCGGATTGGCGGCAAGGACATTCCGCTGCTGATCCAGGGCGAGTCCGGTGTCGGCAAGGAATTGTTTGCGCGCGCTTTCCACAACTCGAGCGCGAGAGCGGACGGCCCCTTCGTACCGCTCAACTGCGCGGCCATTCCCGAGCACCTGATCGAGTCCGAGCTGTTCGGCTACGTTGGCGGTGCGTTCACCGGCGCACGGCGGGAGGGCGCGGTTGGCAAGGTGCAGCAGGCCCATGGGGGGACGCTGTTCCTGGACGAGATCGGTGACATGCCGCTGGCCATGCAGACGCGTTTGCTGCGTGTGCTGCAGGAACGCAGCGTGACCCCGGTCGGGGGCATGAAGGCGATTCCGGTCGATATCTCGCTGGTTTGCGCGACTCACCGCGTGCTGCGTGATGCGGTGGCGAATGGTGAGTTTCGCGAGGATCTGTACTACCGCGTCAATGGCCTGACGGTGACCTTGCCGCCGCTGCGCGAGCGTAGCGATGTCGGCACGCTGGTCGACCGCTTGCTGCGTGCCGAGGCGCGGGACTCGGGGCGCGAGGCGATCTCGATCAGCGCCGAGGTGCGGCGCTTCTTCGAGACCTACCCTTGGCCGGGCAACATCAGGCAGCTGCACAGCGTGATCCGGGTCTCGGCGGCGCTGCTGGAGGATGATGAGGACGAGATCGAGTCGGTTCATCTGCCCGAGGAACTGTTCGGACCCGAGCCGTTCGTTCCCACCCAGCATGGCGGCGCGTCACCTGCGCCGAGCGAGGGCGTGTTGCCGCCGAGCGAGCCCGCTGTTGCGCGCAGTCTGGATGAACTCGAGCTCGAAGCGATCGCCAAGGTCATGCAGGAAGTCAAGGGCAATGTCTCGGCCGCCGCACGCCGGCTGGGCGTGAGCCGCAACACGCTTTATCGCAAGCTCGGGCGCATGAGCTGAGGTTCGGTGTCGGCCAGCCGGTTCTTTGCCATCTCATTCCGCGTCGGCCGAGCGCCCGGGGACGGGATGCCGGAACCACATGCGCCTCAATACGCCCTCGCCGTGAACGGCGTGCTTGATGACGGCGGCCACGTGAAGGGCGACCAGGGCGGCAAGCAGGTTCGTGGTCCAGATATGGACGATCTTCAGGAATTGGTAGGCTTCGCGATTTTCGGGACCCCATGATGGCAGCGAGAAGAGCCCGAAGAAGTCTATTCCCCAGCGTGAGAAGTTCGTTCCCACATATCCGCTCAACGCCGAGCCCAGCAACAGCAGGTACATCGCAAGGTGGCCCCAGGCAGCCGCGCGGTGCTGCCAGGGCGGGAGCGTTGCCGGCAGCGGCGGTGGCGAGAACCGCCTGCGCTGCATCGTCAGCAACAGGATCATGATGAGCGCAAGCAGGCCGAACGACTTGTGAAGGTTGAAGAAGTAGGCGCGCTCGGGTGTCCTCTGCGGGATGTCGACCATGTACCAGCCCAGTGCCGCAGCGGCGATGACGAGAAGGGCGAGTAGCCAGTGCGATGCCACGAAGGGATTCGGATAGGTCTTGTTCATGGTGTTCATTCCGGGACGATCCTCTCTGGTGTGCGTGTTCGGCGCCAAGGACGCTGCTTGCGAAGGCTCACTCCTGCCCTAGCAGTCGAGCAGTGCGTGAGACGATGCGCTGCATGAGCGCGCGCGCGGCGTCTCCGCCTGCGCCGTGCAGCGAAGGCGGACGGTAAGCAAGGACGGCGGCCGCCTCGCCCTCTCGCAAGGTGTATACGGCGATCGACAGTGGGCAGAGCGCGATGTGCTCCCTTGCCTCGGTCACCAGCGCAGCGGCGACCGGCGCGCTGCAGAAGGTGAGGATCTCGGCCTCTGCATAGAGTCCGTGTGCGTGGCCGAGGTCGGCCGCGGTGCGATCGAGCATGCGGGCGAAATGACTCTCGACCGGCCGTGCAATGCCCTCGTTGGCGATGGCTTCGGCGAGTGCCTCTCGTGCATCGGCGAACTCGACAGTAACGAAATGGCGGGTGACGATACCCTCCGCATTGCCGTCTGCGCATGCGGCCAGGCCCGGGGTGAGCACGGCAAGTGCCATGGCAAGGCGTGCGACCCGGAGCAGGCTTGCTGTGGCGCTGGCAGGCGGCGAGTTGTGCAGGTCGGGCAAGTTCTTGCTCCAGGTGCGTTTGTTGCTTCTGACGGATGTGGCCTTCTTCGCCCGGAGACGAAGTAAATGCGTTCAAGAACCAGTCTTGCCCTGGCGCTGCTGCTCCAGTCCTCTGTCGTACATGCGGTCGGGGAGGCAGAGCTTGCCGAACTCGTCGAGCGTCCGAGCATCGGCCTTTACAAGGCCTATGCCGAGTTCAAGATGGCCGACTACGACAGTGCGCGCCGCATCTGGCAGGCGCTCGCCGAGCGCGGCGTGGCCGAGGCCTGGTTCAATCTCGGTATCCTGGCCGAGGACGGACTGGGCGAACCGAAGGATGCTGCGCTTGCGCTGGAGCGCTATCGGCGTGGTGCCGAGGCGGGTTCGGTGAAGGCGCAGTACCGCCTGGGGTTGCTGCATCTCGACGGCCGCCTTGTTGCAGCCGACCTCGAGCAGGCCCGGCATTGGCTTTCCCTTGCGGCAGGCGCGGGAGACGCCGAGGCTGCGCGCAGGCTCGAAGCGCTCGACGCCGGGCATGCGCGTTGACGCCGGCGCCTCAGTCGCGCCGGCCGCCGCTCAGGGCGGCCTGTTCCGCTGCCGGGAACAGGTGCACCACGGAGCGGCGGAACTCGGTGTCGACGAGGGCAAGCTGGGCAAAGCGGGCGGGGATGTCGAGCGCGAAAACTTCGGTCATGTCCATTCCGGCCTCGGCCGCATCGCGCATCGTGCCGGCCAGCCATTCGAGGTAGTCGCGGGTCTCGTGCAAGGGGGCGAGGCTGGCGCTGACGTCGCCGTGGCCGGGCACCCAAAGGCGGGCTGGCAGGCGCGCAAGCTGCTCTAGCGCGGCGATCCAGCGCGGGATGTCGGCATGTGGCGTGGTCGGGGCGCGGCCATTGAACAGCAGGTCGGCGGCGTACACCGTGCCGCTGTCGTGGTCGACCACGACGAGGTCCGCCGCCGTGTGCCCGCCGAGGGCGAGGAACTCGACATCACGCCCGCCGATGTCTTGCCTGCCCGCGCTCAGGGCGCGGGCGGGGATGACCACTTCGGTGTCGCGCATCCAGTCGCCATTGAGACGATACATGTTGTCGTTGAAGCCTTCGCCCTCGCTGCGGATGCCGGCGATCGTCTCGGGCAGTGCAGCGAGCGTGTCCTGCGGGAAGGCCTGGTTGCCGAGGAAGTGGTCCGGGTGGTGGTGGGTGTTGAGCGTGAGCACGACGGGTAGCGGTGTCACCGCGCGGATGGCAGCCAGCATCTGTTCGCCATAGCGCCGCGACGGGCCGGTATCGATGACGATGACCCCACTGCGACCGACGATGAAGCCGGTGTTGACGATGTTGCCGCCGTTGTCGAAGGAGAAGTCCTCGCGCAGGCCGACGATGACGTAGGCGCCGGGGGCGATCTCCTGTGCGACGAGGCCGTAGTCGAAGCTGCTGCGCTGCTGGGCAGCGAGCGGCAGCGCGATGAGCAGGGCCAGCAGCAGGCCGGCGAACGAAAGAGGGCGCCTCATCGTGTCACCCATGCATCGATGCGGTTGCCGTTGTTGTCGCGGCCGCTCACGTGGAGCCTTCCGCCGCTTGCCGCCTCGGCCAGGTCGATGGTGAAGCTGGGGTTCTCGGACACCGGCTCGAGCGGCTGTATGCGGCTGAGGATGCGGCCGTTTTCGTCGCTGATCACGATGTCCTCGATGTGGAAGGCCGGAATGCCGGCCGCGAGCCCGGTGTCCATGGGGTGGATGACGCGCATGCGCAGGCGCTCGCCGCCATCGATGCGCGCCCACAACCGGCCGCTGACCTCGTTGAGGCGTTCCTGCCATTCCGGCGAGCCGGAGCCGACCGAGGGCAGGGTGCAGCCGCCGCCGGTTGCAGTGACCCAGGCGCCGCCCACCCGCCAGACGCCGTCCACCGTGCGTGCGGCGACCCTCACCGGGGAGGATTGCTGCAGCTTGAGGCGGAAGCCGAGCCGCGCCTGTGCGGCACCGGGCTCGAAGCGCAAGGCCTTGAGAATCGGGTTGAAGTCGGCGAAGACGATCATCTCTTCCACGCCGGGCAGCGCGCTGGCATCGACCGTGATCGGCACATTGAGCGAATCTTCTGCCACCAGCGGGCCGCTGACGCTGATGCGCGGGTCGAACACGACCTCCTGTCCGTCGAAGAAGGCCTTTGCCATGTCTCCCCAGCGTGGTGAGTTGAGCGGGTCATTCGCCGTCTGCTCGCCTGCGGGGGCGGCGACAGCGTATGGCGGGCCGAGTGCGAACGTACCTGCCCACAACAGGCCGGCAAGAACAAGGGTGTGGCGGATCATGCGGTCTCCTCGTTGCATGGGTGCGGCGCCGGAAGGTGTCCGGGCCGCCCCGTTGCGTGTTTTGTGCCTGTCGGGCAGCAAACGTCATGCCAAGCTCCGCTCATGTCGTCGGGGGCGGTTGATCTGGCGTTTTGCCGCAGCGCTGCTCCAGCCGGCTGCGTGCAGAGCTGTTCCGAAGCGCAACGATTGTGCCCAAGTGTTACATCCGGCGTTGCTGCCTGGGCAGGCGCTGGAACACCGGAGCGCATGATTTGGAGCCTCCCCGATGCTGGCATGGCGATTGCAGTTGTCCATGTGTCCGGTCCGGGTCCGTGCCGGAGAAGAAGTGGATCAATAAACCATACGTCCGAGAGACACCAAGGAGGAGTCGATGATGAGCAAAATCAAGCGCCAGCGTGCCCTACCCGTGATGCTGACCGCGCTGACCGTGGCGCTGGCGGGCATCGGTAGCGCACAGGCCAAGGGCGTGACCGACGAGGACATCCTGAAGGATGCGGAGTTGACCCACCAGATCGTCACGCACGGCCTGGGTACCAAGGGTCAGCGCTACAGCCCGCTCAAGCAGATCAATCCCGAGACGGTGCGCAATCTGGTGCCGGCCTGGGCTTTCTCCTTCGGTGGCGAGAAGCAGCGTGGCCAGCAGTCGCAGCCGCTGATCCATGACGGCAAGATGTTCGTTACCGGGTCGTACAGCCGGATCTACGCGCTCGACCTCAAGACCGGCGCGAAGCTGTGGAAGTACGAGCACCGTCTGCCCGAAGGCATCATGCCCTGCTGCGACGTGATCAACCGCGGTGCGGCGATCTATGGTGACCTGGTGATCTTCGGCACGCTCGACGCCCAGCTCGTGGCGCTCAACAAGGACACTGGCCGCGTGGTCTGGCGCGAGAAGATCGACGACTACAAGGCCGGCTACTCGATGACCGCGGCGCCGCAGATCGTCAAGGGCAAGCTGATCACCGGCGTGTCGGGCGGCGAGTTCGGCGTGATGGGACGCGTCGAGGCCCGTGACCCGCTCACCGGCAAGATGATCTGGATGCGTCCGGTGGTCGAAGGCCACATGGGCTACACCTACGACAAGGATGGCAAGGCGATCGAGAACGGTGTGTCGGGCACGGTCAACGCGACCTGGCCGGGCGATCTGTGGAAGACCGGTGGCGCCGCCACCTGGCAGGCCGCCTACTACGACCCTGACGTCAACCTGATCTTCATGGGCACCGGTAACCCGGCGCCGTGGAACTCGTGGCTGCGTCCGGGCGACAACCTCTACTCTGCGGCGACGGTGGCCATCAACCCCGATACCGGCAAGATCGTCTGGCATTACCAGAGCACCCCGCACGACGGCTGGGACTATGACGGTGTGAACGAATTCATCTCGTTCGAGTACAACGACCCGAAGACTGGCAAGCTGGTCAAGGCGGGCGGCAAGGCCGACCGCAACGGCTTCTTCTTCGTCAATGACCGCGCCACCGGCAAGCTGCTCAATGCCTTCCCCTTCGTGACCCAGATCGACTGGGCCAAGGGCATCGACATGGAGACCGGTCGCCCGATCTGGAACGACGAGAAGCGCCCCGGCAACCCCTTCCTGGATAGCGTGAAGGATGCCGGCAAGGGCGAGGTGGTGTTCAACGCGCCGTCCTTCCTGGGTGGCAAGAACCAGATGCCGATGGCGTTCAGCCCGGACACCGGCCTGTTCTATGTGCCCTCCAACGAGTGGGGCATGGACATCTGGAACGAGCCGGTGAGCTACAAGCGCGGCGCTGCCTACCTGGGCGCAGGCTTCACCATCAAGCCGCTGTACGAGGACTACATTGGTGCCATGCGCGCGGTCGATCCGGTGAACGGCAAGATCGTGTGGGAAGTGAAGAACAACGCGCCGCTGTGGGGCGGTGTGCTGACCACCGGCGGCAACCTGGTGTTCTACGGCACGCCCGAGGGCTACCTGAAGGCGGTCAACGCCAAGACCGGCGAGGAAGTCTGGCAGTTCCAGACGGGCTCTGGCGTGATCGCCCCTCCGGTCACCTGGGACGACAACGGCGAGCAGTACGTCGCCGTGGTATCGGGCTGGGGCGGCGCCGTGCCGCTGTGGGGTGGTGACGTTGCCAAGCGTGTGAACTTCCTCGAGCAGGGTGGCATGGTCTGGGTGTTCAAGCTGCACAAGAACTGAGCTGCAGGCCGTTTCCCATTGCCGGTGAGAAGCCCGGCGGCGCAAGCCGCCGGGCTTTTGCCGTGAACGCTGCTGCGGACGGACTCGGGAGCGTTGCCCAGTCGTCGCATGGGTTGCGGGCGTCATCGCGGGCGCGTCTCGATGAAGGCCTGGATTGCCCACGCCTCTTCGGTGGAGATCAGGTCCTTCCAGGCCGGCATGTGACGGATGCCGAGCCTGAGCTTGCCTTCCTCGACCGTCTTCAGGAAATAGACGTCTGCGTCCAGATGGCAGCGCTGCTGGAGCCCGGGGTCCGTCAAGCGCCGGCAGGTACGGCCGATGTTGCGCAGGTCGGCGGCCGGCCCGGGCTTGGTGGCGCCTTCGCCATGACAGCTGGCGCAATGCCGAGCGTAGTGCTTCTCGCCGCTGGCGATTGCCTCTGCCTGACCGCGCACGGGGTTGATGCGCTCGGCCTTGGGCTCGTCCACGGCCTGCCGTTGCGGCGGCGTCGCGCAGGCGGCCAGGGCCGCGACCGAGAGGGTGGCGATCAATCGGAGCGTGTGCGCCCAGCCGCCTGTCTTCACCAGTCGTGCGGGCATTTGTTGCACCCCTTCATGTAGGTTTCGTTGAAATTGGTGAAGCGTGTCAACGCGCCGTCGAGGTCGGCGTCGTCCAGTTCGGCGCTCTGGAACTTGGCCTCCTGAAGATCGGCGCCGACCAGGCGTGCGCCGCGGAAGCGTGCGTGGTTGGCGCGCGCGATCTCGAGCCGCGCGGCGCTCAGGTCGGCATTGGTGAAGTCGGAGCGCATCAGCCGCGCCGCTTCGAGATCGGCGCCCACGAAGCGCGCACCGACGAAGGAGGCGACCGGGGCGTTCACCTTGTTGAGGCGGGCGCCGCTGAGATCTGCGCCATCGAGGTTCGCGCCCGCGAGGTTGGCGCCGCGCAGATCGGCGCGGACCAGATTGGCTCCGCGCAGGTCTGCGCCGGCAAGATTGCGCCCGACCAGGTCGGCATGGCGCAGGTCCGCACCCGGGCAGCGGGTGTAGGGCCAGATGCCGCAGCCATTGATCTCATGGACCGGTTCCGGTTCGGCCTGAGCGCTCGATGACATGAGGGCGCCCGGCAGCACCGCACAGCCGAGAAGCAAGCGCAGGGCGTGCCGATAGCAGGTGTGGAACGTGTTCATGGTGTGTTCATCCGTGAGGTGTCGCGGGCCAGGGAGGAGGCTGGCCCGCGACCGGTTTGCCGCTTCAGTGCCTCAGCGGCTTGCCACCTGCTTGGGCAGCTTGAACACCCAGACGCTGCCGCCCTGCGTGACCTGCTTGGTGAGCTCGGCCATGTCGCCGCCCCAGAGCGGAACGGCGCCGCCGTAGCCGGACTGGATCGCGATGTACTGCTCGCCGTCCATCTCCCAGGTGATCGGGCTGGAGACGATGCCCGAGCCGGTCTGGAACTTCCACAGCTCCTTGCCGCTACGCTTGTCGAAGGCCTTCACATAGCCGTCGGAGGTGCCGGTGAAGAGGAGGCCGCCGCCGGTGGTGAGCGTTCCTGCCCAGAGCGGGAAGGTTTCCTTGTGCTCCCAGGCGATCTTGCCGGTCAGCGGGTCGATGGCGCGCAGGATGCCGACGTGGTCGTCGAACAGGCGCTTGATGCGGAAGCCTTGGCCAAGGTAGGCCGAGCCGGCCTTGTAGTGCACCTTCTCGGTCCAGTAGTCCATCGCCCAGTGGTTGCCGGGGATGTAGAACAGGCCGCTGTCGGGGCTGTAGGCCATGGGGTTCCAGTTCTTGCCGCCGAGGAAGGGGGGCGAAACGAATACGGTCTCGCCCTTTTCCTGGCCCTCTGCGACCGGCGGCGGGCGATTGCCCTTCTCGATCGGCTTGCCGGTGCTCAGGTCGAAGCCCGAGGCCCAGGTGATGCCGTCGACGAACGGCCAGGCGTTGATGAGGGCGGTGGGCTTGTTCGGGTGGTCGGCTCGGGCCGCGAGTTTCTCGCGGTCGGTGACGAAGAAGAAGCCGTTGCGGTCCGCATGCGCGCCGGCCTTGACTTGCTTGCCGGTCTTCGGGTCCTTGTATTCGAAAAGGATGATCTCGTTGTTGCCGGAGAAGTCCCAGGCGTCGTTCGGGGTGTGCTGATAGAAGCCCTTGAGTTCGCCGGTGGCCGCATCGACGTAGGCCTGGCCGGAGGTAAACAGGCTGTCCCAGTTGCGCGGGTCGTCGCCCGGAGGGGTGCGCGCCCAGGTGTTCCAGGGTGCCGGGTTGCCGGCGCCGATCACGATGGTGTTGGTGTCGACATCGAAGCTTGCGCTCTGCCAGGGGGCTCCGCCGCCATGGCTCCAGGCTTCGACCTTGCCCGTCTCGCGCGTCGGGTCGTTGGGCCAGGAGGGGGCCTTCGGGTCGCCGGTCGGCGTGCTGGGCTTGCCGTTCAGCGTGCCCATGTGGCCTTCGACCATCGGGCGCTTCCAGATCTCCTCGCCAGTGTCCGGGTCGCGGGCGTAGACGTGGCCGATTACGCCGAACTCGTCGCCCGAGTCGCCGTGGATCAGCATGACGCGACCGGACTCCTTGTCACGCGCGATCGTGGGTGCGCCGGTCATGGTGTAGCCGACCTTGTGGTCGCCGAACTTCTTGCGCCAGGCGACCTTGCCGGTCTTCTTGTCGAGCGCGACGATCGCCGCATCGAGGGTGCCGAAGAAAATCTTGTCGCCGAAGATGACTGCGCCCCGGTTGACGACGTCGCAGCAGGGGCGGATGTCGTCGGGCAGGCGGTGCTCGTAGCTCCACAGTTGCCTGCCGGTGCGGGCATCGATCGCGAACAGGCGGGAATACGAGGCGGTGACGTAGAGCACGCCGTCATGCACCAGGGCCTGGGCTTCCTGGCCGCGCTGCTTTTCGCCGCCGAATGAGAACGACCACGCCGGTACCAGGCCGGCGACGTTCTTGGTGTTGACGTGCGTCAGCGGCGAATAGCGCTGGGCCTTCAGGCCGAGCCCGTAGGTGAGCACGTCGCTCGTCGTCTCGTGGTCGCGGACGATGTCGTCCCAGGTGACGGTGCTTGCTGCCAGGCTCGACGCCGGAAAGGCGACGGCGAGCGAGGCCGCGAGAGCGGCCATCCGCAGCGGGCGCAGGACGGGGGTTGGAAAATGCGTGCGAGTCATTTGTTGGCGTCTCCTGTTTTATTGCTATGTGGCGCAGACCGCCTGCGCCATTGCGGAGCCAAGTCTGCGGGCCGGGGGCGTCGATGGCCCGGGCGGTCTTCCCGATGAAGCCGGGAGTTTTTCCCGAGCTGGCATGTGACTTGCGTAGCCAGAGGCAGCTAAGGAGCATGGGAGAAGGCGGAATGGATCTGCGGGCGAGGCTGGTTGGCGGCTTGGTCGGGTACTTCGTGCTCTTGATCGTGCTGGCCTGCGTGCTGATCGCGCTCGCATTGCGTGAGGACGTCCTCGAGGAGGTGGACGCTTCGTCCCGACTCGTCGACCTGATGCTCGCCATGTCCGATGCCGGCGAGCATCGCCTGGCGCGCGTGGAGTCCCTGATTGCCGAGGGCGGTATGAGACATCTGGCGGTCACGCTCGAGCGCGACGGAGAGCCTGTTGCGCAGGAGGCAGCGGCTGGAGGCGTGCCGCGCTGGCTTGCAGCTGTCCTTCCGCACGCGGTGTTCGACCTTGCCGAACAGCGCATCCGGATCGACGGTGCGACGGTGGTCATCAAGCCCGATCCGGCGAGCGAGACGAGCGAGATCCTTGCAGAGTCTGCGCGCATGCTCGGGCTCTTCGTGCTGTTCGTGTTCGTGGCCGGTTTCGCCGCCTGGCGCACCGTCGGTGTGGCCCTGCGCCCGGGGGTGGAGCTGGAGCGAGGGCTGGTTGGCCTGCTCGATGAGACCCCGCGCACGCTGCCGGCCTTCGAGCTGCGCGAGTTCGACCGTATCGCGCGAACGATGGAGTCGATCGCGCACGAACTGGCACTGGCGCGCGAGGCCGAGCGGCAGATGGGGCGACGGCTGATCCAGGTCCAGGAGGCGGAGCGCCGGGCATTGGCGCGCGAGCTGCATGACGAGATCGGCCAGACCCTGGCGGCGCTTGGTCTTGCAGCGGCCTACATCGAGCGCCATGCGGGGACGGCTGAGCGCGAGGCGATCGCCGACTGCGGGCGTGAGATCCGCGAGGGCGTGGCGACGGTCTCAGGCCAAGTGTCGGGCATCCTCAAGCGCCTGCGGCCGCATGGCCTCGATGAGCTTGGCCTGCTGGAAGCGCTCAACGACCTGCTCGATTTCTGGCAGGGGCGTCAGGGTACTGCGGCGATTTTCGCCCGGTTGCCGACAGCGCTGCCGGCCCTGCCCGAGGCGGCGGCGCTGTCCATCTATCGCACGGTGCAGGAGGCGCTGACCAATGCGCATCGGCATGGAGACGCGACGCATGTGGACGTCGAGCTTGCCGTCGCCGCAGCCGCGGCCTTCGTGGAGCTGCGCATCGAGGACGATGGCCGCGGCTGCACCGAGGAGCAGCTGTCGAGGTCATCGGGTGGAGTGCTTGGCATGAGAGAGCGCGCACGCATCGCCGGTGGCGAGCTGGTATTCGAGAAGGGGCGTGCAGGCGGGCTCGCGTTGCGTCTGCGGCTGCCTGTCGCTGGATTGGAGGAGGGGAGACATGATCCGATTGATGTTGCTGGATGACCACGCGCTGGTGCGCACGGGGTATCGGCGGATGTTCGATGCCGAGCCCGACATGAAGGTGGTCTGCGATGTGTCCGGGGCGGATGAGGCTTGCGCCTGCCTGCGGACGCACGAGATCGATGTCGCGCTGGTCGATCTGAGCCTGCGCGGTGCGAGCGGTATCGATGCGATTGCGCGCATCCTCCAGCGCGATCGCAGTGTTCGCGTGCTAGTGCTGTCGATGTACGACGAGCCCGGCTTCGTGCGCCAGGCGATCCGTGCCGGTGCGCTCGGCTACCTGACCAAGAATTGCGCCCCCGATGAGCTGATGGCCGCCGTGCGCGCGGTGCATTCGGGGCGGCGCGTCCTTGCCGAGGGGCTGGCGCACTCGACCATGACCGCAGCCTTCGATTCGGAGGTGATGCTCGAGCGCCTCACGCCGCGGGAGTTCGAGGTGCTGCGCTTCGTAGCCAGTGGCGACCCGGTTGCAAGCATTGCCGAGTCGATGCACCTGAGCCAGAAGACCGTGCTCAACCATCTGTCGGCAGTCCGCCAGAAACTTGGCGCCGAGAACGACTTCAGGCTGCTCCACCTTGCCGTGAGGCATGGCCTGGTGAGTCTGGGAGAGCAGTTGCGGGCCTGACCGATACGTGCCGAACCGCAACAGATGCTCCATGCCGGATGCTCCACATGCCCGGTGTGAAGGCTCGCTGATGCGTCTGCCCGCGGGCCTGTTTCTTGCAATTTGGCAATCGGGATTGTTGCCCCTTGAATATCCGCACCTTGCAAGGATGGAATGATGAAGATGAATTACCCAAGGATCTCTCGGTTGATGGTGGCGGTATTGTGTGCCGCCGGTGTCACAACGGCCGTCCACGCAGGCGAACGCGCGACGCCGCGCGAGGCGCGGGCGATGTTCGAGCAGGCGGTCGGCTACATGGAGCAGAACGGCGCCGAGGCAGCCTTCGCGGCCTTCAATGACCGCACGGGCAAGTTCGTGCGCAAGGATCTCTATGTCTTCGTGATCGACGACAAGGGGGTCTATCACGCCAGTGGTGCTGCGCCCGAGGCGCTGGTCGGGCTGACCGTACTCAACACCACCGACGCGGCCGGTAACCCCCTGTTCCGCGAGATGATCGACACCACGCGGGTGAACCAGGAAGGGACGGTGCGCTACATGTGGCTGAACAGGGTGACCAACAAGGTCGAGCCCAAGGTGAGCTACGTGCGCAAGGTGGGCAACTACGTCGTCGGTGTTGGCTACTCCGCACCGCGCGCCGGTGCAGACGATGCCCGCGCGATGCTGGAGCGTGCGGCCAAGCTGGCCAAGGAACAAGGCCATGCGCGTGCGGCAGCAGTCTTCAACGACCGGCGTGGCGAGTTCGTGAAGAACGATCTCTACGTGTTCATGATCAACATGGACAGCGGTCGCTTCGAGGCCATGGGCATGAATCCGGCCCTGTCGGACACCGATGCACTGGGCCTGCATGATGCAGCCGGCAATGCCTTGGTGGCGGAGATGATCTCCAAGCTCAAGGATGCCGACGAGGCGACGGTCGATTACGTCTGGCGCAATCCGGTGACCAATGCGGTGGAAAACAAGCGCTCGTATGTGCGCCGTGAAGGCCGTTCGCTGATCGGCGTCGGGCACTACATCGAGTAAGCCGAAAAAATGCTCCGCTGCGGAGCATTTGTTCCGCAGCGGAGCAATGGAGCAGGGTGCCGATAGGCCCGCTGTTCAGGGCAGGCGGTGGGTGAGGCCGTGGTCGGCGAAGATTCTGGCCAGCGTTCCCGAGCGCTGCAGTTCGGCCAGTGCGTTCGACAGGGCGTCGGCAAGCTGGCCGCTGTCCTTCTTCACGGCCATGCCGAGCGGCCATGGCCTGATGCGCAGTTCGGGCATCCCGAGGGGGTCGAGCGCGATGTCGCCGCCGCCGCCGATGGCGCCCTCGAGTTCGGTGCGCGTGCCCATTGCAGCCGCAATCTCGCCGCGGCGCATGGCCTCGACTGCTGCGGCGAGGTTGGGGAAGTGCACGATGTTGGGCTGCAGGCGGCCATCCAGGATGTGGAGCAGGAAGTCGCTCGAGTGGGTGTCGAGTTCGACGCCGATCTTCTCCGTAGTGAAGACTTCGAAAGTCTCAGCGACCGAATTCGACGGCTGCGGTACGCGCTCGGGCAGGCGCGCCATCGCCAGTGTCTCGAGGTGATAGGGGCCGAAGATGCGTACCTGCGGGTTGATGGTAGCGAAGTGGTTGTCGACCGGCACGTGCAGCATCACGTCGCCCGGCTTGGTGCCGAGATAGTGCCCGCGCCACACCATGTTGCGCAGGTCGTCCTTCATATCCTCGTCGGCCGGGAACTCGACGATTTGCGGCTGTAGGCCGAGGTGCTCGGCAAGCGCACGACCGAGCGCGATGTCGACACCCTTGCCTGCAGCCGAGTAGGGCGGGAAGTTTGCGTAAACCGCCACCCTCAGGGTGCCGGGCTGCTGCAGTTCGAGTTCGGCAGCTGCCGCGGTGGCGGGCGGGATCAGGCCCGCGAGGGCCAGGGCCCCCGCGGCGCGCAGAAAGCGTCGGCGCTCATTGCTGCTCATAGACCGTCTCCAGCCAGGCACGGATGGCCCACATGGCTTCCTGCGACAGGATACCTTCGAACGGCGGCATGTATACCGCACCGTTGCGAGTGACGCCGTTGCGGACCTTGCCGATGTAGAACTCGTCCATGTAGTCGTCGTGCTCGAGGTAGCGCAGGTCGGGCGCGATGCCGCCCGATACCGCGCCCAGGCCGTGACAGCGCGCGCAGTTCTGGTTGAAGGCCGAGTCGCCGATGCGGATCGCGTCGGCGTTGCCGCGGTAGGGGTTCTTCTCGACCCATTGTTCGCCCAGTTGCGGCAATGAACTGGTATCGACCGCCTGCGGCACCACGTCGCCATGCGCGTGTGCCAGCGTTGCCGCGGCAACGATGCCAAGGCTTGCCGCGCCAAGTGCGAAACGGTTGATCAGTGTCTCCTTCAAGGTACGTGTCTTCACCTTGTGTATCCTCTTGTGCGTGGTTCGATTGGGTGCGTGTTTCCGGTGCCTCCGGACAAGCCTTGCACTGCAATCGCCGTGCCACCCAATGCTCGATAGGGGTCTGAGCTAGGAGTCTGGACGGCTTGTGGGGTGAGGTCGGCTGCGAGGTGCTGGCAGGCTTTGTGCTTACATTCGGGCAAACGGAGCAGTCGATTTGTTTCGAAGCGAATCAAATGCTACGTTTCGAACCGAAGCACTAGAAAAGATGGCGGCCTGTCGGTTGTTCCGGCAAGGCGGCCCGGAGGAGACGTGATGGCAACAGAGCATGCGCTGGCGCAGCCGGTGGCGCGCGAGTATCGCCTGCAGCGGGCGCGCAGCCAGTTCTTTGAAGAGGGGGTTCTGCCCGAGGACGGTGTCCCGGAGCAGATCGTGGATTCCTGGGTGCGTTGTCGTGACTTGGGTCTCGATCGTGCGTCCAGTGAGGCGAGGGACCATGCGGACCGGTTGCGGCTCGCCGAGGCGCGCGACCGCAGCGCCCGCCTGGTAGAACACGCCAGCGGCGTTATGGAGCATGTATTCGAGCAGATCCGCGCCTCGGGTAGCCTGGTGATCCTGTCCGATGCGCGCGGAACGATCGTGCATAGCCTGGGCGATGCCGAGTTCGTGGATAAGGCCAGTCGCGTCGCGCTGCAGCCCGGGGCATGCTGGAGCGAGGCCGCGCGTGGCACCAATGCGATCGGTACCACCATTGCTGCCAGTGCGCCCACGGTCGTGCTCGGTGGCGAGCACTTCCTCGATCACAACGCCTTCCTGTCCTGCACGGCTGCGCCCATTCTCGATCCGCGCGGTACCTTGGCGGGCGTGCTCGATGTCTCGTGCGACCAGCGGGCACACCAGCGCCACTCGCTCGGGCTGGTGCGTCTGTCGGTGCAGCTGATCGAACGGCGCCTGTTCGAGACCGAGTTCGCCAACGAGATCCTGGTTGCCTTCCACGAGCGTCCGGAGTACGTCGGCAGCCTGCAGGAGGGGCTCATCGCGGTCACCGCCGATGGCATGGTCGTGGGTGCGAACTCGATTGCACGCGAGTGGATCCACCGGCGGCTGGAAACCGGGACCGGTGGTACCTTTGCCGAACTGTTCCGCCAGGGGCTGGGCAAGATCGCCGACCGCGTCCGCAGTTCGAGCGATGCCCTGGTCAGGCTCAATCTGCGCGATGGCTCCGATCTCTATGTCCAGCTGCGCTCGATGAGGGCGCACGTCAGGTCGGCCATGGACGCGCCGACTGCGGCCGATGGGGGCCGCCCGGCTGCGCTTGCGGAGGCTGGGGGCAATCGGGCGCCTGCCGACAAGGGCAGGATCGTGCTCGAGACGCTGGCCACCGGCGACGCCGGGATCGCGCGTGCGGTCGACCGGGCGCGGCGCATCCTCGGCAAGGACATTCCCCTGCTCATCCAAGGCGAGTCGGGCGTGGGCAAGGAGTTGTTCGCCACTGCGTTCCACAACAGCGGACCGCGCGCCAGCGGGGCTTTTGTCGCCCTCAACTGTGCGGCGGTCCCCGAATCCCTGATCGAGTCGGAGCTCTTCGGCTATGTGGGCGGCGCCTTCACCGGCGCGCGCAAGGAAGGCTCGATCGGCAAGATCCAGCAGGCCCACGGCGGTACGCTCTTCCTCGATGAGATCGGCGACATGCCCCTGGGCATGCAGGCGCGCCTGCTGCGCGTGCTGCAGGAACGCTGCGTGACGCCGGTCGGCTCGTTGAAGTCGATCCCGGTCGATATCTCGCTTGTCTGTGCGACGCACCGGGTGCTGCGCGATGCCGTGGCGCGCGGGGAGTTCCGCGAGGATCTCTATTACCGGGTCAACAGCCTGACGGTGGCGCTGCCGCCGCTGCGCGAGCGCAGCGACATCCGCTGCATCGTGGACCGTCTGCTGCGGCTGGAGGCTGCCGAGGCCGGGCGTGGCGAGCTGAGTATCGGCGATGACGTCATGCGCTTCATCGAACGCTATGCCTGGCCGGGCAATGTCCGGCAACTGCACAACGTGATCCGGGTTGCGGTTGCGCTGCTCGACCCCGACGAGGACGAAATCCTGCCTTCCCATCTGCCCGAAGACCTGTTCCTGGCCGACCCGGTAGATGACGCAAAGCCATCGCCGCAGGGGCCTGGCCCCGGCATGCCGCCGGCAGTGGCGGCAACGGCTGGTGGCCTGGCCGCGCTCGAACCCGGCGCGCGCAGGCTCGATCAGCTCGAGGTCGAACTCATCGAGCGAGTGATGCGGGAGGTGGGCGGGAACCTGTCGGCTGCAGCACGCACCTTGGGCGTCAGTCGCAACCGCCTTTACCGCAAGCTCGGACGCGCGGGGGCGCGGCAGGCGGCAGGAGGGTAATCCCGGGTTGACCTTCGTCTGGCACGACATATGCTCGTAGTTGCATAGGCGACTCGGTTCCCGAGTTGCTTGTGGGTGGCTCGGCAGCCTCCAGGCCGATGACCACGACCAACAACGAATGAGGAGACGATCGATGTGGAAGGCACTGCACATTGATCCCGCCAAGTGCACCGGCTGTCTGCAATGCGAGATGGCCTGTTCGTACGAGCACACCGGGGTCATCAATCCGAGCAAGTCGCGCATCAAGGTGTTCAACTTCGAACACGAGGGCCGCAAGGTGCCCTACACCTGTACGCAGTGCACCGAAGCCTGGTGTCTGAACGCCTGTCCGGTCGATGCGATCCGCATCGACCTGGTGACCGGCGCCAAGATGGTCTTCGAGGACACCTGTGTGGGGTGCAAGGTATGCACCATCGCCTGCCCGTTCGGCACCATCAATTACAACCAGGACTCGGGCAAGGTACAGAAGTGCGACCTGTGCGAGGGCAACCCCGCCTGTGCCAGCGCCTGTCCGACCGGCGCCATCACCTATGTCGATGCCGACTGGACCGGTATCGACAAGATGCGCGCCTGGGCCGCGAAGGCCAACACCCCGGCTTCGGCCGCAGCCTGAGGAGGACGGATCATGGGTTGGAATCGAAAACTCCTGCGGGTGAACCTCACGGCCGGCACCTGCTCGGTGGAGCCGCTCAACATGCAGTGGGCCGACGAGTACCTCGGCTCGCGCGGCCTGGCCACCAAGTACCTGGTGTCCGAGATCGACCCCAGGGTCGATCCGCTGTCGCCGGACAACAAGATGATCATGGCCACCGGGCCGCTCACCGGCACCATGGCCTCGACCGGAGGGCGCTACACCGTCGTCACCAAGGGCCCGCTCACGGGCGCCATTGCCTGTTCGAACTCGGGCGGCTTCTTCGGCGCCGAGATGAAGTTCGCCGGCTGGGACATGGTGATCTTCGAAGGGCGCTCGGCCAAGCCGGTGTGGCTCTACATCGAGAACGACAAGGCCGAACTGCGAGATGCTTCGGGCCTGTGGGGCAAGAGCTGTTGGGAGACCGAGGAGCAGATCAAGGAGGCGCTGCAGGATCCGCTGGTGCGCATCTCCTCGATCGGCAAAGCGGGCGAGAACCAGGTGCTTTACGCCTGTGTGGTCAATGACCTGCATCGCGCAGCCGGCCGTTCAGGCGTGGGTGCGGTGATGGGGTCGAAGAACCTCAAGGCGGTGGCCATCCGCGGCACCAAGGGGGTGGCGGGGATCAAGGATTTCGGCGCTTTCCTGAAAGCCACCAATGACGCCAAGAAGGTGCTTGCCGACAACGCGGTCACCGGCCAGGGCCTGCCCAAGTACGGCACGCAGGTGCTGATGAACGTCATCAACGAGATCGGTGCGCTGCCCACCCGCAACCACCGCGACGTGCAGTTCGAGGATGCCTCGAAGATCTCCGCCGAGGCCATGCACGAGAAGCGCGAATCGGACGGCAAGACCCACCTCGTCACCAATGCTGCATGCTTCGGCTGCACCATCGCCTGCGGTCGCATCTCGGAGATCGACAAGGGCCACTTCACGGTCAAGAACAGCCCGAAGTACTGGGGCGCCTCCGGCGGCCTGGAGTACGAAGCCGCGTGGGCGCTCGGTGCGGCCAATGGCGTTGGCGACCTCGAGGCGCTGCAGTATGCCAACCTGATCTGCAACGAGCAGGGCATGGACCCGATCTCCTTCGGCGCCACCGTGGGTGCGGCGATGGAGCTCTACGAGCTGGGCATCCTCAACGACGAGAAGATCGGCATCTCGGCGCCCTTCGGTTCGGCCGAAGCACTGGCGAAGATGGTGGAGATGACGGCGGTGGGCGAGGGCTTTGGCAAGGAGCTTGGCCTGGGCAGCAAGCGCCTGTGCGAGAAGTACGGCCGCCCCGAGCTGTCGATGAGCGTGAAGGGGCAGGAATTCCCGGCCTACGATTCGCGCGGCATCCAGGGCATGGGCCTGGCCTACGCCACCTCCAACCGTGGCGCCTGCCACCTGCGCGGCTATACGGTTGCCTCCGAAGTGCTCGGCATTCCGGTCAAGACCGACCCGCTCACGACCGACGGCAAGCCCGAGCTGGTGAAGGCCTTCCAGGACGCCACGGCGGTGTTCGATTCGGCCGGCATCTGCGTGTTCACCAGCTTCGCGTGGACCCTGGCCGACGTGCAGCCGCAGGTCGCTGCCGCCTGCGAGGGCGACTGGAGCATGGAGAAGCTGAACGAGGTGGGCGAGCGCATCTGGAACATGGAGCGCATGTTCAACAATGCCGCCGGTTTCACCGCCAAGGACGACAACCTGCCGCCGCGCCTCACGCAGGAACCGGCCAAGACCGGTCCGGCAAAAGGCCTGGTCAACGGCTTGGCGAAGATGCTGCCCGAGTACTATCAGGTGCGCGGGTGGACGCCCGAGGGCCAGCCGACCGCCGAGACGCGGGCACGCCTGGGCTTGTGATCGTGTAAGCGTACGCGGGCGCCCTCGAGGGCGCCCGTGCTTCGTTCGAGGGTTCCCAAATGAAACACCTGATTCTCGGTAATGGTCCCGCGGGGGTTGTTGCCGCCGAAGCCCTGCGCAAGGCCGCGCCCACCGACGACATCCTGATGGTCGGTCACGAGGACGCGCCGCCATACTCGCGCATGGCCATCCCCTATTTGCTCGAAGGCAACATCGACGAGGCGGGCACGTATCTGCGCAAGGGTGCGGATCACTTCGAGCGCCTGTGCATCCGCCAGCTGCGCGGGCGTGCGGTGGCGCTCAACACTGACAAGCGCACCGTGCTGTTCGACGACGGCCACTTCGAAAGCTACGACCGCTTGCTCATTGCCACCGGCTCGCACCCGGTGCGGCCGCCCATCCCCGGTGTGGACCTGCCCGAGGTGCAGACCTGCTGGACGCTGGCCGACGCCCGTGCGATCGCCGCGCTGGCCAAACCGGGCGCGCGCGTGCTGCAGCTCGGCGCTGGCTTCATCGGCTGCATCATCATGGAAGCACTGGCCAAGCGCGGCGTGCAGCTCACCGTGGTGGAGATGGGCGACCGCATGGTGCCGCGCATGATGACACCCAAGGCCGGCGGCATGATAAAGCGCTGGGTCGAGGAGAAGGGCATCCGGGTCGTCACCTCTGCGGGCGTGCAGCGTATCGATCGCGGGGGCGACGCGGCGAGCGATGCGCCGCTCGTGGTGACGCTGTCGACGGGCGATCGCCTCGACTGCGACCTGGTCATCGTGGCCGCGGGAGTTGCGCCCAACGTCGGCTTCCTGGAGGAAACTCCGGTGCATGTCGCCAAGGGCGTGCTGGTCGATGAGCGCATGGAGACGAGCGTGCCCGGCATCTTCGCCGCGGGGGACGTGGCCGAGGCGCCGGATCTCTTCACCGGTGCGCACCTGGTCGCCGCCATCCAGCCCAATGCCGCCGACCAGGCGCGCATCGCGGCGATGAACATGGCGCGCGCAGCCGCCGCCAGGGATACAAAGCTCAACGGTGTGCTGGCGATCAACGTGCTCGACACGCTGGGCCTGATTTCCTCGTCCTTCGGGCAGTGGTGGGGCGAGAAGTCGGACGCCGGTGGCAGCGGTGTCGAGTTGGTCGATGAGGCGCGCTACCGCTACCTGAGCCTGCAGTTCAAGGACGACGTGCTGATCGGCGCCACCTCGATCGGTCTCACCCAGCATGTGGGCGCGCTGCGTGGCTTGATCCACGGTCAGGTGAAGCTCGGAGACTGGAAGGACCGTCTGCTTGCCAGCCCGCTGGCCTTCGTCGACGCCTACGTGGCGTGCAGCCAGCAGCCGATGGCGCTTGCGCGCTGAGGGGGGCGAATGCAGACCCGTGTGACGATTCGCATCGCCTTCAAGCTGTTTGCGTCCTTGTCCGACTACCTGCCCGACGGCCACCGCGGCAACCGGCTGGAGCTCGAGGTGGACGAGGGCACAACGGTGGCGGACATGATCCACCGCTACCGCGTGCCCGAGCGCAGCGCCCACCTGGTGCTGGTCAACGGCCACTTCGTGCCGCCGGCCGAGCGCGCCTGCCGGCGCCTGGCCGAAGGTGACGAACTCGCGATCTGGCCGCCGATCGCCGGCGGCTGAACGGTGGCTTTCATCAACGGCCCGGTGCCCGAGTCCTTCGAGCGCCGGGTCACCGCTACGCCGCGTGAATTCGAGCGCGACCTGCGCCAGGCCTGGCCGCAGGTACAGGGCGGCGCCGACGCCTCGGCCTTCGGGCTGCAGGATGGGACGCAGCATCTCGCGATCGAGATCGAGCCCGCTGGCCTGCGCCGTCTCGGCCTGTTGGAGCTGCCGCAGCTGATCGTGCGTTATCGCTTCGGCGCCGGGACCGAGCCCGCGCGCCGCGCCCTGCTCGAACGTCTTGATCGGGCGATGCAGAAAGGCGGCGGCTGATCGCGACACAGCGCGCCCGACCGCGCCAGCGTTCAGGCCTGTGCCGCGTTTCGGGTATGCTCCCTGCCGATGTCCGTTTTTGCCACCACCTTCTCCGATGCCCTGGCACTGCTGGCCACCTTCGACCATGCGGTGGCCGAGATCGTGCTGCTTTCGCTTCAGGTGAGCGGCGGGGCGGTCGTGCTGGGCACCCTGATCGGACTGCCGCTCGGCGCCTGTATCGCGGTGGGACGCTTCCCCGGCAAGACTACGCTGTCCGTGCTGATCAATGGCCTGATGGGGTTGCCCTCGGTGGTGGTGGGTGTGGTGGTGTACCTGCTTTTGTCTCGCTCCGGACCGTTCGGGAGCTTCGGCCTGCTATACACCCCGGTGGCGATGATCATTGCGCAGACCTTGCTCGTGATCCCGCTCATGGCCGCGATTGCCCGCCAGGTCGTCGAGGACGTGTGGCAGCGCTACGCCGAGGAGCTGGCACTGATGCGCTTTTCGTGGTGGGACAGTGTCACCACGCTGCTGTATGACTGTCGCCATTCGTTGGTCGTGGCGGTGCTGGCCGGGCTGGGACGGGCAATGAGCGAGGTTGGGGCAGTGATGATCGTGGGCGGCAACATCGATCGTGCTACCCGCGTCATGACCACTGCAATTGCGCTCGAGACCAGCAAGGGCGATCTGCCGCTGGCGATCGCGCTTGGCCTGATGTTGATCGTCATCATTCTCGTGCTCAACGCGCTGGCGTTCGCCTTGCGCCACTGGGCGATGCGCCGCTTCGGCTAGGCGGACTCATGGCGATCTTTCCGCTGCGAATCTCTGGACTGCGCTTCCGACCCAACGGCAGGGAGGTGCTTGCCGGCATCGACCTGGAACTCGGCGACGAGGGCATTACCCTGGTGCTGGGCCCCAACGGCGCGGGCAAGAGCGTATTGCTGCGGGCGATCTGCGGTCTGGTCGAGGCCAGTGGTGGCAGCATGGCCTGGGGCGACGAGGGCGCACGCCGGCCGGAGCAGGGGGTGATGATGGTGTTCCAGCGCCCGATGATGTTGCGTGCTTCGGTACTGTACAACGTGGCGCTGGGTCTCAAGCCGCTCGGTCTGCGCGCCGATGAGCGGCGGCGGCGGGCACTGGCGATGCTCGAGCGCGTGGGCCTGGCCGATCGTGCCGCCGACAGTGCCCGTCACCTGTCAGGGGGCGAACAGCAACGACTCGGGCTCGCACGCGCGTGGCTGACCAAGCCCCGGCTGCTGCTGCTCGACGAACCGACGGCCAGTCTCGATCCGTCGGCGAGCGCCGAGGTCGAGCGCATCATTCGTGAGATCCGTACCGATGGTACGCGCATCCTGATGGTGACCCACAACCTGGCCCAGGCGACCCGCCTCGGCGATGACATCGTCTTTGTGTCCGGTGGGCGTGTGTGCGAACATACTGCAGTCCGCGAGTTCTTCAGCCGCCCGCGCTCCGAAGAGGCGCGGCTGTTCATCCAGGGAGAGTTGCCATGGAAAATGCGGTTTCAAGGCGCTTGAGAAGCACGCTGCTGGCCACGGCTGCGGTGGTGCTGCTGGGGAGCTTCGGTGCGAACTGTGGTTTCGTGGTGCGTGAGGCGTCCAATGTCCAGCCGGTTTCGAGCCAGGCGCTGGCGCCCGTCGCCGAGCCTGGGGAAGAAGGCTTTTTGCCGGGGCGTGTTACCCGATGATGGCGATCGGGCCGCGGGTGCCGGTCAGCGCGGTCGTGTTGTTCGCGCTCGCTGCAGTTGTGCTCGTTCCTGCGCTGTTGTGTTTCGCCGGCTTTGGCACACAACTGCATCCTGCGCTGTCAGACCCGATGGCGGGCCTCGCTTTCCTGGTTACGGCAGTCGCATTGGCGGGTTCCGGCGCGTTTCCGCTCGTGCTTGCACGACTCGCCGCGCGTGACGAGAGGCCGCGCTGAGTCTGCTCGCGTGATGGTGGCAGTGTTCCATGCGTATTGCCTGAGTGTGCAGCGTGTCACGGCCTATCTTCGTTATCTGGGAGAAAGTGACACAATCAAATAATATGCGATTAATGGCTTAATTGATTTGCGGCCGGTGTGCGAGGTGCCGAGATTGGACGAGACGACAGGTAGTCTCCTGGTGGTCGACGACGAGGAGAACATTCTCGCTGCGTTGCGCCGCACGCTGAGGCGGGAGCCCTACACGGTGCTGGTCGCGAACAGTGGTGCGGAAGGCTTGAGGATTCTTGCCGAGCGGCATGTCGATGTGGTGGTTTCGGATCAGCGCATGCCCGGCATGAGCGGCACTGATTTCCTGCGCAGCGTCAAGAAGGCCTATCCGCATACCGTGCGCATGGTGCTGTCGGGATACACCGAGTTGAAGTCGGTTACCGATGCCATCAATGAGGGCGCCATCTACAAGTTCCTCACCAAGCCATGGGACGACGACCACCTGCGGGCGAACATTGCCGAGGCCTTCCGTCACAAGGCGCTGGCTGATGAGAATCGCCGTCTCGCGCACGAACTGGCGTTGTCGAACGAACAGCTCGCGTGCGCCAACGAGAGTCTCAAGGCGCACCTGGCCGTTACCGAGCGCGAGTTGCTCATCGATGGCGCAGCCCTCGAGGTGGCGCGCGAGGTGGTTGAGGCACTGCCGCTGCCTGTCGTCGGGGTCGATATGGATCGTCTGATCGTGTTCGCGAACGCCGAGGCGGAGCGTGTGCTTGGAGCAGGGGGGCCATTGCTCGGGATGGCGTATGACGAAGTCCTGAGCTCGGAGTTGCAATCGCTCCTGGGTGTCGGTGGGACGCAGGTCCGCAGTGTGCGGATCGGTGGTCAGGGCTTTGTTGCCAGGGCAAGCGAGATGGGGCGCGATTCGCGCTCGATCGGTCGCCTGCTCGTTCTGTTGCCGGAGACGAGCCATGCAGCGCGTTGAGACCGAAACCCTTGCCCTGGATGAGGTGCAGCCCGGCGCAGTCCTGGCGGTCCAGCTTTGCGACGCGAGTGGCATGATCCTTCTGCCGGCAGGCTGCACCCTTGATGAGGCGATCCTTGAGCGCTTGCGTGTTCGTGGTGTGGAGCGGCTGCAACTGGTGGTGCCCGAGTCTGCGGCAGCACGTGGCGCGCGCGAGGCTGCGCTGCAGGAACGGCTGGAACATCTGTTCCGGGTGGCAGGTACGGGGGAGGCGGCCCGCGAACTGATGACGGTAGTCCTGGCTTTGCGCACAGGAGGGACGGATGAGCACTGAGTCGATCTTCCCGCTCGAACTCGACGCCGTCATGGAGGCTGTGGCACGCCTGCCGCCGTTTCCTGAGGTGGCGTTGCAGTTGCTGCAGTCACTGGATGGGGCGGATGCGGATTCCGAACAGCTGGAGCGGCTGATTGCCACCGACCAGATTCTGACCGCGCGCCTGTTGCGGGTCGCGAATTCGTCCTTCTACGGGATGCAGGGGCGCATCCATTCGATCCGCGATGCGCTGGTGCTGATTGGCTACCGCGGGCTGCGCTCGCTGGCCATTGCTGCGAGCTTGTCGAGTGCCTTGCCCGGCGAGGGCGGGCAACCGGGTGGCTTCTGGCGGCAGGGCCTTGCCGCAGGTGTGGTCGCGCAGGTACTGGGCCGTGCTGCGCACCTGAACCCGGATGTGTGTTTTGCCGCCGGGCTCATGCATGGTCTGGGGCGGCTGTTGCTGGCGAGGGCATTCCCCGCGCAGTGTGCGGTGGTCGAGGATTGGCGTCGCGAGCACGACTGCATGCAGCATGAGGCTGAGCGCGCCGTGCTCGGGCTGGATCATCTGGAGGTCGGGCAACTGCTGGCCGAGCGCTGGCGATTCCCCGCCGCTCTCGTTTCGGCAATAGGAGGCCATCAGGATCCTGTGCGCATCGCCCAGGATCCATATGCAGCGCTGGTACATGTTGCGGATGCCGTGGTGATCGCGCTCGATGTCGTGCCCGAGCGCGATGCGATGGTGCCGTGCATCGATGAGGGGGCGTGGCGGCGTTTCGTCGCATCGCCGGAGGTTTTGCTGCACCTCCTGCACGACATCGACGAGCAGATCGAGTCTGCCGCCGGGTTGTTGCAGGCGCCTTGAGCAAGGAGTACGGAATGGGCAAGCGGATCGTCCTTCACTCTTGCGCACGCGAGCGCGGCTGCGGGGTTGACAGCCGGCTGGCGCTCAATCTCCTCGATACGGTGGGCGCGCCGATGCTGGCCTACCGGGATGGACCGGTGCTGTACGCCAACGAGGCCTGCCAGCAACTGCTGCAGCGCGACCAGGCGAGCTTGCTCGGGATGCCCTTCGATGCGCTCGTGATCGACGGCGATCGGCAACGCTGGCAGGCGCTCGCCGCGGCCGTCCTTGCTGGCGAGGCCGCACCGGAAAAGCTCGAGCTGTGCTTGCTGTCCGGTGGTGGAGAGCAACGCACGGTCGAGATCGCGCCGAGCCGAATCGACATCGACGACGATCCGCTGCTCGTCTGTTTCATTTACGACCTCTCGGAGTACAAACGGAGAGAGGCGCGTGAGCGGTCCCTGTTCCGTCTCTTCGCGCAGATCATCGATGGCGACCCCGTGCCCACCTTCGTGCTCAATGCCCAGCATCAGGTAACGCACTGGAACAAGGCCTGCGCGGCCATCACGGGCACCGCAGCGGCCGAGATCGTGGGTACGACGCGGCAGTGGTATCCCTTTTATCGTACCGAGCGTCCGACCCTGGCCGACCTGGTGCTGAGCGGCGATCTCGAGCGTGGTTTCGAAGAGTTGTACCGCGGCAAGCTGCGCCGCTCGGAACTCATCGACGGCGCCTACGAGGCGGAAGCCTTCTTCCCGCATTTTGGCGACTCGGGGCGCTGGCTTTACTTCACGGCGGCGCCGCTGCGCAACGCCCGGGGCCAGGTGGTGGGAGCGATCGAGACCTTGCAGGACATGACGGCACGGCGCACGGCAGAGGAGGCGCTGCGTCAGCAGCAGGCCGGCCTGGAGCGCCTGGTGGCGGAGCGTACCGCACAGCTCGAGTCGGCCAGCGCGCAGCTCGTGCAGTCCGAGAAGATGGCCTCGATCGGGCAGTTGGCGGCAGGTGTCGCGCATGAGATCAACAACCCCATCGGCTACGTCCATTCCAACATCGGCGCACTGGAAGGCTACATGGGCGACTTGTTCGAGATGCTCGACGCCTACGAGCAGGCGATGTCTTCCTGCCTGGCCGAGGACAAGCGCGAAGCCTTGCAGGCACTGGGGGCGAAGCTCGACGTCGAGTTCCTGAGGGAGGATATCCCCAAGCTGGTGGAGGAGTCCAAGGAGGGCATCACCCGCGTACGCAAGATCGTCCAGGACCTGAAGGACTTCTCGCATGTCGACGTGAAGCAGGAGTGGCAGTGGGCGAACATCGAGGCAGGCCTGGAGTCGACCCTCAATATCGTGAGCAACGAGATCAAGTACAAGGCTGACGTTGTCTGCGAGTTCGCCGGGCTGCCCGAGATCGAGTGTCTGCCGTCGCAGCTCAACCAGGTGTTCATGAACCTGCTGGTGAACGCAGCACATGCAATCGGCGAGGCACGCGGCCGCATCCGTGTGGCCACCCGGGTGCTGGATGCAGGGCAGGTGTGCGTCGAGGTTGCCGACAACGGTTGCGGCATTGCGCCCGAGCTGCAGACGAAGATCTTCGATCCTTTCTTTACCACCAAGCCCGTGGGCAAGGGGACTGGGCTCGGGCTGTCCTTGTCCTATGGCATCGTCAAGAATCACAACGGTCGCATCGAGCTCGAGAGCACCCCGGGGGCGGGGACGCTGTTCCGCGTCGTCCTGCCCGTGCATCATGTCGAGACGCGGAGCGAAGCATGAGCGACGCCACCCAGGCCGCATCGCTTGGCGCGGACGAGGTGCCGGCCTGGCGGGTGCTCTGTGTCGATGACGAAGCCAACATCCTGTCGGCGCTGCGCCGCCTGTTCAGGCCTTGCGGCTACGCGGTGACGGTGGCGGCCAGCGGCGAGGAAGGGCTGGCCATACTCGATCAGACGCCGTTCGATCTCGTCATCTCGGACATGCGCATGCCCGGGATGTCCGGCGCCCAGTTCCTTGAAGAAGTGAGCACGCGCTGGCCGGACACCATGCGGCTACTGCTCACCGGTTACGCCGACATCGACTCGACCATCGATGCCGTCAACAAGGGGCGCATCTTTCATTACGTCAGCAAGCCCTGGGATGACAAGGCACTCCTGCTCATCGTCCGCCATGCGCTCGAACGCAAGCAGCTCGAGCGCGACAAGGCGAGGCTCGAGGCGCTGACTGCGCGGCAGAACGAAGAGCTCAAGGACGTCAATGCCAGCCTGGAACTGAAGGTGATGGAGCGTACGGTCGAGCTGCGCAAGGCCAATGAGCACATCAAAGCGAGCTTCATCACCTCGATCAAGGTGTTTGCCAACCTCATCGAGTTGCGTGAGGGCGCGATTGCAGGCCATTCGCGCCGGGTGGCGGAGCTGGCACGCAAGCTGGCCAAGCGCGCAGGCATGGATGCCGCTGCGGTGCAGGACGTGTTTCTCGCCGGGCTGCTGCACGATATCGGCAAGATTGGCCTGCCCGATACTTTGTTGTCGCGTGCAGTCGCAGAGATGTCGGGGCCGGAGTTGCTGCGCTACCGCAAGCACCCGCAGGCCGGCGAGCACGCCCTGATGGCGCTTTCCGAACTCGCGCAGGCGGCACGCCTGGTGCGAAGCCACCACGAGCGCTTTGATGGTAAAGGCTATCCCGATGGCCTGGCGGGCGAGCAGATTCCGCTCGGTGCGCGTATCGTGGCGGTTGCGAACGACTATGACGGGCTGCAGATCGGCACCCTTGCAGCGCGCAAGCGCACCGCCAGGGAGGCGCTGGAGTTGCTCGAAGCCGGCCGTGGCCGGAGTTACGATCCGGGTGTCCTCGATCTGTTCCTGGAGGTCGTCGCCGAGTCGGAGCGAGACGATCTGAAGGAGGTCGGGCTGAGCGTCGCGCGCCTGATGCCCGGGATGATACTGTCACGCGACCTGGTCACTCGACAGGGCTACCTGCTCCTGGCGACCGACTTTGTCCTGACCGCAGGGATCATCCGCCAGATCCAGGAGTATGCGAGCCAGGAGGGCCTGGAGGGGCTGGTGATTCACGTGCGCGACGAGGGGAGGATGGTATGAAGCGCATCATGCTCATCGACGACGAGCCCAACGTGTTGTTTGCGCTGCAGCGCGTGCTCGAGCGCGCTTTCAGCGGGCAGGATGTCAGTGTCGAGTCGCACGCCTCTCCATTGGCCGCGCTCGGCCGTTGCCAGTACATCCGCTACGAGGTGGTCATTTCGGACTATCGGATGCCGGGTATGGATGGTGTGACGCTGCTCAAGGCCATACGCGCACTGCAGCCCGACAGCATCCGCCTGATGCTGTCGGCAACCACGGATTTCGATGCGGCGATGGCTGCGGTCAATCAGGCCGAGGTCCATCGCTACCTCGTCAAGCCGTGGAGCCGTGACGAACTGGTCGACACCGTACGTGAAGCGCTGGAGCGCTATGACCGTCTGCTCGAGGATCGACTGCTTGCCGACGAGAAGCGCGCCGAGCGCGGCAGCATCACGTCCGAGGACAAGGAGCGCAGGAGGCTGGAGGCGGAGAGCCCCGGCATCACCAAGGTGAAGTGGGGCCCGGGAGGCGAGTTGCTGCTGGACGATGACTGAGCCGTCCGGGCCCCGCGCTCACGCCTTCCAGTGCCCCGACTTGCCCCCCAGCTTTTCCATGAGCTGGATGCCTTCCATGCGCATGCCGCGGTCCACCGCCTTGCACATGTCGTAGATCGTCAGCAGGCCCACATTCACCGCGGTCAGTGCCTCCATCTCGACCCCGGTGCGGCCTACCGTCTCTGCCGTGACCGTGCAGCGGATGGCGGCGTCGTGCTCGATGAGCTCGAAATCGACTGCGACGCGGGTGAGCGGGATCGGGTGGCAGAGCGGGATCAGTTCGCTGGTGCGCTTCGAGGCCTGGATAGCAGCGATGCGCGCAATGCCGATGACGTCTCCTTTCTTCGCGCTGCCCGCCTTCACCATCGCGAAAGTTTCGGGCTGCATGTGGATGCAGCCCGTGGCGACGGCGACACGACGGGTTTCCGCCTTGGCGCCGACGTCGACCATGTGAGCCTGGCCGTCGGCATCGAAGTGGGTGAGCGGGGTCGGGCTGGCGGAGGACGTCGTGGTCATGGCAGTCGGAGAGCAGTGGGTAAGGGTGTAGAGCGGATCTAGAGCGCCCGCCGGTGCGCGCTCGAGTGCGCACGGTGACGGGGCTGCGCGGGCACGGATGACGAGTGGCAACAGATCGATGCACTCGGACGGGAACGCGCGCAAGGTCGCGCGTATCATAGCACCCGATGATGCGCCGACCCCTTGCCCTCCTGCTCAGCCTGGTGCTGGCCCTGCCCGCGCCGCTTCCCGTGCTCGCCTTCGATCTGCCCGACCTGGGCGATGTGGCGGCTTCCGAACTCTCGCCTGCCGCTGAAAGGCGGATCGGCGAGCAGATCATTCGTGAGATCCGCTGGCGTGACGCCGCCTACCTGGACGACCCCGAGGTCGAGGAGTACGTCAACCGGCTCGGCCATCGCCTGGCTGCGGTTGGCAACAACGCGTCGCTCGATTTCGACTTCTTTGTCGTGCGCGACCCCTCGCTGAACGCCTTTGCGCTTCCTGGCGGCTATATCGGTGTGCATACGGGATTGCTGCTTGCAGCCGAAACCGAGTCGGAGTTCGCCTCGGTGCTCGGGCACGAGATCGCGCACGTCACCCAGCGCCATATTGCCCAGATCGTCGGCAAGCAGAGCCAGTCGGCGATGCTGATGATGGCGTCGCTGCTGGTCGCAGTGCTGGCTGCGCGCAGCAATTCCGATGTCAGCCAGGCGGCGATTGCGGCCGGGCAGGCGGGGGCGATCCAGTCGCAGCTCGGCTACACGCGTGCCTTCGAGCGCGAGGCCGATCGCGTCGGTCTCGATACCCTGGATCGTGCCGGGCTGGACGTGCGCGGCATGCCGAGCTTCTTCGAGCGCTTGCAGCGTTCGACACGGATGTACGAGAACAACGCGCCGGCCTACCTGCGCACCCACCCGCTCACCACCGAGCGGATTGCCGACATGGAAAACCGGGTGGCCTCGATGCCATTCCGCCAGGTGCTCGATTCGGACGACTTCCGCTATGCGCGCGCCAAGCTGCGCGCCAGTGTGGGCCAGCCGGCCGATGCGGTGCGCGATCTGGAGGATCGTGTTGCCCGCGATGGGCGCGACGATGCAGCGCTTTACGGTCTTGCGCGTGCCTTGCTACGGGCAGGGCGCACGGCAGACGCTGCGGACAGGCTTGGCAGCTTGCGCGCGCGTGCAGCGCCGTCGCCCTGGATCGAGACCCTTGCGGCCGAGATCAGCCTTGCACGGCGAGATCCGAGCAGCGCGATCCGCACGCTCGAGACCGCTCAGCAGCGTTTTCCGGCGAGTCGCAGCCTGGCCTACGCGCTGGCCGACGCACAGATCCGTGGCGGCCAGGCTGCGCAGGCCGTTGCAGGCGTGCGCCGGATGATCGATACCCGAAGTGCCGATCCGCGCCTGTGGCAGCTGCTCTCGCGTGCGCAAGCCGAGCTTGGCCAGCGCACCGAGCAGCACAGGGCGCAGGCCGAGGTCTATGTGTTGCGCGGCAGCCTGCCTGCGGCCATCGAGCAGCTCGAGATTGCGCGCCGTGCGGGCGATGGCGATTTCTACACGCTGTCGGCAGTGGATGCGCGCCTGCGCGAGCTGCAGCAGCGTCTGCTGGAGGAGCGGCGCGAGCGCTGATACCAAGGTGTGCGGCGGTGTCCGCCTTCCTGCGCCTGCCTCGATCCATTAGAATATTGGATTCAAGCAATTAGCCATGACAGAGGACGAGGGATGGATTTCGACAAGGAAGTGGATGCCCGTGGACTGAACTGCCCGTTGCCGATCCTGCGCGCCAAGAAGATGTTGGCCGAGATGCAGTCCGGGCAGGTGGTGCGCGTGCTTGCCACCGATCCGGGCGCGGTGAAGGACTTCCAGGCTTTTGCACGGCAGACGGGCAATGAGCTGGTTGGCCAGGGCGAGACGGCGGACAAGGCCTTCGAGTTCTTCCTCAAGCGCAAGTAAGTCTTCTCAGTACGGCGCTGGAAACGGAAGGGGCTGCCCGTGTTGCCGGGCAGCCCCTTCTTGCTGTTCAGGCCGGACGTGCCCGGCCCTGTTCAGTTCAGCCGCCGAGCTTGGCGAGCTGCGGCTTGAGCTTGTCCACCGTGACCTTGAAGCCAGCGAGGCGGTCGCGTTCCTGCTGCACCACCGCGGCCGGGGCGCGATCGACGAAGCTGGCGTTGCCGAGCTTGCCTTCGGCCTTCGCGATCTCGCCCTCGAGGCGGGCGATCTCCTTGCCCAGGCGTTCGCGCTCGGCAGCGATGTCGATCTCCACCTTGAGCATCAAGCGGGTCGCGCCGGCCACTGCGACCGGGGCGAGTTCGTCGGCGCCGATCTCGTCGACGATCTGTACGTCCGAGAGCTTTGCCAGGCCGGCGAGATAGGGGGCATACACGGCCAGCGCCGCCTTGTCGCCGGCGGCGACCAGCGGCAGGCGCTGGGCGGGCGAGATGTTCATCTCACCGCGCAGGTTGCGGCATGCATAGACCATCGCCTTCAACTCGGCGACCTTGGCCTCGCAGGCCTCGTCGATCCGACTCATGTCGGCCTGCGGGTAGCGTACGCGCATGATGCTGTCGCCATCCTTGCGCCCGGCGAGCGGGGCGACCGTCTGCCACAGCTCCTCGGTGATGAAGGGAATCAGCGGGTGGGCCAGGCGCAGCACCGTCTCGAGCACGCGCAGCAAGGTACGCCGGGTGGCGCGCTGCTGGGCCGGGGTGCCGGTCTGGATCTGCACCTTGGCGAGTTCCAGGTACCAGTCGCAGTACTCGTCCCACACGAACTCATAGACCGCACGCGCGACGAGGTCGAAGCGGTAGGCCTCGAACTGGGTTGCGACTTCGGCCTCGGTGCGCTGCAGGCGCGACACGACCCAGCGGTCGGCGAAGGAGAAGTCGAGCACCTCGGTGGAGCAGGCGACGTTGTCGCCGATGCCGCAGTCCTGGCCCTCGCAGTTCATCAGCACGAAGCGGGTGGCGTTCCACAGCTTGTTGCAGAAGTTGCGGTAGCCCTCGCAGCGCGCGAGGTCGAACTTGATGTCGCGGCCCGGGCTGGCCAGGCTGGCGAAGGTGAAGCGCAGCGCGTCGGTGCCGAAGGCGGGGATGCCCTCGGGGAATTCCTTGCGTGTCTTCTTCTCGATGCTCTGCGCCTGCTTGGGGTTCATCAGGCCGTAGGTGCGCTTGCCGACCAGTTCGTCGAGGGCAATGCCGTCGATGAGGTCGATCGGGTCGAGCACGTTGCCCTTGGACTTGCTCATCTTCTGGCCTTCCGCGTCGCGGATGAGGCCGTGCACGTAGACGTGCCTGAACGGGATCTTGCCGGTGATGTGCTTGGTCATCATGACCATGCGCGCCACCCAGAAGAAGATGATGTCGAAGCCGGTGACGAGCACGGTCGAGGGCAGGTAGAGGTCGAGCGCGTCGTTGCTCTTGCCCGGCCACTCCGTGGTCCAGTCCAGCGTCGAGAACGGCCACAGTGCGGACGAGTACCAGGTGTCGAGCACGTCGTCTTCCTGGCGCAGGTGGCCGGCGTCGTGGCGGGCATGCAGCACGGCCAGGCGTTCGGCGATGGCCGGGTAGTCGGCGGCAGTCTGGCCCTGGCTCTGGCGCGCCTGAACCTCGGCGGTGAGCGCGTCGATCTCGGCCTGCAGGTCGGCCTTCCAGGCGTGGATGGCCTCTTCTTCGCAGCTGGCGACGTAGATCTTGCCTTCCTCGTCGTACCACGCCGGGATGCGGTGACCCCACCACAGCTGGCGCGAGATGCACCAGTCCTGGATGTTGTTGAGCCACTGGTTGTAGGTGTTGACCCAGTTCTCGGGGTAGAACTTGATCTCGCCGGAGGCGACGACGTCGAGCGCCTTCTGTGTGATCGACTTGCCATCCGCGCCCGGCTTGGACATGGCCACGAACCACTGGTCGGTGAGCATGGGTTCGATGACGACGCTGGTGCGGTCGCCGCGCGGCACCTGCATCTTGTGCGCCTTGACCTCGATCAGCAGGCCGAGCTGTTCCAGCTCTGTGACCACCGCATCGCGCGCCGGCACGCGATCCAGGCCGGCGACCGTGGCCGGCATGGCCACGCCGTCCAGAGTGATGCCGTCGCTGGTGTAGCGTTCGGCGACTGCGGGCACGCTGCCGTCGAGCTTGAGCACGACGATCATGTCGAGCTTGTGGCGCTGGCCGACCGCGTAGTCGTTGAAGTCGTGCGCCGGGGTGACCTTGACGCAGCCGGTGCCGAACTCGCGGTCGACGTAGTCGTCGGCGATGATCGGGATCTGGCGGCCGGTGAGCGGCAGCGCGACCGTCTTGCCGATGAGGTGGGCATAGCGCTCATCCTCGGGATGCACCATCACCGCGACGTCGCCGAGCAGGGTTTCGGGGCGGGTGGTGGCGACGGTCAGGCCGCGCAATTCACCGATCGGGCCATCGGTGAAGGGGTAGAGGATGTGATAGAGCTTGCCGTCCTCTTCCTCGGACACCACTTCGAGGTCGGACACCGCAGTGCCGAGCTTGGGGTCCCAGTTCACCAGGCGCTTGCCGCGGTAGATCAGGCCCTCGTTGTAGAGGCGCACGAAGGTCTCGGTGACCGTCTTCGACAGGCCTTCGTCCATCGTGAAGCGTTCGCGCTTCCAGTCCGGGCTGGTGCCGAGGCGGCGCATCTGGCGCGTGATGGTGCCGCCGGAGTACTCCTTCCACTCCCACACCTTTTCCAGGAATTTCTCGCGGCCAAGGTCGTGGCGCGACACGCCCTGGGCGTCGAGCTGGCGTTCGACGACGATCTGGGTGGCGATGCCGGCATGGTCGGTGCCCGGCTGCCACAGCGTGTTGTCGCCGCGCATGCGGTGGTAGCGCGTCAGCGCGTCCATGATGGTCTGGTTGAAGCCGTGCCCCATGTGCAGCGTGCCGGTGACGTTGGGCGGCGGCAGCAGGATGCAGAAGGCGTTGGGGTTCGACTTGTCGAGTCCGGCGTCGAAATAGCCGCGGGATTCCCATTCCGGGTACCAGCGACGTTCGATGTCGGCGGGCTCGAAGCTCTTGGCCAGTTCCATGGTGTTCTACGCGCTTGAAGGCAAAGCGCGGATTATAGCGGATGCGCGGCTGCCTCCCGGCCTGTTGGCGTGACGCGGCCGGGGCGCGTGCCTGCGCCGCTATCGTTGCGTCGGCAGCGCCTCAGGTGCCTGAGGGCGGTTTGACGGCCTGGGGCGCGCCGGCGTCGTCGAGCAGGCGGCCGACGCGGGCGGAGAGCTCGGGCAGAAGCGTGGCACGCAGGTGCGCCTGCATCTCGGCCTGCAGGCGGCTGGCCAGGCCATCGAGCTCGCGGGAGAGGATCTGAGGCATCTCGGTGGAAACCCAGAGGCCGATCTCGCGCGCGATCTCGGTGTCGAGTTCGACCAGCTTTTCCGCCAGCCGGGATGACAGCGCCGCCTGCAGCGCTGCACTGTGGTCGGCGCCGCCACTGGGGGGCGCCTGCACCGAGGAAGCGTGGGGCTTCGGAGGGGGTGTCGGCGGGCGCTCGAAGCCGGTTGCATGGGGTGCCGACGTCGCGGGCCAGTCTGGCGGCAGCGCAAAATCCTCGACGACCTCGGTGAGGATGGGCAGGTCGTCCTCGTCCAGCTCAGGGGTTGGATACCAGTCCATGCCGCCGGCGTCGTCCTTTGCCTGGTGGCGCTTGAGCAGGGCGTCGGCCTGGTTGAGCAGATCGTCGGCACGCTCGAGCTCGTCTTCAGGGGAAAGTCCCTGCCAATCCTGGTTCACAAGGGCGCCCTCATTACCGAGTCGAAAGCCTTCAACTCCAGGCCGCGCTGCCGGTAGTGGCCCCAGCGCGCGCGCGCGGGTGCCTTGTCGGCCTCCGTCTGGCCGACGATTTCGATCAGCAGGCGGAAGTGCTCGAAGCCGGGGGGGACGTCGTCGGCGAGGTTGAGCAGCATGTCGGTGTGCGGCCAGGGGGTAGCGGTACCAGCCTCCGCCAGCACGATAGGGGTTTCGCCGGCGAGTGGCGAGTCGACCGCGACATGAGGCGTGAAGGACTGAGGTTCCCGGGTCCACAGCAACTGGTCGAAGCGCTTGAGCATCGTGCCATCGGGAAAACGCACCGCTGCCTTGCGCCCGCGCTCGAGCGCCCGCCCGACCAGCTCGCCTACGAGGGCGAGGCGGTCGGGGGTGTTGTGGTAGAAGTGGATGCGCGTGCCCATGCCGGCTGTGGTCTGGCGGCTGCTCAGCGCGCTGCTGCCTGAGCGCGGCCGATCAGGAAGCCGGACAGCAGCGGTACCGGGCGGCCGGTTGCACCCTTGGCCTCGCCCGACACCCAGGCGGTGCCGGCGATGTCCAGATGCGCCCACTTGTACGCCTTGGTGAAGCGCGCGAGGAAGCAGGCTGCGGTAATGGTGCCGGCGTAGCGGCCGCCGATGTTGCCCATGTCCGCAAAGTTGCTCTTGAGCAGCTCCTGGTACTCGTCCCACAGTGGCAGCTGCCAGGCACGATCGCCAGACTCCGTGCCGCGCTTGAGGAGCTCAGCGGCAAGGTCGTCGTCGTTGGCCAGCAGGCCGCTGGGGATCTTGCCCAGCGCGACCACGCAGGCGCCGGTGAGGGTGGCGATGTCGATCACGCACTCGGGCTTGAAGCGCTCGGCGTAGGTCAGCGCGTCGCACAGGATGAGGCGCCCCTCGGCGTCGGTGTTGAGTACCTCGATGGTCTGGCCCGACATCGAGGTGACGACGTCGCCAGGCTTGGTCGCTCCGCCGCCGGGCATGTTTTCGGTGGTGGGGATGAGGCCGACGAGATTGATCGGCAGACCCATCTGTGCAACCGCCTTGAAGGTGCCGAGCACGCTGGCCGCGCCGCACATGTCGTACTTCATCTCGTCCATCTCGGCTGCGGGCTTGAGCGAGATGCCGCCGGTGTCGAAGGTGATGCCCTTGCCGACCAGTACGATCGGCTTGGCCTTCGCCTTGCCGCCCTTGTATTCCATGACGATGAACTTGGGCGGCTGGTGCGAGCCGCGGGCCACCGACAGGAAGGAGCCCATGCCGAGCTTCTCCATGTCGGCCCGTTCGAGCACCTCGACGCCGAACTTGTACTGCTTGCCCAGTGCCTGGGCCGTCTCGGCGAGGTGGGTGGGGGTGCAGATGTTGCCGGGGAGGTTGCCGAGGTCCTTGGCCAGCGCCATGCCGGTGGCGATTGCGTGCCCTTGCAGTACGGCAGTGTCGAGTTCGGCCGAAAGCTCGCTGCTGACGAGCAGGGTAAGCTTGCGCGCGCCGCGCTCCTTGCGCGTCTTCTTGCCCTGGTCGGATTTGAGCGCATCGAAGCGGTAGGCGCCGTCGGCGACGATGCGGGCCGCCTGCTGCAACCGCCACGACAGGCTGCGGCCCTCGAGCTCGATGTCGGCCAGCGCCAGCACAGCATCCTTGGCTGCGCTGCTGCTGATGACCTTGGCCGCTGCGCCGAGGGCGTCGCGGTAGGCCTTGTCGCCGAAGTCCTCGGCCTTGCCGAGGCTGACCAGCAGCACGCGCTCGGCTTGGGTGCCCGCGAGGTCGGGGATGAGCAGGGTCGAGCCGGCCTTGTCGTCGAGATCGCCACGCTTGATCAGCGCCGCGATGCGGCCTTCGGTCGCGCCATCCACGGCCGCCGTGAGTGCGCTCAGCTTGCCGCCAGCGAAGGCGCCCAGCACCAGGAGGCCGGTCTTGAGCTTCGCCGGGCTGCCGGTCTTTATGGTAAATTCCATCCGCTTTTTCCTTTGATGAACGCTTGCTTCGGATCGACGCCGATTATGGCCCGTACCCGAGCAGGGCGTCAAAACCGCCTCCCCGCCACCGCCGTCGTGGCCGCCCCAGCGGCGGTTCCGTCAACGCTGGCGAGATCCAGACCACAACGCTGTCTTGCAACTCGGTTCCTGACCTTCGCCCGATGATCTTCCGGCGCGCCCTGCAACGGGAATTCGCCCAAACGGCAGCCGCGGTGTTCGTGGCGCTGTTCGCGATCCTGATCTCCACCGTCCTCATCCGCTTGCTCGGGCAGGCGGCAGGCGGCCGTGTTCCGGCCGACGCGGTCATGGCATTGATCGGCTTCGGTGCGCTCGCACAGTTGCCGACGGTGCTGACGCTGACCTTGTTCATCGCCATCCTGGTGTCGTTGTCGCGCAGCTACCGCGATTCCGAGATGGTGGTCTGGTTCGCGGCCGGCGTGCCGCTCACGGCCTGGATCCGGCCGGTGCTGATGTTCGCGCTGCCGATGGTGATCGTGATCGGGGCGGGGGCGCTGTACCTGACGCCCTGGTCGCAGCTCAAGAGCGCCGAGTATCGCCAGTTGCTGGAGAGTCGCGACGACACCCACCGGGTCGCTCCCGGCGTGTTTCGCGAGTCGTCGAGCGCTCAGCGCGTGTTCTTCGTCGAGGTGGGGGCAGGCGAGGATGGTCGCGTGCGCAATGTGTTCGTCAGCGAGCAGGCGCGCGATGGCGGGCTTGTCGTCATCGTATCGGCCGAGGGTTTCCTGCGCAGCGACGAGGAGGGGCGTCGCTATGTCGTGCTCGAGAAGGGCAGGCGCTACGACGGTCGGCCCGGCACACCCCAGTACAGGGTGATGGAGTTCGAGCGCTATGAGGTCCTGGTCGAACAACGCCAGATGGCGGGGCAGCCGTCGCGTACGCGCGCCTTGCCAACGGCAGTGCTGCTTGCCCTGGACAGCTCGAGCGCCCTGGGTGAGTTGCTGGCGCGTTTCAGCGCGCCGCTCACCGCGCTGCTGCTTGCCTTGATGGCGATTCCGCTGTCCTTCGTCAATCCGCGGGCCGGTCGTGCCAACAACATGCTGGTGGCCCTGCTCGTGTACCTTCTCTACAGCAACGCCATCTCCGTATTCCAGTCCTGGGTCGCGCAGGGTCGAATCGGCTTTACGCTCGGACTCGTGCTGCCGCACCTGGTTGTGGCCGGTGTGCTCGGGCTGTTGTTCTACAAGCGGCTGGCAATCTCACCGTTCTGGCGGAGGCGGTCATGAGCGGCGTGCTGCTGCGCTATCTGGCGCGCGAGATCCTGTCGGCAACGGCACTTGTCCTGCTCGCCTTCGTCGGCCTGTTCGCCTTCTTCGACTTCATCAACGAGCTCGAGGATGTGGGCAAGGGGGGCTACACGCTCTACCAGGCCTTCGTCTATGTGCTGCTGAGCCTGCCCGCGCTGGTCTACGAGTTGATGCCGATCGCGGTGCTGATCGGTAGCCTGTATGCGCTCGCAACCCTGGCGCGGCACTCCGAGATCACGGTGATGCGTGCCTCGGGCATGTCCAATCTGGTGCTGATGCGTACGCTGGGCCTGATTGGCGGGGTGTTCGTGGCGTTCACCTTCCTCGTCGGCGAGTATCTCGCGCCGCCCGCTGCGACCGCGGCGCAGGAGTGGAAGCTCAACGCAACCAATGCCACCGTGTCGCAGCAGTTGCGCTCCGGGCTGTGGGTCAAGGATGGGCGCCTGGTGATCAACGTGCGCACGCTGATGCCCGATCGCAGCATGCGCAATGCCCGGGTCTACACCTTCAACGACAACTACGAGCTGGTATCGATTGCCGAGGCCAAGCGCGGCGTGTATGACGGTTCAGGCGAATGGAAGCTGCTCGAGGTGTCACGCACCCGCTTCCTGGGCGATCGTACCGAGGTCGAGGTGCTGCCCGAGATCGGCTGGCGATCGGATCTGACGCCGGAGGTGCTCGGCGTACTGATGGTGTCGCCGGAGCACATGCCCTTCGACAAGCTGTGGGCCTACATCAGCCACCTGCGTGACAACAACCAGAGTGCCGATCGTTTCGAGATCGCGCTGTGGAAGAAGGTGGTGTATCCGTTCGCGGTGCTGGTGATGATGGCACTGGCGATGCCCTTCGGCTTCATTCATGATCGCATGGGCGGCGCGAGTGCGCGCATCTTCGTCGGCGTGATGCTCGGCGTTGCCTTCCATCTGCTCAACGGCCTGTTCTCGAATCTTGGCATGATCAACGCTTGGCCGCCCCTGCTTGCGGCGCTTACGCCCAGCCTGATCTTCCTGGCTGCGGCAGGCTACATGCTGCATCGCGTCGAGCGGCGCTGACGAGGGTTTGCGTCGCGGACCGGGCGCCGGGCTGCTGGAGATGATGGCGCGCGCGAAAACGGGATGCGCAAAAACAAAAAACGGGCCGAAGCCCGTTTTTTGTCGTCTTGCCGGATAACCGGCAATCAGCCTTGCTGCTGGGCAGCGCGCCGTGCAGCGACCGCCTTGTAGTCCAGCTTTTCCTTGATACGAGCCGACTTGCCCGAACGCTGGCGCAGGTAGTAGAGCTTGGCGCGGCGGACGTCGCCGCGGCGCTTCACTTCAACGCCGGCGACCAGCGGCGAGTAGGTCTGGAACGTACGCTCGACGCCTTCGCCCGAGGAGATCTTGCGGACGATGAAGGACGAGTTCAGGCCACGGTTGCGCTTGGCGATGACGACGCCTTCATAGGCCTGCAGACGCTCGCGGTTGCCTTCCTTGACCTTCACCTGGACGATCACGGTGTCGCCGGGACCGAACTCGGGGATGGTCTTGCCTTCGGAAACGCGGGCGATCTCTTCTTGTTCGAGTTGCTGAAGCAGGTTCATTGGACTAACTCCATCTATGTTATCGGCCTCTGCCTTGTTGCATCGGCCTGGCAGCAGAGCAGGTCGAAACCTGATGCCTGCCGTTTGTGATCGGGCTTTCAGACACCCTGCGCATGCAGGTCGCCTTTTGCCCCGGCTTGCTCCTGCCTGAACTCGTCAAGCAGTTTCAATTCGGTCTTGCTCAGTGGCCGCGCAGCCAGCAATTCGGGCCGGCGCAGCCAGGTGCGGCCCAGGGACTGCTTCAGCCGCCAGCGGCGGATCGCAGCATGGTTGCCCGACAGCAGCACGTCGGGCACGCGTTCGTTCTCGTACAGCTCTGGCCGCGTGTAATGCGGACAGTCCAGCAGGCCGTCGGCGAAGGAGTCCTCCTGTGCCGATCCGGCGGTATTCAGTGCGCCGGGCAACTGGCGCACGATTGCATCGAGCAGCACCATCGCCGGCAGTTCCCCACCCGACAGCACGAAGTCGCCGAGCGAGAGTTCTTCGTCGACCTCGCGATCGATCAGGCGCTGGTCAACGCCTTCGTAGCGACCGCACAGCAACACCAGGCCCGCCTCTGCCGCCAACTCCATCACTACCGCCTGGTCCAGCCGGCGCCCCTGAGGCGACAGGTAGATCACCCGGGCCTGCTTGCCCGTGGCTGCGTGCTGTGCCGCGCGCGCAGCGGCGATCGACTGTGCCAGCGGCTCGGCAAGCATCACCATGCCCGGCCCGCCACCGTAGGGACGGTCATCGACCGTGCGGTGCGGGTCGTGGGTGTAGTCGCGCGGGTTGTGGAACCCGAGTTCGTACAGCCCCTTGTCCTTCGCTCGCCGCGTGATGCCGCTTGCCGTGAGGGCAGAGAACATCTCGGGGAAGAGCGTGATCACGTCGTAGCGACGCTGGCCACCTTCTATGCCGGCAGACCGCCCCGCATCCTCCTGGCTGACGTCTACCAATCTTTCTCCCAGCTCACCCGGATATGCCGGGCGGCGAGGTCAACGTCGAGCACGTAGGCGGCGACGAAGGGAATCAGCCGTTCGACGGCATCTTCGCCCGCGCCTTCGCGCACCTGCAACACGTCGTGGGCACCGGTCGACAACAGTCCACTGACGACGCCAAGGGCCTCGCCTGCCTCGTTATCGACCGTGAGCCCGACAAGGTCGCCCCAGTAGTACTCGCCGTCTTCGGTTGCGGGCAGGGCTTCGCGTGGAGCGGCGATGTAGAAGCCGTTGATCGCCTCGGCCGCGTTACGGTCGGGGACTTCGGCCAGCGTGGCAACCAGTCCCTTGCCGTGCGTGCGGCAGGCGCTCAGCGTGTATTGCTTCCACTGCGCTGCAGGCGCATTGTCGTCACGACTCAGCCACCAGTGCGACATCTTGCGCCAGGCAGCGGGGTCGTCGCCGAAGGGATGGATCTTGATCCAGCCCTGAACGCCAAAAGGGGCGACGATGCGCCCCAGTACGATCATGCCGTATTCCGCCGTAGCAGACTGGCGCTGATCAGGCTGCGGCCTTGGCGGCCTGCTTGACCAGACGGGCGACCGTCGGCGACAGCTGGGCGCCGTTCTGCTCCCAGTAGGCCAGGCGCTCGGTGTTGACCACGAGGCCCTTTTCGGCGCCCGAGGCGATCGGGTTGTAGTAGCCAACGCGCTCGATGAAGCGACCGTCGCGGCGGTTGCGCGAATCGGCAACAACCATGTTGAAGAACGGGCGCTTTTTGGCGCCACCACGGGCAAGGCGAATGACGACCATCTGATTTTCCTGATCGGTAGATGCGAAAAACGTCGGATTATATGGGAACGTTCCCGCAAGAGCAAGGACTTGCACGTCTTTCCTTCTGCCGTTCATGGTCTGGCAGCATGCTCGATGGTCGTGCTCTGCGTGCGCGCGGCGATCCCACAAGCGGCTAGAATGCAGGTCGAGCCCGTTGATTGAGCAGGATGATGGACGACCCTCGAGCACTTTCCGATGCCTTGCAGGCGCTGAGCGACTGGCTGGGTGGCGAGCCGGCTGACGATCCTGCGGCGGATCTCGTTGCGCTCAAGCGCCACATGCCGATCCTGGCTGCGCCGGGCATCGCGGCCGAGCGCAAGCAGGTGCTGGTCGATGAGGTGTCCGAGCGGGTGATGGACCTGGCAGAGCGCTTGCGTCCGCAGTTGCTTGCGGCCCACCTGCCGCTCGCCGCCACCGTGTTCGAGCTTACCGAGCAGGTCTGTGTCGCCCTGCTCGATGTTGCGGGGGCCTACGCAGAGCTGGTCGATGCCGGCCGGCGCTCGCTGCTGAGGGCCAGCGCTGCGCGCCAGACGCTGGCTGCCAGTGCGCTCGGACTCGTCACCGAGGCCTGCGCGCTGTCGGGACTCGCAGCCATGCAGACGCCCGCAGGTTGCTGGCGTCTGGCGCACCGACTGGCGAGCGCGGTCGATCTTGCGGCAGGCGAGGCCAGCGCAGCACGCACTGCCTATCTCCGCCTTCTTGCGGTCGCGGTTTCGCAGCCCGAGGGGCTTACTGCGCGCGAGCTTGCCTGGTTGTTCGATTTTCTCGATGAGCGCGTCCTCGCGGTCGCCTTGCTGGCGCCCGATGCAGCGACCGAAGGCGGTGCCGTGTGGTGGATCGATCCCGGCGCCGACGCGCCGCCGGTGGCGCTTGCCCGTCGCGCAGTACCCGCGGAACTGCTGGCCGAAGGGCGGGCGTGGGCGTTCAACCCGAGGGCGATGGCACAGAAGCTCAGCGAGTGCATCGACTGGGTAACAGCACACATGACTGCGGCTGAGTTGGCAGGCAGCAGTTGCGATATCGAGCCGCTCGCAGCGGAGGAGGGGGGATTTCCTGCCGGGCTTGCGCCGCTGGAGATGCTTGCCTTGCTGCGTCGCCTGCGCATGCACTGGATGGCAACACCGGTGCGCGAGCAGCCGCGGCGGGCGCAGCAGTACGTCATCCAGGTCAGCGTTGGCCTCAAGACCGTGTGGGAGCTCGGATGTGGGTTGCGCGAGCAGGGGCGGGTGCACGAGTGGGTGGTGCTGAACGAGAGCCCCGGTGGTTACGCGATCATGAGCGCTGCGGGTGTCGATTGCGAGGTCGAGGCGGGCAGTGCGGTGGCGCTGCGGCGCGAGCCCGGGCAGCCGTGGTCGGTATGCGTCGTGCGTTGGGTGCGCAGCGAGCATCCCGGACAGCTTGAACTCGGTCTGCAACTCATCGGCCCTTCATTCCAGTCCGTGAAGGTTGGTTTCCGCGGCACGGCGGCGCTCCATCCTTCACCAGCGCTTTCTCTGCCGGTCATGGAGCCGGTGCGGCGGCATCCGGCGATGCTGGCGCTGGCTGGTACCTACGCATCGCGGCGCTTTGTGTTCGTACGCGATTTGGGGCATGTCTATGTGGCACAGGCGCGCGCGCTGGGCCTGGACATGCAGACGCCCAGCGTCGAACTGTTCCAGTACGAGATCGACCCCTATCCGATCTGAACCGACGAGCGGTCTGGAACGCCGGAGGCGCACGCGCGTGAGGGGTATAATTCGGCCCCCCGCCCTGGAATGCAGATGCCGATGCAAGAGATCCTTGTTCTTTATTACAGCCATCGTGGCTCCGTGCGTGCGCTCGCCGAGCAGATCGCGCTCGGTATCCATCAGGTTCCCGGCGCTGGCGCCAGGGTCAGGACGGTGCCACGGGTGTCTACGGTATGCGAGGCGGTCGAGGACGACATCCCGGCCGACGGTCCGCCCTACGTCGAAGCGGCTGACCTCGAGCAGTGCGCTGGCCTGGCGTTGGGCAGTCCGACCCGTTTCGGCAACATGGCTGCACCGATGAAGTACTTCCTCGACGGCCTTGCCGGCGCCTGGGTCGGCGGCGTCCTCGCAGGCAAGCCGGCCTGTGTGTTCACTTCGAGCGGCGGGCTGCATGGTGGACAGGAGAGTACCTTGCTGACGATGATGGTGCCCCTGCTGCACCACGGCATGTTGCTCATGGGCCTGCCGTACACCGAGCCCGCGCTCGCGCATACGCGAAGTGGCGGGACGCCCTATGGGGCGACCCACGTGGCCGGCATCGATGGCGCGCCGCTGCTGAGCACTGAGGAGATCACGCTGGCCAGGGCCCAGGGGCGCCGGCTCGCTGAAGTGGCGCTTCGGCTGGGGAGGAACGCATGAACCCACAGATCTTCGTACGTGTTTCCAGCTTCGCACTGCTCGGCCTGATCGTGCTGAGCGTGGTGTGGGAGGGTTGGCTTGCGCCGCTGCGCCCCGGCGGCTCGTGGATGATTCTCAAGGCGGTGCCCTTGCTGCCCGCGGTGTTCGGTATCCTGCGCGGCAAGCGCTACACCTCGCAGTGGGTGTCGATGTTGTCGCTGCTGTACTTCACCGAGGGTGTGTTGCGCGCCACTGATCCAGGCCTGATGGGGGTGTTCGCGATCATCGAGGCTGCGCTGGCCACAGCGCTGTTCGTCAGCACGACCTTCCATGCGCGCTATACCGCGCCGTCGCGCCAGCGTCGAGACTGAGCGCGCGCGGCACGTGCACGCCCCTGTGCATGCGTAGTGGCCGGTTCAAGATTTTCGCGAGTCGTGGGCACAGCCGATCATGATGACGTCCTGCGCCCGGCGGGCGATCCTGTCTCCAGAGATCGGTCATGGCCGATCTCTGCACATATACGATGCCGACCTCGCGTCGGCCACCTGTGAGAGAGAGACCCACATGAAAATCCTGATTCTCGCCGGCTGCATCGCCGGCTGTCTGACCGCACCCGTATTCGCCGCGCAGGACACCAGCGACATCGCCGCTCCCGAAGGTTACCGCAGCTGGTTCCACCATCATTCGACGCTGAACATGCAGGGCCACGAGCCAGAGGGCAACGTCGGCATCCAGCATGTCTATGCCAACCCAGCAGCCGTCGCCGGCTTGAAGGCGGGCAAGTTCGAGGACGGTGCGACCTTCGTCGTCGACCGCTTCGCCTACGTCGAGGGCCTCAATAGCTCGATCTCGCAGGGCAAGCTCAAGGTCGTGGCAGTGATGATCAAGGATGCCGCGAAATACCCCGGAACCGGCGGCTGGGGATTCCAGGCCTTCAAGGGCGGCGATCCGAACGTCAAGGCCGTCAAGGACGGCGGCACAGCTTGCTTCTCCTGCCACATTCCGTACCAGGACAACGATTTCGTCATCACGCGCAACGCGGACTAAGGACGGGCCGCGCCCGGCACGCCGGAGGGTCAGCCGCGAACGGGCCCTCCGAGCGGAACTGCAGGCGTCCTGTGCTCCGTCAGGGGCCGACCTGGGGGTTCAGGCGTGCAGTGCCGGCGTGCAGCTTGTTGAGCGCGTTCAGGTAGGCCTTGGCCGAGGCGACGATGATGTCGGTGTCGGCGCCCTGGCCGTCCATGACGCGTCCGCTCCTTGACAGGCGTACGGTGACTTCGCCCTGGGCGTCGGTGCCGGTGGTGATGGCATTGACCGAGTAGAGCAGCAGCTCGCTGCCGCTCGACACCACCGACTCGATGGCCTTGAAAGCCGCGTCCACCGGTCCCGAGCCTTCGGCTTCGGCGTGCTTCTCGGCGCCGCCGACGGCCAGCGTGATTGCCGCCAGCGGGGTCTCTCCGGTTTCGGAGTGGAAACGGCTCGACAGCAGGCGGTAGTGCTCGAGTTCTGGGGTGACGGCTTCGTCGCGCATCAGCGCGGTCAGGTCCTCGTCGAAGATCTCGTGCTTCTTGTCGGCGAGTTCCTTGAAGCGCGCGAAGGCGTGGTTGAGGTGCTCCTCGCTCTCGATCTCGATGCCGAGCTCGATCAGGCGGGCGCGGAAGGCGTTGCGCCCGGACAGCTTGCCGAGCACCAGCTTGTTGGCACCCCAGCCGACGTCCTCGGCACGCATGATCTCGTAGGTTTCGCGATGTTTGAGCACGCCGTCCTGGTGGATGCCCGACTCGTGAGCGAAGGCGTTGGCGCCGACGATGGCCTTGTTGGGCTGCACTGGGTAGCCGGTGATCTGAGACACCAGCTTGGAGGCGGGTACGATCTGGGTGGTGTCGATCCCGGTTTCGACCGGGAAGATGTCGGCGCGCGTGCGTACCGCCATGACGATTTCCTCGAGCGAGGCATTGCCGGCGCGTTCGCCGAGCCCGTTGATCGTGCATTCGACCTGGCGTGCGCCGACGCGCACGGCGGCGAGCGAGTTCGCCACCGCGAGGCCGAGGTCGTTGTGACAGTGCACCGACCATACGACCTTGTCCGCATTGGGTACGCGTTCGATCAGGCTGCGAAGGGTCGCGGCGAACTGGTCGGGTACGTTGTAGCCGACCGTATCCGGCACGTTGATGGTCCTGGCGCCGGCCGCGATCACGGCTTCGAAGATGCGCGCGAGGAAGTCGAGTTCCGAGCGTCCGGCGTCCTCGGCCGAGAATTCGACGTCGTCGGTGAACTGGCGCGCCCAGCCGATCGCCTTGACTGCCTGCTCGACCACCTGGTCGGGCGTCATGCGCAGCTTTTTCTCCATATGGATCGGGCTGGTGGCGATGAAGGTGTGGATGCGGCCGCGTGCTGCGGGGGCGATCGCTTCACCCGAGCGCCGGATATCGGCTTCGCTGGCGCGCGCCAGCGAACAGACGGTGGACTCCTTGATCGCTTCGGCGATCGCGCGCACCGACTCGAAGTCGCCATTCGAGGCGGCGGCGAAGCCGGCCTCGATGACGTCGACCCGCATGCGCTCGAGTTGGCGGGCGATGCGCAGCTTCTCGTCGCGCGTCATCGACGCGCCCGGGCTTTGCTCGCCGTCGCGCAAGGTGGTGTCGAAAATGATCAGCTTGTCTTTCATGATTTGCTCCCGGGGTCGGAGGAATCGCCCTGCTCGGGCGCTGCAGGCGTGGCGGTCTCGACCGCCTGCGTGGTGCTTGTCGTCGTCGCCTCCAGCCGATTCTGACGGCGTCGGCGCCAGCGCACCAGTGCGAAGACGTAGCCGGACGCTGCGTAGGCGAGGAAGAGTGCGAACAGGATGCCTGGCGGATAGCTCGAGATGAGCGCGAAGGCGAGCACCAGCGCGATCAACACGATGAAGGGCACGCTCTTGCGCAGGTTGATGTCCTTGCCGCTCCAGAACAGCACGTTGCTGACCATGGAAACGCCCGCGAAGATGGTGAGACCGCAGGCGTACCACTGCAGTTCGGGGCCGGCGAAGCCGTTGTCCAGGCCGACCCAGACCATACCTGCGATCAGCGCAGCGGCAGCCGGGCTGGGCAGACCCTGGAAGAAGCGCTTGTCGACGACGTCGATGTTGGTGTTGAAGCGCGCCAGGCGCAGCGCGGCGCCGGCGCAATAGATGAAGGCGGCGATCCAGCCCAGCTTGCCCAGGTCCTGCAGGGCCCATTCGTACATGACCAGGGCCGGTGCGGCACCGAAGGACACCATGTCCGACAGCGAGTCGTACTCGGCGCCGAACTCGCTCTGGGTGTTGGTGAGGCGGGCGATGCGGCCGTCCAGTCCGTCGAGCACCATGGCGACGAAGATCGCCACCGCGGCATACTCGAAGCGGTCGTTCATGGCCTGCACGATCGCATAGAAGCCGGCGAACAGCGCTGCGGTTGTAAACAGGTTGGGCAGGATGTAGATGCCGCGGCGGCGCTTGTCTAGCATCGGCAGCGGCTCTTGATCTGGGTAGGACACGTTCGGCGTCGCTTCGTGGAGTTCCGAAGCCTGGATTCTAGCGCATGCGGACAAGGGGCCGGGCGCGTCCGCTGCTTCTGTGTGGGGCCACGGTCCGATGCAATGAAAAAGGCCGGTGCCGCTTGCGCGGCACCGGCCTCTGTCAGCCGAAGGCGAAGATCAGTTCTTCGACTTGTCGACCAGGGCCTTGGCCTTGATCCAGGGCATCATCTCGCGCAGCTGGGCGCCGACCTGCTCGATCGGGTGGGCGGCGTTCAGGCGGCGGCGGGCGGTCATGCTCGGGTAGTTGGTGCGGCCCTCGAGGATGAACATCTTGGCGTACTCGCCGGTCTGGATGCGCTTGAGCGCGTTGCGCATGGCTTCGCGCGACTGCTCGTTGATGACCTCGGGACCGGTCACGTACTCGCCGTACTCGGCGTTGTTCGAGATCGAGTAGTTCATCGTCGCGATGCCGCCTTCGTACATCAGGTCGACGATCAGCTTGAGTTCGTGCAGGCACTCGAAGTAGGCCATCTCGGGCGCGTAGCCGGCTTCGGTCAGGGTCTCGAAACCCATCTTCACCAGCTCGACGGCGCCGCCGCACAGCACGGCCTGCTCGCCGAAGAGGTCGGTCTCGGTCTCTTCGCGGAAGTTGGTCTCGATCACGCCGCCCTTGGTACCGCCGTTGGCTGCGGCGTAGGAAAGGGCGATGTCACGCGCCTTGCCGGACTTGTCCTGGTACACGGCGATCAGCGACGGCACGCCGCCCCCGCGCAGGTACTCGGAACGCACGGTGTGGCCGGGGCCCTTCGGGGCGACCATGATCACGTCCAGGTCCTCGCGTGGCACGACCTGGTTGTAGTGCACGTTGAAACCGTGGGCGAAGGCGAGCACGCCGCCCTTCTTGATGTTCGGTTCGACTTCGTCCTTGTAGACCTGCGGGATGTTCTCGTCCGGCAGCAGGATCATGACGACGTCGGCGCCCTTGACGGCCTTGGCGATCTCTTCGACCTTGAGGCCGGCAGCCTTGGCCTTGTCCCACGACGAGCCGTCCTTGCGCAGGCCGACGGTGACCTTGACGCCGGAGTCGGACAGGTTCTGGGCGTGGGCATGGCCCTGCGAGCCGTAGCCGACGATGGTGACCTTCTTGCCCTTGATGAGGGAGAGGTCGGCGTCCTTGTCGTAATAAACCTTCATGTCTTTCCTTTCTTGCTTAGCGGGTCTGGAGGTGGTGCGGGGTTCTGCGAGTGTGGATGCGAGCGCGCGCAGCCTCAGAGCTTGAGTACGCGGTCGCCGCGGCCGATGCCGCACACGCCCGAGCGCACCGTCTCGAGGATCAGCGAGGGGTCGATCGCGCCGATGAAGGCGTCGAGCTTGCCCTGGTTGCCAGTCAGTTCGACGACGTAGGACGTGTCGGTGACGTCGATGATGCGGGCGCGGAAGATGTCGGTGGTGCGCTTGATCTCCTCGCGGTCCTTGCCGGTGGCGCGCACCTTGATGAGCATCAGCTCGCGCTCGATGTGGGCCGCTTCGGAGATGTCGACCACCTTGACCACCTCGATCAGCTTGTTCAGCTGCTTGGTGATCTGCTCGATGATGTCGTCCGAGCCGGTGGTGACGATCGACATGCGGGACATCGAGGCGTCCTCGGTGGGGGCCACCGTGAGCGATTCGATGTTGTAGCCGCGCGCCGAGAACAGGCCGGACACGCGCGACAGCGCACCGGCTTCGTTTTCGATCAGGAGGGAGATGACGTGACGCATGGTGTGTTCGGGTCCGGGTTCAGCGGGAGGGCGTTCAGAGGTCTTCGGCCGACAGGATCATCTCGGTGAGACCCTTGCCGCCTTGCACCATCGGGTACACGTTCTCGGTCTGGTCGACCTGGAAGTCGAGGAAGACGAGTTCGTCCTTGTGCGTGGTGAAGGCCTCGCGCAGCGCGCCTTCGACGTCGGCCGGGCGGTCCACGCGGATGCCGACGTGGCCGTAGGACTCGGCCAGCTTGGCGAAGTCGGGCAGCGAATCCATGTAGGACTCGGAGTAGCGCCCGCCGTGGAACAGTTCCTGCCACTGGCGCACCATGCCCAGGTAGCGGTTGTTGAGGTTGCAGATCTTGATCGGCAGGCGGAACTGCTTGCAGGTCGACAGTTCCTGGATGTTCATCTGGATCGAGGCCTCGCCGGTCACGCAGGCCACCTGGCGGTCCGGGTTGGCGAGCTTGGCGCCCATGGCGTAGGGCATGCCCACGCCCATGGTGCCGAGGCCGCCAGAGTTGAGCCAGCGCCGCGGCTTGTCGAAGGCGTAGTACTGCGCGGCCCACATCTGGTGCTGGCCGACGTCGGAGGTGACGATGGCCTCGCCGCCGGTTACTTCCCAGAGCTTCTGGATGACGAACTGCGGCTTGATGATCTCGTCCGAGTTCTTGTACACCATGCACTTGCGGCTGCGCCACTCGTCGACCTGCTTCCACCATGCGGCGAGCGCATCGGGGTTGGGGCGGGCCTCGCCTGCCTCGAGCTGGCGGATCATCTCCTCGAGCACTTCCTTGACGTCGCCGACGATGGGGACGTCAACCTTGACGCGCTTGGAGATGGAGGAGGGGTCGATGTCGACGTGGATGATCTTGCGCGGCTCTTCGGCAAAGTGCGCCGGGTTGCCAATGACGCGGTCGTCGAAGCGGGCGCCGACGGCGAGCAGCACGTCGGAGTAGTGCATCGCCATGTTGGCTTCGAAAGTGCCGTGCATGCCCGGCATGCCCAGGTACTGACGATCGCTGGCGGGGTAGCCGCCCAGGCCCATCAGGGTGTTGGTGATCGGGTAGCCGAGCAGGCGGGTGAGGCGGGTGATCTGTTCGGCGGCGTTGGACAGCACCACGCCGCCGCCGGTGTAGATCATCGGGCGCTTGGCTTCGAGCAGCAGCTGCACGGCCTTCTTGATCTGGCCGGAGTGGCCCTTGACCACCGGGTTGTACGAGCGCATCGAGATCTCGCGCGGATACTCGAACTCGCACTTGTGCATCGACACGTCCTTGGGAATGTCGACCAGCACGGGCCCGGGGCGCCCGGTGCGCGCCAGGTAGAAGGCCTTCTTCATCGTCGCCGCGATGTCGCGCACGTCCTTGACGAGGAAGTTGTGTTTCACGCAGGGACGGGTGATGCCGACGGTGTCGACTTCCTGGAAGGCGTCCTGGCCGATCGCCGCCGTGGGCACCTGGCCGGAGATGATCACCATCGGGATCGAATCACAGTAGGCAGTGGCGATGCCGGTGACTGCGTTGGTGGCGCCAGGGCCGGAGGTCACCAGTGCGACGCCGACCTTTTCGGTGCTGCGCGCGAAGCCGTCGGCAGCGTGCACCGCGGCCTGCTCGTGGCGCACCAGCACGTGGCGCACCTGATCCTGCTGGAACAGCGCGTCGTAAAGGAACAGCACCGCACCGCCCGGATAGCCGAAGACATACTCGACCTTTTCTTCCTGCAGGCACCTGATTACAATTTCGGCTCCGGACAGCACCATCGAAAGCTCGCTTGTTTGTTGGGGTTTGAATAAACGCAGAACGTTACCGGCCGTCCGCGGTTTGGTCAAGGCTGCGTCCCTGGTGCGTGTGCCTGTAAATCCGGGTTTTCCGATGGGCGGGGCGCGTCCGACCCCGTCTCAGGGCGGCCGGCACGCTGTCGCCGGGCCGCCTCGGGTCCGTCCTGAGCTCCACCTTTCTGTTTCAGCCTTGCCGTGCCATCGGCCAGGCGCGCTTTGCGGATGACCTCATGACACGTAGGAAGAGCAAGGCTGCCGTTGTCCGCCCTGAACCAGTCCAGGGTGGGGTGGCAGAGGGCTCGGCACGGGCCGGAAGGCCGGTGGTCGAGCTTGCCGGGTTGCGCCGACGGCTGGCGGCAATGCTTTATGAGTCCTTGCTGCTGCTCGGCGTGCTTGCGCTGACTTTCCTGATCCCCTATCTGGTTCTTGGCGTGGTGTTCGAGTTCGCGCCACCGGGCTGGTTTGCCTGGGTACACATCTTCGCCGTACTCGGCGCCTATTTCGTCTGGTACTGGCGCCGTAACGGCCAGACCCTGTCGATGCAGACGTGGCGGCTCAAGCTCGTGCGCGCCGACGATGGCCGTGCGGTGGGCCGTGGGCAGGCCTGGCTGCGCTATGCGCTTGCGTGGCCGTCGCTGATGCTGTTCGGTGGTGGCCTGGTGTGGGCGCTGATCGATCGTGACCGTCAGTTCCTGCATGACCGCCTGGCCGGGACTTGTATCGTGCTCCTGCCGTCTTCGCCCAAAACCTGATGCAGTGATCTTCGGGGCCTCCCCTGGCGCAACCAGTCGGTCCGCTCGACGCTGGTGTCCGGCGCCAGGCAAGCGCCCCGGAACCGACCCCAACGCCAGCCTGCGGACCGCAGTCCTGGTTGCACGGAAAACAATATGCAGAACGAGCAGCCCCAGACCATCCAGCGCGCGGACTACCAGCCGCTTTCGTGGACGGTAGACACCGTTGACCTCCATTTCGCCCTCGATGCCGGTGCGACAGTGGTGACCAACCGCATGCGCTGCGTGCGCAATCCTGATGCCGCGCCGGGGCCGATCCGCCTCTGGGGCGAGGCCATGGAGCGCCTCGAGCTGACCGTCGATGGCGCGCAGCCGGTGGCGTTGCGCGAGACGGGGGCGCTGCTCGAGATCGATGCCGCCGGCGAGTCCGTCATGGTCGAAGTGCGCACGCGAGTCGATCCGCGCGCCAATACAACGCTGTCCGGCCTGTATCTGTCGTCAGGCGGCTTCTTCACCCAGTGCGAGGCCGAGGGCTTTCGCCGCATCACCTGGTTCCCGGACCGGCCGGATGTGATGGCGCGCTACACGGTGACGCTGGAGGCCGACCGCGAGGCCTGCCCGGTGCTGCTGTCGAACGGCAACCTGGTGGGGCAGGGCGAGCTGCCCAACGGGCGTCACTACGCAAAGTGGGAAGACCCCTTTCCAAAGCCGTCCTACCTGTTTGCGCTGGTGGCGGCCAGACTGGTCGCGCTCGAGCGCAAGGTGCGCACGCTGTCCGGCCGTGAGGTGCTGCTGCAGGTGTGGGTGGAGGAGGGCAACCTCGACCGTTGCGAGCATGCGATGGAGGCGCTGGTGAACTCGATGCGCTGGGACGAGGAGACCTTCGGCCTGGAACTCGATCTCGACCGCTTCATGATCGTGGCCGTGGCCGACTTCAACATGGGGGCGATGGAGAACAAGGGGCTGAACATCTTCAATACCAAGTTCGTCCTCGCCAAACCGGACACCGCCACCGACGTCGATTACGAGAACGTCGAGAGCGTCGTTGCGCACGAGTACTTCCACAACTGGACGGGCAACCGCGTCACCTGCCGCGACTGGTTCCAGCTCACCCTCAAGGAAGGTCTCACCGTCTTCCGCGACCAGCAGTTTTCGGCCGACATGCTGGCGCGCGCTGCCGGGCCGGAGGGCGCGGCCTCGGCGCGCGCGGTCAAGCGCATCGACGACGTGCGTGTGCTGCGCGCGGCGCAGTTCCCCGAGGATGGAGGCCCAATGGCGCATCCGATCCGCCCCGACAGCTACCAGGAGATCAACAACTTCTACACCGCCACCGTGTACGAAAAGGGTGCCGAGGTCATCCGCATGCTGCACACCCTGCTCGGGCAGGAAGGTTTTCGCAATGGCATGGATCTCTACTTCAGCTATTTCGACGGCCAGGCGGTGACCTGCGACGACTTCGTGGAGGTGATGTCCGAGGCCAACAACGGCTTCGATCTCGATCAGTTCATGCGCTGGTACAGTCAGGCCGGCACACCGCGGGTGAAGGCAAGCGGGACATGGAATGCGGCCGATGGCTGCTACGCCCTGACTCTGTCGCAGCACACCCCGGCGACGCCTGGCCAGCCTGACAAGCTGCCGCTGGTGATCCCGGTCGCGGTCGGGTTGATCGGTCCGGACGGCCGTGACCTGCCGCTGCGACTCGAAGGCGAGACCCAGGCGGGCGTCACGACGCGGGTGCTCAAGCTGACCGAGGAAGTGCAAGTGTTCCGCTTCATCGGCCTCGCCGCCGAGCCGGTACCCTCGCTGTTGCGCGGCTTCTCGGCGCCGGTCATCCTCGAGCTCGATGAGGATGACGCCCGCCTGGCCTTCCGCATGGCGAACGATGCCGACCCCTTCAACCGCTGGGATGCCGCCCAGCGTTATGCCGAGCGCGTCGTCCTGGCGATGGCAGGCGGCGCCCGTGCCGGCCTGCCGCAGGCCTTCGTCAATGCCTTCCGGGCGCTGCTTGCCGATACGCGCCTCGATCCGGCCTTCCGCGCCCAGGCGCTCGCCCTGCCGGCCGAGCCCTATCTGCTCGAGCGCATGTCCCCGGCTGATCCGGGGGCGCTGCGCACGGCGCTGATCGCCGTGATGGGAGCACTTGGCCGCGAGCTCGCAGGCGACTGGCTGAGAGTGGTCGATGGCATGCAGGTGAGCGGCCCTTATCGTTACCACCCCGGTGACGCTGGCAAGCGTGCGCTGGTCAACCTGGCCTTGCGCTACCTGTGCGCGGGTGGGCAGGCGAGTGGCCTGGCGCTCGCCGAGGCGCGCTTTGCGGCGGCGACCAACATGACCGAGCGCTTTGGCGCGCTCGCGGCGCTGGTGCAGAGCAGCAGCCCGGCACGCGGCGCGGCGCTGCTTGCCTTCCATGCGCGCTATCGCAATGACGCGCTGGTGCTCGACAAGTGGTTCGCACTGCAGGCCGGCGCATGGCGTTGGGAAGAGGGCGGGGAGCCGGCGCTGGACCGGGTCAGGGTACTGCTGAGCGATCCTGCGTTCAGTCTCGCCAATCCGAACAAGGTCTATGCCCTGCTCGGCACCTATTTCCGTGCAAACCCGGGTGAATTCCACCTTGCCGACGGTAGCGGTTATGCCTTCTGGGCCGACCAGGTGATCGCGCTCGATGCGCGCAATCCGCAGGTCGCCGCGCGAATGGCGCGTGCGCTCGAGAACTGGCGCCATTATGCGCCTGCGCTGCAGGCGCGTATCCGGCCTCAGCTCGAGCGTGTGCTTGCAAGCCCGGGGCTGTCGCCTGACGTGGCGGAGATCGTCGGCAAGGCGCTGCAGCAGTAGGCCTGCTTGCAACACCAGGGTGCAAAGCAAGACGCCGGACGGTGTCCGGCGTCTTGCTGGTTGCGTTCAGCGGGGTATCAAACCCGCTCGAGCGCTCTCACTCGGCGGCGAGGTCGCCGGCGATGTAGCTCTCGAGATGCTTGATCGTCTCTTTCTGGTGACTGACGATGGACTTGACCATGTCGCCGATCGTCACGATGCCGAGCACCTTGCCTTCCTCGACCACGGGGAGGTGACGGAAGCGGCGTTCGGTCATGATCGACATCACCTCGTCCACCTGGTGACTGAGCGAGACGGTGTGCGGGTTTGCCGTCATCAGGTCGCCCACCTTCACGTCGCGCGACATCAGGCCCTTGAGCACGACCTTGCGGGCGTAGTCACGCTCGGTGAAGATTCCGACCAGGCGATCGTTGTCGATGACCAGCACCGAGCCAACGTCGAATTGCGCCATCAGGGAGAGGGCATCGAAGACCGAATCGGTGGGCCGCACCGCATGAAAGGTTGCGCCCTTTTGTTCCAGGATCTGTCTTACGCTCGTCGCCATCTTTTCAATCCCCCATCCTTGTTTATGTGCAGGCCGCAGGTGCGCGGTGTTCTTGTACCCCGTTTTTAACCATAACTGGGCATGGACGCAAGGCCGGAGGAACCCTGACGGGCGTCAGATCTCCAGGTTGTCGATCAGCCGTGTCTTGCCCAGGCGCGCGGCTGCGAGGACGACGAGTGCATCGTCCAGGTGAACCGGCGGTTGCAGGTCGGCACGCCGGCGCACCGCGATGTAGTCCGGTTGCCAGCCAGCGGCCTCGAGTTCTGCCATGGCCTCGGTCTCGAGCTTGAGCAGGTCATGGTCGCCGCTGCGCACCGCGTCGCGGATGCGGCACAGCAGGCGGTGGAGCAGGGGCGCGCGGCGGCGTTCTTCGGCGCTCAGGTAGCCATTGCGCGAGGACAGCGCAAGGCCGTCGTCGGCGCGCACCGTGTCTCCCGGCAACACCTCGACCGGCATCGCCATCTCGCGCACCATGTTGCTCAACACCATCAGTTGCTGGTAGTCCTTCTTGCCGAACAGGGCGACGTCGGGCTGCACGATGTTGAGCAGCTTCATCACCACGGTCGCCACGCCACGGAAATGGCCCGGGCGGAATTCGCCCTCCAGGATGGAGACCTGTGCCGGCGCGGGTTCCACATGGTAGCGCTGCGGCTGCGGGTACATGACCTGCTCGTCGGGCGCAAACAGGTGCGCCACGCCGGCCGCTTCGAGCTTCTCGCAGTCGGCGGCAAAGGTGCGCGGGTAGTGGTCGAAGTCTTCGCCGGCGCCGAACTGCAGGCGGTTGACGAAGATGCTCGCAATCACACAGTCAGCGTGCGCGCGGGCCTGTCGCATCAGCGCAATATGGCCCTCGTGCAGGTTGCCCATGGTCGGCACGAAGGCCACTCGGCCTGCCTGCGCGCGCGCGCTGCGCAGGCTCTCGATGGTGTGGTGGATCTGCATTGCGTCCTGGTCTTGCGTAGGGTGTGCTGGAAAGGGGGGGCGAGGTCGGCGAACGGGCCGTTCAGTAGCAGTGTTCGGCGGCCGGGAAGCTGCCGTCCTTGACGGCTGCGGCGTAGCGCGCCACGGCGTCCTCGATGCTGGTCGCGCCGTCCATGAAGTTGCGCACAAAGCGTGCGGTCTTGCCGTGGAATACGCCGAGCATGTCGTGCAGCACCAGCACCTGGCCATCGCAGCCTGCCCCCGCGCCGATGCCGATGGTAGCCATACTGCTCAGACTGCGCGTGATCGTGCTGGCAAGCTCGGCGGGCACCATCTCCATCACCATCAGCGCCGCGCCGGCCTGCTCGAGGGCGAGGGCGTCGGCCTTGAGCCGCGCCGCGCCTTCCTCGCTGCGACCCTGTACGCGATAGCCGCCAAGCTGATGTACTGCCTGCGGGGTGAGGCCGATGTGGGCGCAGACGGGTACGCCGCGCTCGACCAGGAAGCGGATCGTGTCGGCCATGAACTCGCCACCCTCGAGTTTCACCATCTGGGCACCGGCCGCCATCAGGCGTGCGGCGTTGCGCATGGCTTGCTCGCGGTTCTCGTGATAGCTGCCGAAGGGCATGTCGGTGACGATGAACGGGCGGGCATTGGCACGCGCCACGCACTCGGTGTGGTAGGCCATCTGCTCGAGTGTGACCGGCAGCGTGGATTTCTGGCCTTGCAGCACGTTGCCGAGCGAGTCGCCGATGAGGATGCTGTCGACGCCGGCGCGGCCGAGCAGAGCGGCAAAGCTTGCGTCATAACAGGTGAGCATGGCGATCTTGCGGCCTTCGGCGCGCATCTTGCCAAGTTCGAACAGACTGACGGGTTTCTGGTCCTGGAGGTAGCTCATGGGTCACTCCTGAAGGGAGCCCGGAGTTTTCACCAAAGTGGTGCATTGCACAAGTGTGACGCTGCGCCGGCTGGGTGTCCGGTGGCGAATCCGGGCCCGGGCAAGGGGCTCAGCCCGCGTAGCCGAAGAACTCGCGATAGCCCCGCATCTCGCGCAGGCGTTCGAGCAGGAGCTCGAAATCCTCGTCCTTGTCGACCGGGTTGAGGACGCCAGCGTCGACGATGAACAGCGGTGCTGCGTCGTACTGGTAGAAGTAGCGCGTGTAGCGGTTGGCGACCTGCTCGAGGTAGAGCTCGGTGATGCGACGCTCGGCGTCCAGTCCGCGCTTGCGGACGCGCTCCATCAGGGTGTCCGGGCGCGCCTGCAGATAGATCACGAGGTCGGGCCGGGGCGGTTCGACCCGCTGCACGCTGTCGTGCACGCGCTGGTAGAGCGCGAGTTCGTCCGCCCCCAGGTTCTGCTCTGCAAACAGGCGGTCCTTGTCGAGCAGGAAGTCCGACACCACGCGGCGGTCGCCGTCGACCGGGCCGAGTGCGGCGAGTTGGTCCAGGCGCTGGAACAGGAAGGACACCTGCGTCGCCAGCGCCCAGCGCTCCGCGTTCTGGTAGAAGCGCCCGAGGAAGGGGTTGTGTTCGGCCTGCTCGAGCAGGGTCTCGGCCTGAAGGCGTTCGGCCAGACGACGGGCGAGAGAGGTCTTGCCGGCGCCGATAGGGCCTTCGACGACGATGTAGCGGGCTTTGTCGAGCATGCGGGGCGCCTTCGTCAGCTGCGAAAGATGAAATAGACGGCACCGAGCATACACAGCGCCGCCCATAGATAGTCAAGCTTGAGCGGCTGTTTCATGTACAGCACGACGAAGGGGATGAACACGAGCAGCGTGATCACCTCCTGCATGATCTTGAGCTGCGCGAGGCTCAAGGTGGTTGCACCGATCCTGTTTGCCGGCACCTGCAGCAGGTACTCGAACAGTGCGATGCCCCAGCTCACGAGAGCGGCCACGTACCACGCCTTGCTCTGCATGTTCTTGAGGTGTCCGTACCAGGCGAAGGTCATGAACACGTTGGAGGCGGTGAGCAGCAGGGCGGTCTGCAACCATACCGGGCTAGCGGTTGCGGCCGATGTAGCGGACTGGAGCCAGACAGGCATGGGAACCTCGGAAGGCGCAGTGGTGCGTCGGTATTTCTTGGGCGGGGTGGGGGGCGTGCTACTGCGGTGGCGGCGGCTGTTCAGTGGCGGCTGATGGCCTGGTCGGCAACGCCCGCGAGCAGGTCGCTGACGGCGCCGCGGCGCGGAATGTGCAAGCCCGGCGCAATCTCGGCGAGCGGCACGAGCGTGAACGCGCGCAGATGCATGCGCGGATGCGGGACTTGCAGGTCGGGTTCGTCGATGATTGCCTCGCCATGCAGCAGCAGGTCGAGATCCATCGTTCGCGGTGCCATGTGAAAATCGCGCGTGCGTCCGCCCTCGCGCTCGATCATCAGCAAGGCCTCGAGCAGGACGCGTGCGTCGAGGCTGGTGGACAGTTCGATGACCGCGTTGATGTAGTCGGGCTGGCCTGCCACCCCGACCGGTGCGCTGCGGTACAGCGCGGAGCGGGCCAGGACCTGCGTTGATGGCAACGCGTCCAGGCGCTGTAGGGCAAGTGCAAAAGCGGCGACAGGGTCACCGAGGTTTGCGCCGAAGGCGACGAACGCGCGTACCGGGGGGCTCATGAGGCGTTCAGGCGCCTTCCGGCGCCGTGCCGGCCTCGCCGCCCCCTGCGGGCTTGCGCCGACGGCGGCGCTTCTTCTTCGCCGGACTGGTTTCGGCAGGTGCCTGGCGCAGCAATGCCTCACGCTCGTCATGACCGGCATGGGCGAAGTCGTTCCACCACTCGACGATCTCCATCGGGATCTCACCCGCCTGCGCGCGCAGGCGCAGGAAGTCCCATCCGGCGCGGTAGCGCGGCTGCTCGATGAGGCGGTAGGGCGTCTTGCCGCTGCGCTTGTCGAAGCGCGGCTGCAGCGCCCAGATGTCCTTGATGTCGCCCGCGATGCGGCGCGTGATCGCCAGCTTGCCGGCCTGAGCGTCGAGGACTTCGTCCATGGCCTCGAACAGTGCAGGTTGGCCGGCCTCGCCTGCCGCCTTCCTGCGCTCCCAGGCGGCGAGGACCTCATGCCAGAGCAGGGTGGCGAACAGGAAGCCGGGCGACACCGACTTGTCCTGGCGGACGCGCTCGTCGGTGTTCTGCAGCGACAGCCAAACGAAGCGTTCGCCCATAGGCTGCTCGAGGATGACGTCGAGCAGGGGCAGCAGGCCGTGGTGCAGGCCTTCTTCGCGCAACTGCTGCAGGCATTTGACGGCGTGGCCCGAGAACAGCAGCTTGAGCATTTCGTCGAAGAGCCGCGCCGCCGGGACGTTCTCGAGCAGCACACCCATCTCGCGGATGGGGTGGCGCGCGGCAGGGTCGATCGTCAGACCGAGCTTGGCGGCCAGGCGCACGGCGCGCAGCATGCGAACCGGGTCTTCGCGGTAGCGTGTGCGCGGGTCGCCGATCATGCGCAGGGTGCGCTGTTCGATGTCGGCAACGCCGTGGTGGTAGTCGATGATGGTCTCGGTGCCCGGGTCGTAGTACAGGGCGTTGACCGTGAAGTCGCGGCGGGTGGCGTCTTCTTCCTGGTTGCCGAAGACGTTGTCGCGCAGCACGCGGCCGTGTTCGTCGGTTTCGGCCGATTCGGCGTCCTGGCTGGCGCGAAAGGTGGAGACCTCGATGGTCTCCGGCCCACTCATCACATGCACGATCTTGAAGCGGCGGCCGATGATGCGCGAACGCCGGAAAGCCGCGCGCACCTGTTCGGGGGTGGCGCTGGTGGCGACATCGAAATCCTTCGGCGGTTGGCCGATGAGCAGGTCGCGTACCGCGCCGCCGACGACGAAGGCCGTGTAGCCTTGCTCCTGCAGCGTCATGCACACCTTGCGCGCGGCAGGCGACAGCTGCTCGCGCCGGATGCCGTGGCGTTCGAGCGGGATGCGGGCGGGTTGGTGGCGGACGGTGGGCGCCGGGCGCTTGAAGACCTTGCGCAGCAGCTTGCGGATCATTGGGGAAGGCGTCGTACTTGCATAAGCCGGCAATGATAACCGATCGCCCCGTTGCGGCGGTGCGCCTTCCCCCGCCCGCGCATTCAGCGCAGCGAGATCACTGGCCAGCCCTGCGCGGTGGCATGGGCGCGCAAGGTGTCATCCGGATCGACCGCGACCGGGTTGGACACGCGGCCCATCAGCGGCAGGTCGTTGTGCGAGTCGCTGTAGAACCAGCTGTGCTCGAAGCTGCCCATGTGCAGGCCGAGCGATTCCAGCCAGGCTTCGACACGTTCGATCTTGCCGGCCTTGAAGGCCGGCGTGCCGCGGGGCTTGCCGGTGAAGGCGCCGCCTTCCTGGGCGGGGATCGTCGCTACCAGGTGCGGGATGCCGAACTCGCGCACGATCGGTCCGGTGACGAAGGCATTGGTTGCGGTCACTACCGCAACCATAGCGCCATCGTCCATGTGCTGGCGGGCCAGCGTTCGTGCCTTGGCCGTGATCATCGGGCGTATCACGACGTCCATGAACTCGCGATGCCAGGTGTCGAGCTGGGCGCGCGGGTGGCGCGCCAGCGGTGCGAGCTGGAAGTCGAGGAAGGCAAAGATGTCCAGCGTGCCGGCCTTGTAGTGCTCGTAGAACTCGATGTTCTTCGCTTCCTGGACTTCGCGGTCGAGGACGCCCTTGCCGATCAGGAACTGGGCCCAGGCAAAATCCGAGTCGCCGGCAAGCAGGGTGTTGTCGAGGTCGAAGAGGGCGAGGTTCAAGGCGGTGCTCCGTTGGCTGGTAGGTCGTATTGGTGAGGGGCTGAGTGCGTGAGAGGGCTCAGATCTCGAGCCCGTGCTGCATCATCTCGCGCAGCAGGGGCAGGGTGATCGGACGCTTGCGTTCGAGCGAGGCGGCGTCGAGCGCATCGAGCACGGTGCGCAGGCTGGCGAGGTCGCGGCGACCATGGCGCAGCAGGAAGTCGATCACTTCGTCCGACAGACGCAGGCCGCGCCGCTCGGCGAGCGTGCCGAGGATGCCCGCGCGCGAATCGTCGTCGAGCGGCTGTACCTCGTAGATCAGGCACTGGCCGATGCGGGTGCGCAGGTCCTCGCGCAAGTTCAGGCCGAGCGGGGCTGACGGACCGGCGAGCAGCAGCGACTGGCCGTTGCCGCGGGCACGGTTGAAGGCGTTGAAGAGCGCGATCTGGGCCTCGGCGCCCAATTGGTCTACATCGTCCACCGCCACCATGGCGTCGGGCGTTTCGGGCAGGTTGTCGTCGATGTCGGCAGCGGTGAACAGGTGAGCGGGGCGGCCGCTTTCGCGCGCGAGGGCCGCCGCTGCGCGCAGCAGGTGACTGCGTCCGCTGCCGGGCGCGCCCCAGAGGTAGACATGGCGCACCGGCAGCTGCCGCGCCGTACCCAGGCTGGCGAGCAGCGATACGGTTGCGACCAGCTCGGCATTGGTGCCGGCGACGAAATTCTCCAGGGTCGGTGGCGTGTCGGGGCGGATGTCGAGGACGAGCTGTTTCATTTTTCGCCCTCGTCAGCGGTAGGTGGCGTAGCACCGTCGCGGCCCAGGTAAACCGGGCTGGCGTACCAGGCACCTCGTATCTCGCGCAGACCCACCAGCAATGCTGCACTCACTGGCAGCGCCACCAGCACGCCGACAAAGCCGAACAGCTGGCCGAACGCCATGAGCGCAAAGATGACCGCCAGCGGGTGCAGGCCGATGCGCTCGCCGACCAGGTAGGGGGTGAGCAGGAAGCTCTCGAGCAGCTGGCCGAGGCTGTACACCACGGCAACCCCGAGCAGCGGTGTGATGCCCTCGCCCTGCAGTAGCGCGGCCATGATCGCCAGCAACAGGCCGCCACCGAAACCGACGAAGGGGATGAACACCAGCAGGCCGGTAAGCACGCCCACCGGCAGGGCGAACTTGAGTCCGGCCAGCCACAGCCCGACGCTGTAGAAGACCGCGAGCAGCAGCATCACCGAGAGCTGGCCGCGCAGGAACTCGGACATCACCGAATCGATGTCGCCGATGATGCGCAGCGTGCGCTCGAGCATCGGCCGCGGCACGATGCGCTGCAGTTCGGCAAGGATGCGCGGCCACTCCTGCAGCAGATAGAACATTACCAGCGGAATCAGGAACAGGTTGGCGACGAAGGCGATCACCGCCATGCCCCCGGTCTTGAGGTGCCCGAGCATGATCGGCAGCAGGTCCTGCGCACTGTCCCAGTGGTCGGTCAGGAGCTTGCGGAACTGCTCGGCATCGAGCTTGATCTCTGCGCCCAGCCGGGCCTGCAGCAGGGGGGCGACCTCGGCATTGAAGAGCTCGATCAGCTCGGGCAGGCGGCGCACCAGCAGTACGCCTTCGCGATACACCATTGGCAGCAGGATCAAGGCCAGGGCCACCAGTACCAGGCCGAGGCCGATGATCACCAGCAGTACGGCGAGCGCGCGTGGCACCCGGCGCGCGACCATCCAATTGACGGCCGGGTCGCAGATGTAGGCGAACACCGCGGCAATCACGAAGGGCGTCAGGATCGGGCCGAGCAGCCAGAACAGGCCGACCAGTGCGATACCGGTCGCCATCCAGACGCGGGTTTGCAGGCGATCGGCGCGGGCAGTGTTCATTTCAAGTAAAATCGCGGACTTGGCGCGGGCGTCAGCCGCCCGCGGAACCCGTAAATGTAGCCACTTGGCGTGGCGGCCTCAAGTTGAGTGCGCCGCCGGGTGGCCCCGCCCTGCATTTCTTGCGAGCCCAGAGGACCGACCTTGAGCGCACCCACCTCTCCCAATCAAGCCTCCCTTTCCTACCGTGACGCCGGTGTGGACATCGAAGCCGGCGACGCCCTGGTCGACCGCATCAAGCCTTTCGCCAAGCGCACCATGCGTCCCGAGGTGCTGGGCGGCATCGGCGGTTTCGGCGCACTGTTCGAACTGTCGAAGAAGTACAAGGAGCCGGTGCTGGTGTCGGGCACCGACGGCGTCGGCACCAAGCTCAAGCTCGCCTTCCAGCTCGACAAGCATGACACCGTTGGCCAGGATCTGGTGGCAATGAGCGTCAACGACATCCTGGTGCAGGGTGCCGAGCCGCTGTTCTTCCTCGACTACTTCGCCTGCGGCAAGCTCGACGTAGACACGGCCGCCGACGTGGTCAAGGGCATCGCCCAGGGCTGCGAGCTGGCCGGTTGCGCGCTGATTGGCGGCGAGACCGCCGAGATGCCGGGCATGTACCCGGCCGGCGAGTACGACCTCGCCGGCTTTGCCGTTGGCGCGGTGGAGAAGGCCGACATCATCGACGGCAGCAGGATCGTACCGGGCGACGTGGTACTCGGCCTGGCCTCGAGCGGCGCGCACTCCAATGGCTACTCGCTGATCCGCAAGATCATCGACGTCGCCCAGCCCGACCTCGACGCCGATTTCCACGGCCGCAAGCTGCGCGACGTGGTGATGGAGCCGACCCGCATCTACGTCAAGCCGCTACTGGCGCTGATGCAGGCGCAACCCGGCGTGGTGAAGGGCATGGCCCACATCACCGGCGGTGGCATTACCGAGAACGTGCCGCGCATCCTGCGCGACGAGCTCACCGCCCGCATCGACGCCGCGAGCTGGACGCTGCCGCCGCTGTTCCAGTGGCTGCAGAAGGAAGGCAACGTCGACATGCAGGAGATGTACCGCGTGTTCAACTGCGGCATCGGCATGGCGGTCGTCGTTGCAGCGGCGGATGCGGATGCGGCCGAGGCTGCGCTCAAGGCGGCGGGCGAGGCGGTGTACCGGATCGGCCGCATCGATGCGCGCAAGGCTGGAGAGGCGCAGACCATAGTCGGCTGAGGTCGACAGCGGCGGCGGTGGGGGGCCGGGGCATGGCACCCCGGCGGGCGCCGTGTGCCGGGCAGGATGCCTGAGGAGGCTCGACCGTGATCTACCGCGTGGCGGCCGACGGCGTGCTGGTACTGCACCTCTGCTTCATCCTGTTCGTGGTGTTGGGCGGGCTGTTTGCGCTGCGCTGGAGGTGGGCGCCGCTTCTGCACCTGCCGGCCGTGGCCTGGGGCGTGTTCATCGAGCTGAGCGGGGGTATCTGCCCGCTCACGCCGCTGGAAAATCTCTTGCGCGCGAAGGCCGGTCAAGCGGGCTACACGGCCGGCTTCATCGAGCACTACCTGCTGGCGCTGATCTACCCGCCCGGGTTGACGCCGCAGATCCAGGTTGTGCTCGCAGGCGTCGTGATCGTTGCCAATGTGCTCATCTATGCCGTCGTGCTGCGGCGGCGGCATTGATCCGGTCGGCCAGGTGCAGCGTCGGCCGCCCGCAGCAGATAGATGCATATCCGCCTTCAACCCCTCGCGGCTTGCGCCGCTCCTACGGCGGGAACAAACGCTGCGGCGCTCTCCTGTAGGAGCGGCGCCAGCCGCGAGCTTTTTTGAGCGGTCATCCGGCGTGGTCGCCTTCAACCCCTCGCGGCTTGCGCCGCTCCTACCGGGGGGCGGGGCGTTCAGATGCTTACTCTCCGGTTCGAATCGCTGACATCGATCACCGTTTGCGCGCCCGCCCCCAGGGCGAGGTCGTCGCCACGCTCGTCACGCGGTATGGCTGGATAGACGAGCAGGATGTTCGTCTCCGGAAAGATGCCGGCCAGACGCCCGGGCAGCAAGCGCATCGCCGGGCGCCAGGCGAGACCGCCGACGCGCGCGCCATAAAGGACGAGGGCGTCTCCCGGGCCCTTTTTGTCGCTGATGACGCGGATCAGATTCGACCACTTCGCCAGCCCCAGCGTGCGTACCTCGCACTGTGGTGCAATGCCCTTGACGCGTTTGCTGACCTCGGCCTCCTGTTTGGTTTCGGTGAGGATCACGAGCGTGCCGTCGAGCTGTCTGGCAAGGCGCTTGACCAGACGCACGGCGAGCGGAAAGCCGGGTTCGTGGCGGGCGTCGGGTGGAATGGCGAAAAGCAGCCGGCTGCAGGTGTTTAGGGGTGTCCTGGGGCGGCTTACGATCAGGTTGTATTCGCGCTCGGTCAACATGTTCTCGACCAGCGAGCCGAAGAACAGCTCGGGTGCCGTGGTGCGTTCGCTCCAGCCGACGATGACGTCGGTTCCACTTAGCTCGCGCCGCGCCTTGAGGATGCCCGATGCAAGGTTCAGGTCGATGCGGGTGGTCGGCTGCGAGCCCACGTCGGCAGCGGAAAGGTAGCTCGTTGCGCGTGACAGGACACGTTCTGCCGCTACGACCTTTTCGTTCGCGTCCTCCCTGTCCTCGATGACCGTCAACGGGAATATGGGCTGCTGCTGGTCCGGTTCGCGCAGCATCATCGCCAGGTCGAGCAAGGCCTTGTGTGGCGCACGACTGGACAGGCTGACGAGGATGCGTTGCTTCGAGCCGATCACCGCGTTGTCGTTGCTTGCACTCTGGCGGGCGATCTTGCGGCCGTGGTGATCGACCTGCAGGGGGGCGACGATGCAGGTCACCAGCATCATCATGATCGCGCCGTTGACCACCGCATCGTCGAAAAGGCCCAGATCGTAGCCGACGATGGTTGCCGCCAGCGTAGCCGCGGCCTGAGCGACGCTCAGACCGAATACAAGGCCGGCCTGCTCGCGGCTGTAGCCGAGCAACACGCGAGTGGCGGCGGCGGCAAGCCACTTGGTCACCAGCACGGAGGTGAGCATGGCGAGCATGATCGACAGTGAGCGCACGTCTGCGACAAGCACGCTGACATCGAGCAGCATGCCGACCGAAAGCAGGAAGAAGGGGATGAAGATCGCTTCTCCGGTGAATTGGATCCGGTTCATGAGTGCGCTGTTGTGCGGGATCAGCCGGTTCAGCGCAAGGCCGGCGAGAAAGGCGCCGACAATCGGTTCCGAACCGGCAAGGTGCGCCATGCCGGCGCAGCCGAACACCGTCGACAGCACGAAGACGAACTCCGACACCCCGTTGCGTCCGACATTGCGGAAGAACCAGCGTGCGAGCTTGGGCAGGCCGAACAGCACGATCACGCCATAGAGCACGAGGCTGCCGACCAGCGTGTGCCAGAAGTAGTCCCCAGTGTCGCCACGTGTCGACGCGGCGATCACGGCGAGTACGAGCAGGGCGAGGGTGTCGGTGATGATCGTGCCGCCGATGGCAGTGGTGACGGCTTGATTGTGTGCGATGCCGAGCTGTCGGGTGACCGGGTACGCCAGCAGTGTGTGCGATGCGAACAGGCTTGCGAGCAGAATCGCTGCAGGCAGGCTGAAGCCGAGGACGTAGTACCCCACCAGCGTGCCCACACCTTGCGGAATGGCGAAGGTGAGCAGGCCGAAGACGAGGCTGTGCATGCGGTAGCGCTTGAGCACGACGAGGTCGATCTCGAGCGCGGCGGAAAACATGATGTACAGCAAGCCGACGGTGCCGAACAGCACGAACGACTGGTCGCGGGCGAGTACGCCGAGGGCATTGGGGCCGAGTATGGCACCCGCCAGCAGCAGACCGATCGTGCCAGGCAGGCGCCAGCGCCCCATCACGATGGGGGCAAGCAGGATCAGCAACGCGACGAGTGCGAACACCAGGACGGGGTCCGTAATCGGGAGATAGTCGTTCATTTTGCGCCGCACCATCCGGGAGCGAAGGCTGCATCATAGCGCCGCTCCGGCGCTCGCACGCAAGCCTGGTGTCGCGTGGGAGGGCGGCGCGCAAAGAAGGCAATCGCCCTGCACGTTGCGGTGTCGTCGGTTAGACTCGGCAGCGGATCTGCAGCGAGAGGGCGGGATGCTGAGCGTATCGGGCGATGTCATCGAAGTGGTGCGGGGTGCGTGCGACCTGCCGAGCGCGGAGGATGCCGCATCACGCCCCGGGGAGGCGCTACCTCGATGAGATGGGTCTGGATGAGCGGTCTGCTTGCGCTGGTCCTGTCTGCCGCCATCACGGTTTACCTCTGGCCGCTCAGCCCGGGTGTCCTGGCACTGCAGTTCGCCTGGTCGCCGCGCACGTTCGGCGAGATCGTTCACCTTTGGCCGCCCGAGGATCTTGAACGTTACCGCCGCCATCTCGTCGTCGATCATGTCTTGCTGCTGTCCTACGCGGCGTTCGGTTGGCTGCTCGCCACGCGTACCCATGTGTTCGAGCCCTTGGGGCGGGCTGGGAGGGCGTTTGCGCGCATGTGCCTGCCGCTGGCGGCTGCCTTCGATGCGGCGGAGAATGCCTTTCATGCCTGGCTCACGGAGGTGCCGCGATTCGATACGCCGCTGACCTACCTGTTGTCGACCGCATGTTCGTCCCTGAAGTGGGCGCTGCTGTTCGTGTTTGCGGCGCTGCTCCTGTGGGCGTGCGCCCGCGGCGAGGACTGAGGCGGGGATTGCTGATACGCTGTCCGCCAGTCCAGCCCTCAACATCAGGGAGTATCAGACCATGAACATCCGGACCTTGCTCATGAGTGGTGCCGCAGTGCTTGCGACCGCGGTGTCGGTCGTCGTGCTCAGCGCTGCGCCGTCGGCCGCCGAAAGCCGGGCGCAGGGCCTGCCCAGCCTGGAGCCGCTCGACTGCGTGTGCTCGCGCGGTGTCGATCTCGGCGCCGCGGGCGCTGCCGTGTCCACCTTGCGTAACTGCCAGTGCGGTGCGATGCAGTGCGTTGTACATGTACAGTCGGGCCACCTGCAATGTCGATGAGGTTTGCCTCATGAAGCCGCGCGTCACGGTGATCACCCTCGGGGTGGATGAGCTCGAGCGTGCGCTGCGCTTTTACCGCGATGGCCTGGGCTGGCCGACCAAGGGGATCGTCGGCACCGAGTTCGAGCATGGCGCCGTAGTCTTTTTCGACCTCCAGCCGGGCTTGAAGCTGGCGCTCTTTGAGCGCGCGAGCCTGGCCCACGATGCGGGCGTGACAGTCGGCGCGAGGAGCTCCACCGAGTGCCTGCTCAGCCACAACGTGGCCAGTCGCGATGCGGTCGATGCCGTGGTGGCGCAGGCGAAGGCGGCCGGTGCGCCCATTCCGCAACCCGCGCGCGACACATTCTGGGGGGGCTACGCCGCTTACTTCCAGGACCCCGATGGTCACCTCTGGGAAGTGGCGTGGAACCCGAAGTGGCCGCTTCCCGAGGATTGAATACTTTGCGTTGCGGCACCGCGAGGCCCTTGCGTGCCGGGAAACCAATGGCGCACAGGCCGGTCCGTCTTCTGGGCTGGTGCCATGATGGCGCCGGGCGCCGTTGGCGGCGTAGCATCCCCGCCCGCCTGCGCTTTGCAATGGAAACCATAGAGGCATCATGTCTTCACGTCGTACTCCCGTCCTGGCGCTGAGCCTCGCTGGCCTTGCCGTCGTGGCTGCGCTCGCCTGGTATGTCAACCGCGAGCAGTCGGGGGGGCTGAAGGCCGATCGTCCGGGCCTCGCGGCGACCGTGACTGCAACGGGCGCCGCCGCGCCTGTGCGGGTCGAGGCGCAGACGGTACGGGCGCTGGCCCTCGCAGACGATGTAGCGGCGGTGGGCTCGCTGGTGTCGAACGAGTCGGTCGTGCTGCGCCCCGAAGTGTCGGGAAGGATCGCAGCGATCCGCTTTCGCGACGGCCAGGCAGTGGAGCGTGGCGAGGTGCTGGTCGAGCTCGATGCCGCGGTGCAGCGCGCCGAACTACAACAGGCGCGCGCCAACCTGACCCTTGCTGAGTCCAATTTCGGTCGGACCCAGGATCTGTTTGCACGTAAGTTCGTCAGTCAGAGCAGCCTCGACACCGCGCGTGCTCAACTTGAGGTGGCACGCGCGGGTGTGGCGCTGGCGCAGGCGCGGCTCGAGCGCATGCAGATCCGTGCGCCCTTCGACGCCGTAGTGGGCATTCGCAGCGTGAGCCCGGGCGATTTCGTGAAGGACGGCGATGCGCTGATCAACCTCGAGGATATCGCGACGCTCAAGGTGGATTTCCGCCTTCCCGAGCAGTATCTGGACCGTGTGCGTCGTGGCCAGGTGGTCGAGGTATCGAGCGACGTGCTGCCGGGCGAGCGTTTCAATGCTGTCGTGGATGCAGTCGATCCGCTCGTGGACGCCCAGGGGCGGGCAGTGCGGCTACGTGCGAACCTGGACAACCCGGACGGCCGTCTGCGCCCCGGGGTTTTCGCGCGTGTGCGCGTGATCCTCGCCGAGCGTAGTGGCGTGCTGGTGGTGCCGGAGGCGGCGTTGGTGCCGGCGCCGGGCAATGTGCAGTACGTCTATCAGGTCGTCGATGACACAGTGCGCAGGGTGGATGTCCGTACCGGGGTGCGCCGCAATGCTGTCGTCGAGATCACCGAGGGCTTGTCCGCAGGTGCGGTCGTGGTGACGGCCGGCCAACTGAAGCTGCGCGATGGTGCGCAGGTGACGCTCGCGGATGCGCCCAGCGGCGTGGCGCTGGCGGCGGACTGAGGCAGGCAGCGTGCGCATCTCAGACATCTGCATTCGCCGTCCGGTGTTCGCCACCGTGCTTTCCTTGCTCGTGCTGCTGGTCGGGATGATGTCGTACTCGCGGCTTACCGTGCGCGAGTACCCCAATATCGATGAGCCGGTGGTGACGGTCGATACCCGTTACCGCGGTGCGAGCGCAGAGATCGTCGAGTCCCAGGTCACCAAGCCGCTTGAAGATTCGCTCGCCGGTATCGAGGGCGTGGATGTGCTGTCCTCGATCAGCCGTCAGGAGCGCAGCCAGATCACGGTACGCTTCCGCGTCGAGCGCGATGCCGACAGCGCAGCGGCCGACGTGCGCGACCGCGTTTCGCGCGTACGCCAGCGCCTGCCCGACGATATCGATGAGCCGGTGATCGCCAAGGTCGAGGCTGACGCCAGCCCGATCATATGGGTTGCGTTCTCGTCAGACCGCCATTCGCCGCTGGAGATGAGCGACTTTGCCAGCCGCATCATCAAGCCGCGCCTGCAGACCCTGCCTGGCGCAGCGGATGCGCGCGTGTTCGGAGAGCGTCGCTATGCGATGAGGATCTGGCTCGACCGCGACCGCATGGCGGCTTTCGGGCTCACCGTGCAGGATGTGGAAGACGCCATCCGGCGCCAGAATGTGGAGCTGCCCGCCGGACGCATCGAGAGTCGCGAGCGCGAGTTCGCGGTGGTGGCGCAGACCGACCTGGTCGAGCCGGCGCAGTTCGAGGCGGTAGTGCTGCGCCAGGCCGGCACCCCCGACGCCTACCCGGTGCGTATCCGCGACGTCGGCCGTGTCGAGGTGGCGCCCGAGAACGAACGCACTTCGGTACGCTTCATGGGCCGGCCGGCGATCTCTATCGGCCTCATCAAGCAGGCCACTGCGAATCCGCTCGACCTCAAGCGCGGCCTTGACGAGATGCTGCCACGCCTGCAGGCGGAGCTGCCGGAAGGCATGTCGATGACGATTGCCAACGACACCACGGTGTTCATCGAGCGCTCGATCGATGCGGTGTTCGCCACGATCTGGGAGGCGGTGCTGCTGGTGGCCGGCGTGTGCCTGTTCTTCCTGCGCAGCTGGCGTGCGATGCTGGTGCCGCTGGTAACGATCCCGGTGTCGCTGGTCGGCGCCTTCACGCTGATGTATGCCCTGGGCTTCTCGATCAACACCTTGACCCTGCTGGCGCTGGTTCTGGCGATCGGGCTGGTGGTGGACGATGCGATCGTGGTGCTGGAGAACATCTATCGCCATATCGAAGAAGGCATGGCGCCGCTGGCGGCAGCCTTCCAGGGTGCCAGGGAGATCGGTTTCGCGATCGTGGCGATGACGATCACCCTGGCCGCGGTTTATGCGCCGGTGGCCTTCATGACCGGGCGCACGGGGAAGTTGTTTACCGAGTTCGCACTCACTCTGGCGGGGGCGGTGCTGGTGTCGGGCTTTGTCGCGCTCACCCTGTCGCCGATGATGTGCGCGAAGCTGCTGCGCCACGAGCGCACGCATGGACCGGTGTACAACGCCATCGAACGTTTCCTGAGCGGGCTGACTCATGGCTATCGTGGCGTGTTGTCGGCCTCGCTGGAGCTGCGCTGGCTGGTGATGCTGGTGTTTGCCGTGGTTGCCGGGAGCTCGGTGTGGCTGATGGGGCAGCTCAAGACCGAGCTCGCTCCGCTCGAGGATCGAGGGCGCGTGGTCGGCTTGTTCAACGGTCCGGAAGGCGCGACGCTGGACTACATGGCGCGCTACGCACGCGAGCTCGAGGAGATCTACGCCAGCATCCCGGAAGTAGACCGCTACCTCGTGATCACCGGCAACCCGACGGTGTCGCAGGGTATCTCCTTTGTCGGGTTCGCCGACTGGAGCGAGCGCGCGCGCAGATCATCCGAGATCGCCTCCGAGTTGCAGCCGCGCATGCGTGCCGTGACCGGGGTCAATGCCTTTCCCAGCCTGCCGGCGTCATTCGGTCAGGGGGCACGTTCGCGGCCGGTGAGCTTCGTGGTGTCGACCTCGGACAGCTACGAGGAGCTTGCCGCCGTCGCCGAGGCTTTTCTCGATGCGATGCGCGACAACCCTGGCCTGGTGTCGCCCGACACCGACCTCAAGCTCACCATGCCCGAGCTGGCGGTGGAGGTCGATCGCGACCGCGCTGCAGACCTCGGGGTGGCTGTCGATGTCATCGGCCGTACGCTGGAGACCATGCTCGGCGGCCGCCAGGTCACGCGCTACAAGCAGGACGCCGAGCAGTACGAAGTGATCGTCCAGGTGGCGGCGGACGATCGCCGTGACCCGCGTGACATCCGCGACATCTATGTGCGGGCGCGCAACGGCGACATGGTGCCGCTGGCGAGCGTCGTTAAGGTGAGCGAGCGCGTCGCGCCGCGCGAACTCAACCACTTCGGCCAGCGCCGCTCGGTGACGATTTCGGCCAACCTGGCGTCCGATTACACGCTGGGCGAGGCCTTGAAGTGGATGGAGGCGACCGCAGAGCGCCTCCTGCCGCCGGGCTACGGTACCGACTACGACGGCCAGTCGCGCGAGTTCAAGTCGAGCTCGGCTAGCCTGGCGCTGGTGTTCGTGCTCGCGCTGGCTTTCATCTACCTGGTGCTGGCGGCGCAGTTCGAGAGCTTTCGCGATCCCTTCATCATCATGCTCACCGTGCCGCTGTCGATGACCGGGGCGCTTGGTGCGCTGTGGCTGACTGGCGGCACCCTCAATGTATATAGCCAGATCGGCCTGGTCACCCTGGTCGGCCTCATCACCAAGCATGGCATCCTGATCGTGGAGTTCTCCAACCAGCTGCGCGAGCAGGGTCAAGCCCTGCGCGAGGCCGTGGTCGAAGCCGCGGTGCTGCGACTGCGCCCGATCCTGATGACGACTGGGGCGATGGTGCTGGGGGCGGTGCCCCTGGCGCTGGCGACCGGTGCCGGTGCCGAGAGCCGCCAGCAGATCGGCTGGGTGATTGTCGGCGGGCTGCTGATCGGTACCTTCTTCACGCTGTTCGTGGTGCCGACCGTCTACACGCTGCTGGCGCGTCGTGAGCGTGAGGCGCTGCCAGACGGGGCATCGGCACAGATCCAGACCTGAACAAGCGATCGGGCCCGCACCCCGCCCGTGGCGTGAGTGCGGGCCCCGTTGACCGTGTGTGCCGTTGTCAGCCTGCGGTCTCGACCTTCTTCAGGTGCGCATAGATCTGATCCTTGATCAGCAGCTTTTCCTTCTTCATCACTTCGACTTCTTCGTGAGTGCCGAGCTCGATGTTCGCCTCGACGTTCTTGATCTTGTGATCCAGTTCGTTGTGGCGCTCGAAGAGCTGAGTGAAGTGACGGTCGGTGTTCTTGAGACGGGTGATCAGTTCGCGGTATTCGGGAAACATAGGCTCTCCTGCATTTCAGGCTTGGGAAAAGTCGCGATCTGTTAGCTGCAGTCTACTCCTCTCCCTGTGCCTCCGCGAGTGTCTGCCCGTGACCTGCAAGCCCCCGCGGCTGGCGCCCAAGCGGAAAATCGCACGGCATGCGGCCCTGCTGTAGGAGCGACGCAAGTCGCGAGCTTTTTCTGGGGCAATGTCCCCGCGGCGTCGTCTTCAACCCCTCGCGGCTGGCGCCGCGCCCACTGCAGCCGACCTGTACCCGGCCCCGCTGAGTTGTGGGGCGCGGCGCGGGCGTTCAACCGAACAGGTAGGGGAAGAGTCTGTGGCGCTCCTCGGCGCTGAGCGCCTTCATGCGCTTGACGTTGCGCTCAGGGATGGCATCCACGTCGGGGTAGTGGGCGATGATCTTCTCCAGGCTCTCTTCGCGGATGATGTGGAGCAGCGGCCACGGCGAGCGGTTGGTGAGGTTGCCCGGGTCATCGCTGTCGGTGTCGGCGAATTGGTACTGGGGATGGAAGCTTGCGACCTGCAGTTCGCCTTCCCAGCCGAAGTGCTCGACCCAGAGGTCTACGGCATCGAGGAAATCATTGTAGTCGGCGAAGTCCTCGAGCATGTCGGGGATGGCGAGCAGCGTGGTCTCGAGCTGTTCCGCCGGGGTGTCCGACAGGCGCTCGAGTTCGGCCTGCAGGTCGTTGAGCAGCGCTTCCTCGTCGCGCGCATGGCTGACGGCGATGCGCACGCGCCCCTCGCGCCGTGGTTTGGCGGCGAAGGGACAGAGCTCGAGACCGATGACGACTTCGTCGAGCCACTGCTCGACGTCGCTGATGATCTGTTCGTCCATGGGTTTCCGTTGCTTGGGGTAAGAAATGGGCTGGTGGGAGTGGGGCGGCGGGGTACTTGCGCTCAGCTGTCGAGCAGGCGGAATGCCGCCGCGCGCACGGCCTCGGTGAGGTCCGGGCGCAGGCAGTCGAGCTCGATCAGGTCCGGCCATGTTTCGCGGAACTGTCTTTGCCAGGTGAGCTGGCGCTTGGCGAGCTGGCGGGTGGCAGCGATGCCCTTGAAGCGCAGTTCATCGTAGCCGAGGTCACCGTCAAGATACTCCCAGACCTGGCGATAGCCGACGCAGCGCATCGACGGCATGGCCGGGTCGAGCCGATAGTCGTGGCGCAGCTGGCGGACCTCGTCGATGAAACCGGCATGCAGCATGGCGTCGAAGCGCTGCTCGATGCGAGTGTGGAGCACCTCGCGAGCCGAGGGTGCAAGTGCGATGGGCAGCAGTCTGCAGGGCAGGGTGCTGTCTTCCTTGCGCTCATAACTCTCGGCCAGGGGCCGGCCAGTCAGGCGCACGATCTCCAGGGCACGCTGGATGCGTTGGGCGTCACCGGGCTCCAGGCGGGCCGCGGCCTCGGGGTCAAGGCGGGCGAGTTCGGCGTGCATGGCTGGCCAGCCACGCGCAGCCGCTTCGTCGTCAATGGCGCGGCGCAGGGTCGCGTCTGCCGCCGGCAAATCCGACAGGCCGTCGCGCAGGGCCTTGAAGTACAGCATGGTGCCTCCTGCGAGCAATGGAACATGCCCGCGCGCCGTGATCTCTGACATCAGGCGCAGCGTGTCGGCGCGAAAGCGGGCCGCGGAATAGCTTTCTTCCGGGGAGATGATGTCGATCAGGTGATGCGGGCAGGAGGCCTGCTCTTCGGCACTGGGTTTGGCCGTGCCGATGTCCATGTCGCGATACACCAGGGCCGAGTCGACACTGATGATCTCGACCGGGAGCCGTTGCGCAAGCGCGAGCGCACAGGCCGTCTTGCCGCTGGCCGTCGGCCCGAGGAGGAGGAGGGCGGGTGGGCGCGGCAATCCCTCAGCTGCACATGCGGTGAGGGAGGAGGGGGCGGTGTCCGCGGCTTCTGCGCGACAGGGGTTCGAGTTGCTCAAGTGGATCCGGTAGCAGCAGTCGGCGTGCGGGTCATGGAGGCCGGGGCACGCATGCTGCGCTGGAGATGAGTGCGTTGGCGCGGATTATCCTCCACCCGGGCCAGGAAGGGGTGTTGAACGCTGCAGTTGCGGACACACATGCCTGGAATGCCGCTGCCTAAAATAGAGGCAGCGGCACCGACTCTCGATGCGTCAAGGGCTTGCCACATTTATCCACAGCTTGTCCCGAGGGCTGCTCACGGTCGCTGGGGAAAACGGACCACGCCCGAGGGCTCTGATCTGCGCCGGTCGAGCTTGTCCGCATACATCGCGTGATCGGCATGGCGGAGCAGGCTCTCCGGGCTGTCGCCATCGTCGGGATAGAGTGCGCCACCGATCGCGCCGCCGACGCTCAGTCCGAGGCCTGCGATCTGGGGTGTGGTGAGGGGCGCGCGCAGTACGGCTTCGACGTGGAGACGAACCTGATCGAGTGCGGGGCGGTCGGTGACGTTGTCGGTGACGATCACGAACTCGTCCCCGGCGTAGCGGGCGACGAGGTCTTCCGCGCGAACGCTGTGCGCGAGACGGTTGGCAATCTCCTGCAGTACCTGGTCGCCGATTTCGTGACCGTGGTTGTCGTTGATGCTCTTGAAGCGGTTGAGGTCGATGAACAGCACGCCGACGTGTGGGTTGCGCCGGTCGTTGCGTGCGTGCTCGATGCGGCGCTGCAACTGCTGGAGCAGGGCCTCGCGGTTGGCGAGCCCGGTCAGGCGGTCGGTGCGCAGGCGGTCCTGCATGCGCTCGAAGCTGCGTGCAAGCTCGCCAATCTCGTCACGGCGCACGATGCCGACCGGCGTCTCGAGGTCGCCGTCACCGATGCGGCTGGCGACCGCCGCCAAGCTGCGCAGATCGCGCGACACCCAACTCAGGATGCCGAGGCCGATCGCGACCGCGACCATCACGGCGATGGTCGCCAGCACGACCGTGCGGCGTACGTTCTCGATGACGTCGCCGAGGAAGTCGCTGGCTGGCATTGCGACCACGGTAACCCAGTCGAGGCCTGCTGCATCGCGCACGCGGTCGATGGCGGCATGGATCTGGTTGCCCTCGGGGTCGACAAACTCGAATACCCGCGGCAGCTTCTCGTCGCTGACGACCGCAATGCGGTCGCGTACCGTCAGGTAGCTCGCCTTGAGCAAGGGGTGGTCGCTCTCCGCCGCTTGCAGCCGCCCGTAGCTGCCATCGGGCAGCACGACCACGTTGGCGCTCGCTGACGAGGCGATCAGATTGCCGTCCGGCTCCACGATGAAGGCGATGCCGTTGGGCGATACCTTGAGGCGGCCGACGAAGTCATTGAGCGCCTTGAGCGCGACGTCGGTGGCGACCACGCCGGCGAATTCATTGTCGGGTCCCAGCACGCGGCGCGCACGCGTCGCGACCAGCTGCAGGGTGCCGAAATCGATGTAAACCGACGTCCAGGTGTGGCCGTCGGTCGTCTTGCCGTTTGCATACCACGGGCGTGTGCGCGGATCGAACAGCGTGGTTTCCCGGCGGACGAACTCGAGGTGGCCGTCGACACCCTGGTAGCGGTAGATGGCGCGATGTTCATCCGCGCGCAGTTTCATGCGCAGCTCGACCTCCTCGCTCGAGCGGCGATACAGCCCGAGCCCCTGGCCAGCTTCGTTGCCATAGTAAACGTAGTCGTTCGGGTCGGTATGGATGGAGGTTGCCACCCAGAAGCGGTTGCGGATGTCGTGGAAGTCCTGCTCGATGGTCGGTGGTGCGGGCATGCCCTCGGGGAAGGCCGACTCGAGCACTGCGCTCGAACCGACGACGTGCCGGTCGACTGCCTGAGTGATCCGACCGACGGTTTCGAGCAGCAATTGACCCGAGACTGTAGACAGGGCGCGGCTTCCCGCCGAATAGGAGAGCACCCCGAGGGCCACGGCGAGGCCAACGAGGAGCAGCACATAGGGCACGATCAGCACGAGCCGCAGGGAGATGGATTGCAGGAGGCGGGTCGGCATGGCGTTGGTTCGCGTTACGGACTGGCAGTCGCTAAGGCCCTGATTCTCGGACCTTGTGGGGAAGTGCGCAAGCCAGGGTCATCCGCAAGGCGGTGCCGACGAAGCCGACAAGCGCAGGTCATGGACTTGCGGTTATCATCGCGCCTCGCCCGGTCGCTGCTGGAACCGGGTTCGTCTTCGAAATCCCCCCGGAGTGTTGTCTTGAAGATCTTCTCGCCGTTGTACGCGCGGACGATGGCATGGTCGCGGCATCGACGCGCCCCCTGGTTTCTAGGTGGGCTCAGCTTTGCGGAGTCGTCATTCTTCCCGATTCCCCCTGATGTGATGCTGGCGCCGATGTGCCTGGCAAACCCGCGGCGGGCAATGTGGTTCGCCTTGCTCACGACGCTGGCTTCGGTTGCGGGCGGCTTGCTTGGCTATCTCATCGGGTACTTCGCATTCGACGCGATTGAGCCGTGGCTGCGGGAGACACGCTACTGGGCGGCCTACGAGCAGGCGGTAGCCTGGTTCGATACCTGGGGTTTCTGGGCAATCTTCGTCGCGGGCTTCTCGCCGATTCCGTACAAGGTGTTCACGATCGCAGGGGGCGTGGCGTCGATGGCGCTGGCGCCCTTCGTGCTGGCCTCGCTGGTGGGCCGTGGGGCGCGCTTCTTCCTTGTAGCCGGGCTGATGGCCTGGGGCGGCGAGCGCATGGAGGCCGTGCTGCATCGCTACGTAGACCGCCTGGGGTGGGCGACGGTCGCCGTGGTCGTGATGGGGGCGCTGATCTACAGCTTATAGGTACGCGCAGGGGCTTGCGTCTTGGCGCGCCGGCGCTACTGGGGTGCCGGCACTACTGGCCGCGCATGAAGAAGCGATCGAGTTCTGCCATGCTGAACTGCGTCCAGGTCGGACGTCCGTGGTTGCACTGGTCTGCGCGCTCCGTGGCCTCCATGTCGCGCAGCAGCGCATTCATCTCGGGCAGGGTGAGCTGGCGATTGGCACGTACTGCGCCATGGCAGGCCATCGTCGCGAGCAGTTCGTTGCGGCGCGCCGTCACCACCTCGGTGGCTGGGTATTCGCGCAGTTCCTGGAGGAGCTGGCGCATCAGTTCGGCCACGGGGGCGCCGGCGAGGAGGGCAGGCACGCTGCGTACGGCGAGTTCCTGCGGCCCGGCGGTGCTCACGTCGAACCCCATGCCGGCGAGGACTTCGCGGCATTCCTCTGCGGCGGCCATGTCCTTGGCGCTGACCGAGAACACGGCTGGAATGAGCAGGCGCTGGACGGCGGGCCGGCCATCGAGCACCGTCTTCAGGCGCTCGTAAAGGATGCGTTCGTGCGCTGCATGCATGTCCACCAGCACCAGGCCATGCGTGTTCTGCGCCAGGATATAGACCCCATGCAGTTGGGCGAGCGCGAAGCCGAGCGGTGGCGCCGCGCCCTCGTCTGCAGACAGGGTCCTGGTTGGCCATGCGGTTGTGGTTGCCGCGGCCTGGACTGGCGCAGCGCCGCCGACAGGGCGGGCGCCAGCGGCGAAGTCCAGGTAGCTGCGGCTTGCGGCTTCCATGGCGAGCTGGCCCTGGCGCGCTGGGGCGGCAGACCAGGCGTGCCAGGTCTGAGTCCCGGCGTTGCCCGTGCTGCTGCCGGTGAGCGCAGACGTGGCGGCCATGCCAAGCATGCCGTCGGCGGACGCTGCCCGATGCTGCGGCGCAGTCGAGCTCGCGTCCGATTCGATGCGGTTTGCACCGCTTTCGGCGAGCGTGCGCTTCAGCGCGTGGTAGATGAACTGGTGGACCGCACGCGCCTCGCGAAAGCGCACCTCGATCTTGGCTGGGTGCACATTCACATCGACGCCCGCCGGGTCGAGCTCAAGAAAAAGGACATACGCCGGATGGCGGCTGCCGTGCAGGATGTCGGCATAGGCTTCGCGCACTGCATGGGTGAGCAGCTTGTCACGCACGAAACGGCCATTGACGAAGAAGAACTGCGCGTCGCGGCTCGACCGCGAGTAGGCGGGCAGTGAGGCGAAGCCGGCCAGCCTCAGCGGCCCGGCATCTGCTTCCACCTGGCGCGCCTGGGCAACGAAGTCGTCCCCCATCAAGGCTGCAACCCGTTGCGCGGAAGGTGAGGGCGGCAGGCGGTGGGTCACGCGCCCGTTGTGCGCGAGCTGCAGGCTGATGTCCGGACGGGCGAGTGCGACGCGGCGGAACACGTCGTCGCAGTGCGCGTACTCGGTGGCCTCGGTCTTTAGGAACTTGCGTCGTGCCGGGGTGTTGAAATAGAGGTCGGCGACTTCGACCACGGTGCCCTGGTTGAGCGCGGCAGGCGCGATGCTGCGATCGCTGCCGTCGATGCGCCAGGCGTGAGTCGCAGCTTCGGCGCGGCTGGTGATCGTGGTGCGGGCGACGGCGGCAATTGCAGCGAGCGCTTCGCCCCGAAAGCCCATGGTGCCGACGCGCTCGAGGTCGTCGAGCGACGCGATCTTGCTGGTGGCGTGACGTTCGAGGGCGAGGGCAAGCTCCTCGCGATCGATGCCGCAGCCGTCGTCGGTGACCCTGATGCGGCGCACGCCGCCCTGTTCGAGCTGGACCTCGATCGCACGCGCGCCGGCATCCACTGCGTTCTCGAGTACCTCCTTGAGGACCGAGGCCGGGCGTTCGACAACCTCGCCTGCGGCGATCTGGTTGACCAGCAGGTCGGGAAGGCGGTGTATGTGGGGCATGGCGTGCTTGGATGATGAGCCGACGGCTGGGCGGCCTCGCATTATAGGCGCTGAGCTGCAGGCCGGGCCGCGGCGCCGGCCGTGCGCGCCTTGGCTCGAGGGGTAGGGCATGATCGGCAAGCGCTCGGTTATGATCCAGGGTCAGGGGCAATAGCGGGGGCACAGGGCAGATGCATCAAGCTGAGCGGGGGTTGCCGGCACGGGCCGCAGGCGCCCACCTCGGTGTGGCCTGCCTGATGTTGGCGCTAGCGGTGGCGCTCGGTGGTTGCTCGTCGCCGGGGACGGCGCCTTCTGAGCAGCGCGCGCGTGGTTTCGACCTGCGCCAGCTGCTCAAGACCGATATCAACCGCGTCGCCGAGCGCCATCAGCAACATGTGTTCGCCAGCTTGCGCCGCCTTGCCGACAAGCTGTACAAGCGCAATCCCGGTGAGTGGCGCAAGGGCGGTGCGGGCAGTGCCGAGGCAGCGATCTCGAGGATCTTCGACGAGAAGCATCGCTGGCGTTTTGCATCGCTAGGTAACCGTCGCGACCTCGACGCCATGCAGATTGCGCTGCATCCGGAGTATCGCGGCGACCGGGTCCAGGCCCTCGTCGTCGGGCTCGCCAGCATGGTGCAGACCGCCCTCGGCGATCGCGAAGTTTTTTACATGCTGGATGATCTGGAGCCCCAGCACATCTACAATGCCGCCCGTAACGTAGAGATTGCAGCGTGGAAGCTCGCGACGGCGCGCGACCCTTCGGGGCGCCCGCTGTTGTTGTCCAACGAGATGGGCGAGGTTGCCAACCTGAGCTTCGAGCGCGAGTTCGGTCGCATCATCGGGCTGCTCGATGCGCTCGCCGATATCGTCGAGGACGAAACCGACCGCACCGTCACACGCGTGGTCCAGAACCTCGGCACCGCGGTCTTCCTGCCTGTGTATTGAGCCAGCCAGCTACTTTGAAAGTGCCCGTGCTGGACCCTGTTTCCCGACTCCCTCATTGCCATGAAGTCCATCGTCATCCTTATCTCCGGCCGCGGCAGCAACATGGAAGCCATTGTGCGTTCACGCATACCCGGCGCCCGCATCGCCGCGGTGATCAGCAACCGGCCGCAGGCGCCGGGCATTGTCTTTGCGCGTGAGCACGGCATCGACACCGCGGTGGTCGACCACACCGCCTATCCGGATCGCGAGGGTTTCGACGCGGCGCTGATCGAGGCCATTGACGCCCACCGTCCGGATCTCGTGGTGCTTGCCGGTTTCATGCGCTTGCTCACTGCTGGCTTCGTGCGCCATTACGAGGGCCGTTTGCTCAATATCCACCCTTCGCTGCTGCCTGCTTTCACCGGGCTCAACACGCATCGCCGCGCCCTCGAGGCCGGGGTGAGGGTGCACGGCACGACGGTGCATTTCGTAACTGCCGAACTCGATTGCGGCCCGATCGTCGTCCAGGCGGCGGTCGAGGTGCGCTGCGGTGACGACGAGGCGGCACTGGCCGCGCGCGTTCTCGAGCAGGAGCACCGCATCTATCCGCAGGCCGTGCGCTGGTTCGTTGACGGGCGGCTGTCCATTGATGCGCACGGACGGGTGAGCCTGCGCGACGCGCCTGATGAGCCGCTGCCTGCACTTGTTTCGCCGCGCCTCGAGCCCTCGGGTGGGGGCGTGTCGTGAGCGGCAGCCTGCGCTTTGTCGTGCTGCTCTGCCTGGCCTGCCTGGTGCCCGCGGCCGCAGCAGCGGGTTTTGCCGATCCGCCGGCGACTGGCAGCATGCGTTTCGACGTTCATTACGGTTCTCAAGGCTTCAAGGTTGGCAGTGCCCAGCACAGCTGGTCCCTTGCGGATGGACGCTATGAGCTCGAACTCGAGCTTGAGGCGCGCGGGCTCGCGGGTCTGTTCGGCTTGCAGTACCGTCAGCACAGCCGTGGGCTGCTGAGCGGGGCGGGCTTGCGGCCCGAGCTGTTCAGTGTCGAGCAGCGCGGACGCAAGAGCGAGGCAGCGCATTTCGACTGGCCGGCAGGGCGTGTCAGCATCCGCCGCGATGGTGCGGAGCGGCGCAGCGGTACGCTCGAGGCGGGGGCGCAGGATCTGCTCAGCCTGTGGCACCAGGCCAGCCACGTCGCCCGTAATGGCAGGCCTGTCAGTCTTCAGGTCATCACCAACAAGAGCGTCAAGGACGCAGTGCTGGAGCCGGACGGCAAGGAGTCTCTGAGCCTGCCCATCGGCAAGGTGGAGACCTTGCGCCTGCGCGCGCACGCCGAGGATGGCGGGCTGAACATCCGGATCTGGCTGTCGGTGGACCATGGGCTGCTGCCGGTGCGCATCCGCATCGAGGACGAAAAGGGCGGAGTGCTGGATCAGCGCGCCGCCGCGATTGAAACGGGACGCCCGGCGGCGACCGCAACAGGAACCAAGAACTGACATGACCAAGACGAGCAAACCCGGCCGCCCGCGCACGGCAGGCAGAACTGCCACGACCGGCCGAACCGACAGGGCGGCGCGCCCGCAAGAGGCAGGCGCTGTCACCGGGGCGGGGATTTCGCGGCAGCTATTCATTCAGGCAACCCAGGCCCTGGGGGCAGTGCTCGCCTTCGAGTACCCGGCCGATGCGGTGTTGTCGCGCCATTTCCGTGACAACCGCGAGCTCGGACATCGCGACCGCGGCTTCATTGCCGAGGCGGTGTATGGGGTGCTACGCCGTTTGCGCTGGCTGCGCCGGCTGGCCGGTGCGGAGGCCACGCCGCGCATGCTGCTGCTGGCCTGGTTCGCGCGTGGTGAAGGCTGGCCGATGCGTAATTTCGAGGGCCTGGTGAGCGCTACCGAGAGCGATTGGCTTGCTTCCGTCAAGGCTGCCGACGCTGGCGAGATGAGTCTCGCCGAGCGCGTCGACCTGCCCGACTGGCTGGCTGAGCGGCTGCTGCAGCAGATGGACGAAGCCGAGCTGGTGGCGCTTGCACATGGGCTGAACCGGCCGGCGCCGCTCGACCTGCGGGTGAACCTGCTCAAGGCCGACCGCGACGGGGTGCTGGCGCAGCTGCAGGCCGGTGGTGTTGCCGCCGAGCCCGGCAGGCTGTCGCCGCAGGCCATCCGGCTCGCGGCCAAACCGGCGCTGCAAAAGCACACGCTGTTCCTGGACGGCAGCTTCGAGGTCCAGGACGAGGGCAGCCAGCTGCTTGGCCTGCTGGTGCAGCCGCGGCGCGGGGAGTTGGTGGTCGATTTTTGCGCTGGCGCGGGTGGCAAGACGCTGCAGCTGGGGGCGCTGATGCGCTCGACTGGCCGACTGTATGCCTTTGATGTGTCGGACAAGCGGCTGGCCAAGCTCAAGCCGCGCATGGCCCGCGCCGGTCTGTCGAACGTGCACCCGGTGCTGATTGCCCATGAGGCCGATGCCAAGGTCAAGCGCCTTGCCGGCAAGGCCGACCGCGTGCTGGTCGATGCGCCATGCACCGGCCTGGGTACCTTGCGCCGCAATCCGGACCTGAAATGGCGCCAGTCGCCTGCAGCAGTCGAGGAGATGGTCGCCAAGCAGGGGGCGATCCTGGCTGCGGCGGCGCGTCTGGTGCGCCCGGGAGGCCGCCTGGTGTATGCCACCTGCAGTCTGCTCGCGGAAGAGAACGATGCCATCGTCGACGCCTTCCTGGCTGCGCACCCTGGCTTCGCGCAGCTGTCGGCCCAGGACATCCTCGACAAGCAGGGGGTGGTCGTCGCCACTGGCGAGCGCCTGCGCCTGATGCCCCATGTGCACGACACCGACGGGTTCTTTGCTGCCGTGATGGAGCGCCGTGCCGAGGCTTGAGCACGCGCGCTGCGGCCTTGGTATCTGCGCCGGAGTGCTGCTCGCGGCCGGTGTGGTATTCGTTACGCCGGCGCTGGCCAGCCAGCGCTTTGCCGCCAAGGGCGAGGTAGAGCTGGCCTTCTCGCCCAGGGACAACACCGAGCAGGTCGTGATCGATCTCATTGCGGCTGCGCGCAAAAGCCTGCAAGTGCAGGCCTACGTGTTCACCAGCCGCAGCATCGCCGATGCCATGGTGGCGGCGCGCCAGCGTGGCGTGAAGGTGGAGGTGCTGGCCGACGCGCAGATGAACCGCCGCGAGAAGGGCAATGCCATCCCGCGCTTGCTGGCGGGCGGGGTGCCGGTCGCTTTCGAGACCAAGTACAACGCCGCCCACAACAAGCTCATCATTGCCGATGCCGAGGGGCCGGCCTGTGCGGTGCTCACCGGCTCCTACAACTTCACCTGGTCGGCACACAATCGCAACGCGGAAAATCTGCTCATCGTGCGCGGACATTGCGAGCTGGCACGCGCCTACCGCGACAATTGGCTGCGCCACCGTGCCGAAGCTACGCCTGTCAAGTCGCTGCCATGGCGGCCTTGACCCGATTGTGGACGGCGTGAAAGCGTATTGAACGCTTGGTCGTGCGCGCCGGTCTCAAGCTGGCGTATGCGCGCGGCGGCGCGTTCCGGGTAGTGGTTTCTGGTTTGCTGCGCGCGCTGGCGTAGAATCAAAGCGCTGTGTTCCTCAGAGGTGTTGTCACGCATGTATAACGGGCTGTTCGATCTTCCCTGGTGGGGCTATGTCGTCGTCGCACTCGCGCTCACCCACGTCACCATCGCTGCGGTGACGATCTTTCTGCATCGCCACCAGGCGCACCGTGCGCTGGACCTGCACCCTGTGCCCAGTCACTTCTTCCGCTTCTGGCTATGGCTCACGACGGGCATGGTCACGCGCGAATGGGCGGCGATCCACCGCAAGCACCACGCCAAATGCGAGACGGTCGAAGATCCTCATAGCCCGCAGACGCGTGGCCTGGCGAAGGTGCTATGGCAGGGGGCGGAGCTCTATCGTGCCGAGGCCAAGAATGCCGAAACGCTCGCACGCTACGGCCACGGTACGCCGGATGACTGGCTCGAACGCAACGTGTATCGCCATTCCGTGCTCGGCGTCTCGATCATGCTGGTCATCGATCTCATTGCGTTCGGTCCGATCGGCCTGACGATCTGGGCGGTGCAGATGGTGTGGATCCCTTTCTGGGCGGCAGGCGTGGTCAACGGGCTCGCGCACTATTGGGGCTATCGCAACTACGATTGCAGCGATGCATCGCGCAACATCCTGCCCTGGGGCATCCTGATCGGCGGTGAGGAGCTGCACAACAACCACCACAGCTTCGCGACGTCGGCCAAGCTGTCGGCGCGCTGGTATGAGTTCGACATTGGCTGGATGTACATCCGCATGCTGGAGATGCTTGGTCTGGCGAAGGTCAAGAAGACGATCCCCAAGCCGCGCCTGGTCGAGGCCAAGGCGGTGCCGGACCTGGATACCTTGCAGGCGGTCGTCACCCACCGCTACGACGTGATGACGAACTACATGCATTCGCTGCGCAAGCTTTGCGCTGCCGAGTTGAAGCGTGTCAAGCGCGATGCGGTGAGCGGTCTGGACGTCAGGGCAGTGCGGCGCTGGGTGCTGTCCGGCGAGGAGCGCCACCTTGGCGACGCGCAGAAGGAGCAGGTGCGCGTCGCCGTCGGCATGAGCCCGGCGCTGGCAACCGTGGTTGCGATGCGCGAGGAGCTGGCGGCGATCTGGGCACGCTCCAATGCATCGCGTGAGCAACTGCTGGCGCAACTGCAGGACTGGGTTACGCGCGCCGAGCAAAGCGGGATTGCCCAGCTGCAGGAGTTCGCCCTGCGCCTGCGCCGCTACGCTGTCTGAACAGCGGCGCCCGGCAGGCCGGGCTTCTTCAGGTGCGTACGGCGTCTGCCCAGCAGTTGGGCGTTTCGTATAGTCGTACGCGCTCGAGCCGCAGATGGTTGCCGTAGGTGTCGCGGTAGGCGGGATCGAGCAGGCGGAATGCCTCCGCGGCGAGATTCTCGGCGGTGGGAACGAGGTCCAGCACGACGGTCTTGTGTTCGGGCATCGAGGTGAGGAAGTCGAGCACCCGGGTGTCGCCACGATAGACCAGGAAAGCGTGGTCCCAGCGGTCCACGACGAGTTCCTTGGCGATGCGCTTGACGTCGGCGAAGTCCATGATCATGCCATTGACCGGAAGGCCGTCGGCCTTGATCACCTCGCCCGAAAGGGTGATCTCGAGCGCATAGCGATGCCCATGAAGGTGGCGGCATTGGCTGGCATGGTCGGGGATCCGGTGACCGGCATCGAACTCGAGGCGGCGGGTGATGCGCATGGCGACTCTCTCTTGTGGGGGCGCGGATTATAGCACCGGGGGCGCTGCTGCCGGTGTCCACGGAAATTGCAAGTCTCTGAGCTGACGATGAATTCTTCCATTTCTTCGGGTGCACCGGCAAACCGTGCCAGCACCCTGGACATCCGAAACCACGACCGCGATCTCGCCGGGCTCACCTATGTGTATCCGGTGCTGTCAAGGCGAGCAGGTGGGGTGTCGATCGGCATCAACCTCAACCCGAACAATGCCTGCAACTGGCATTGCGTGTATTGCCAGGTGCCTGGCCTGGTGCGGGGCAAGGCACCGGAGATCGATCTTGCCCGACTGCAGGACGAATTGCGCGGCTTCCTCGCCGACCTCATCCACGGCAGCTGGATGGCGCGCCACGTTCCCGATGGTGCGCGTGTCATTCGCGACATTGCCTTCTCTGGAAACGGCGAGCCGACGAGTGCGGCGGTCTTCGGCGAGGCGGTCGAGCTGGTTGCCGGGCTCAAGGCGGAGTTCGGCCTTGCGGCGGATGCCGTGCCGCTCAGGTTGATCACCAATGGCAGCCTGTTGGGCCAGGCACGCGTCCTCTCCGCAGTGCGCCGGCTGGCGGATGCGGGGGGAGAAGTGTGGTTCAAGGTCGATGCAGGCACGGTGGACGGTATCGAGCGCATCAATGGCGTACACCTGGAGCCGGAGGCCGTCGCACGCAACTTGCAGCGCTGCGCGCTGGCCTGTCCGACCTGGGTTCAGACCTGCATGTTCCGTTGGGATGGTCAGGTACCCGCGGACGCGGACATCGAGGCTTATCTCGGGGTGCTCGAGGCGGCCGGACTGGAGCACTTGCGCGGGGTGCTGCTGTACGGAGTTGCACGTCCGTCCATGCAGGCGGAGGCGTCACGACTCAGCGCCTTGACCAGCGACGAACTCGAAGCGATTGCCGAGCGCATCAGAAAAAAAGGGCTGACGGTATCCGTCAGCCCTTGAGTTCGATTGCCCGGTGATCAGCGCTCCTTGCGCTTGGCACGAGCTTCCTTCTTGAGCGTCTTGTAAAGCTCGGGGTTGGTCGCCTTGAGGTACTCGGCGACATCCACGTCGTCGCGCTTGACCTTGTTGATGTCGATTTGCTCGACATGCACCAGGCGCAGCAGCGCCTGCACGGGGCGAGGGATGTTGCGCCCGCTTTCGTAACGCGACCCGCCACTCTGGGTCACGCCGATCTTGGACCAGAACTGCGACTGGTTCAGGCCGAGCTTTCGGCGAATTTCGCGAACATCGATTTTTTCGGTGACTTTCATTACGGTATTCCTTTTTCTCTTGACCAAGGTGGACACGGCAACGGGGTCGACTCTGGCATGGGGTGAATGGGTTTCCTATGACCTAAGTCATAGGGTGTATGAAGTATAGATCACTATCCTTTCCTCATACAATGTGGTTTTTGTTGTTTTAGTTGAAATCTGTGATTTTTTGCCTGATGTCCTCTGTCTGCCGGCGTCCTCCGGCAAATTCCTGTCCTGACGCCTTCGACGGTAGTGACGAGGCACTTTCACGTCAAATTGGATACGACAATGGCACTAATAGTTCAGCTTGACGCCGTCGTGTGCTGACCTTCCTTCGGGGGGTGCCGGCTCGATTCGGCCAATGGTGCGATGCATGAAAAAGGCGCGTGAACGTGTTTGACCGATAGCCCCGAACTCGCTATGATCGCGCCTTCCTGATGGAGACGTGGCCGAGAGGTCGAAGGCACTCCCCTGCTAAGGGAGCATGCGGGCTAAAACTCGCATCGAGGGTTCGAATCCCTCCGTCTCCGCCAGAGCACTGAAGCCCCTTGTTTCGAGGGGCTTTTTTGCGTTCACGCGGCGCACCTCAGGGAGGTCGGAGTGCCCTGGTCTTTCTCTTCGGGACCGAAGTTCTTGTTTGTCGTGCCCTTCGTGTCCCCTGGCAGACTCCGCAAGGCAGAGCCCGGTGCAGGGCCGGGCTTGCAGGGGCGGGTGCCTTAGCGCTCAGCGCAGGTCGAGGCGATGGTCCTTGTCAGCGTTCATCTTGGGCGACCACGGTAGGCCGCTGTTCTGCCAGCCGTTCTTGAGGCGGAATCCGGCCTGTGTTCCTTCCTTGATCGCTTCGCCCTGGAAACCGTTGATGACGTAGCGTGCGTTGGCAAAGCCGCTCTCGCGCAGAAAGGCGGTGTGATCAGCGCTATGTCACCGAGGTTACACAGGACTGCCGTGCAAGGACGCCAGGCGTACGACGGCCAGGGCGATGCCGAGCAGACAGGCGGTACCCGAGAACATCAGGCGCCAGGCCAGGTGTCGTGGTACGAAGCCGACGCCACGCACGAAGCCCGCGCTCATGGCCCAGAACAGTGCCATAGCGGCCCAGTGGTCCGCGCCGCCCTGCGGACCGGAGAGGGCGGCGGGCCAGGCGGTGATGCCGAGCATGATCGCGATGGCTGTCAGCAGCGGCAGCAGGCTGATCCCGCCGGTCGGCGCGGCGGGCGGGTGGGGGGCGACCTTCGTGTTCATCGTTGCCTCCTTGCCGCCTTCAGTGTGCGCCGCTGCCGTTCGGGTGAACCGGATCGGCGTCGAGACGGGGCTGTCGCAGCGCGTCGGCGCGTGCCTCTTCGCGCGCCTGTTCATTTTCGCCCCACAGGGCGTTGAGGATGGCCAGCAGCACGGCGAAGCCGATGCCCAGGACCCAGGCGAAATACCACATGTCGTTCTCCTTGTTTCGTGTGCGCGCTCAGTATGCGGAGTGCTCGTTCTCGCGGATGTAGGCCGCGGTGACTTTGCCTGCCATCACGCTGTAGGCCCAACTGGTGTAGGCAACGATGATCGGCATGAAGATCAGCGTGGCCCAGAACATGATGCCCAGCGTGCGCTGGCTTGAGACCGCATCCCACACGGTGAGGCTGGCGCCCGGCACGGTCGAGGAGGGCATCACGAAGGGGAACATGGATACGCCAGCGGTGCCGATCACGCCCACGATGGCGAACGACGAAGCAACGAAAGCGGCCAGGGTGCGCCCCTTCCAGACCAGCAACAGCGCGGCAATGCCGCCGGCGTAGCCCAGCGCCGGCACCAGCATCGTCAGCGGCGCCTTGGCGTAATTGGCCAGCCAGGCGCCGGGCTGCAGTTCGACTGTCTTGGCGAGTGGGTTGGGCAGCGCCGCGGTGTCCACCGCCGAGGTGATGGCGTAGCCGAAGCTGCCGTTGGCGATCCATAGCCCGGCGGCGGTGAAGCCCACCAGCATCAGCACGCCGAAAACCAGCGCGGCGGTTATCGAACGGCGCTGGATGCCGCCCTCGGTACGGTGCGCAAGATAGATCGCGCCGTGGAAGGTGATCATCGCCGTGCTCACCACGCCGGCGAGCAGCGCAAAGGGGTTGAGCAGGCCCCAGAAACTGCCGGTGTAGTGGGACACCAGGGTGTCGTCGAAGTGGAAGGGCACGCCTTGCAGCAGGTTGCCGAAGGCCACGCCGAAGATCAGCGGCGGCACTGCACCGCCGATGAAGAGCCCCCAGTCCCAGGTGCTGCGCCAGGCGGCGTTGTGGATCTTGCTGCGGTAGTCGAAGCCCACCGGGCGGAAGAAGAGCGCCCACAGCACCGCCAGCATCGCCCAGTAGAAGCCCGAGAAGGCTGTGGCATAGACGATCGGCCAGGCGGCGAAGATGGCACCGCCGCCGGTGATGAACCACACCTGGTTGCCGTCCCAGTGCGGGCCGACGGTGTTGATGACGACGCGGCGCTCCTCGTCGTTCTGGCCGACGAAGGGCAGCAGGGTGCCCACGCCCATGTCGTGGCCGTCCATGATGGCGAAGCCGACGAGCAACACGCCCACCAGCAGCCACCAGATGAGTTTCAGGGTCGGGTAGTCGAGGATCATGATGTGCGCTCCGGGATCAGGCGTGGGCGTGCTGGGTTTCGTTCATGTAGCGGCCAGTACCCAGGCTGCCGGGGCCCTGGCGGGCGAACTTGATCATCAGAACCATCTCGACGATCAGCAGCAGGGTGTAGAAGCCGACAAAGCCAGCCAGCGAGCCATACAGGCTTTCCACCGTCAGCGTGGACACCGACAGGTGGGTGGGCAGCACGCCGTAGATCGTCCACGGCTGGCGGCCGTACTCGGCGACGAACCAGCCCATCTCGCAGGCCAGCCACGGCATCGGCAGGAACCACAGCGCCCACTTGAGCAGCCACGGCCGCTGTGCGAAGTCGCCCTTGATCGAGTACCACAGCGCCAGGCCGAACAGCGCCAGCATCGCGAAGCCCAACGCCACCATGATGCGGAAGGTCCAGAACAGCGGCGCCACCTTGGGCAGCGTGTCGCGCGCGGCGCGGTCGATCAGCGCGGGGGTGACGTCGTCCATCGAGGCGACGTATTTCTTGAGCAGCAGGCCGAAGCCGAGGTCGCTCTTGACCTTGTCGAAGGCTTCACGCAGTGCTGCGTCCTGCGGGTTCTTGCGCAGCGCCTCGAGCAGCTTCACCGCCTCTACGCCTACGGTTACGCGCTCGCGGTTCAGGGCGTAGATCTGGTTCAGGCCGGGCAGCTCCTTGTCGAGGGAGCGCGTGCCGATGAGGCCCATCACCCAGGGAATATGGATGGCGAAGTCGTTCTTCATCTCGGCTTCGTTGGGCACGGCGATGACGTTGAAGCTGGCCGGGGCTGGTTCGGTCTCCCACATCGCCTCCATTGCCGCGAGCTTGGTCTGTTGTGCTTCGCCGAGCGCGTAGCCGGATTCGTCGCCAAGCACGATCACCGAGCAGATCGAGGCGAAGCCGAAGGCCGCAGCGATGCGGAACGACCGCTTGGCGAACTCCACATCGCGCCCGCGCAGCAGGTACCAGGCCGAGATCGACAGCACGAACATGGCGCCGGTCACGTAGCCCGCCGACACCGTATGCACGAACTTGCCCTGTGCCACCGGGTTGAACACCACCGCCCAGAAGTCGGTGAGCTCCATGCGCATGGTTTCAAAACTGAACTCGGAACCCACCGGGTTCTGCATCCAGCCGTTGGCGATCAGGATCCACAGCGCCGACAGGTTGGTGCCCACCGCCATCAGGATCGTCACCAGCAGGTGCTGCTGGCGCGACAGGCGGTCCCAGCCGAAGAAGAACAGACCGATGAAGGTCGATTCGAGGAAGAAGGCCATCAGACCCTCGATCGCCAGCGGCGCACCGAAGATGTCGCCCACGTAGTGCGAGTAGTAGGCCCAGTTGGTGCCGAACTGGAACTCCAGCGTGATGCCGGTGGTGACGCCCAGTGCGAAGTTGATGCCGAAGAGCTTGCCCCAGAAGCGGGTCATGTCCTTGTAGATCGTCTTGCCGGTCATGACATAGACGCTTTCCATGATGACCAGCATCCACACCATGCCGAGCGTGAGCGGCACGAAGAGGAAGTGGTACATCGCCGTGGCTGCGAACTGCAGCCGCGACAGGTCGACGAGTTGCTCACTGACCATGGGTTTCTCCTGGAGGTGGTCGATGCGATGGCGGAGTTGAACGGGAAACCTGTGCGGCCATGGTCGAGCTGTCGACCGATACGCGTGCGTCGCGGATGAAAGCCCACCACAGCGCCGTGATCAGCGCGAGCTTGATCAGTACGACGACGACGAGATGGCGCAGCAGGCCTTGATCTGGCAGGTTCATACGGAACTCCTTTTGATAAGGGGTTGCTTATCAAGTCCCGTGCCAGCGTCGCCGAATGGGCTGGATTTGAGTTGAATCAAGGCACTTGCGGGTAGATCCCCTGCTCAGGGAAGATGGCTGTCACTGCTGCTGTCTGCAGATGTGGCAGTTTGTGTACCCTTGAAGTGTCAAAGTGGCAGCGATGGAAGGTTGTGCGCCAGAGCGCGGCGTCACGGAACGCTGTGAGCACTTGTGCCGGCTCGCGGGGCGTGGAGAAGCCCGCAGTGGCGCACGATCACGCGCGCGACGCCAGCTAGTCGGACGCAGGCCGCAGTGGCTGCGTCAAGGCGTGCATTGCGCCCGCGTCAGTGGGCGCTGCAGCAGTTTCTGGCGAGGGTATTGAAGGCTTCGGCCTGGGTCATGAAGATGCGGCCCGACAGCCACACTGTCACCCCGGTCCGGTCCAGGCGGTCCCGCACCGGACCTTTCAGTTCCGAGAAATGCAGCTGCAGGCCCTTGGCGCGCAGTTCGCGATCTAGCTGCATCAGGACCTCTAGGCCGGTGAGGTCGATGCCATTGACCCCGCTCATCATCAGCACCACGTGGCGCAGGTTCGGGCGGCGCGCCAGGGCAGACGACAGCGTCTCGGAGATCCAGCGTGAGTTGGTGAACACCAGACTCTCATCGACCCGGATCGACAGGACCTCGGGCAGCGTCTCTACCTCGAAGCGATTGACGTTGCGGAATACGTCGGTGCCGGCCAGGCGCCCGACCTCGGTCCAGTGGGGGCGGACGGTGCGCTGCAGCAGCAGGCCGACGGCACCGACCACACCGGCGAGCAAGGCCTCCTTCACCCCCACCGTCAGCGTCAGCACCGCCACCATCAGCATCAGGGCGAACTCGGTGCGCGAGTAGCGCCACGCCAGCACGAAGGGCGCGAAATCCACCAGCGACAGTACGGCCACGACGATGGTCGCGGCAAGTACGGCGCGCGGCAGGTAGTGCAGCACGTCGCCCAGCAGCGCGATCGCCAGCGCGAGGAAGAGCGCGGTCCACACGCCGGCCATGCGCGTGCGAGCGCCGGCGTCGAAGTTGACGATGCTGCGCGCGAAGCCGCCGGTGACCGGCATGCCGCCGGACACGCTGGCCGCGGCGTTGGCCGCTGCCAGGCCGAAGAGTTCGCGCCGGGGCGATACCTTCTCGCCGCGGCGTGCGCCGAGGGCCTCGGCGACGGCGAGGCTCTCGACATACGCCACCAGTCCCAGCAGTACCGCCGGGGCAAGCAGTTCACGCCACACCGGCAAGGGCGCCGTCCACGGCATTGGGAAGGCCAGGCCCTCGCCAAGGCTGATGCCGCCCGACAGGGCGACTCCCTCATTCAGGTGCGGGAAGCCGGCGACCCAGGCGATCGCAGCCGCGACCACGACGATGGGCGCGGTACGCGCCAGCAACTGCGCAGTCCGGGGCCTGAAGCCCAGGCCTTGCAGCACGGGGCTGCCGTGCCGGCGCAGGGCCCACATCAGCGCAAGCGCCAGCACGCCGATGAGTGCGGTGGTCGCATGGGGCAACGGGTGACTGGCGCCGGCGAGCGACTGCCACAGTGCGACTACCGTGCTGCCGCCAGCCTGCACCCCCAGCAGTGCGGGGAGCTGGCCGATCGCGATCACCAGCGCGGCACCGGTGATGAAGCCGTGCAGCACCGGCGTGCCGAGCAGCGCCGCCAGCGTCTCGAGGCGGAACAGCGCGGCGATGAGAAATACCGCCGCCATCTCCAGCGCCAGTACCAGTGCCGCCAGGTGCGGCGTGATCTGATGCGCGGCGGCGACGCCGCCGACCGCCTGCGCCGTCATCATCGCCAGCACCGCCACCGGCCCCACGGCGAGGCTGCTGCTGGAGCCGAAGGCGGCGTAGGCGACGATGGGCAGCAGGCTCGCCATCACGCCCACCACCGGCGGCAGGCCGGCAAGCATGGCGTAGGCCAGGCTCTGCGGTACCAGCAGGATGGTGACGATGACTGCCGCGATCAGGTCGTCGCTGAGTGCACCGAGCCGGTAGTCGTGCCAGCGCGCGAGCAGGGTGCGGGGGGCGGCGGCCGTCGTCGTGGGCATGGGATGGCGTGCCTAAAGCAGATCGATCGGTATCTTCAGGTAATGCACGCCGTTGTCCTCGGCCGGTGGCAGCTCGCCCGCACGCACATTGACCTGGATCGCCGGCAGGAGCAGCGTCGGCATGGCCAGCGTACGGTCGCGCGCGGTGCGCATGGCGACGAAGTCGGCCTCGGTCACGCCGTCATGGATGTGAATGTTCTTCGCCCTCTGCTCTGCGACCGTTGTTTCCCACACCGGGGCGCGGTCGTCGGGCGGATAGTCGTGGCACAGGTGCAGCCGCGTCTCGGGTGGCAGCGAGAGCACCTTGCGGATCGAGCGGAACAGCATGGCTGCATCTCCGCCGGGGAAGTCGCAGCGCGCGGTGCCGTAGTCGGGCATGAACAGGGTGTCGCCGACGAAGGCGTCCGGTCCGACGATGTAGGTGAGGCAGGCCGGCGTATGGCCGGGGGTGTGCATCACCTCGACGTCCAGCTCACCAATGCGGAAGCGCTCGCCGTCCTCGAACAGGTGGTCGAACTCGGCGCCGTAGGTGTTCATGTCCTTGGCGTTGAAGATGTCCTTGAACACGCCCTGCACCTGGCGGATATGCGCGCCGATGCCGATCTTGCCGCCGAGCTGCTGCTTGAGGTAAGGCGCGGCAGACAGGTGGTCGGCGTGGGCGTGGGTCTCGAGCAGCCAGTCGACCGTCAGACCGGTCTCGCGTACGTAAGCGATGGCCTTGTCGGCGGAGGTGCGCGATGTGCGCCCGGATTTGGGATCGTAGTCGAGCACGCTGTCGATGATTGCCGCGCGGCGGCTAGCCGGGTCAGAGGCGATATGCGTTACGGTGAAGGTGGCCGGATCGAAAAAGGATTGGATGTCAGCACGTTGCATGGCCAAACCTCCATGTTGAAGTGTTGAGAATGCGCTCATCGCGCAGGATGCGCTCGTGTCGCACGTCTATTCCGGCAAGCAGATCTTGCCATGGTGAGCCGCAGCCAAGGTCTTCCATGCGAGCAGCGCTACGACCCCACTGAGCACCGCGAGCATCAGCCAGGAAAGCCCCGCGTAGAAAGGCAGTCCGCTGCGCGCACTCATCTCGAAGGTGGCGATCGTCATCGCCGCCAGCGGGAAGGAGTAGGCCCACGCCGAGATAAAGAAGGGCAGGCGGAAGAAGCGCACGGCGTTACTGGCCAGCAGCAGGGTCAGGAACAGCGCGGTGAAGTAGAGCACGCGGGCAAAGGCGTCGACCTGGCCGGTAAGTGCGACATAGGCCAGGAAGCCGACCGAAGGCGGCGCGATCAGGATGAAGAGCGTGGGTGTAAGGCGCGCGGGCAGCGGTTCGTGGAAGAACAGCCGGTACAGCACGATCGTCATCAGTACCAGCCAGAACACCAACCCGATGCTGAAGAAGAACCAGCTGATGTCCGCCGGCGCGAAGCGCACGCCGGCGATCGGCACGATGATGTTGCCCACCACGGGGATGAACCAGGCCGGGTTGGCGTGCTTGATGTCGTAGTGGGTGTGGTGGATCCAGCTGCTCATGGCGAACAGTGTGAACATGAGATGCACTGCGGCGCCGATGCCCCACATCCACGGCGCGACGGTCGGGGCGTCCTGCGCCCAGGCGATCGACAGCAGCAGCAGGCCGATGGAGATGGCGGGGAAGAAGTTCAGACGCACCGGATGGGCGCGATCGGCCTTCACCGCTTCGGGGTGGCGCAGCAGCTTGGCTCCGTACATCACGAGGAGGAACAGGTACAGCGCGCTCGCCAGCCAGCGCAGCGCGATGCCGATCTCGATCGGCATGCCGCCGATGTGATGGGCCTTGAGCCAGGCAATGGTGAGGCCCGCCATGCCCATCACGGTGGAGAACAGGGCGACCGGGAAATGTGCGAGCCGTCCGCCATGCGCGTCGTGCGCAGCGGCGGGCGTGGCGGAGGAGGCGGGGGCGTTCATCGTTCTTCCTTGCAGGGCTGTCAGTAACGGAGGTCGATGCTGATCCGGGTGGTGCCCGCACCGGCAGCTACTTCGAAGGCACTGTCCGCGAACGCGGGCGGGCCGGACACGGTGGGATTGTTCGAGAGGCCGTAGCCTTCGGTCGGGAACATGCCGAAGCGGCGATTGAGTTCGCCGTTACCGTCCTCGTCGTGATAAGCCATGATCGCGTAGCGACCGGGCGGCAGCGCACCGAAGCTCACCGTCACCGTACCGGCGCTGGCCGGCACCTGCTGTATGGCGACGGCCTGCGCTTCCTTGCGGAAGGTTTTCGGCTCGGAATACAGCCCCACGCGCAGGCTTCCGCGATCATGCTGGATTCCGGTCAGACTGACTTCAAGTGCGGACGCTTGCGCCAGCACCATGGTGGCGGTTGTGGCAGAGAGAAGGAATACGAGCAGATGAGCGCTCATTGCGTGTGGCATCCGTTGATGATCAAGTGCGATGAATCGTCAGAAACCAATGACCTTGCGGTTCGGCTCCAGCAGTGCGGCGCCCATGTCGGCCGGCTTGGCCGGCTTGATGCCTTCCTTCAGGTCTTCGGCTTGCTTGCCGCTGTTGGGCAGGTAGAGCGCGCACACCGAGGCGGTTGCGCCCTTCTTCAGCGCGCCGTCGAGTAGTTGCGCCGGTGTCACGTTGTTGGGTTTGAGCGCTTCGCCGCCGGCGCCCTTGAGCGCGAGGTCGCCGGCTTGATCGCATAACAGGATGTCGACCTGCGCGCCCTGTTCCTGCATCTGGTTGGCCAGCACCATGGCCATGCCCTGGGTCATCGGGCTCTGAGCGTTGAGGACAACGGTGACTGCGGGCTTGTCGGCGAGCACGGCGGTGGAGCCGAGGGCGATGGCGAGGGCGACGAGGGCTTTCTTCATGGTAGTGCTCCTATATAAAGGGTGATGCATCGATGAATCAGGTCTGCAATTCCGGATAGGCTTGGCGCAGCTTGTGATCGGCAATAAATGCGCCCAGGGGCAGGAGCGCGCCGATGAGCAGCAGTAGCGCCAGGCCTGGCCGGAGAATTCCGCGTGCGAGCGCACTCAGCGTCGCAGTCGCAAGGGACAGGAACAGCGCCCCGTGCAAGGGGCCCAGCAGCTTCACCCCAAGCGGCTGGTCGAGCATGTACTTGACCGGCACGGCGACGAACACCAGGGCGAGCAGTGCGATGCCGTCCGAAAAGGCGAGCCAGTTGAGGATCTTGCGGTGGGACATGCTGGACGACTCCAGGTCAGAGGTGTTCGACGGGCGCGAGCCCGATCGGGTAGGGGTTTGGCAGCGGCAACTGCGCGGCGATGTCCTGTAGCGCTGTCTGCAACATCTCCTCGACCACGGGGTGGTAGAAGGGCAAGGCCAGCAGGTCGTGCGCGGTCTCGCCGCGCTGTATCGCCCAGGCAAGCAGATGGGCGAGATGTTCGCCGCCCGTCGCGACCATCGCGGCGCCGAGCAGTCGGCCATCGGTCGCGTTGGCATAGACGCGCAGCAGGCTGTCGGTGGCGCCGAGGATGCGGGCGCGTCCGTTCTTGTCGCCGCTGGCGGTGCCGACTACGATCCCCTCGGTGGGCAGGGCGTCGAAGCGCATGCCGACCGCGGCGATGTCTGGGTCGGAGAAGGCGATGCCGAGTGGCACCTTGCGCCAGAAGCGGGTGGGGGTTTTGCGGGCAGCGTTGTAGCCGGCAATCGCGCCTTCGTCGGCTGCCTCATGCATAAGCGGCCGGTCCGCATTGGCGTCGCCGGCGATGAAGACCGGCAACTCGCCGACCTGCATGGTCGTGGGGTCGAAGCGTGGGGTGCCGCGTTCGTCGAGTCGGAAGCCGGCAGCTTCCAGACCCAGGCTGTCGACGTTGGGGCGCCGGCCGAGGGCAGCGAGCAGCAGTTCGACTTCGGCCTTCCGTCCGTCCGCGTGCATGACAATGCCGGATGCGCTGCGCTCGAGTCGGGTCTGCGTGCCCAGCCAGAGTTCGATCTCCTGCCCAAAACGTTCGCGTGCGCGCTCGCCGAGTGCAGGATCGGCGAGGCCGCCGACATTCGGTGCGAGGTCTGCCCCGACCACGCGGATGCCGAGTCGGGACAGCGCAAGCCCCATTTCCAGCCCGATGGCGCCGAGTCCGAGGATGCCGATACTGCGCGGCAGCGCTTCGAGTTCGAACAGTGCGTCGGTCGTGATCACGCGATCGCGCAGGTCTTCCAGCCAGCCGGGCATGACTGGGCGTGAACCGGTGGCGATGACGACGGCACGGGCGCGTACGCGCTGCGATCCTGCAGGCGACGAGACCTCGATGAGCGTGGGTTCGAGAAAGCGCGCCGTGCCTTCGATGAGTTTGTCGCCGGCGGCGGCGCGAGCCTTGCCGGCGCCGTTGCTGGCGAAGAAGTCGCGTTGTTCGCGCAGCCTCGCCCAGGTCGCGGCAAGGTCGATGGAAAGGGCCTCGACCCCGCGTGCACCGATCCCGGCCAGGGCTTTGCGTGTCGCCCACTCCGCACCGGCATGCAGTGCGACCTTCGAGGGCATGCAGCCCACCCGGGCGCAGGTAGTGCCGAGCGGGCCGCGGTCGATCATCAGGACGTCGCGCCCGGCACGACGCACCTCGCGCAGCGCATAAAGTCCGGCGCTGCCCGCGCCGATGATGGCGACATCGGTGTGGATTTCGTTGGTCATGCGATCTCCTGTTCGCGCGTGGCGTGATGCCCTGCGGCGTGCGAGGCGCGCTGCAGGGCGGGGGCGGCTTACAGCGACTTGGTGGAGAAGTACCAATCGACCGTGTTGTAACCTTCGGTGGCGCGCTTGTCGGCCGCCTCGGCGGTCTTGGGCGGGGAGACGATCACTTCCTTGCCCGGGCACCAGTTCTCGGGTGTGGCGACACCGTGCGTGTCCGAGGTCTGCAGTGCCTGCAGCAGGCGGACGAACTCGTCGATGCTGCGGCCGTTGCTCATCGGGTAATACACCATGGCGCGCATTACGCCATTGGGGTCGATGAAGAAGGTCGCGCGCACGGCCTGGGTGTCGGCAGCACCCGGATGGACCATGCCGTAGGCGCGGGCGACATCCATCTTGATGTCTTCGATGATCGGGAAGGGGATATCGACGCCGAATTTTTCCTTGATGTTGCGCGTCCAGGCCAGGTGCGAGAACAGGCTGTCGATCGACAGGCCGAGCAGTTCGCAATTCATCTCAGCGAACTTGGGCGCGGCATTGGCGAAACCGATGAACTCGGTGGTGCATACCGGCGTGAAGTCGGCGGGATGCGAGAACAGGATCAGCCACTTGCCGCGGTAGTCCTCGAGCGAACGCTCACCATGCGTGGTACGGACGCTGAATGCAGGGGCCGGTTCGTTCAGGCGGGGAAAGCTGAATTGCTGTGCGTTTTCCATGATGGTGCTCCTAGGGTGAGGGAGATGTCTTTCGACGAGGCATACATTAGAGTGTTCTAATATTTAGAGCAATCTTATTTTTTGAATTATTTTGATAGCTAAACATAATGGCTTCCCGTGCTGGCTAGGCCTCGCTCTGTCAAGGCATGCGCAATCGGCGTGCCAACTCTGCGGAAGCAGGATTGCGCTTGAAATGTCTGCGCCAAAGCTGGAGCCTCGGGACAAGACGCCGGCTTTGGAGTGACTTCTGCTGCCTAAGATGGCGGTGATTGCTGCCATTTCTGGCGCATTTTGCCTGCTGAGTCGGATGTGGAGGTGTCGTGGCGGCGTATCACACGTTCCGACGTCTCCGCTGGAGTCCATGAGGACCTGTGTATTGATGCTGCGCAAGCCAGTCGGCCGGACGATGTGACGGCCCACAGGCGTCGGGAGACGGGAGCGCTCATTGCCGAAGGTCCGCATGCAGCCCCAATTCGCACTTGTAGACGCGCACTGGAAACGTCTGTCGAACTTGGCGACAATGCTTGGGTGGCCTCGCTGAAAGGCCCGTCCTTGCGCAGCCCGATGGCAACCGGCGATCAGTCGCACGCCCCTTGGCCAGGTCTTGCGCCCCCTGTTTCGCGGCATGCTCCAGTGGGGTCACAGTCGATGCAAATGCCATCATTGCCACGCGCATGGTTCGCGGCGGGGTTATCGGTGTTGCTGTTGATCGCTGCCGTTCCGCTTGGCGTGCATGCTGCCGTGCCGCAGGCCGCTGTTCAGCAGGTGCCGGCAGGTGTCGACTTCTCCCCGACTGGGTTGTCGGCGCGGGGAGAGGGGCAGGGCGCGGCTCCGGTCGGTACGGTCGCGAGCGAGGATAGGGGCGCGTCCCGACTCGCGCAGCGTGCGCAGCACCTGACGATCGCACTGTCCGTATTTGCTGCCTTGCTTCTTGCAGTGGTCGGGCTGCTGAGCTTCATCTTGCGGCAGCGCCGCAAGGTCGTCGAGGCACTGCGTCGTGAGATTGCCGAGCGGCGCGCGGCGGAGCGCGCACTGCAGGACAGTGAAACCAAGCTACGTACACTGATCGAGCACTTCCCGGGCACGGTCTTTCGTTGCCTTGACGACGAGAACTGGACAGCACATTTCATGAGCGGCAGGGATCAGCATATCGTCGGCTATCCGACGGCGGATTTCCTCGTTGCCGGGGGGCGGACCCTGGGCGGCTGCGTGCATCCGGAGGATATCGCCTGGGTATCCGAGCTGGTCAAGCATGCCGTCGAGGAGGCTGGGCGCTGGGAGATGGAGTACCGCATGCTGGGCGCCGATGGGCAGGTGCACTGGATGGCGGAGTACGGTGCGGTTGTTCCGCCACGCGATGGCGGGCCGCGCTATCTCGACGGTTTCGTGCTCGATATCACTCATCAGAAGCAGGCTGCGCTCGAGGTCGAACGCCAGGTGAGGGCGTTTGCGGTGCTCAACGACATCGCGTCGCGCAGTGCGCTCACGCTCGCGGAGCAACTGTCCACTGCGCTGAGTCTGGGGGCCGAGTTCTTGGGTATCGAGATCGCGGTGATCTGCGAGATCCATGACGAGCGCTGTCGAGTGACGGCGATCCATGCCTCGAGTGAGTCCGGTTTGGTCCAGGGCAGCGAGTTCGAGCTCGCGTCGAGCTACTGCGACCTGCCGGTGCGTGCGGGCTGCATCCAGGCCTTCGAGTCCGTTGGGGCCTCGGCCGCGCGCGATCACCCGAGCTACCGCATGCTTGGCTTCGAGACCTACATCGGTATCCGCCTTGAGGTGGGCGGACGGCTATATGGTTGCCTCGGTTTCGCTGCGGCTGAGGCGAGACAGACGCCTTTCAGCGCCGGTGAGAAGTACTTCGTGGAGTTGCTCGCGCGCTGGATCGGCGCCGCCATCGAGCGGGATCAGGCCGCCCAGCACATGCGCCGGCTGGCGCACATGGTGCGGCATTCCAATGACGCCATGTTCCTCGTTCGCGACGGCATCGTCATCGACTGCAACGACGCCGCGCTGGTGATGTACGAGCGGGCACGCGAGGACATCATCGGGCACTCGCCCCTGACGTTGTCGCCGCCCATGCAGCGTGGGGGCACCTCCGCCGAGTTGGCTGCGCGCTACCTGGCCGCGGCGCGTGCTGGGCAGCCGCAACGCTTCGAATGGGTTCACTCTCGCGGCGGCGGTGGCACCTTCGATGCAGAGGTGGCGCTGAGTGGGTTCGACGAAAACGGCGAGCGGCTGGTAATCGGTGTCGCGCGCGACATCAGTGTCCGCAAGCAGCGTGAACGTGAAGTGCTCGAGTTGAACGCTACGCTAGAGGGGCGAGTCGCCGATCGGACGCACGAACTCGAGGCTGCGCTCGAGCATCTGCGCCGTACCCAGGACGAGCTGCTGCAGAGCGAGAAACTGGCTTCGCTTGGCGCCCTGGTCGCAGGCGTGGCCCACGAGCTCAACACGCCAATCGGCAACGCGGTCACTGCGTCGAGTACGCTGAACGATGTCTACCGCCAGTTCAACGCACGTGTGGCGACGGGTTTCACGCGATCGGTCTTCAACGACTTCCTTGCCTGTGTGGACGAGGCGGGGCGCATCATCGAACGCAACCTCAGTCGGGCGGCCGAGCTGATCGGCAGTTTCAAGCAGCTCGCCGTGGACCAGACCAGCGATCAGCGTCGCCCATTCGATCTGCGCGAGGTCGTGCAGGAGGTGGGGCTGGCGATGAAGCCGAGTATCCGCCGTACCCCTTTCCGGCTGGTGGACGAGGTGCCCGCTGGGCTGAAGCTGGACAGTTATCCCGGGCCGCTCGGGCAGGTGCTGATCAACCTCATCAACAATGCCCTTGTCCACGCTTTCGAGGGACGTGATCGGGGTGCGATCACCCTCACGGCAGCTCCCGCTGGGGAGGATTGGCTGAGGCTGGTCGTCAGCGACGACGGCTGCGGTATTTCTGCCGCTAATCTCAAGCGCGTGTTCGATCCATTTTTCACCACTCGGATGGGGCAGGGGGGATCTGGGTTGGGCTTGCACATAACCCACCAGTTGGTGACCGGTATCTTGGGTGGGCGAGTCAGGATCGAGAGCGAGGAAGGCAAGGGCACATCAGTCACGATCGAACTCCCTTGCGGTCCAGGACGCTCGGGGCAGATCGTGGTGGAGTAGGCTGGGCGGTAGCGTAAAACGGGCGCTTCGCTATGTCGCAGTGCGTGAATCTGGTCGCCGCTGTCCGATAACGAGCAGGTTGCGTGGTGTCAGGCTGCGTTCGCAGAACCTTCCCAGGACAACGTCGAAACCACGCTCGCCCAGGCCCAGCGCGAGATCGAGTACCAGCCACAATTCCAGACCGCGCCGGAAGGCGTGGCGCACGAGTTCTAGGCGAAGTACTTCGTCACGTCGCTTCCAGCCGACATGCTCCCAGTCCGCCCATGCCGGATTCGCGGGCAGCCTTACATGCTCGCGGATCGCCAGTCTGCGGCAGAAGTCATCGAAGCTGCCGTCAAACCAGGCCGCAGGTACGGGACGGAAAGGGCGTCGCGTTTCACCCTCGACTTCAGTGCGTAGCGCGATGAAACCAAGCTTCCAGGCTTGGTCGCGCGCGAGACGAGTGCGATCGCGCTCTGGTGCGGTAACCAACTCGGTTACAGCGAGCCGTAGTGCTGAGGCGTCGAGCATCAGCGAGGCGTCGCTGCTCAGGGGTTGGTAGGGGTCTTCGCTTCCCAGGTGATAGCAACACGGAGAAATCCGGTAAGCCTCGGCACCGTCAGTATGTGCGTTGCGTACCAGGCTGCGGTGGAGTTCGCCGCATGCGTGGAGCGCGAAGACTGTGCGACCGCGCACGTGTTCGTGCCCGCTCGCGGTGAGCGCGTCGGCGCACAAGATCTCCTGGTCGACACCCTTGCGGGTGGCAAGGCTCTTGGCGTCGGCGCACAGCGCGGGGTTGAGCTCGAGCGAGACCACCGGTACCTGGTCGGTGAGTGCAACCTTGCGGCCGAGGTGGCCCTTGCCTGCGCACCACTCAAGCGCAGGGGTCACGGTGGCCGGGATGTGACGGACAAATGCTTCGACTTGCGCGCGCTTGCGTCCTGGCATGCCGTCATCCTCGCGCGCACGGGAAGCAGGTAGTGAGCGAGCGGGCAGCGCAGGGACTTCGGAGAGCTTGTTCACCATGCCTAGCGCGGGCAGGTAAGCCGCGAGCCAGTCTGCGCAGGCTTCGGGGTCGAGCCCGAAGCGTTTGACCGCCTCGTCGTCCAGCGCCTCCAGAGCGGTCGCAAGCGCGGGCCTGTGGTCCCTCCACCGGGGACTGACTGAATGAAACGGAGCTGGGCGCCAGATCTCTTCGTGTTCAGCTAGCAAGGTCTGCAGTTCAAGGAACCGGGCACGAAGGTTCATCGGTTGGCGCGCACTGTGTGTGTTCTCTGGGGGCGTTCATTCCATGGCAGGTAAACGCATGATACGTCCGGTGATCCGCGGCGACGAGGTCGTCGTGCAGAGACCTCTCGAGCAGTCGGCTTGGGGCGGGCTGAGCGCTTGTGCGGAGAATCTCGATATATGTTGTGTCTTATAGAAGACTTTTGGCTTCAGAGTATTGACCCGCGCGCGATTCGATCGCATCCTTCGTTGGTTAAGCACCCTCGAAGGAGGGGCGTGGTGTCAACATCAAGTACAGAGAGCCCGAACATGACCGAACGAGTGACCTGCGAGCGTCTTCAGGTGGCCACCAGCCTGAAGCGATTCATTGAGGAAGAGGCCCTGCCGGGCAGCGGTGTGGTCCCTGCCGCGTTCTGGAGCGGGTTCGATGCGCTCGTGCATGATCTGGCCCCCCGAAACGCAGCCCTGCTCGCTGAGCGCGATCGCATCCAGGCCGAGGTTGATGCCTGGCATCGTGCCAATCCAGGCCCCATCAAGGACATGGCTGCCTACAAGGCCTTCCTGGCCTCCATCGGCTACCTGCTCCCGGTCCCGGCTGATGCCAAGGTCAGCACCACCAATGTCGATGACGAGCTCGCCGTTCAGGCGGGGCCCCAGCTCGTTGTGCCGGTAATGAATGCGCGCTATGCGCTCAATGCTGCCAATGCGCGCTGGGGATCGCTCTACGACGCGCTCTACGGCACCGATGCGATTCCCCAGAAGGACGGCGCCGAACTCACCAAGGGCTACAATCCTGTGCGTGGACAGAAGGTGATCGCCTTCGGTCGCCAGGTGCTGGACCAGGCCGCAGCGCTTGCCGGCGCCTCGCACGCCGATGTCACCGCTTACACCGTGTCCGCTGGCGAGCTGGTGGCTGCGCTGCGCAATGGCAGTACCGTCGGCCTGCAACAGCCCGAGAAGTTCATCGGCTTCCAGGGCGAGGCCGCAGCGCCGAGCGCGCTCCTGATTCGCAACAACGGCCTGCACATCGAGATCCAGATCGATCGCGACGGCGCCATCGGCAAGACCGATGCGGCTGGCGTCAATGACTTGCTGATGGAGGCCGCACTGTCGACGATCATGGACTGCGAGGACTCGGTCGCTGCAGTCGATGCCGACGACAAGATCGTTGCCTACCGCAACTGGCTTGGTCTGATGAGCGGCACGCTCGAGGACAGCTTCGAGAAGGGCGGCAAGCAGATGACCCGCCGCCTGAATGCCGACCGCGAGTACGCCGGCGCCGATGGCAAGGTGGTGAAACTGCATGGCCGTGCGCTGCTGTTCGTGCGCAACGTGGGGCACCTGATGACCAATCCTGCCATCCTGTGGGGTGAGGGCAAGGAGATTCCCGAGGGCATCATGGATGCGGTGGTGACCACGCTGATCGCCAAGCGCGACCTCGGCCGCCGCGGCAATTCGCGTAAGGGCAGCATCTACATCGTCAAACCCAAGATGCACGGGCCTGCCGAAGTCGCTTTTGCCGACGAACTCTTTACCCGTGTCGAGCAGCTGCTCGGCCTGCCGGCCCATACGGTCAAGCTCGGCATCATGGATGAGGAGCGTCGCACGAGCGTGAACCTGCGCGCCTGCATTGCCGCTGCGCCCGCGCGTGTTGCTTTCATCAACACCGGCTTCCTTGACCGCACCGGCGACGAGATGCACACCGCCATGGAAGCCGGTCCGATGATGCGCAAGGGCGACATCAAGAACAGCAAGTGGATCGCGGCCTACGAGCGCCGCAACGTGCTGATCGGTCTTGCCGCCGGCCTGCGTGGCCGCGCCCAGATTGGCAAGGGCATGTGGGCCATGCCGGACCTGATGGCGGCGATGCTGGAGCAGAAGATCGCCCACCCCAAGGCGGGCGCCAACACCGCTTGGGTGCCGTCGCCGACTGCCGCCACACTGCACGCCTTGCACTATCACCAGGTCAGCGTGGCCGCGGTGCAGCAGGAGATCGAGAAGCTCGATCTCAACGCGCAGGCCGAGGCCCTGCTCGACGATCTGCTCACCATCCCGGTGGTGGAGCAGGCGAACTGGAGCGAGGCCGAGCTGCAGCAGGAGCTCGACAACAACTGCCAGGGTATCCTGGGCTATGTGGTGCGTTGGGTGGAGCAAGGCGTCGGTTGTTCGAAAGTGCCCGACATCAACAACGTCGGGCTGATGGAGGACCGTGCCACGCTGCGCATCTCCAGCCAGCACATCGCCAACTGGTTGCGCCACGGCGTGGTCGGCGCCGAGCAGGTGGAGGCCACGCTGCAGCGCATGGCTGCGGTAGTCGATGGCCAGAATGCCGGTGATCCGCTGTATCGCCCGATGGCGCCGGATTTTGGTGCTTCCGTGGCCTACGCGGCTGCACGTGCGCTGATCTTCGAAGGCTGCGCCCAGCCCAGTGGCTACACTGAGCCGCTGCTGCATCGTTATCGCCAGCAGTTCAAGGCCCGTTTCGGCGCCTGATCTGGATCGGCAGCGGGTCGAGGCCCGCTGCGCCACCGGCTGCGGCTCGGTCGGTGGGCCAATGAAGAAAGGCGCCCGTGGGCGCCTTTCTTCATGTCCTGCAGGGCATAGCCCCTGCCCGGGGCTATCTCACCACAGCTGCCACCACGGTTTGGTGTTTGCCGGTCCGCCACGGAAATAGACGCTGTCAGGGAAGTTCGTGCGCATGACGCGCTCGGCGTCGTCGCGCAGTTGGGTCATGCCCAGCGCGTCGTAGCTCTTGACGAGCAGGAACAGGGCTTCCTCGATGGCCGGCGCCTGGGGAAAGTTCGTAACTGCCGTCTGAGCGCGGTTGATGCTGGCAACGTAGGCGCCACGGTTGTAGTAATAGCGCGCGACGTGAACTTCGTGCGAGGCGAGCGAGTTGACCAGGTACTGCATGCGCGCGCGCGAGTCGTCCGCGTAGCGGCTGTCCGGGAAGCGCTCGACGAGTTCGCGGAAGCTGTCGAACGCTTCGCGAGCGCCCTTGGGGTCGCGCTCGGAGAGATCCTGGCGCGACAGGTTGGCGAGCAGGCCAAGGTTTTCGTTGAAGTTGATCAGGCCTTTGAGGTAGTAGGCGTAATCGACGTTGGGATGGTTGGGGTGCAGCCGGATGAAGCGGTCTGCTGCTGCCAGTGCCAGCGCCTGTTCCCCCTGCTTGAAGTACGCATAGGCGACCTCGATCTGGGCCTGCTGGGCAAATCTGCCGTAGGGATAGCGTGCCTCGAGCTTCTCGAACAGGGTGACAGCCCGGTCGTAGGCGCCTTCGGACATCGAAGTCTTTGCCTCGGAATACAGCCGCTGGGCGTTCCAGCCGGTTGTTTCGTCGACCTGATCGGGCAGTAGCCCGCAGCCACCGGCCAGCAGGGCGCCAATAAGAACAGCTTTTGCCGTTAAACTTCCGAGGGTGAACCTGGCCATCGAAGACACTCGCGTGAATGAACGCGCCGATTATATCCCAGCCGACGAGCCCGACTCGCTCGAAGCGCTGACGATTCCTGATGAACTTGCAGGCCTGCGCCTGGACCAGGCGCTCGCCCGCTTGCGCCCTGAGCATTCGCGCAGTCGCTTGCAGTCATGGATGCGCGATGGCTACGTCCTGCTCGATGGCAACGCGCCTGACCCGAAGCGCAAAGTGTGGGGCGGTGAATGCGTCGAGATCGCGCCGCCGCCCGCGCCCGAACTTGGCGCTGAGCAGCCCGAGGACATCCCGCTCGACATCGTCTTCGAGGATGCGCACCTGCTCGTGATCAACAAGCCGGTCGGGTTGGTCGTGCATCCTGGCAGCGGCAACTGGAGCGGTACGCTGCTCAATGCACTGCTGCACCACGACCCGGCGCTGGCGGCAGTGCCGCGGGCGGGTATCGTGCACCGGCTCGACAAGGATACGAGCGGCTTGCTTGTCGTGGCCAGGACGCTCGCTGCGCAGACGGAGTTGGTGCGCCAGCTTCAGGCGCGAACCGTCAAGCGCCACTACTGGGCGCTGGTCAAGGGCGAGCTCACGGCGGGCGCAAGCGTCGATGCGCCGATCGGGCGCCACCCCAGTCTGCGCACGCGGATGGCGGTGGTCGGCAACGGCCGCCCGGCCGTCACCCATTACCTTGTGCGAGAGCGTTTTGCGCGCTGTACCTTGGTCGAGTGCAGGTTGGAGACAGGGCGCACGCACCAGATCCGGGTCCATATGGCGCATGTTGGCCACGCCTTGGTGGGCGACGCCGTTTATGGTCAGCGTCGCACGGGCTCAGCCTTGCTCGACAGCTTTGCGCGCCAGGCGCTGCACGCCTTCAGGTTGGGTTTGCGCCATCCGCAGAGTGGTGATGACATGGCGTGGGAGTGTCCCATGCCCGCCGACTTCGCCATGCTGCTGCAGGCTTTGCGTGAGGAACTGGCGTGAGCGGGGGGCACTCGCCGACGGTTGGTCGGCCGCTGGTTCCTGGCTTGTTGTGCCCGGACTGGGCTCTGCCCAAGGGTGTCGGTGCATTGCTGACGACATGCGAGGGCGGGGTTAGTGCGGGCGACTTTGCCAGCTTCAATCTGGGTGCTCATGTAGGTGACGACCCGGCGGCGGTGGCGTCGAATCGCGCACGGTTGCGCGCCCATCTGCCCTCGGAGCCGGCCTGGCTCGATCAGGTACATGGATGCACGGTGGTCGACGCCGAGTCGGTGACGGGCCATGTTCGTGCGGATGCCGCAGTTTCAAGGACGCCGGGCCGGGTGTGCGCCGTGATGACGGCGGACTGCCTGCCGGTGCTGCTGTGCGATGACGACGCCACGGTCGTGGCAGCGGTGCATGCCGGATGGCGCGGGTTGGCGGCGGGTATCGTCGAGGCGACGGTCGCGCATATGGCGGTTGCGCCATCCAGCCTGCGTGCGTGGTTGGGGCCGGCGATCGGCCCTGGTGCCTTCGAGGTCGGTGACGATGTCCGGTGCGCGCTCGCCGACAGTGATGAGGAGGCCGCGCAGGCTTTCGTGGCGGGCGCTGCGCCTGGCAAGTGGATGGCTGACCTCTTCATGCTTGCCCGCCTGCGCCTGCGCAGGCTTGGCGTTGAGCGTGTCGATGGCGGCGGGGCGTGCACCTATTCGTCGCCACGGCAGTTCTATTCCTATCGCCGTGATGCAAGGACGGGCCGTTTTGCGTCTCTGGTCTGGCTCGATGCGCACTGATTCCGGGCTCCGGCATGGCCGGCACCCGCTTCGCATCGACCTCCAAACGGCTTGGGCTATTGATCAGGGCCCGTTTCGGCTCTATCGTTGCGGTCAAGGGCTTCGCGTTCGCGCTGGCGCCGCCGGCGGGCCGGGGTACCGAAGATCCACATGAAGAGGGCGAGTGGGGCGATGCCCCAAAAGACGAAGGTCAACACGCCAGCGACGACGGTGTCCTCGGACACGGCGACGAGGATGGCGACATAGAGCCAGGCAATCGGAATCAGGTACATGCGCCAATTGTAGCGCCGCTGCGACGCCGGATCGGGATTGCCATGCAGCACAAATCAGCACGCGATGGCCGCCGGCCGTCGCCACCAGCTTGGGGAGATGTGAATGTCGGATTCAGCGGGTAAGGGGACGCCGCCTGGCGTGCAGGCCATGTTCGAGGCGGGACAGTCCATGGCGAAGACCTTCTTCGACGCGCTGGCGCGACAGCATGCGGCAATGCAGGATTCCTCGGGCGTAGCGGCTCCCAAGCTGCCGCTGCCCGAGACGGAGACCCTTGGCGCCATCCAGAAGGCCTACGCGGAGAAGCACGCCCAGCTGTGGTCGTCGATGCTTGCGCGTAAGGACGGCGAGCCTGCGCCGGCCGTTGTTCAGCCGCCGCCGGGCGACAGACGGTTTACCGCGCCGGAGTGGAGTGAGAGTCCGGTGTTCGACTACCTGCGCCAAGCCTACCTGCTCAACGCCGAGTTGCTCACCCAGGTTGCCGAGGCCATGCCGATCGCCGACGGCCGCGCGAAGTCGCGCATTCAGTTCCTGACCCGGCAGTACATCGATGCCTTGTCGCCGAGCAACTTTGCGGCGACCAATCCCGAGTTCATCAAGACCGCGCTTGAGACGAAGGGCGAGAGCATCACGCGTGGCGTGCAGAACCTGCTCGGCGACCTCGAGAAGGGGCGCATCTCGATGACCGATGACTCGGCCTTCGAGATCGGCCGTAACCTGGCACTGACGCCGGGCTCGGTGATCTTCGAGAACGAGCTCATGCAGCTCATCCAGTACGCCCCGCTGACCGAGAAGGTGGCGCAGGCGCCGCTGCTGATCGTGCCGCCCTGCATCAACAAGTTCTACATCATGGATCTGCAGCCGGAGAACTCCCTGGTTCGATTCGCGGTAGAGCAGGGCTTCACCGTATTCCTGGTGTCTTGGCGGAACCCCCGTCCGGAGTCGGGCGGGCATTTCACTTGGGACGATTACCTGGAGAAGGGGCCGCTGGCTGCGCTGGATGTCGTGCGCGCGGTGACCCGCGTAAAGAAACCCAACGTGCTCGGTTTTTGCGTCGGCGGCACCATCCTGACCTCGGCGCTCGCGGTGGCGCGGGCGCGTGGTGAGGACCCGGTGGCGAGCCTCACTCTGATGACGACGCTGCTCGATTTTTCGGATGCGGGTGAGCTGGGCTGCCTGGTCGATGAGGCCGGCGTGGCCGCGCGCGAGGCAGCGATCGGCAAGGGCGGCGTGCTCAAGGGGCAGGAGTTGGCGAACGTGTTCTCCTTCCTGCGTGCCAACGATCTGGTCTGGCAGTACGTCGTCGGCAACTACCTCAAGGGCAACAAGCCTGCGGCCTTCGACCTGCTGTACTGGAATTCTGATTCGACCAACTTGCCCGGGCCTTTCCTGACCTGGTACTTGCGCAACATGTACCTCGAGAACAACCTGCGAGTGCCGGGCAAGCTCCGGATGCTGGGGCAGAAGGTCGATCTTGCCAAGGTGGATATGCCCGCCTACCTGCTTGCGGCACGCGAAGATCACATCGTGCCATGGAAGAGCGCCTACCTGGCGCGCAACCTGCTGGGCGGCGACACCACGTTCGTGCTCGGCGCGAGCGGGCATATCGCTGGTGCGATCAACCCGGCATCCAAGAACAAGCGCAGCTACTGGACCGCTGAAGGGCGGCCGACCGACCCTGATGAGTGGTTCGAAGGTGCGACAGAGCACAAGGGCAGTTGGTGGCTGAACTGGATCGAATGGTTGCGTCCGCATGGCGGCAAGCAGGTTGCGGCGCGAGGGCGTCTCGGCAGCACGCGCTATGAGCCGATCGAGCCGGCTCCGGGACGCTACGTGAAGGAGCGTGCCTGATCCGTCTGTCTCGACCAGATTTGCGGCGACAGCGTTGGGGCGGGCGCTGTCGTCACGATTGAAGCCCGTCCGGCACACAAGAACCCCGTCTAGGGAGAGGAGAGAACAATGTCTAGAGTTGCACTGGTAACCGGTGGTATGGGTGGTCTGGGCGAGGCGATCTGTATCAAGCTCGCGGCGCTGGGCTACAAGGTTGTGACGACGCATTCGCCGGGTAACAGCAAGGCGGCAGAGTGGCTGCAGACCATGAACAACATGGGCTACGGCTTCAAGGCCTATCCCTGCGACGTTGCCGATTTCGATTCGGCCAAGGCTTGCGTGGAGCAGGTGACTCGGGAAGTGGGACCGGTCGATGTGCTGGTGAACAATGCCGGTATCACCCGCGACATGACGTTCAAGAAGATGACCAAGGCGGACTGGGATGCGGTGATCAGCACCAACCTCGACTCGGTTTTCAACATGACCAAGCAGGTCATGGACGGCATGGTCGAGCGCAAGTGGGGGCGCGTCATCAACGTCTCCTCGGTCAACGGTCAGAAGGGGGCGTTCGGTCAAACCAACTATTCAGCTGCCAAGGCCGGCATGCACGGCTTCACGAAGGCGCTTGCGCTCGAGGTCGCACGTAACGGCGTGACCGTGAATACCATCTCGCCGGGCTACATCGGCACCAAGATGGTGATGGCCATCCCGCAGGAGATCCTCGACTCGAAGATCCTGCCGCAGATTCCCGTGTCGCGCCTTGGCAAGCCGGAAGAGATCGCCGGTCTGGTGGCCTACCTGTCGTCGGAAGAGGCGGCGTTCGTCACCGGCGCGAACATCTCGATCAACGGCGGTCAGCACATGTTCTGATTCCTGCCTGCAGGCTTGCCGAGCCGGCAGTGGAGCGCTCCTGAGGGGGCGCTTTTTTTTCGCCTCGATGCCACGTTCTATTGCGTTGCAACAAGATTTGTCAACAGTGTTTATAATGCGAACGCAAGGCAGTTGATGCGCTGCCGCAAGAAGCGCCGAATGTGATCCAGGATCCGGTCTAGCCTGGAGTGTCGGCATCTAAAATTGCTCCTGAAGGATCTCAAGATGTCCCAGAAAATCGCTCTCGTCACTGGCGCCATGGGTGGTCTTGGCACCGCGATCTGTCAATCGCTGGCCAAGGATGGCATGAAGGTTGTCGCCAACTGCCTGCCTGGCTTCGACCAGAAGGAAGGCTGGCTGGCTGCCCAACGCGACCTGGGTTTCGACTTCGTCGCGGCTGAGGGCGATGTCTCGGACTACGAGTCCTGCGCCGCCATGGTTGCCCGCATCGAGGCCGAGGTCGGCCCGATCGACGTGCTGGTCAACAACGCCGGTATCACCCGCGACAAGTTCTTCCCGAAGATGGAGAAGGGCCAGTGGGACGCGGTGATCAGCACCAACCTCAACAGCCTGTTCAACGTCACGCACCATGTGTCGGCCAAGATGGCTGAGCGTGGCTGGGGGCGCATCGTCAACATCTCCTCGGTGAACGGGGTCAAGGGCCAGGCTGGCCAGACCAACTATTCGGCAGCCAAGGCGGGTGTGCTCGGCTTCACCAAGGCGCTTGCCGCCGAGCTGGCGACCAAGGGCGTCACCGTGAATGCCGTCGCACCGGGCTACATCGGCACCGACATGGTCATGGCCATTCGCGACGACATCCGCCAAGGCATCATCGACACCGTGCCGATGAAGCGCCTCGGTCGTCCGGACGAGATTGGCGATCTGTGCGCCTACCTCGCGTCGGACAAGGCAGCCTACATCACCGGCGCCACCATCAACATCAACGGCGGCTTGCACATGTGCTGATGGCTGCATTGCAGCATGCGTGAAATCACGAAACCCCGTCGAATGGCGGGGTTTCGTTTTCGCACCGCGATATAATCGATCCCGCAACCCAGAGCGGGACGGACCGCCGTCGAGGAGATGGAGAAATGCAGGAACAGCAGCGCCTGATCAAGAAGTACCCCAATCGTCGCCTGTACGACACGCGTACGAGTTCGTACATCACGCTTTCGGACGTCAAGGAGCTCGTGCTCAACAACGAGGAGTTCCAGGTCGTCGATGCGAAGACCGGCGAGGAGCTCACGCGCAGCATCCTGCTCCAGATCATTCTCGAGGAAGAGGCGGGCGGTGCGCCCATGTTCACCAGCGACCTGCTGGCGCACATGATCCGTTTCTACGGCAACGCCATGCAAGGCATGATGGGGAAGTACCTTGAAAGCAACATCAAGGCGTTCACCGAGATGCAGGGAAAGCTTCAGGACCAGGCGCGCGCGATCTATGGCGAGAACAGCCCGGTCGGTCAGGACCTGTGGGCGCAGTTCCTCAATTTCCAGGGGCCCGCGCTGCAGAGCATGATGGGCGCCTACGTCGACCAGTCGAAGAAGATGTTCGAGCAGATGCAGAGCCAGCTCGAGAGCCAGACGCGCAACATGTTCACCGGCTTCCAGTTCCCCAATTACGTCAAACCCGGCGACGAGCGCGCCGATGCGCCCGCCGCGACCGGCAAGGGCGACGCCCACAAGTGATGCCCTGACGCGAGCGGGGCGGCTGAACCTTTCTGCCACCCCCTCGTGCCGACCCCCGGACAGGTTTCCCCACGCATGACCACTTTCAAGACCCCGAACCTGCCGCGCGTCGGCTTCGTTTCCCTCGGCTGTCCGAAGGCGACCGTCGACTCCGAGCACATCCTCACCCGATTGCGCGCCGAGGGCTACAGCATCTCCGGCACCTATGACGACGCCGACCTGGTGGTGGTCAACACCTGTGGCTTCATCGATGCCGCGGTCGAGGAGTCGCTCGATGCCATCGGTGAGGCGCTGGCCGAGAACGGCAAGGTCATCGTCACCGGCTGCCTTGGCGCCAAAGACGATGTCGTGCTGGCGGCGCATCCCCAGGTACTCGCGGTCACCGGGCCGCATGCTACCGAAGAGGTCATGCATGCGGTGCATAAGCACCTGCCCAAGCCTCATGACCCCTTCACAGATCTGGTGCCGCCGCAGGGCATTCGCCTGACGCCGCAGCATTACGCCTACCTCAAGATCTCCGAGGGCTGTAATCACCGCTGCACCTTCTGCATCATTCCGTCCATGCGTGGCGACCTGGTCAGCAGACCTATCCACGAGGTCATGCGCGAGGCCGAGGCGCTTGCCGATGCTGGCGTGAAGGAAATCCTCGTCATCTCCCAGGACACCTCCGCCTACGGCGTCGACGTCAAGTATCGGACCGGCTTCTGGGGTGGGCGGCCACTCAAGACCCGCCTTGTGGACCTGGCGCGTGCGCTGGGCGAGCTCGGCATCTGGATCCGCATGCACTACGTGTATCCGTACCCGAGCGTCGACGAGCTGATCCCGCTGATGGCCGAGGGCAAGATCCTGCCCTACCTCGACGTACCCTTCCAGCACGCCAGCCCGCGCATCCTGAAGGCGATGAAACGGCCCGCCAATGCCGAGAACGTGCTCGAGCGCGTGCGCAAGTGGCGCAGCATCTGTCCCGAACTCACTATTCGTTCGACCTTCATCACCGGTTTCCCCGGCGAGACCGAGGAAGATTTCGAGATGCTGCTCAACTTCCTTGAGGAGGCGCAGCTTGACCGCGTGGGGGCATTTGCCTATTCGCCGGTCGAGGGGGCCGCGGCAAACGAGCTGCCGGATGCCGTCCCGCACGAGGTACGCGAGGAGCGACGGGCGCGGCTGATGGACTTCCAGGAAGATATCTCCACGCAGCGCCTTGAGGCAAAGATCGACCGCGAGATGACCGTCCTTGTGGATGAGATCGAAGAGGATGGCGCGCTGGCGCGCTCGCCAGGTGACGCACCCGAGATCGACGGCCTGGTGATCATCCCCGATGCCGAAGGGCTGGAGCCGGGCGACTTCGTGCGAGTCCGCATCACGGATTGCGATGTCCATGACCTCTATGCCGAAAGGCTCGACTGACGGCGCGGCAAACGCGTTCGTCTCAGGAGCAGGGCCTTGACTCCTCCGGGGGCGTTCGCCCTGCCGCCGCAGCGTGATGGTGGCCACGAGCCGGTCATTGGCTTGGCGCTGGGCAGTGGTGCCGCGCGCGGGTGGGCGCATCTGGGGGTGTTGCGGGCGCTGGCAGAGGAGGGTATTGCGCCGCGTGTGATCAGCGGCTGCTCGATCGGCGCGCTCGTTGGTGCAGCTGCGGCTTCGGGCGACCTCGACAAGCTCACGCGCTGGGCCGAGACACTGAAGTGGCAGGACGTCGTGTCCCTGCTCGACGTGTCGCTGCGTGGTGGCCTGATCAAGGGCCAGAAGCTGATCAGTTTCTTCGAGCGCAATTTCATCGATCGCGACTTCTCCGAGCTCGATGCTCGCTTTGCCTGCGTGGCGACCGAGTTGGGTAGTGGCCGTGAAGTCTGGCTGCACGACGGCAGCGTGTCCGCAGCCGTGAGAGCATCGATTGCGTTGCCCGGGTTGATGACGCCGGTGATGTACCAGGGTCATCTGCTTGTAGATGGCGGGCTGGTCAACCCCGTGCCGGTGTCCTTGTGCAGGGCGATGGGTGCCGATGTGGTCATTGCGGTCGATCTGGGGTCGGATATGGTCGGGCGTGCGCTGCGCCGAACGGCTGCGGCGCCCGTGCCGATCGAGGAAACCGAGGCCGGCTGGACCGAGCGCCTGCTGGCCGGCCTGGGACTCTCGCGTGACGACATTGATGCCTTGTCGGCGGCAATCCCATTCGGTAGCGACAGTTCGCCTTCACTCGCTTCAGTGATCAGCTCCAGCATCAACATCATGCAGGTCCGGATCGCTCGTAGTCGCCTTGCAGGCGATCCTGCCGACGTGCTCATCTCGCCGCGCGTCGGCCAGCTCGGCCTGATGGACTACCATCGCGCCGATGAGGCAATTGCCGAAGGCGTCGCTGCCGTCGGCCGCGTGCGTACGGTGTTGCGCGAGCTCACCGGCAGGTCAGACTGAGGAGGCGGGCATGGCATCCCTGATCGAGCTCTTGCAAGGCATTGTGGGGGCGCCGAACGTCCTTACCGCGGCCGGTGACATGGCGCCGAGCCTTGCCGACTGGCGGGGGCGTTATCACGGCACCGCTCAGGCCGTCGTCCGGCCGGCCACCACCGCAGAACTCGCTGCCGTGGTGGCCGCCTGCGCGCACGCGGGCGTGCCGATGGTGCCTCAGGGCGGCAACACCGGCCTGTGTGGCGGTGCCACGCCGCTCGCCGACGGGCGTGCGGTGGTGATCGGCATGGGACGAATGAACCGTGTGCGCGCGCTCGATGTCGATAACGGCACGATCTGCGTCGAGGCCGGATGCACGCTTGCAAGCGTGCAGGCCGCTGCTGCCGCCGAAGATCTGCTGTTTCCGCTGTCACTGGCCTCTGAGGGTAGCTGCCAGATCGGCGGCAACCTGTCGACCAACGCTGGCGGCGTGCAGGTGTTGCGCTACGGCAATATGCGCGAGCTGGTGCTGGGGCTCGAGGTAGTGCTGCCTGACGGACGGATCTGGGACGGACTGCGTGGCCTGCGCAAGGACAACACTGGCTACGATCTCAAGCACCTGTTCGTGGGGGCGGAGGGTACGCTAGGCATCATCACCGCAGCAGTGCTCAAGCTGTTTCCGCTGCCGCGGGCTCGTGCCACCGCCTGGGTCGGTGTGCCCGATCCGCGCGCGGCCGTGCACCTGCTGAGGCTGATGCGCGACGCCTGCGGTGAGCGCGTGAGCGCGTTTGAGATCGTCGGTCGCAGCGCGCTTGAACTCGTACTCGCTCACATTCCCAGGGCACGTGCCCCATTGGCTCGGGGCCACGACTGGGGCGTGCTGCTGGAGTTGACCGACCCACAGCTCGATTCAGGGTTGGCGACCAAACTTGAGCAGGCGTTGGCGGTGGCGATGGCTCGTGGCCTGGTACTCGACGCCGTGCTTGCGACCTCCGAGGCGCAGGCGGCTGAGTTGTGGGTCTTGCGCGAGCAGATCTCCGAGGCACAGCGTCTGGAGGGAGTCAGCATCAAGCACGACATATCGGTGCCGGTCAGTCGCATACCGGAGTTTCTTGAGCGCACGAAGGCAGTGCTCGAGGCGCGCTACGCCGGTGTTCGTATCGTCGCCTTCGGCCATATCGGCGATGGCAACCTCCATTACAATCTATCGCAACCCCTGGTCGAGGCCAACGCGGCCTTCATAGCGCGCACGGCTGAGATCAATCGCATCGTGCATGACGAGGTTGCAGCCCTTGGCGGGTCGATCTCCGCCGAGCATGGGCTTGGCCAACTCAAGCGCGATGAGATCCTGCGCTACAAGTCTGAGGTCGAGCTCGACATGATGCGGGCGGTGAAGCGCGCGCTCGACCCACTGGGTTTGATGAATCCTGGCAAGGTCCTGTCGCTGCGTGCCTGAGCGAGAAGGGCGAGATGGGGGCAGGAATTGAAATTGTGTGACAAGGGGGTTTACAAGGTGGGGGTTAGTTCCTATAATGCGCGCTCTTCGGTGACGGGGGTATAGCTCAGCTGGGAGAGCGCTTGCATGGCATGCAAGAGGTCAGCGGTTCGATCCCGCTTACCTCCACCACAAAGAAGAATTGGTAGTACGCAGTCCCCATCGTCTAGAGGCCTAGGACACCGCCCTTTCACGGCGATAACCGGGGTTCGAATCCCCGTGGGGACGCCAGACAAGGCGCCCAGCATTGAGCTGGGGGCAAAGCCGGCAAGGCCGGTGCAGGTTAGTGCGGAGTGGTAGTTCAGTCGGTTAGAATACCGGCCTGTCACGCCGGGGGTCGCGGGTTCGAGTCCCGTCCACTCCGCCAGTTTCAACAGAGCTTTGCTCTGATGTGCAGCGAAGGTGACAATTCGATGCACTTGCGGTGAGCTTGATCAGAAGCTATAATCGCCGACTTGTTGTGGGGGTATAGCTCAGCTGGGAGAGCGCTTGCATGGCATGCAAGAGGTCAGCGGTTCGATCCCGCTTACCTCCACCAAATGGTTTTTGCAGTAGTAGGCTTGCAGTCCCCATCGTCTAGAGGCCTAGGACACCGCCCTTTCACGGCGATAACCGGGGTTCGAATCCCCGTGGGGACGCCAACATTGCAGCTTGGTCGTCATAAAGATCAATCTGCAGCTTCGTGGAAACGCGAAGTCGATCAGCGCGGAGTGGTAGTTCAGTCGGTTAGAATACCGGCCTGTCACGCCGGGGGTCGCGGGTTCGAGTCCCGTCCACTCCGCCACCAAAAAGCCCCGAGTCAGGTTTCTGACTCGGGGCTTTTTCCATTGCCCCATCCGTGCCCATCTCGCCTTTGCTTTCCCGGCTGGTGCTGGTGAGCAGAATCAGCTAAAGTTCATAACATACGCTACGGTATGGAAAAAGGGCGTGCCTGTGCGTCTGTCCGTGCGTGTCTTATAACCAGTCGGGAGAGCAAGTACGATGAGTATCACCAAGGTTGGCGTCGTTGGCGCAGGGACGATGGGCAATGGTATTGCCCAGGCCTTCGCGGTTGCAGGGATGGATGTGGTGATGATGGACGTGGCCGAGGCGCAGGTTAAGCGTGGCCTCGATACCATTGGCGCCAGTCTCGATCGCCTGGTGAAGAAGGAAAAGATGAGTGCCGAGCAGAAGGCTGCGGCAATGGCGCACATCGGCACGGCGACGGCGCTTTCCGCGTTGGCTGATTGCGACCTCGTCATCGAGGCTGCGACCGAGAACGTCAATCTCAAGCTCAAGATCTTCGCAGAGCTGGATGCGCTGACCAAACCTGAGGCCATTCTCGCCAGCAACACTTCGTCGATCTCGATCACCCGCCTTGCTGCCAGCACGCAGCGGCCGGCCCAGGTCATCGGCATGCACTTCTTCAATCCGGTGCCGATGATGGCGCTGGTAGAGCTTATCAAGGGGCTGCAGACCTCCGATGCGACTTATGAAGCCGTCGAGGCGCTTGCACAGTCGATCGGCAAGTCCCCGATCAAGGTGAAGAACAGCCCGGGTTTCGTTGTCAATCGCCTGTTGTGCCCGATGATCAACGAGGCAGTATTCGCGCTCGGCGAGGGGCTGGCGACTGCGGCAGAGATCGACGAGGCGATGAAGCTGGGCTGCAACCATCCGATCGGACCGCTCGCCCTGTGTGATCTCATCGGTCTCGATGTGGAACTGGCTGTGATGCAGGTGCTGTACGAGGGCACCAAGGATCCGAAGTATCGCCCGGCGCCGTTGTTGGTCGAGATGCTCGAGGCGGGCTATCTCGGGCGCAAGAGTGGAAAGGGCTTCTTCGACTACCCCGCGAAGTGATGCGCTCGGCGCTCCGGGGCGCAAGCCCTGGAGGAGCCGGCGGCGCCCAAATGCAAACGCCACCGTGAGGTGGCGTTTGTGTTGATGCAGAGGGCAAGTGAATCAGCCTCGGCCTGAGCGCATTGCGTCGAAGAACTCGGCGTTGCCCTTGGTGGCCTTGATCTTGTCGAGCAGGAATTCCATCGCGTCGATGTCATCCATGCCGTACAGGAGCTTGCGCAGGATCCAAACCTTCTGCAGCACGTCGGCCTTGAGCAGAAGCTCCTCGCGACGGGTGCCGGAACGGTTGACGTTGATCGCTGGATAGACCCGCTTCTCCGCCATGCGGCGGTCGAGGTGGAGCTCCATGTTGCCGGTGCCCTTGAACTCCTCGTAGATCACGTCGTCCATGCGGCTGCCGGTGTCGACCAGCGTGGTGGCGATGATGGTGAGCGAGCCGCCTTCCTCGATGTTGCGCGCGGCGCCAAAGAAGCGTTTGGGCTTCTGCAGTGCGTTGGCGTCCACGCCGCCGGTCAGTACCTTGCCCGAGGCCGGTTGCACCGTGTTGTACGCGCGTGCGAGGCGGGTGAGCGAGTCGAGCAGGATCACCACGTCGTACTTGTGCTCGGTCAGGCGCTTGGCCTTCTCGATCACCATCTCGGCGACCTGGACGTGACGGGTGGCGGGCTCGTCGAAGGTGGAGGCTACGACCTCGCCCTTCACCGAGCGCAGCATCTCGGTCACTTCCTCCGGGCGCTCGTCGATCAACAGCACGATCAGCTTTACGTCCGGGTGGTTGGCCGTGATCGCATGCGCGATGTGCTGCAGCATCACCGTCTTGCCGCTCTTGGGTGGGGCCACGAGCAGGCCGCGCTGGCCCTTGCCGATCGGCGCGATCATGTCGATCACCCGGCTGGTGATGTTCTCCTCGCCACGGACCTCACGCTCGAGCTTCAGGCACTCCTGCGGGTGCAGGGGCGTGAGATTCTCGAACAGGATCTTGCTCTTGCACTCTTCCGGCGGGCGGCCGTTGATCTTGTCGAGCTTGGTGAGCGCGAAATAGCGCTCGCCGTCCTTGGGCGTGCGGATCTCACCCTCGATCGTGTCGCCGGTGCGCAGGTTGAAGCGCCGGATCTGCGATGGCGACACATAGATGTCGTCGGTCGCAGCGAGATACGAGGTGTCCGGGGAGCGCAGGAAGCCGAAGCCGTCAGGCAGCACTTCGAGTGCGCCATCGCCACAGATCGGTTCGCCCCTGCGGGCACGGTTGCGCAGCAGCGCGAATACGAGTTCCTGCTTGCGCAGTCTGTTCGCGCCCTCGACACCGGCGTCCGTTGCCATCTGCAGCAGTTCGCTGACATGCAGGGCCTTGAGTTCGGACAGGTGCAGAGCAGGCACGTCGGGATCGCGGGGCGTGGAGTTGCCTTCCTCGCCACCGTTGTCGACGTCGAACAGATCGTTGTCGTTCTGCTGATTCTGGGGGGGATTACCGTCTCGGTTACGCGAGCCACGGCGACGGGCACGCGAGGAGCCGCGAGAGCGGGCCGGAGCCTGGTCCGGCTTAGATGTTGCTGTCAATGAAGGCGGTCAGTTGAGATTTGGAAAGGGCGCCCACTTTGGTCGCCTCGACGTTGCCGCCCTTGAACAGCATCAGCGTCGGGATACCCCGGATGCCGTACTTGGCCGGCGTTTCCTGGTTCTCGTCGATGTTGAGCTTGGCGATCTTGAGCTTGCCGGCGTAGTCCTTGGCGACGTCGTCGAGGATGGGCGCGATCATCTTGCAGGGGCCGCACCATTCGGCCCAGTAATCGACCAGCACCGGGGTCTGGGACTGCAGCACTTCGGACTCGAAGTTGCCGTCAGTCACATAGTGGATATGCTCGCTCATGATTCCTCACTTAAGGGCTAGCGGGTGTTGACGAAAGCCGATGACTTCGTTGTGTTGTGATGCTTGTATGGGGCTTGCTGCTGGACGCCGCGCTCGACGATTGCCTCCCGAGCCGTTGTGCGGTAGGGGTGGGCTGGACTACGGGGCGCGGTTGGCGGAAGGGGAAGCCTTCCGGAAAGGAAGCTTGGCGAAACTTATGCGAAGGTTCGGCGGCCGTCAAGCGTGATTGATGGCTGACCAATAAACTGAGCGCCGAGGCGTGGCAAAAAAACAATGGGCTGGACTATATTCACGTCCTGCGCCTCGTCGATGGGTGGTCTGGGCGCCTGACAAACGGAGATCCTGCGATGACCTACGTCGTCACCGAAAGCTGCATTCGCTGTAAATATACCGACTGTGTGGACGTGTGTCCGGTCGATTGCTTCCGCGAGGGGCCCAACTTCCTCGTCATTGATCCCGAGGAGTGCATCGACTGTACGCTCTGCGTGGCCGAGTGCCCGGTGGAAGCGATCTATGCAGAGGACGATGTGCCTGCGGATCAGCAGCACTTCATTGCGCTGAATGCGGAGCTGTCCAGGCAGTGGAAGCCGATCGTCGAGCGCAAGGATCCCTTGCCCGATGCTGAGGACTGGGCGAAGGTCAAGGGTAAGCTCGACGAGCTTGTGCGCTGATTGCACCCATCGGCGTGCATGGCGGCTATGCGCTGCCGCATCGATGCACTAATATGGCGCAGACTTGACACTGAAACCGACGAGGTTCGGAGAACGACATGCTGGTGAGCGAGATCCTGGCGATCAAGGGCAAGGTGCTTTTCACCATTTCCCCGAAGAAGAGCATTGCAGAAGCCGTAGAGATCATGAACGAGCAGGACGTGGGCTCGCTCGTCGTGTTCTCGCGTGGCGAAATGGTGGGCATGCTGACCTTCCGTCAGGTCCTCCAGGCCGTGCAGAAGGGCGGCGCTGACTGGCAGGCTCTGTGCGTCGAGGACGTGATGTTGAGAGATCCGCTCGCTGCTTCGCCAAACATGGAGATGGACGAGCTCAGGCGCCTCATGGTTGAGCATCACCAGCGTTATCTGCCGGTCATGGAAGATCATACGCTGCTGGGTGTCGTCAGTTTTCATGATGTGGCCAAGGCGGTGCTCGAAGAGCAGAGCTTCGAGAACCGAATGCTCAAGAACTACATCAGGAATTGGCCTGAGGCCGAACAGGAGGAGCGCTGAACAGACGCTGGAGTAGCGACTCCGGCTTGTGGCGACCGTGTCGCCACGCCTCCGTGACGAATCTGTTTTCGTCCGATTGACGCCCAACCCAAAATAATCGGGCGCGATCAAGTTGGAATTGCGGGGCTGCCCTCACGGGTTGACCCGACGCCTCGGGAGGGCGGGGCCGAACGGCAATCATGCGGTTCGGCAGTTTCCAGCAACAGGAGGAGGTAGCGTGGAAAAAATCTGGCTGAAGAGCTATCCCGCGGGCGTACCGGCCGAAATTGACGTCGACCAGTTCCGCTCGCTCGGTGATCTGTTCGAGAAGAGCGTCGCGCAGTTTTCGCAGCGTGATGCCTTCTACTGCATGGGGAAGACGATCACCTATGCCGAACTCGACGCCCTGAGTGCGCGCTTCGGCGCTTTTCTTCAGGGGGAGTTGGGGCTCGCAAAGGGAGCTCGTGTCGCCCTGATGATGCCGAATGTGCTGCAGTACCCGGTAGCGCTCTATGGTGCGCTGAGAGCCGGCTACACAGTCGTCAATGTCAATCCTCTTTATACGGCGCGCGAGCTCGAGCACCAACTCAAGGATGCGGGCGTCGAGGCGATCGTGATCCTCGAGAACTTTGCCCATACGCTGCAAAGCGTCATCGGCAAGCTCTCCCTCCGTCATGTGGTCGTCACCAGTCTTGGCGAGCTGCTCGGCTTCCCGAAAGGGGCGATCGTCGACTTCGTCGTGCGCCGGATACGCAAGATGGTGCCTGCGTGGTCCTTGCCCGGCAGCGTACGCTTCTCGGACGCGTTGCAGCGCGGTGCCCGCCATGCCTTGAAGCCGGTCGATGTGGGACATGAAGACATTGCCTTCTTGCAGTACACCGGCGGTACGACCGGCATGGCCAAGGGGGCGGTGCTGACGCATCGCAACATCATTGCCAACATGCAGCAGGCGCATGCGTGGATCAGGCCGGTGGTGCGCGAGGGCCAGGAGATCATCATCACCGCGCTGCCGCTGTATCACATCTTCTCGCTTACCGCGAACTGCCTGACCTTTTTCAAGGTGGGCGCGACGAACATCCTGATCACCAATCCACGTGACATTCCGGGCTTCGTCAAGGAGCTTGCGAAGCATCGCTTCACGGCGATCACCGGCGTGAACACCTTGTTCAATGCCTTGCTGAACAACCCCGATTTTGCCAAGCTCGATTTCTCTTCGCTTCATGTGTCCCTGGGCGGAGGAATGGCGGTGCAGCAAGCGGTTGCCGAGCGCTGGAAGAAGGTGACCGGCGTGGCTTTGGTCGAGGCGTATGGGCTGACCGAGACGTCTCCGGCGGTTACTCTCAATCCGCTTGATCTCAAGGAGTTCAACCACGCGATCGGCTTGCCGATCTCATCGACCGACATCAGTATCCGTGATGACGATGGGGTCGAGCAGCCAGTCGGGCAGCGTGGAGAGCTTTGCGTGCGTGGGCCTCAGGTCATGCGAGGTTACTGGAATCGCCCTGAAGAGACGGCGAGAGTATTCACGTCTGACGGCTATCTGCGCACGGGTGACATTGCGGTCATCGATGCAGCGGGTTTCATCACGCTGGTCGACCGCAAGAAGGACATGATCCTGGTCTCGGGCTTCAATGTGTATCCGAACGAGGTCGAGGATGTCGTTGCCAGTCATCCGGGCGTGCTCGAGGTGGCCGCTGTTGGTGTTCCCGACGAGCGCAGCGGCGAAGCAGTGAAGGTGTTCGTGGTGCGCAAGGACCCCGCGCTCACCGCCGAGGCGCTGATTGCGCATTGTCGCAAGGAGTTGACCGGCTACAAGGTGCCGCACCATGTCGAGTTCCGCGACGAACTGCCCAAGAGCAACGTGGGCAAGATCTTGCGCCGGGAGCTGCGTGGGGCTGCCTGATGGTTGCGTGCGCGTCGGGGCTGGTTGGGCTGGTTGGGCCGGCTTGATCAGTCCTCCCGCCAGGGCGCAGAGGGCTGCCAATCGAAAAAGTCTCTTGTGCAATGCGGCGATTAGTCATTAGAATCGGCCGCAGTCTGCAAAGAGACGTTCCGAGTTCAAGTCGATAATCCGTAATGACCCTGTCCGCCCGTTTCCTCGCTGTCGTCGTAGTACGCGTAGTAAGCGTAGGACAACGCGCGTCGTAACGGGACAGAACACTCCAGCAGCAAGATTCCAAACCCCCGTCGGCGCGCAAGGCCGGCGGGGGTTTTGTTTTTTTGGCTCGTCGGTCTGGCTGTCGAATCCGCAACGAAGGAGAGCAACATGATTCAACTTACCGGCGCGCAACTTATCGTGCGTCTTCTCGAGCGTCAGGGCGTGCGTACCGTCGCTGGCGTGCCAGGCGGCGCGATCCTGCCGTTCTACGACGCCTTGTCGTCCAGTGAGCTGATCCGTCACGTGCTTGCCCGCCACGAGCAGGGTGCGGGCTTCATGGCCCAGGGCATGGCACGCGTGAGCGGCGTGCCCCAGGTGTGCATCGCCTCCAGTGGCCCGGGTGCGACCAATCTGGTCACCGCCATCGCCGACGCTTGCCTGGACTCCATCCCGATGGTGGTCATCACCGGCCAGGTGCCGCAGGCCATGATCGGCACGGATGCGTTCCAGGAAGTGGATATCTATGGCATCACGGTGCCGATCACCAAGCACAACTTCCTTGTGCGTTCGGCACAAGAGTTGCTGGAGGTCGTCCCTGATGCCTTCCGCATCGCCATGTCCGGCCGTCCCGGTCCGGTGCTGATTGATGTGCCCAAGGACGTGCAGAACCAGCTCATCAGCATCGAGGAGCTGCCTCCGCCAGCGGTGCCCGACCCCACGCCCGCGCTCGACGTCGCTGCCATCGAAGAGGCAGCGCGCATGATCAACGGTGCGCAGCGGCCGGTGCTCTATCTCGGTGGCGGCGTGGTGCACTCGGGTGCGGCGCCGCTTGCGGTCCAGCTGGCCGAGCGCGCCGGGCTGCCGACCACGATGACCTTGATGGCTCTTGGCGCAATGCCGATGGATCACCACCTGTCGATCGGCATGCTCGGCATGCATGGCGCGCGCTACACCAATTTCGTGCTCGAGGAAGCCGATGTGCTGATCTGCGTCGGCGCCCGCTTCGACGATCGCGCGATTGGCAAGGCGGCGCAGTTCTGCCCGAGGGCCAGCATCGTTCATATCGATGTCGACCGCTCCGAGCTGCACAAGATCAAGAATGCCCATGTCGCCATCCATGCCGATGTGAATGTGGCCCTGGCGGCGCTTCTGCCGCGCATCGATCCGATCATCCGGGAGGCCTGGCTGTCGAAGGTCGCGGACCTGAAGACGCGCTTCCCGATGCAACTCCCCGGCATCGAGGATCCGCGCAGCCACTACGGGCTTATCCAGGCCGTGGCCGATGCGCTCGATGACGAGGCGGTGATCGCCACCGACGTCGGCCAGCACCAGATGTGGGTTGCGCAGGCCTATCCCTTCCGTCGTCCGCGCCAGTGGCTCACCTCCGGTGGCCTGGGCACGATGGGCTTCGGCATGCCGACGGCGATCGGTGCGGCGCTTGCCGAGCCGGAGCGCACCGTGGTGTGCTTCTCGGGCGATGGCAGCTTCAAGATGAACATCCAGGAGCTCGCGACGCTGGCCGAGGAAGGCCTGAACGTCAAGATCGTGCTCATGAACAACAATGCGCTCGGCCTGGTGTACCAGCAGCAGACGCTGTTCTACGGCAAGCGCCTGTTCGCCTCGAAGTACCGCACCGAGCCCGATTTCGTGAAGATCGCTGAAGGCTTCGGCGTGCCTGCGGTGGATCTGGACAAGGCCGAAGATCCGCGTATGGCGCTTGCCGAAGCCCTGCGTGCTCCGGGTCCGTGCCTGATCCATGCGACGATCGACCGCGAACAATTTGTCTATCCCATGGTGCCGCCCGGTGCGGCCAACACCGAGATGATCGGAGGCTGATGATGATCGAACAGGTTGCCGACCCGCTGCCGCAGACGAGCTGCGCCAAGGTCGTTCTCGAAATTGATGTGAACAACCACCCCGGGGTGATGAGCCACATCTGCAATCTATTTGCGCGCAGGGCGTTCAACGTCGAGGGCATCCTGTGCATGCCGGTATCGGACGGCAAGCGCTCGCGTATCTGGCTGCTGGTGTTCGACGACCAGCGCCTGGAGCAGATGGTGCGCCAGGTCGAGAAGCTCGAAGACGTGCTGGCGGTACGCCGGCACGGCGCCGAGCACGAGGTCTTCGAGCGTCTGGAGAGCTTCTTCCACTGATCGCCCGAGCGCCGGTGCGTGGCACCGCTGCGGTCATCGGCCCGGCGGCGCAGAGGGGATGGGCTTGCGTGCTAGACTCACGCCCCATCCCCTTTTCCATGATGCAACCAGTCGCGCTGCAGCCGTGGCCTCTGCGGTCAGGTGCGGCGCTTACGAGAGGCGAATCCTTCCATGTCCGGCAACACCTTCGGCACGCTCTTCACCGTCACGTCCTTTGGCGAATCGCATGGCCCGGCCATCGGCTGCGTGGTTGACGGGTGTCCGCCGGGGCTCGCGCTCAGCGAGGCCGATATCCAGGCCGAACTCGATCGCCGCAAGCCGGGTACTTCGCGCCACGTTACCCAGCGCCGCGAGCCCGACACCGTGGAGATCCTGTCGGGTGTGTTCGAGGGCGTGACCACCGGCACGCCGATCGCGTTACTCATCCGCAACCAGGACCAGCGCAGCAAGGACTACGGCAACATCGCCGATACCTTCCGCCCCGGGCATGCGGACTATGCCTATCTGCAGAAATACGGCCTGCGCGATCACCGCGGCGGCGGACGTTCGTCGGCGCGTGAGACTGCGGTGCGCGTCGCGGCGGGCGCGATCGCGCGCAAGTGGCTGCAGGAACGCTACGGTATCGTCATCCGTGCCTGCATGACCGCGCTCGGGCCTATCGAGATTCCCTTCGTGTCCTGGGACGAGGTCGATGGCAATCCCTTCTTCGCTCCCAATGCCGCCATCGTGCCGCAACTCGAGGCCTACATGGACGAGCTGCGCAAGTCGGGCGATTCAATTGGTGCGCGCATCGATGTGGTCGCCAGCGGCGTGCCCGTGGGGTGGGGCGAGCCGGTCTACGGCCGCCTGGACGCCGACATCGCCTATGCGATGATGGGCATCAATGCCGTCAAGGGCGTCGAGATTGGTGCTGGCTTTGCCTCAGTCGCCCAGCGTGGCACCGAGCACGGTGACGAGATGACGCCCGAGGGCTTCCTGTCCAACCACGCCGGCGGCGTGCTGGGGGGCATCTCCACCGGCCAGGACGTCATTGCCAGCATCGCGATCAAGCCGACCTCGAGCATCCGCCTCGACCGCCGCTCCATCGACCGCGCCGGCAACCCGGTCATCGTCAATACGCACGGGCGCCACGATCCCTGTGTCGGTATCCGCGCCACGCCGATCGCCGAGTCGATGCTCGCGCTGGTTCTGATCGACCACGCGCTGCGCCACCGCGCGCAGTGCGGCGACGTCAGTACCGACACGCCGCGGATTGCCGCACTCGCGCCCCAGGGGCACCAGCGCCTGCCTTCGCCGCGCTGACGCGCGGCTGTTGCGGACTTCGTCGGCATGGTCCCTTACTGGCGCCTGTCCGCCTACTATTTCTTCTACTTCGCCTTCGTCGGCGCGTTCTCGCCTTACTTCACGCTCTACCTGCAGTCGGTCAGCCTGTCGGCCACGGACATCGCCATCCTGATGTCGCTGACGCAGCTGATGCGGGTGCTGGCGCCGAACCTGTGGGGCTGGCTCGCCGAAAAGCTTGGCGCACGCGTTGCCATCGTGCGCCTGTCGGCGATCGCGGCACTGGCGGGGTTCGCTGGCTTCTTCCTCACCACCGAGTTCACCGGCCTGTTCGCGGCCATGGCGCTGATGGCCTTCTTCTGGAGCGCGGCGCTGCCGCTGGTGGAGGGCCTGACCTTCTCCCACCTCGGCACGGCTGCGCACCGCTATGGCAGCATCCGTGTGTGGGGATCGGTCGGCTTCATCGCAGCCGTGCTCGGGCTCGGCTACCTGCTCGACCATCTGCCGATCGATGCCGTGCTGTGGGTGACCGCAGCCATCCTCGCCGGCATCCTCGTGTGCGCTTTGGTGGTGCCGGAGGCTGCGCGCGCTCCCGAGCCGCGCGCGGCGGCCAGCATGGGCGAGACCCTGCGCCGGCCCGAGGTGCGTGCGCTGCTCGGCGCCTGTTTCCTGATGTCCGCTGCGCACGGCGCGCTCTACGTGTTCTACTCGATCTTCCTGGTCGAGCATGGCTATGACACATCCCTGGTGGGCTGGATGTGGACGCTGGGTGTGCTTGCCGAGATTGTCGTCTTCATGCTGATGCCGCGTCTGGTGCGCTACGTCCGGCTGCGAACGATCCTGCTCTTTGCCTTTGCCTGTGCGGTGCTGCGCTTTGCGATGATCGGCTGGGGGGCGGACAGCCTCGCTCTGCTGGTACTCGCCCAGCTGTTGCACGGTGCCACCTTCGGCGCCTACCACGCGGCAGCGATCGCCGTGGTGAACCTCTGGTTCCCGGGACGGCTCCAATCGCGTGGGCAGGCCTTGTACGGCAGCATCTCCTTCGGTGCCGGCGGCATGCTCGGTGGCCTGCTGAGCGGTTACACCTGGGAAACGCTGGGTGCGGCCTGGACCTATACGATGGGCTCGGTGTTCGCGTTGGCTGGCCTGGTCTGGCTGCTGGCTGGCTGGCGGGTAGCTGCCGATGCGGACGAAGGACGAGCGGGTTGAGGAGCTTGGAACGATGAAGGGACTTGTGAGGGGCGTTTTGCCCGTGGTCATCGTGGCGACGATGACGGTTGCGTGTCAGACGGTGCAAACCACGGGCGGCGGCGCCGTGGGTGTGCAACGCTCGCAAATGATGATGGTGTCCGCCAAGGAGGTCGAGCAGGCTTCGCGGCAGCAGTACCAGCAGATGCTTGCCGAGGCGAGGCAGAAGAATGCGCTCAATCGTGATCCGGCCATGGTCCAGCGCGTGCGCACCATCGTCGCACGACTGACTGCGCAGACGGGCGTATTCCGCGCCGATGCGCCGGCGTGGCAGTGGGAGGTGAATGTGTTCTCCTCCAACGAGCTCAACGCCTGGTGCATGGCGGGCGGCAAGATGGCCATCTACACCGGTTTGATCGAGCGCTTGAGGCTGACTGATGACGAGATCGCCGCCGTGATGGGGCACGAGATCGCGCATGCGCTGCGCGAGCATTCCCGCGAGCAGGTGTCGAAATCGATGGCCACCGGGCTGGGGGTCTCAGTGGCTGGTGCCCTGCTTGGCGTCGGCCAGGTTGGGCAGGATCTGATGAGCACGGTGGCAAAAGTGACCTTCGAGCTCCCCAACTCGCGCGAGCATGAGATCGAGGCCGACCGAATCGGCGTCGAGCTTGCCGCGCGCGCGGGCTACGACCCGCGTGCCGCGGTGAGCTTGTGGAACAAGATGTCGACCCAGTCGGCTGGGGCACCGCCGCAGTGGTTGTCGACCCACCCCTCGCACGCCAGTCGCCAGCGCGACCTGGCTGAGTACGCCGCCCGCGTCATGCCGCTGTACCAGGCTGCGCGGCGCTGAGCCCGATGGCGCTGAGTCGGGCGGCTGTTCAGTTTCGCAGCCTTTGTGAAATAATCGATATTTTTCTTGACGCGGAATCCCCGGGATGCAAGCTCAAACCTTGTACGAAAAGCTCTGGTCCAGTCACGTCGTCCATCAGGAGGCTGACGGTACGGCGCTGATCTACATCGATCGCCACCTTGTCCATGAGGTGACTAGCCCGCAGGCTTTCGAAGGCCTCAAGCTGGCCGGGCGCACGCCATGGCGGATCAGCTCGATCGTGGCCACGGCGGACCACAACACGCCGACCGACCATTGGGATCTGGGCATCCAGGATCCGGTGTCGCGCCAGCAGGTCGAGACGCTCGATGCCAACATTCGCGAGGTGGGCTCGCTTGCCTACTTCCCATTCAAGGACGAGCGCCAGGGCATCGTGCACGTGATCGGGCCCGAGAACGGCGCTACGCTGCCTGGCATGACCGTGGTGTGCGGCGACTCGCACACCTCCACGCATGGCGCTTTCGGCTGTCTGGCGCACGGCATCGGCACCTCCGAGGTCGAGCATGTCATGGCCACCCAATGCCTGCTGCAGAAGAAGTCGAAGACCATGCTGGTCAGGGTCGACGGCCAACTTGGCGCCGGTGTCACGGCCAAGGACGTGGTGCTCGCCATCATCGGCAAGATCGGCACGGCCGGTGGCACCGGCTACGCGATGGAGTTCGGCGGCAGTGCGATTCGTGCTTTGTCGATGGAAGGCCGCATGACGATCTGCAACATGGCGATCGAGGCGGGCGCGCGCGCCGGCATGGTCGGCGTGGACGAAACCACCATCGACTACCTCAAGGACCGTCCGTTCTCGCCCAAGGGCGAGGCCTGGGACAAGGCGGTCGATTACTGGCGCAGTCTGCACAGCGACGAGGGCGCGGAGTTCGACAAGGTCGTCGAGCTCAAGGCCGAGGACATCCTGCCGCAGGTGACCTGGGGTACCTCGCCCGAGATGGTCACCACAGTCGATGGCTGCGTGCCGGATCCCGCTGCGGTTGCAGACCCCGTACGCCGCGAGGGTGTCGAGCGCGCGCTCAAGTACATGGGGCTGGAGGCCAACACCCCGATCACCGAGATCAAGGTCGACCAGGTCTTCATCGGCTCTTGCACCAATTCGCGCATCGAGGATCTGCGCGAGGCCGCTGCGGTTGCCAAGGGGCGCACGAAGGCCGCCAACGTCAAGCGCGTGCTGGTGGTGCCGGGCTCCGGTCTGGTCAAGCGTCAGGCCGAAGCCGAGGGTTTGCACGAGGTCTTCCTCGCCGCTGGTTTCGAGTGGCGCGAGCCGGGCTGTTCGATGTGCCTGGCGATGAACGCCGACCGCCTCGAGCCGGGCGAGCGTTGTGCCTCGACCTCGAACCGTAACTTCGAGGGCCGCCAGGGCGCAGGCGGGCGCACCCATCTCGTGAGCCCGGCCATGGCCGCTGCCGCCGCGGTGACCGGCCACTTCACCGACGTGCGCACGCTCGCCTGAGCGCGCGCTTCCCGAGGAGCGTTTCCGATGAAGAGAACCATCGCAAGCCTCTGCGCCGCCGTGTTCGCCGTGCTTGCGCTCGGCGCCTGCAACACCGTGCAGGGCATCGGCAAGGACATCGAAAAGGGTGGCGAGGCCATCCAGAGGGCAGTCAAATAATGAAGCCGTTTACCACGCTCGACGGTCTGGTTGCGCCGCTCGACCGCGCCAACGTCGACACCGACGCGATCATCCCCAAGCAGTTCCTGAAGTCGATCAAGCGCAGCGGCTTCGGCCCCAACGCTTTCGACGAGTGGCGCTATCTCGATGTCGGCCAGCCCGGCCAGGACAACAGCAAGCGCCCGCTCAACCCCGACTTCGTGCTCAACCAGGCGCGTTACACGGGCGCGCAGATCCTGCTCACGCGCGACAATTTCGGTTGCGGCAGTTCGCGCGAGCACGCCCCCTGGGCGCTCGAGGACTATGGCTTCCGCGTCCTGATCGGGCCGAGCTTCGCGGACATCTTCTTCAACAACAGCTTCAAGAACGGCCTGCTGCCGATCAAACTCGACGCCGCCGAGGTCGACGAGCTGTTCCGCCAGTGCGAGGCCGCTGAAGGGTATCGTCTTCGTGTCGATCTGGCCGCCCAGACGATCACCCGCCCGGATGGCAAGTCGATCGCCTTCGACATCGACCCCTTCCGCAAGGAATGCCTGCTCAACGGCTGGGACGACATCGGTCTGACCCTGCGTCATGCCGACAAGATCCGCGCCTTCGAAGACAAGCGCCGTACCGAACATCCCTATTACTTTGCCTGAGCGTGCGGCTTCGAAGCTGCAGCGCTTAGTGAAACCAAGGAAAACACTTCGATGAAGATTTGCGTGCTGCCGGGTGACGGCATCGGTCCCGAAATCATGGCGCAGGCCGTGCGCGTGCTGAAGGCGCTCGACCTCAAGATGGAGATGGAAGAGGCGCTGATCGGCGGTTGCGCGGTCGATGCCACCGCAAACCCCTATCCGGAAGCCACGCAAAAGCTCGCGCGCGCGGCCGATGCGCTGCTGCTCGGCGCAGTCGGTGGTCCGAAGTGGGATACGCTGCCGCGCGACCAGCGCCCGGAGCGCGGCCTGCTGGGCATCCGCAAGGACCTCGGGCTGTTCGCCAACCTGCGCCCGGCGATTCTGTACCCCGAACTCGCCAATGCCTCCTCGCTCAAGCCCGAGATCGTTGCTGGCTTGGACATCCTGATCGTACGCGAGCTGACGGGCGACATCTACTTCGGCCAGCCGCGCGGCATCGAGGTGCGCGAGGTCGAGGGCACGCAGCAGCGCGTGGGCTGGAACACCATGATCTATGCCGAGTACGAGATCCGCCGCATCCTCAAGGTGGCCTTCGAGGCGGCGCAGAAGCGTGGCAAGCGCCTGTGCTCTGTCGACAAGATGAATGTGCTCGAGACGACACAGCTGTGGCGCGATATCGCCGAGGAGCTCGCCAAGGACTACCCGGACGTCGAGCTCAGCCACATGCTGGTCGACAACGCTGCCATGCAGCTCGTGCGTGCGCCCAAGCAATTCGACGTGATGGTCACCGGCAACATGTTCGGCGACATCCTGTCGGATGAAGCCTCGATGCTCACCGGCTCGATCGGCATGCTGCCCTCCGCCTCGCTCGACGCCAACAACAAGGGCCTGTACGAACCCTCGCACGGTTCCGCGCCGGATATCGCCGGCAAGGACCTTGCCAACCCGCTCGCCACCATCCTGTCGGCGGCGATGATGCTGCGCTATACCTTCAATCAGGAGGAGTCTGCCCGGCGAGTCGAGAGTGCGGTCAAGAAGGTGCTCGCCCAAGGTTATCGTACCGGCGACATCCATGAACCGGGTACGAAGCGGGTCGGCACGCGCGAGATGGGCGACGCGGTGCTCGCTGCGCTGTAAGCTGTTGCTTCGCGGTTGGATTTCAGAAAACGTCTTAGCTGAGAGTGATGAACATGAATCGAGTTGGTCTGGTTGGCTGGCGCGGCATGGTGGGTTCCGTGCTGATGCAGCGCATGGTGGAAGAGGGCGACTTCGCCTTCATCGAGCCGGTTTATTTCTCCACCTCCAACGCTGGCGGCAAGGCGCCGTCCTTCGGCGGCAAGGAGGCGGCTGCGCCGCTGCAGGACGCGACCGACATCGACGCGCTCAAGGCCTGCGACATCGTGATCACCTGCCAGGGCGGCGATTACACCAAGGACGTTTTCCCCAGGCTGCGCGCCACGGGCTGGAATGGCCACTGGATCGATGCGGCCTCCGCGCTGCGCATGAATGACGACGCGGTGATCATTCTCGACCCGGTCAACCGCAACGTCATCGATGCTGCACTTGCCAAGGGCGGGCGCAACTGGATCGGCGGCAACTGCACCGTATCGTTGATGCTGATGGGCCTGGGCGGCCTGTTCAAGCATGGTCTGGTGGAGTGGATCTCGGCGATGACCTACCAGGCGGCCTCGGGTGCCGGCGCGCAGAACATGCGCGAACTCATCAGCCAGATGGGCACCATTCATGACTCGGTCAAGGATCTGCTCGCCGATCCGGCCTCGGCCATCCTCGAGATCGACCGCAAGGTCGCCGAGACCATGCGCTCGGACGCTTTCCCCAAGAAGAACTTCCGCAATACCCCGCTCGCCGGTAGCCTGATCCCCTGGATCGATGTACCGGTCGAGCATGGCCAGAGCAAGGAAGAGTGGAAGGGCGGCGCCGAGTGCAACAAGATCCTGGGCAATCCGGCCTTCCGCAGCCCGGGCTCGATCCCGATCGACGGCCTGTGCGTGCGCATCGGCGCGATGCGCTGCCATTCGCAGGCACTGACCATCAAGCTCAAGAAGGACGTGCCGCTCGACGAGATTACCGACATCATCGCGGGTGCCAACCCGTGGGTGAAGGTGGTGCCCAACGATCGCGAGACCACCGAGCGCGAGCTCACCCCGACCGCCGTCACCGGTACGCTGGGCATTCCGGTCGGCCGCCTGCACAAGATGGCGATGGGGCCCGAGTACCTTGGCGCCTTCACTGTTGGCGACCAGTTGCTGTGGGGCGCGGCAGAGCCGCTGCGCCGCATGCTGCGCATCCTGCTCGAGCGTTAAGATTTGCTCGTCAGTGACGTTAAGAAAGGGGGCGCTTGCCCCCTTTTTGTTTGTGAGGGGGCGCGGGAATGAGGTATTCGGTCACGTCTGTTTCGTCGAAGTGCGGCCCCGGCATGCGGGAAGTCGCGGAAAATGCTAAATTCCTAGGCAATTCCATGGCGCTATTGACCGTCGACTTCAGCTTCGGGGGAAACGCGGTTTGAAACACACTATGACAAAGTCGCTCAGGGCGTCCCTGATTGCCCTCTCGATCGCAGCCATGCCGTTTGCCGCCCAGGCTGCGGGGCTTGGGCAAATCAACGTGTACAGCGGCCTAGGGCAGCCGCTACGGGCTGAGATCCAGGTCAGCGCGACTGCAGAGGAGTTGCAGACCCTCAATGCACGTATCGCTTCAGCCGATGCGTTCCGCCAGGCCAATCTGACCTATGGCAGTGCGGTGAGCGCGATTCGTGTCAGTGTCGATACGCGGGGCGGGCGGCCGGTGCTGCGACTGACCAGTGATCGGCCGGTCAACGACCCATTCGTGGATCTGCTGGTCGAGCTCGACTGGGGGGGGCGGGCGGCTCGTACGCGAGTACACCTTCCTGCTCGATCCGGTCGATATCGCTGCGCCGCGCCCGTTGGCGGCGAGCGTGGACACGCCGGCAGCAGCGCCGGTGCCGCGCCCGCAAGCAGCCCCAGCACCTGCTCAAAGGGCGGCTGCGGTACGCGCGCCTTCCGGTACCTATACCGTGCGCCGCGGCGACACGATGCACCGTATCGCGACCGCTCACGCCCAGCCGGGATCGACGCTGGACCAGATGCTCGTTGCCTTGCTGCGTGCCAATCCCCAGGCCTTCGATGACGGTAACATCAACCGCCTGCGCAGCGGTGCCGTGCTGACCCTGCCGGGGGCGGATGCGGTGCGTGCGATCGACGCTGCCGAGGCAAGGCGCGAGATCCGTGCCCAGTCCGCCGATTTCGAGGCCTACCGGCGCGGACTTGCGCGCTCGGCCGCCCAGCAGGCGCCCGTGACGGCTCGTACCGAACAAGAGAGCGTGGGCCGGATCACGCCGCGCGTGGAGGAGGCCGCCCGGGTCGAGCAGGCTGGCGACCAGGTGCGTGTGTCGCGGACGCAGACCGGTGGTGGAGACAGTGACGCCCAGGCCCGCCTGTCTGCGCTCGAGGAAGAGCTCGGGTCTCGCGAGCGTGCGCTGGAAGAGGCAAATCAGCGGCTGGCGCAACTGGAGAAGAGTATTCGCGATCTGCAGCAGCTGCTCGAACTGCAGAGCGGTACGATGGGGCAGCTGCAGCAGCAGGCCGAGGCTGCGCCCGCGGCCGAGTCGGCGACTGCGCCGGGTGCCGTCACCGAGACCTTGCCGGCAACCGTCCAGGACGAAGCCGAGGCGAAGGGCGAGACTGCGCCTGTGAGCGACGAGGAAGGGGCTGCGCCCGCCGAGCCGGTGGCGCAGGAGGCGGCACCCGCACCCGCGCCTGCACCCGCAGCCGCACCCGCAGCCGTCTCGGACCAGCCCGACCAGGCGCCGGTCTCCGCGCCGGCCGCAGCCGAACGCCCCGCACCCGCCGTCGCGCCGGCAGCGCCTGCGCCGCAGCCTAGTCTTGTCGACAGCCTGATGGCTGATCCCGCGGTGCTCGCAGGGGGTGGTGGCGTACTCGCACTGTTGCTGGCGCTGCTCGGCTTGAAGCTTCGTCAGCGACGCAAGGAGGCGGAAATCCAGGCTGCTTCCTCGGCGCTCGACGCCGATGCCCTGGGTGGCAACAGCCAGGCCGTCTTCGGTAGCGGCGGGCAGAGCGTGGATACGGGTGCCACGAGCATCATGCACACGGATTTCAGCCAATCCGGACTATCCGCGATCGACGCCGACGAGGGGGTCGATCCAGTGGCGGAGGCTGACGTCTACATGGCCTACGGTCGCGATGCTCAGGCGGAGGAGATTCTGCTTGACGCGCTCAAGGCCGATCCGGCTCGCACGGCGATTCATCTCAAGCTGTTGGAGATCTACGCGCAGCGACGCAGCGCGCGCCAGTTCGAGACCGTGGCGACCGAGCTGTACGCGCAGAGCGCTGGCAACGGCCGCGATTGGGAGAAGGCCGCGGCGATGGGGCGCAAGCTCGATCCCGATAATCCGCTTTACGCTGCCGCAGCGGCACCGGCAGCAGCGTCGGCACCTGCACCTGCGACGGCGCTGGATGATGCGCCTACTCAGCAGGGCGGTGCGCGCGTCCCGGTCGATCAGGGTGTCGCGCTGGCAGCAGCCGGAGCGGCTCTGGCGACGGCTGCGGTCAAGGCAGAAGAGGTACCGTCTGCCGCTGCTGGCGATCAGCAGGAGCAGGCCGCGCAGGAGTTGTCCGCGCTCGATTTCACCATCTCGTCTCCAGTTGAGCCCAGTCAGTCCCAGCTGCGCGACACCTGGACGGTTCCGGGCGACTTGAGTCGTCTCACCAACGCCGAAGGTGAGCTGCCCGACACCCTGCCGCCGCAAGCCTCCGTCGAGGAGGATCAGGCCGCGCTCCAGATCGACGATGAGGTGATCGATTTCGAACTCGATCTTGACGAGGTGCAGGACGTCGCTTCGCTCGATCTGGCGGTGTCCGGTGAGCCTGCGGCGGAGGCTGCGGCGGTCGAGGCTCGCCAGGAGGAGGACGGTGGGCTGGTGTTCGACTTGGACATCGGCGATTTTGAAGTGCCTGCAGCGGCAGCCGAGCCGCCCGCTGGTGCTGCTGAGGCGCTTGAGGTGGAGGAGGCGCCCGAGCTTGGCGATCTCCCCGAGCCGACTGCCAGCGATGCCACTGCGACCCAGTTCGAGAGCACCGATGGCTTGGTCAGCGGGCTCGAGTTCGAGTTGCCTGACATGGAGTCCGAGCCGCCCGCATCCGGCTTGCTTGACCTGAACGCCACCGTCGTCGCTTCTAGCCTCCCGGCATCCGGTGACGGCGATGAGGCGTTCCCGGCCGATGCCGAGGGTGTCTCGAGTGTCGAGGGGCGCGAGGTGCAGGGCGACGAGCGCATCGTCGATCTCGAGAAGACGAGTTTCGACAGCAGCCTGCTCGAGTTCGACTTCGATATCGATACGCCTTCTGCAACCGATATCCCGGCAACCATGGGGCCAGCTGGGCTGGACCTGACCTCGATCGACCTCGATCTGGAGAATTTCGACGATCAGGGTGTGCCGGAGATGACAGCGGTACCTTTCGAGGCAGAATCCACCGACATCGGCCAACCGCGCCCGCAGGCGGTCGATGACGAACCGCTGCCCGAGGTCGTCGAGGCGGCGGCTGATGAAGCCGACAACGAGGAGGCCGAGACCAAGCTTGAGCTCGCGCGTGCCTACGAAGAGATGGGCGACAACGAAGGCGCGCTCGAACTGCTCCAGGAGGTGCTCGGCGAGGGGTCGTCCAGGCAACAGCGGACGGCGCAGGAGATGATCGCCCGCCTCGGCTGAGGCTGGCCATGTCACGGGCCGCTGCGGGCCAGCCTGCAGCGGCCCGGTTCGTTCACGAAGATGCATTCAGGCCTGATCCTTCTTCTCTGGCTGGCCGCGGTTGCTTCGGTGCAGTTGTTGCCGATATCCGCGCTCGGCGTTGCCGTCCTTGCCTGTGCGTGCGCCGCACTGCTGTGGGCGCGCGTGCGTGCATGGAGGCTGGTGCGGCGTGTCCGCATCCTGCTCCTCGCCATCGTGGTCCTGTTTGCCTGGTTCACCCCAGGGGAGGCCTTGTGGGTCGACTGGCCGAGACTGGGGCCCAGCCGTGAAGGGACGATGCTCGCCTTGCTTCATGCGGGGCGCCTGCTCGCAGTCGTGTGTGCGGTCGCGTTGCTGCTCGAGCGGTTGCCGATCGAGCGCCTGGTCAGTGGCCTGCATGCGCTTGCCTCGCCCCTGCGTGTGCTCGGCGTGCCGCCTGAGCGGCTCGCCTTGCGGCTGCTGCTCGTCCTGCGCCTGGTCGAGGCGAGTCCGCGCGGCACTCAGCACGGTGACTGGAGGCACTGGCTGGAAGACGAGTGCGAGCGTGGGCGAGCGGATACGACTGGGCGTGACGAGGGCGGAGGCGACGGCGAATCGGTGCGTATCCTCCGAGAACGCCTGGGGTTGGTCGATGGCTTGGTTGCGATCGCTGTGTTCGCGGCGCTGATCTGGTGGAGTGTGGCATGAAGCGAATTGCGCTCGGCGTGGAGTACGCCGGCGATGCCTTCTGTGGTTGGCAGAGTCAGGCGCACGGGCGTACCGTGCAGGACGTGCTGGAGTCTGCGCTTGGCCAGATTGCGGCGCAGCGGGTGCGGCTGCACTGTGCCGGCCGTACCGATACCGGGGTGCACGCCAGCGTGCAGGTTGCGCATTTCGACACCGATGCGCATCGTCCGGCGAGCGCTTGGGTCCGCGGCGTCAATGCCTTGCTGCCAGCGGCGGTGGTGGTGCGCTGGGCAGTGGAGGTCGACGACACCTTTCATGCGCGCTTTCTCGCCACCGACCGGCGCTATCGTTACATCCTGCACAACACGCCAACGCGCCCGGCGCTGCTTGCGGGCAGGGTAGGCTGGTTCCACCTGCCGCTTGATGAGGCTCGTATGGCCGCCGCCGCGGAGTGCTTGGTGGGCGTGCATGATTTCAGCGCTTTCCGCGCCGCCGGCTGCCAGGCGAAGACGCCCGTGCGGCTGATGCATGAGGCGGCGGTTTCCCGGCAAGGCGATTACCTGCTGTTCGATTTTCGTGCCAATGGCTTCCTGCACCATATGATCCGCAATCTTGTCGGTGCGCTTGTGTACGTTGGCAAGGGGCGCTATCCCGTGCCCTGGATGCGTGAGTTGCTCGAGTCCTGCGATCGTTGCGGGGCTGCGCCCACCTTTGCGCCTGACGGGCTTTACCTGTGCGGCGTGAGCTACCCGTCGCGCTGGCCGCTGCCGGACGATGGGCGTATCATCGCGCTGCCCCAGCTACCCCTCGCCTGAATGCCCCGTACCCGAATCAAGATCTGCGGCCTGACAAGGCCGGAAGACGTGCGCGCCGCCGTCGACGCGGGGGCTGACGCCATCGGCTTCGTGTTCTATCCGCCCAGTCCGCGTGCAGTCGGCATCGAACAGGCGGCCGAACTGGTTGCCCTGTTGCCGCCCTTCGTGAGTTCCGTCGGTCTGTTCGTCAATGCAGCGGCGGCGGACATCGAAGCCGTGCTGGCGCGCGTGCCTTTGCAGTTGCTGCAGTTCCATGGCGATGAGGCGCAGGCCGAGTGCGCGCGTTTCGGGCGGGCCTGGATCAAGGCCGCGCGGATGCGCCCCGGGGTCGATCTGGTAGAATTCTCAGCTTCGTATCCCGGCGCCAGCGGTATTCTGGTCGACGCGTTCGTCGATGGCTATGGTGGCGGCGGGAAGACTTTCGACTGGTCGCTGATCCCTCCCGGGTTCGGCGGCCGGCTTGTGCTGTCCGGCGGTCTGGATGCGGACAACGTCGGCGACGCGGTGCGCAGACTGCGCCCGTGGGCGGTCGATGTGTCGAGCGGGGTCGAGAGTGAAAAGGGAATCAAGGATGCGGCGAAGATCGCTGCCTTCATAGCCGGAGTTCGACATGCAGATGGCTGACACGCCTTACCAGTTTCCCGACGCGAGCGGGCATTTCGGCCCGTACGGGGGCGTCTTCGTTTCCGAAACGCTGATGCCCGCACTGGCCGAGCTGCGCGAAGCCTACGCAGCCTGCCAGGCCGATCCGGAATTCATCGCCGAGTTCGAATACGAACTCAAGCACTACGTCGGTCGTCCGAGTCCGATCTACCACGCCAAGCGCTGGTCGGGTCTGCTCGGTGGCGCACAGATCTACCTCAAGCGCGAGGACCTCAACCATACCGGCGCGCACAAGGTGAACAACTGCATCGGCCAGGCCCTGGTGGCCCGCCGCATGGGCAAGCCGCGCGTGATCGCCGAGACCGGCGCCGGCCAGCACGGCGTCGCCACCGCCACCGTGGCCGCGCGCTACGGCATGGAGTGTGTGGTGTACATGGGCGCCGAGGACGTCAAGCGCCAGGCGGCCAACGTCTATCGCATGAAGCTGCTCGGTGCCACCGTGGTGCCGGTCGAGTCCGGCTCGAAGACCCTCAAGGATGCGCTCAACGAGGCCATGCGCGACTGGGTCACCAACGTCGCCGACACGTTCTACATCATCGGCACGGTTGCGGGGCCGCATCCGTATCCGATGATGGTGCGCGACTTCCAGTCGGTGATCGGCAAGGAGTGTATCGAGCAGATGCCGGAGATGGCGGGGCGCCAGCCCGACTACGTCATCGCCTGCGTCGGTGGCGGCTCGAACGCGATGGGCATCTTCCATCCTTACCTCGACGTCCCCGGCGTCAAGCTCGTGGGTGTCGAGGCGGCGGGCGACGGTCTCGACAGTGGTCGCCACTCGGCCTCGCTCACGGCTGGTCGGCCGGGTGTGCTGCACGGCAATCGTACCTACCTGCTGCAGGACGAGGACGGACAGATCATCGAGACGCACTCGGTGTCGGCAGGGCTCGACTATCCTGGTGTCGGTCCTGAGCATGCCTGGCTCAAGGATAGTGCCCGTGCCGCCTATGTCGGCATCACCGACAACGAGGCACTCAAGGCCTTTCACGATCTTTGCCGGCTCGAGGGCATCATTCCCGCGCTCGAGTCCTCGCATGCGCTGGCTTATGCCGCGAAGCTGGCGCCGACCCTGCCCAAGGACCGGGTCCTGCTCGTCAATCTGTCCGGCCGTGGCGACAAGGACATGCACACCGTCGCCGAGCGTTCCGGTATCGAGTTCTGAACCAACGCGGGCCGCCATGGTGGCCCGCTGTGTGATCGAGACATGTCAAGAATCCAGACCGTATTCCAGCGCCTGCAGGCCGAAGGCCGCAAGGCGCTGATCCCCTTCGTCACTGCCGGCTTCCCGAGTCCTGAGTTGAGCCTGCCGCTGATGCAGGCCCTCGTCGACGGGGGCGCCGACATCATCGAGCTGGGCGTTCCGTTCTCCGACCCCATGGCCGATGGCCCGACCATCCAGCGCGCATCCGAGCGTGCCTTGGCTCAGGGCATGAGCCTGCGCAAGGTGCTCGAGATCGTACGGGCGTTCCGCGCAACCGATGCCGCTACGCCGGTGGTGCTCATGGGTTATGCAAATCCGATCGAGGCCATGGGGGCCGAGCGCTTCGTCAGTGCCGCGGCCGAAGCCGGGGTCGATGGCGTGCTGGTGGTCGACTACCCGCCAGAAGAGTGCGTCGGTTTTGCCGCCACGGCCAAGGCCGGTGGCCTCGATCCGATCTTCCTGCTCGCGCCGACCTCGTCCGAGCAGCGCTATGCGGACGTCGCGTCTGCCGGCAGCGGCTACATCTACTACGTTTCGCTCAAGGGCGTCACCGGTAGCGCAAAGCTGGACGTCGAGGAGGTTGCGCGCCGCATTCCGGACATCCGCGCGGCCGTCGGCATGCCGGTGGGCGTCGGTTTCGGCATCCGCGATGCGGAGAGTGCGCGCGCGGTTGGTGCAGTGGCCGACGCGGTGGTGATCGGCAGCCGCATCATCGAAGAGATCGAGAACAACCCTGGCGAGGAGGTTGCACGCGTTGCCGCCTTCATGCGCGACATCCGCTGCGCGCTTGACGACCTCGCCACCGGTAAAGGAGTGACTCAATGAGTTGGTTGCAAAAGCTGCTGCCGCCCAAGATCAAGCGCGGCGAGGTGTCCGCGCGCAGCAAGTCGATTCCCGAGGGTTTGTGGAGCAAGTGCGAAGGCTGCGAGTCGGTGCTTTACCGTTCGGACCTCGACAGCAGCCTGGGCGTTTGCCCCAAGTGCGGGCATCACCATCGCCTGCGCGCGCGCAGGCGCCTCGACGTGCTGCTCGACGCCGAGGGGCGGGTCGAGATCGGTGCCGAGGTGACGCCGGTCGATGCGCTCAAGTTCAAGGATTCGCGCAAGTATCCGGAGCGCTTGTCGACCGCGACCGCCGACACAGGCGAAGCAGACGCGATGGTGGTGATGCAGGGCGCAATCAAGAGCCTGCCGGTGGTCGTGGCCTGCTTCGAATTCGAGTTCCTGGGCGGCTCGATGGGTTCGGTCGTGGGTGAGCGCTTCGTGCGCGGCGCCAAGCGTGCCTACGAGCAGCGCATCCCCTTCATCTGCATTACCGCCTCGGGCGGTGCTCGCATGCAGGAGGGGTTGCTGTCGCTGATGCAGATGGCCAAGACCACGGCTGCGATCACGCGTCTTGCCGAGCGCAGGCTGCCCTTCGTCACCGTGCTGACGGACCCCACCATGGGGGGCGTGTCCGCCAGTTTTGCCTTCATGGGCGACGTGGTGATCGCAGAGCCGAACGCGCTCATCGGTTTTGCCGGCCCGCGCGTCATCGAGCAGACGGTGCGCGAGAAGCTGCCAGAAGGCTTCCAGCGCGCCGAGTTCCTGCTCGACAAAGGGGCGATCGACCTGATCGTGGATCGACGCGAGATGCGCGACGAGATCGCAGGCGTGCTTGCCATGCTGACGCGCCAGCCTGCGGACGCGGTTTCGGCGTGAGGCCTGCGGTGGTTGCGGATCCGGGGCTGCCAGCCAGCCTCGAGGGCTGGCTGGCCTTGCTCGAGCAGCGCCATGGGCAACGCATCGAGCTCGGTCTCGAGCGTGTGCGCAAGGTCCAGCAGGCGATGGCTGCAGGCAGCGAGGCCTTGGTCATCACCGTCGGCGGTACCAACGGCAAGGGCTCGTGCTGTGCGATGCTCGAGGGCATTCTGCTGGCGGCAGGTTATCGCGTCGGTTGCTACACATCGCCCCACCTGTTGCGCTACAACGAGCGTGTTCGCATCGACGGCAGGGATGTCGACGACGAGCGCCTGGTGCAAGGCTTTGCCGCCGTCGAGGCGGTGCGCGGCGACACGCCGCTGACCTATTTCGAGCATGGCACGCTTGCGGCGTGGTCGGTGCTGGCGGGCGAAGGGCTCGATGTAATCGTCCTGGAGGTCGGTCTGGGTGGCCGGCTCGATGCGGTCAACCTTTTCGATTCCGACTGCGCGATCGTGACCAGCGTGGCAATGGACCACATGGAGTTCCTCGGCGATTCGCGCGAGGCGATTGGCTACGAGAAGGCGGGTATCTTTCGCACGGGTTGTCCGGCCGTGTGCGGAGACCCCCAGCCACCTGCGACCTTGGTGGACCATGCTGCGGCCATTGGGGCAGAGCTGTGGATCAGCGGCCGGGATTTCGGTTTTGGTGGTGACCGCCAGCAGTGGGGCTACTGGCGGTACGAGCGGCCGCGTGCCCAGGGCGGTCTCGTAAAGCGTGGCGGGCTGGCATATCCGGCCTTGCGCGGTGCCAACCAGTTGCTCAACGCCTCTGCGGTCATCACCGCGCTCGAGTTGTTGCGTGCGCGGCTGCCCGTGTCCATGCAGCATGTGCGTCAGGGACTGATGCTGGTCGAGGTGCCCGGGCGCTTTCAGGTGCTGCCGGGGCGCCCGGCGGTGGTGCTCGACGTCGCGCACAATCCGCAGGCAGCGGGTGTGCTGGCCGAGAACCTCGGCAGCATGGGTTTCTTTCCGGAAACATGGGCCGTGCTCGGCATGTTGGCAGACAAGGACGTCGAGGGGGTGGTCGAGCGTCTGGCTGGGCGCGTCGACCACTGGCTGCTCGCCGACCTGCCCGGCGCGCGCGGCCTTTCGGCACAAGACCTTGCCGCACGTGTGCGCGCGGCTGGCGGTGCGGGCGATATCCGTTGCTACGAACAGCCGGCTGCTGCGTTTGCTGCAGCGCAAGATGCTGCAGCCGAGGGTGATAGAATCGTCGTCTTTGGCTCGTTCCTGACAGTGGCCGATGTGCTTGCGGCGATCAAGGCCGCACGCCAGCGATGAGGTTCTCCCGGTGAGTGACGCTGACAACCTGGATATCAAGAAGCGCGCGCGCCGACGTCTGGTCGGCGCGGTTGCGCTCGCCTTGCTGGCTGCCATCGTGTTGCCCATGATGATGGACCCGGAGCCGCACCCTTCGGTGCAGGACATCCAGATCACGATCCCCGATCGGGCTGCAGCCCCTGCGCTGAAGCGGCCGGCTGCTCCCGCGGAGTCTGTGGCGGCCGTGCCACCTGCCGTATCCGAGGATGACGATGTGGCCGCCGATGGCCCGCAGTTGGTTGCGGTCGATCCGGTCGAGCCGCCCCCTGTAGAGAAAACGCCTGCGGCTCCGCCGCCTGCGCCTGCCACGACAGCGCGGCCGCCTGCGGTGGCGCCTCAGGCGCCGCCGGTGCGCCAGGAGGCATCGCCGGCGGCAAAGCCGGCGCCAAGCCGAGCGGCAACCGATGCCGACGAGGAGGCGAGGGTGCGTGCGATCCTTTCGGGCCAGCCCGTGCCGCCACGTGGCGAGGCCTTCGTGATCCAGGTCGGCGCCTTCAGCGATGCCGCCAAGGCTGCCCGCCTTGCCGATGAGCTCAAGGCGCAGGGCTTCCAGGCCTTCACCGAGCGCTCGGGCAGCGTGACACGAGTACGCGTCGGCCCGATCACGGGCCGGCAGGCAGCCGACTCGGTGGCCGCGCGCCTGAAGGCGTCGGGCCATCAGGCCGTCCTGCAGCCGCGTTGAGACGCAGCCATGACAGTGTTCGACTACGTCTTCCTGGGTGTGCTCGGCTTTTCGGCTGCGATCGGCATGTGGCGAGGGCTGGTGAGCGAGGTTGTCGCCCTGCTGGCCTGGGTGGCAGCACTTTTTGCGGCCTGGCGCTATAACGAACAGGCAGCGGCGTTCTTCACCGGCATGATCGTGGAGCCGGTGTGGAGGCAGGTTGCGGGCGGCGCGCTGGTGGTGGTTGCAGTGCTGCTGATCGCGGCCTTGCTGCGCTACCTGCTGCGGGAGCTGTTGCGCGCTGCCGGCCTGGGGGCGACGGACCGCTTCTTCGGTGCATTGTTCGGCGTTGCACGCGGGCTTGCGGTCGCGTTCGTCGTCGTCCTGGTCGGCGGTATCGCGGGCGTGGCGCGCGAGCCCTGGTGGTCGCAGGCGCTGTTTTCGGCGCCGATGGAATCGGCCGTGATTGCTGCAAAACCCTGGCTGCCCGACGAGGTGGCCGACAAGATTCGATTCAGATAGGCATGCCTCCATGTGTGGAATTCTCGGTGTCGTCGCGACTTCTCCGGTCAACCAGCTTCTTTATGATGGACTGCAGGTCCTGCAGCACCGCGGCCAGGATGCGGCGGGCATTGCTACCTCGGAGGGCGGGCGCTTTCACATGCACAAGGGCTCGGGCCTCGTGCGCGACGTCTTTCGTACGCGCAACATGCGCAACTTGACCGGTAACTGGGGAATCGGCCATGTGCGTTATCCGACCGCGGGCTCGGCCTACAACGCGGCCGAGGCACAGCCTTTCTACGTCAACTCGCCGTTCGGGCTGCTGCTCGCGCACAACGGCAACCTGACCAATGCGGACGAACTCAAGCGCGAGATGTACCTCTCGGACCTGCGCCACATCAACACCAGCAGCGATTCCGAAGTGCTGCTGAATGTGCTGGCACATGAACTGCAGGCAGCCAGCAAGGGGCTCAAGCTCGACGAGGACGCGATCTTCACCGCAGTGGCCGGCGTGCATCGGCGCTGCCGTGGTGCCTATGCGGTCGTTGCCATGATCGCCGGCTACGGGCTGCTGGCGTTCCGCGATCCGTACGGGATCCGACCGCTGGTCATCGGCCGCAACGACACGGCTGCGGGCAGCGAGTGGCTGGTCGCCTCCGAGTCGGTCGCCCTCGATGTGCTGGGCTTCCGCTTGTTGCGTGACGTCGCGCCGGGCGAGGCCGTGCTGGTCGATATCGAGGGGCGCTTCCACAGCCGCCAGTGCGCAGCCAAGACGGTGCACGCACCATGCATGTTCGAGTTCGTCTACCTGGCGCGACCCGATTCGATCATCGACGGCGTGTCGGTCTATGAGTCGCGCATGAAGATGGGCGAGTTCCTGGCCGACAAGATGAAGCGGACCATGCCCAAGGTGCACATCGACGTGGTGATCCCGATCCCGGACTCGAGCCGGCCGTCGGCCATGCAGATGGCGCATCGCCTGGGCTTGCCCTTCCGCGAGGGTTTCGTCAAGAACCGCTACATCGGGCGCACCTTCATCATGCCGGGCCAGGCGACGCGCAAGAAGTCTGTGCGCCAGAAGCTCAACACGATTCACCAGGAGTTCAAGGGCAAGAGCGTGTTGCTGGTCGACGACTCGATCGTCCGTGGCACCACGAGCAAGGAGATCGTGAATATGGCGCGCGAAGCTGGCGCGACCCAGGTCTACCTCGCGTCTGCGGCGCCTCCCGTGCGCTATGCCAATGTGTATGGGATCGACATGCCCACGCGCGGTGAGCTGATCGCCTCGGATCGCAACGATGAGGAGATTTGCCGCGAGATCGGGGCTGACGGCCTCATCTACCAGGATCTCGACGATCTGAAGGCTTCCGTGCGGGCGCTCAATCCCGCCCTTAGCTTCTTCGAGACGTCCTGTTTCGATGGCAGCTACATTACCGGCGACATCACGGCCGAGTATCTGAACGGCGTGGAGAATCAGCGTAGCGAGCCCGCGGCGGGCAAGGGTGATGCCGGTGACCATGGCGACGACGGCGAGGGCGGCGAGGGCGGCCAGCTCGACCTCAATCTCGCCTCCGCTGGCGACCACTGAACCTGCTGACGTCCTGCACGCAAGCCTCCTGAACATCCGATTGCAGCGAACATGAGCCTTCCAGATCCGCATTCTCTTCACCCCGACACGCTCGCCGTGCGTTCGGGCATCGAGCGCAGCCAGTTCGGAGAACATGGGGAGGCGATGTACCTGACCTCCAGCTTCGTGTTCGAGAACGCAGCACAGGCGGCGGCGCGCTTCTCGGGTGAGGAGGAGGGCTATGTCTATGCCCGTTTCTCGAACCCGACAGTCAGTGCGCTGCAGACCCGGCTTGCTGCGCTTGAAGGCGCAGAGGGCTGTGTAGCGACTGCCTCCGGAATGTCGGCGATTCTTGCACTCGCAATGGCGACGCTGCAGGCGGGCGACCATGTGGTCGCGTCCAATGGTTTGTTCGGGGCCACGCAGCAGTTGTTCGGCGGCATCCTTTCCAGGTTCGGCATTCAAACGACCTTCGTCCCGACCACCGACCTCGATGCCTGGCGCGATGCCACGCAGCCGAGGACACGGCTGTTCTTTACCGAGACGCCCTCGAATCCGCTGACCGAAGTGATCGATATTGCGGCCGTGGCAGACATCGCACACGAGGCCGGAGCGCTGCTGGCCGTCGATAACTGCTTCTGCTCACCGGCCTTGCAGCGTCCGCTCGACTTGGGTGCGGATGTCGTCGTGCATTCGGCGACGAAGTATCTGGACGGCCAGGGCAGGGTACTGGGCGGGGCCGTGGCGGGCCGCAAGCTCGTTACCGACGAGGTGTTCAAGTTCCTGCGCACAGCCGGGCCGACGCTGTCGCCCTTCAATGCCTGGGTGATCTTCAAGGGTCTTGAAACCTTGCGCGTACGCATGGAGGCGCAGTCGGCGAGCGCGCTGGAGCTGGCGAAATGGCTCGAAGCCCAGCCTGGTGTGGCGCGGGTGTACTACCCTGGTTTGCGCTCTCACCCCCAGCACGAACTGGCAATGCGCCAACAGAAGACGGGTGGAGCAATCGTCAGTTTCGACGTCGAGGGCGGTCGCGATGCCGCCTGGAAGGTGGTCGACTCGACCCGGCTGATCTCGATCACGGCCAATCTGGGCGACACCAAGACCACGATCACGCATCCTGCGACCACTACTCACGGCCGCATCAGCGCCGAGGCGCGAGCCAGCGCGGGGATCGGCGACGGCCTGCTGCGCGTGGCGGTCGGTCTCGAGCACGTCGACGACATCAAGGAAGACCTGGCGCGCGGCCTGGCGCGCTGAGCGCACAGCCGGATTGCTCAGCCGGCGCTTGTGTCGGTGTGGGCGCTGAACCGGCTGCCGTCGAAGGCTAGCCAACAGGCGGCGCCCCGCCAGTCGGAGAGCACGTGGCGCGCGCACTCGCGGCCATCGACCTTGAGCGCGTGGAGGTCCGGGCGGTGGGTGTGGCCGTGAACAAGGATTGGGTAGTCGTGGCTGCGGAGCAGGGCTGCGACCGCCTCCGCGTTGACGTCCATGATCTCCATCGATTTTCCGGCCTTGGCGGTTTCGCTCTTCTGGCGCAGGCTGGCGATGAATGCCTTGCGTGCAGCCAGGGGTTGAGCGAGGAAGCCGGCTTGCCAGGCAGGGTCCCGTACCTGGCGGCGGTAGGCCTGGTAGGCGAGGTCGTCTGTGCACAGGGCGTCGCCGTGTGAGAGCAGGAGCACGGGGGCGTTTGCCGCGTCACCGAAGCGCACGCATGCGGGGTCATCGAGCAGGGTCGCGCCGATCGCGGTCGCAAAGGCCGGGCCAGCAAGCAGGTCGCGGTTGCCGGTCATGAAGTGCACTGCGGTGCCACTGCACGAGAGCGTGCGGATTGCTTCTGCAATGCGCGCATTGAAGGGCGTGGCAAGATCGTCGTCACCCGCCCAGTATTCGAACAGGTCGCCGAGGATGAACAGGCTCGCCGCCTCGCGTGCCGGGCCCTCCAGGAAGGCGAGGAAGGCCTCGACGTTGGCTGGTTCGTCTTCGCTCAGGTGCAGGTCGGAGATGAACAATGCCGGAAGGGCCGCGCGTGCGGCCTCCGGCATCGGCGCGCCAGACCCGTCCGGAACCGCCGGCTGCGGGCTGGCTTGCGAGGCGCTGCGCGTGGTCACGATCAGGCGACTTCGGCGCGCTCGATGACCACGTCCTCCTTGGGCACGTCCTGGTGGAAGCCGCTGGAGCCGGTCTTGACCTTGCGGATCGAGTCGACCACATCCAGGCCCTCGGTGACACGGCCGAACACGCAGTAGCCCCAGCCCTGGGTGTCGGGCGAGCGGTGGTTGAGGAAGTCGTTATCGGCAACGTTGATGAAGAACTGCGCGGTGGCGGAGTGGGGCGCCTGGGTACGCGCCATGGCGATGGTGCCGCGTTCGTTCTTCAGGCCGTTGTCGGCTTCGTTCTTGATCTGTTCGCCGGTGGGCTTCTGGTTCATGCCGGGCTCGAAACCGCCGCCCTGGATCATGAAGCCGTCAATGACCCGGTGGAAGATGGTGTTGTCGTAGTGGCCGGCTTCCACATAGGCGAGGAAGTTGGCGACCGTGACCGGTGCCTTGTCGGCGTCGAGTTCGAGGGTGATGACGCCGTGGTTGGTGTGCAACTTGACTGCCATGTGGTGCTCTCCTGGGGAGGTTGTTGTCGTCCGGGCAGTGCGTGCGCTCGCCCGTCCATTGAAGGGCCCTTCTTACTTGCCGGCCTTGCCTGCCGGGGCGTCGAGCAGGCGGGCGCTTTCCACGATCACGGGCTCGACCGGCACGTTCTGGTGGAAACCGCGGTTCGCGGTCGGGACCTTGGCGATCCTGTCGACCACGTCCATGCCCTTCACCACCTTGCCGAACACGGCGTAGCCCCAGCCGTCGCGCGAAGGGTAGTCGAGGAAGGTGTTGGGGACGAGGTTGATGAAGAACTGTGCCGAGGCCGAGTGCGGGTCGGCGGTGCGCGCCATGGCCAGGGTGCCGGGTTCGTTCCTGAGGCCGTTCTTCGCTTCGTTCTCGATCGGGGCGCGGGTGCTCTTTTGCTTCATGTCGGCGTCGAAGCCACCGCCCTGGACCATGAAGCCATCGATCACACGGTGAAAGATGGTGCCGTTGTAGTGACCGTCCTTGACGTACTGGACGAAGTTCTCTGCCGACTTCGGCGCCTTGTCGGCGAACAGTTCGACCACGATCTCGCCTTGGTTGGTCTTGAGTTCGACCATCGGGTTGGCGGCCAGCGTGCTCAAGGCACTCGCTGCGAGCACTGCAAAGGCGATCAATTGCTTTTTCATGGGGTCTCCGGTGCTTGGCCGCATGGCCACGGGCGTGAAGGCATCTCAGGACTGGCGCAGGCTCTCGCACAGATGTCGCGAACCTTCCTTGCAGGCAGGGATGACGAAAGGGCGAGGTCCGCTGCCGTGGTATATTTGCGCCCTGCCGATGCGGGCCTGGAGCCCGCTGGACGCAAGATTCTAGCAACAAGCCCCACCCCTCACAATCGCGCTCACAGCGTGCTTCATCTTCGGTATTTCCGTCATCCCGATGCTCAACATCTACAACACCCTGTCGCGCAACAAGGAAGTCTTCACGCCCATCGAACCTGGCAAGGTCCGCATGTACGTTTGCGGCATGACGGTGTACGACTTCTGTCACCTCGGGCATGCACGCGTGATGGTGGTGTTCGACATGGTGGCGCGCTGGCTGCGTGCGAGCGGGCTGGACGTCACCTACGTGCGCAACATTACCGACATCGATGACAAGATCATCCGTCGCGCGCAGGAGAATGGCGAGACCATCCGCGCGCTCACCGACCGCTTCATTGCGGCGATGCACGAGGACGCCGATGCGCTGGGCGTGCTGCGCCCCGACCACGAGCCGCGCGCCACCGACTACGTTGCCCAGATGCAGTCGCTGATCTCGCGCCTCGAGCACAAAGGCCTCGCCTACGTCGCAGCCAACCGCGACGTATGCTACGCGGTGCGCAAGTTCGAGGGCTACGGCAAGCTGTCGGGCAAGTCGCTCGACGAGCTGCGCGCCGGCGAGCGCGTCGACGTGGCGCAGGACAAGAACGACCCGCTCGACTTCGTGCTGTGGAAGCACGCCAAGACCGAAGAGCCTGGCGAGGTGAAGTGGGCGTCGCCGTGGGGCGAGGGCCGGCCCGGCTGGCACATCGAGTGCTCGGCAATGAGCTCGGACCTGCTTGGCGACCACTTCGACATCCACGGTGGCGGCATGGATCTGCAGTTCCCGCACCACGAGAACGAGATCGCCCAGTCCGAGGGCGCGCACGGCCACGCCTTCGTCAATTACTGGATGCACAACGGCTTCGTGCGCGTCGATGACGAGAAGATGTCGAAGTCGCTCGGTAACTTCTTCACCATCCGCGAGGTGCTGCAGAAATACGACCCCGAGGTGGTGCGCTTCTTCATCCTGCGTGCGCACTACCGTAGCGCGCTCAACTACTCCGACACCCACCTCGAGGACGCCCGCAACGCGCTCACGCGCCTCTATACCGCGCTGAAGAACGTGCCGGTGCAGGGCGATGCCGAGGTGGATTGGGAAGAGGCTCACGCCCGGCGTTTCCGCGCGGCGATGGACGACGACTTCAACACCGCGGAGGCGGTCGCGGCGCTGTTCGAGATGGCGAACGAGGTCAACCGCAGTGTGTCGCCCGCTCTGGCGCGGCAACTCAAGGCCCTGGCAGGCGTGCTGGGCCTGCTTCAGCGCGATCCGCTGGCCTTCCTGCAGGCCGGCGCTGCGGATGCGGCAGGCCTTGACGCCGGGGAGATCGAAGCCCGCATTGCCGCGCGCGCCGCAGCCAAGAAGGCAAAGGATTACGCCGAGGCTGATCGGATCCGGACCGAGCTGACTGCGGCCGGCATCGTCCTCGAGGACGGGCCTGGCGGCACGACCTGGCGCCGCGCCTGACGCCTGAGGTAGTGCGCACCGGCGCACGAGGCCCAGGCCACGGACTGCAAGAGATATAAAAACGCCCGCTCCTGCATTGCAGGGCGGGCGTTCTTCCGATGGGTAGCCCGGGCTCAGTTGCCGAAGAAGTCGCGCACCTTGTCCATCCAGCCTTTGGCTTTGGGGTTGTGGCGGTCGGCGTTACCGCTGGAGATCTCTTCGAACTCGCGCAGCAACTCCTTCTGGCGATCGGTGAGACTGACCGGCGTCTCGACCACGACGTGGCACATCAGGTCGCCATGCGCATGGCTGCGTACGTTCTTGATGCCCTTGCCGCGCAGGCGGAAGACCTTGCCGCTCTGGGTCTCGGCCGGGATCTTCAGGCGCGCCATGCCTTCGAGGGTCGGAATCTCGATCTCGCCGCCGAGGGCTGCCGTGGTGATGCTGATCGGCATCTCGCAGTGCAGGTCGTCGTGGTCGCGCTCGAACACCGCGTGCTTGCGGATGTGGATCTCGACGTAGAGGTCGCCCGGCGGGCCACCGTTGACACCGGGTTCGCCATGGCCGGCGTGGCGCAGGCGCATGCCTTCGTCGATACCGGCGGGAATCTTCACCTCCAGCGTCTTCTGCTTCTTCACCCTGCCGGCACCGCCGCAGTCGCGGCAGGGGTCGGGGATGATCCTGCCGCTGCCATGGCACTTCGGGCAGGTCTGCTGGATCGAGAAGAAACCCTGCTGCACGCGCACCTGGCCGTGGCCGTTACAGGTCGGGCAGGTCTTGGGCTGGGTGCCGGGCTTGGCGCCGCTGCCGTGGCAGGTGCCGCATTCCTCGACGGTGGGAATGCGGATGGTCTTCTCCGCGCCACGCGCAGCCTCCTCGAGCGTGATCTCGAGGTTGTAGCGCAGGTCGGCGCCGCGATAGACGTTGGAGCGGCCGCCGCGGCCTCCGCCGCCGAACAGGTCGCCGAAGATGTCGCCGAAGGCATCGGCGAAGCCGCCCTCGAAGCCCTGACCGCCGCCACCCATCGACGGGTCGACACCAGCGTGGCCGTAGCGGTCGTAGGCCGCCTTCTTCTGCGGGTCGGAGAGCATCTCGTAGGCCTCCTTGGCCTCCTTGAACTTCTCTTCCGCTTCCTTGTTGTCCGGATTGCGGTCCGGGTGGAACTTCATGGCCAGCTTGCGGTAGGCCTTCTTGATCTCATCGTCGCCGGCGTCGCGGTTGACGCCGAGGACTTCGTAGTAATCCCTTTTGGACATGGTGCGTCGCTCAGTCTGGTCTCAAGCAAAGGCCGAGCCGACGCCAGAGCAGGGCTCCGGCGGGGCTCGGCCGCGAAGGGGTCGCCAGAGTGACGATTACTTCTTGTCCTTCACTTCGGTGAATTCGGCATCCACCACGTCGGCATCCTCGGCCTTGCCGCCAGCCTGCTGGCCACCGGCTGCGCCCTGGGCACCGCCTTCGGCCTGGGCCTGGGCGTACATCTGCTCGCCGAGCTTCTGCGCGGCCATGGCCAGGGCCTGGCTCTTGGCTTCGATGGTGTCCTTGTCGCCGCTCTTGATCGCCTCTTCGGCGTCCTTGATTGCGGCTTCGATCTTGGCCTTCTCGTCGTCGGAGAGCTTGTCGCCGTACTCGCCCAGCGCCTTCTTGGTCGAGTGGATCAGCGCGTCGCACTGGTTGCGGGCGTCGACCAGTTCGTGGGCCTTCTTGTCTTCCTCGGCATGTGCCTCGGCGTCGCGCACCATGCGCTCGACTTCCTCGTCCGACAGACCGGAGTTGGCCTGGATCTTGATCTTGTTCTCCTTGCCGGTGGCCTTGTCCTTGGCCGACACGTGCAGGATGCCGTTGGCGTCGATGTCGAAGGTGACCTCGATCTGCGGCATGCCGCGCGGCGCCGGCGGGATGTCGGAGAGGTTGAACTGGCCCAGGCTCTTGTTGCCCGAGGCCATCTCGCGCTCGCCCTGCAGCACGTGGATGGTCACCGCGCTCTGGTTGTCGTCGGCGGTGGAGAACACCTGGCTGGCCTTGGTCGGGATCGTGGTGTTCTTCTGGATCAGCTTGGTCATCACGCCGCCCAGGGTCTCGATGCCCAGCGACAGGGGGGTGACGTCGAGCAGCAGCACGTCCTTGACCTCGCCCTGCAGCACGCCGCCCTGGATGGAGGCGCCGACGGCGACGGCCTCATCCGGGTTCACGTCACGGCGTGGTTCCTTGCCGAAGAATTCCTTCACCTTGTCGATGACCTTGGGCATGCGGGTCTGGCCGCCGACCAGGATCACGTCGTCGATGTCCGACACCTTGAGGCCGGCGTCCTTGAGGGCGATGCGGCAGGGCGCGATCGAGCGCTCGATCAGGTCTTCGACCAGCGACTCGAACTTGGCGCGGGTGATCTTGATCGCCAGGTGCTTCGGGCCTGAGGCGTCGGCGGTGATGTAGGGCAGGTTGATCTCGGTCTGCTGGCCCGAGGACAGCTCGATCTTGGCCTTCTCGGCCGCTTCCTTCAGGCGCTGCAGTGCGAGCACGTCGTTCTTGAGATCGACGCCCTGTTCCTTTTTGAACTCGGTGACGATGTAGTCGATGATGCGCTGGTCGAAGTCCTCGCCACCCAGGAAGGTGTCGCCGTTGGTCGCCAGCACTTCGAACTGGTGCTCGCCGTCGAGGTCGGCGATCTCGATGATCGAGATGTCGAAGGTGCCGCCGCCGAGGTCATACACGGCGATCTTGGAGTCGCCCGGCTTCTTGTCCATGCCGAAGGCGAGCGCGGCCGCGGTCGGCTCGTTGATGATGCGCTTGACCTCGAGGCCGGCGATGCGGCCGGCGTCCTTGGTGGCCTGGCGCTGGCTGTCGTTGAAGTAGGCCGGCACGGTGATGACTGCTTCGGTCACTTCCTCGCCGAGGTAGTCCTCGGCGGTCTTCTTCATCTTGCGAAGGATCTCGGCGGAAACCTGCGGCGGTGCGATCTTCTTGCCGCGCACTTCAACCCAGGCGTCGCCGTTGTCGGCCTTGGCGATGGTGAAGGGCATCATGGCGATGTCCTTCTGGACTTCCTTCTCTTCGAAGCGACGGCCGATCAGGCGCTTGATTGCGAACAGGGTGTTCTTGGCGTTGGTGACGGCCTGGCGCTTGGCCGGCGCGCCGCACAGGATTTCACCGTCCTCGGCGTAGGCCACCACCGACGGGGTGGTGCGCGCGCCTTCGGAGTTTTCGATGACCTTCGGCTTGCCGCCTTCCATCACGGAGACGCAGCTGTTGGTGGTGCCGAGGTCGATGCCGATGATCTTGCCCATGAGTGTTCCTTCTCAGTCAGTTCAGTCTTTATTTGGAGGCGCGGCTCGTAGCGCGCCGGTCTGGATCGAATATGGGGGGGCGCGCAACGGTTTCAAGCCGCCGCGCGCAGATTCCTTACTGGCCCTTGGCCTTTGCCACCATGACCAGTGCCGGGCGGAGGACGCGCTCGTTGAGCAGATAGCCCTTCTGCAGCACCGTGACCACGGTGTTGGGTTCGGCGTCCGACTCGACCGCGCTGATCGCCTGATGCTTGTTCGGGTCGAACTTCTGGCCAACGGGGTTCTCTTCGGCCAGGCTCGCGCCTTCGAAAGCGGCGACAAGTTGCTTGAGCGTCAACTCGACGCCTTCGCGCAGCTTCTCAACGGTCTGGTTGTCCACCGCGAGGGCTGCCTCTAGGCTGTCCTTGACCGGCAGCATCGCGCTGGCGAACTTCTCGGCGGCAAACTTGGCGGCCTTGCCGATGTCTTCCTGCGCGCGGCGACGCACATTCTCGGTCTCGGCCTTGGCGCGCAGCCAGGCGTCGTGATGCTCGGCGGCCTTCAGTTCGGCCTGTCGCAGGCTCTCCTCGAGGCTGGGCATGCTGTCGATCGCGTTGGACGCATCGCTGGCGGCGTGTTCGGCGGTGGTAGCCTGGACTTCCAGTTCATCGGCGGGCGTCGTCGAAGGGTTCTGTTCCTGCATGGATAAGGCTCCCGTAAATTCCTGACGCTGGTAAATTGGGGTCGGTCTGGTCATTTCAAGGGCTGGAGCCGCATTTTTTCGGCCGAGGAACTGAAGCATGCGAACGAGCGATCTGGTTGCGCTGCCGATGCGCAATCTTGCCGAGGCGCAAGCGCTGGTGAGTCTGGTGCAGCTGGCGCTGCAGGCGCGCGGCCTTGCCCTGCGCGCGCCACCGCCAGTGCCCGACAGCTGCTGCGGGCGCGGTTGCAACGGCTGCGTGTGGGAGGGGTATTACGCAGCGCTACGTTTCTGGCGCGAGGATGCCATCGCCGCGCTGGAGTGATCGTGTCTTGAGCATGCGCCGATGCCCAAGGCGGGGCGGGCGGAGGGCGCGCGTGTTAATATTTCGCGTTTTGGTAAACGCGGTACGCCCGCTCCCAGCATGACTCAGTTCGCCAAGGAAACTCTGCCGATCAGCCTTGAAGAGGAGATGCGGCACTCCTACCTCGATTACGCAATGAGCGTGATCGTGGGTCGGGCACTCCCGGATGCGCGCGACGGCCTCAAGCCGGTGCATCGGCGCGTGTTGTACGCGATGCATGAGCTGTCCAACGACTGGAACCGCGCCTACAAGAAGTCAGCGCGTATCGTCGGTGACGTCATTGGTAAGTACCACCCGCACGGCGATACTGCGGTGTACGACACCATCGTGCGCATGGCGCAGGATTTCTCGCTGCGCTACATGCTGGTCGATGGCCAGGGTAACTTCGGCTCGGTTGATGGCGACAACGCGGCGGCGATGCGTTACACCGAAATCCGCATGGCGCGCATCGGCCACGAGCTGCTGGCCGACATCGACAAGGAAACGGTGGACTTCGGCCCGAACTACGACGGTTCGGAGAAGGAGCCGCTGGTCATGCCGGCGCGCATTCCGAACCTGCTGATCAATGGTTCGAGCGGCATCGCGGTCGGCATGGCGACCAACATCCCGCCGCATAACCTCGGTGAGGTGGTCGACGCCTGCCTGAAGCTGCTCGAGGATCCGGACACCGATATCGAGGCGCTGATCGACATCGTCCAGGCGCCGGACTTCCCGACCGCGGGCCTCATCTACGGCCTTGCTGGCGTGCGCGAGGGCTACCGCACCGGCCGCGGTCGCGTGATCATGCGTGCGCGCACCCACTTCGAGCCCATCGGCAAGACCGACCGCCAGGCCATCATCGTTGACGAGCTGCCCTACCAGGTGAACAAGCGCACCTTGCAGGAGCGCATGGCCGAGCTGGTCAACGAGAAGAAGATCGAGGGCATCAGCGAGATCCGCGACGAGTCCGACAAGTCGGGCATGCGCCTGGTGATCGAGTTGAAGCGCGGCGAGATGCCCGAGGTGGTGCTCAACAAGCTGTTCAAGCACACCCAGCTGCAGGACAGCTTCGGCATGAACATGGTGGCGCTGGTCGACGGCAAGCCACGCCTGCTCAACCTCAAGCAGATGCTGGTGTGCTTCCTCGAGCATCGTCGCGAGGTCGTCACCCGCCGCACCATCTTCGAACTGCGCAAGGCGCGTGACCGCGGTCACATCCTCGAAGGTCTGGCGGTGGCGCTGTCCAACGTCGACGAGATTATTGCGCTGATCAAGGCCGCGCCCACGCCTTCCGACGCCAAGCGCGAACTGATGGCGCGCGAGTGGCGCTCGGCGCTGGTCGAAGAGATGCTGTCGCGCGCGCTCGCCGACAGCTACCGGCCGGAAGGGCTGGATCCGCAGTACGGCCTGCAGGCGCAGGGCTACCGTCTGTCCGAAACCCAGGCCCAGGCGATTCTCGAACTGCGCCTGCAGCGTCTGACCGGCCTCGAGCAGGACAAGATCGTCGGCGAATACCGCGAGGTGATGGACGTCATCACCGACCTGCTCGACATCCTGGCGCGCCCCGAGCGCATCACTGCGATCATCGTCGACGAGCTCGGTGCGATCCGCAATCAGTTTGGGGACCCGCGCCGCTCGGAGCTGGTGATGAACACCGCCGAGATCAACATCGAGGACTTGATCACGCCGGAAGACATGGTCGTGACCCTGTCGCACACCGGCTACTTCAAGCGCCAGCCGCTGGCCGACTACCGTGCCCAGCGTCGCGGCGGCCGCGGCAAGCAGGCCACCTCGATGAAGGACGAGGACTTCATCGACCATCTCTTCGTCGCCAACACCCACGACACCGTGCTGTGCTTCTCCAGCCGCGGGCGCTGCTACTGGCTCAAGGTGTACGAGGTGCCCGAAGGTACGCGCAACTCGCGCGGCAAGCCCATCGTCAATCTCTTCCCGCTGATCGAAGGCGAGAAGATCACTGCGGTGCTGCCGATCAAGGAGTTCGACGAGGAGCACTTCGTGTTCATGGCGACCTCGGAAGGCACGGTCAAGAAGACGGCGCTCACCGCGTTCTCCAACCCGCGCAAGGCCGGCATCATCGCCGTCAATCTGGACGACGGCGACCACCTGATCGGCGTGGCGATCACCGACGGCCAGTGCGACGTGATGTTGTTCTCCGACGCCGGAAAGGCGGTGCGCTTTGCCGAGACCGACGTGCGCCCGATGGGGCGCGATGCGCGCGGCGTGCGCGGCATGATGCTCGAGGACGGCCAGTCGGTGATCGCCATGCTGGTGGCCAAGGACGAGTCGCAGTCGGTGCTGACTGCGACCGAAAACGGCTACGGCAAGCGCACGCCGGTGGCCGAATACACCCGCCATGGCCGCGGCACCAAGGGCATGATCGCGATCCAGACCAGCGACCGCAACGGCAAGCTGGTGGCTGCGGTGCTGGTCGAGCCCAGCGACGAAATCATGCTGATCTCGACCGGCGGCGTGCTTATCCGCACTGGTGTGGAGAGCATCCGCGAGATGGGTCGTTCGACCCAGGGCGTGACGCTGATCAGCCTCGATGAAGGCACCTGGCTTGCCAGCGTCGAGAAGGTGGCCGAGTCCGAGTCGGACGAGAGCATGCGCGTCAATGGCGAAGGTGAGGCCGAGGAGGAGGCAGCCGCCTCGGTGCAGAGGCCTGCGGGCGAGGCGGGCGATGCTGCTGACGGATCTGCCGATGGCGAGGAGGGTGGCGCCTGATGAGTCGCGTATGGAACTTCAGCGCGGGTCCAGCGGCGCTGCCCGAAGAGGTGCTGCGCCAGGCCGCCGACGAGATGCTCGACTGGCAAGGCAGCGGTATGGGCGTGATGGAAATGAGCCATCGCGGCAAGGAGTTCACCGCCATTGCTGCCCAGGCTGAGGCGGACCTGCGCGAGCTGCTGGCGGTGCCGGCGAACTACCGCATCCTCTTCATGCAGGGCGGCGCGATCGCCGAGAACGCGATCATCCCGATGAACCTGATGGGCGACAAGCGCGTGGCCGACTATGTGGTCACCGGCGCGTGGTCGCATAAGTCGCAGAAGGAGGCGCGCAAGTACGCCGAGGTGAACATCGCGGCCACCTCCGAGGCGAGCGGCTTCGCGACCGTGCCGCCGATGACGGACTGGAGGCTGTCTGCCGATCCGGCGTATGTGTTCACCTGCACCAACGAGACCATCGGCGGCGTCGAGTACCCCTTCGAGCCCGATCTGGCGCAGATCGGCCGCGGCGAGGTGCCGGTGGTGGCCGACATGTCCTCGCACATCCTGTCGCGCGCGATCGACGTGGCCAAGTACGGCTTGATCTTCGGCGGCGCACAGAAGAACATCGGCCCGGCGGGCCTGACCATCGTGATCGTGCGCGAGGACCTGCTCGGGCGCGCGATGCCGCACTGCCCGAGCGCCTTCGACTACAAGACCGTGGCCGACAACGGCTCGATGTACAACACGCCGCCCACCTACGCGATCTACATCGCCGGCCTGGTCTTCCAGTGGCTCAAGCGCGAGGGCGGTTTGGCGGCGGTCGAGGCGCACAACATCGCCAAGGCGAAGCTGCTGTACGACTTCCTCGATGCCAGCGACTTCTACGAGAATCGCATCGACCCGGCTTGCCGTTCGCGCATGAACGTGCCCTTCTTCCTGAAGGATGAGTCCTTGAACGAGGCCTTCCTGGCAGAGTCGAGAGCGGCCGGCCTGGTGCAGCTGAAGGGGCACAAGTCGGTCGGCGGCATGCGGGCGTCGATCTACAACGCGATGCCGATCGCAGGCGTGCAGGCGCTGGTCGATTTCATGCGCGACTTCGCTGCTCGCCGCGGCTGAGCGCGCCGGGCAGCACACGAACGAGAACCACACGCGGAACTTGAAGGGGGCCATGGGCCGAGCATGAGCGACGAACTGCTGAAACTGCGCAACGAGATCGACCGCCTCGATGAGGAAATCCTCGCCCGCCTGTCCGAGCGCGCGCGCTGCGCGCAACGGGTCGGGGAGATCAAACGCGGCGTCATGTACTACCGCCCCGAGCGCGAGGCCCAGGTGCTGCGCCGCTTGGCCGAGCTCAACCCCGGGCCCTTGTCACCCGATGCGGTGAAGACCATCTTCCGCGAGGTCATGTCGGCCTGCCTGGGCTTGGAGCAGCCGCTGCGCGTGGCCTATCTCGGCCCGGCCGGGACCTTCTCCGAAAGTGCCAGCCGCAAGCATTTCGGCTCCGCGCCCAATTTCATGGCGATGGCGGCGATCGACGACGTCTTTCGAGCGGTCGAGGCAGGCAATGCCGACTACGGCGTGGTGCCGGTGGAGAACTCTACCGAGGGGGCGGTGGGCGGCACGCTTGACTTGCTCCTCGCCAATCCGCTCAAGGTGTGCGGCGAGGTGCGCTTGCGCATCCACCAGCAGTTGATGTCGCGCGCCGACGGCATCGGCGCGGCCCGCCGTGTCTACTCGCATGCCCAGTCGCTGGCGCAGTGCCACGAGTGGCTGAACCGCAACCTGCCGCATCTGCCGCGCATCCCGGTGGCGAGCAATGCCGAGGCCGCGCGCATGGCCTCGGAGGATCCGGAGTCCTGCGCCATTGCCGGTGAGGCGGCCGCGCAACTCTACGGCCTCAACATTCTCGCCCCCAACATCGAGGATGATCCCAACAACACGACGCGCTTCCTGGTCATCGCCGACCACGACGCGGGCCCCTCCGGCCAGGATCGCACCTCGTTGGTGTTCTCGGCACCGAACCGTCCGGGCGCCATCCATGGCCTGCTCGAACCCATGGCCCGCCATGGGGTCGACATGACCAAGCTGCAGTCGCGGCCGGCGCGCTCGGGGCTATGGGAGTATGTGTTCTACGCGGACATCAATGGACACCGCGACGATCCCGAGGTGGCGGCTGCGCTTGCCGAACTCAACGATCGCGCAGCGTTCGTCAAGGTCATCGGCTCGTATCCGGTGGCGGCAATCTGACACAGCGCGAGCGCGCGCGGCTGGCGCCGGTGCGCGACGCTTGATGCTGCAGCCCGACCGGCATGCAGAACAAACAGGAGAAGACGATGAGCATCGCCTCGCTGGCACCCGACTACATCCGCTCGATCATGGCCTACCAGCCGGGCAAGCCCATCTCGGAGCTCGCTCGCGAGATGGGGCTGGCCGAATCGAGCATCGTCAAGCTCGCATCGAACGAGAATCCGCTCGGCATGAGCCCTGCGGCGCGCGACGCCGCACGCGATGCGATAGGCGATGTGGCGCGCTACCCGGACGGTGGCGCTTTCGCGCTCAAGAGCGCGTTGTGCAACAAGTTTGGCGTGGCCCCTGAGCAGATCGTGGTCGGCAACGGCTCCAACGACATCCTGGAACTGGTGTCGCAGGCTTTTCTGGCGCCGGGCTTGTCGGCGGTCTATTCGCAGCACGCGTTCGCGGTCTATCCGCTGGCGACGCATGCGCGCGGCGCGCGTGGAATCGAGGTGCCTGCGCGCAACTTCGGTCATGATCTGGCAGCGATGCTGGCTGCGATCCGGCCGCAGACGCGCGTGGTTTTCGTCGCCAATCCCAATAATCCCACCGGCACCTTCGTTCCGGGGGGCGAGTTGGAGGCGTTCATCAGCGCGGTGCCCAAACATGTGCTGGTGGTGCTCGACGAGGCTTATACCGAATACCTTGCGCCCGAGCAGCGCTACGATGCGATGGCCTGGGTAGGGCGCTATCCGAACCTGCTCGTTTCGCGCACCTTCTCCAAGGCTTATGGCCTGGCCGGGCTGCGCGTCGGCTACGCAGTGACGCATCCCGAGGTGGCCGATCTGATGAACCGGGTTCGCCAGCCGTTCAACGTGACCAGCGTCGGTCTGGCGGCGGCCGAGGCGGCGCTGGGCGACGAAGAGTTCATCGCCCGCAGTGCCGAGATCAACCGACGCGGCATGGTCCAACTCACCCAGGCCTTTGCCGAACTGGGGCTGGAGTGGATTCCGTCGTTTGGAAACTTCGTCACCTTCAAGGTCGGTGATGCGATCGGTATCAACCAGGCACTGCTCAAGCAGGGCGTCATCGTGCGTCCGATTGCAGCCTATGGCATGCCGCACTGGCTGCGTGTCTCGATCGGCCTGCCCGAAGAGAACGCCCGTTTCATCGCTGCGCTTCGCCGCGCCCTGTCCTGAGTGGAGGGTGCAGGATGGCCCTGATCGGCAAGCTCGTCATCTGCGGCGTCGGCCTCATCGGCGGCTCCTTTGCCCTTGCCTTGCGCCGTGCCGGGCAGGTGGGGCGGGTTGTCGGCGTGGGGCGGCGCCCCGAGCCCCTGCAGCGGGCGCTCGCGCTGGGTGTGATCGACGAGGTCGCGGCCGGCTGGGCGGATGCGCTCGACGGCGCCGACCTGGTCCTGCTTGCAGCGCCCGTTGGCCAGATGGACGCGATCATGGCGGCGATGGCGCCTCACCTGCGGCCAGGTACGGTAGTCACGGATGCGGGCAGCACCAAGCGTGACGTGATCGAGGCGGTGCACCGCCACCTCTCCGGCGCACTTGCCGATGTCGTGCCTGCGCACCCGATTGCAGGTGCGGAAAAGAGCGGCGTCGAAGCCGCGTTTGCCGAGCTCTACATCGGACGCAAGGCAGTGTTGACCCCGCTGCCCGAGAGTCGCGCAGCGGCGGTCGAGCTCGTGCGTGCCGCCTGGGAAGCCTGTGGTGCACGCGTGGTGGACATGAGCCCCGGCGAGCACGACCGGGTCTTTGCGGCGGTCAGCCATCTGCCGCACCTGTTGGCGTTCGGCCTGGTCGATGACTTCGCACGCAGACCCAACGCGCCCTTGCTGTTTTCCCATGCGGCGGGCGGCTTTCGCGACTTCACCCGCATCGCGGGCAGTCATCCCGAGATGTGGCGCGATATCTGCATCGCCAACCGGGTCGCCTTGCTCGACGAGCTTGACGCTTATCTCGGTGAGCTCGCGCACCTGCGTGGGCTGCTCGAGGCCGGTGATGGCGCCGGTCTCGAGGCGGTGTTCGAGCGTGCACGCCGGGCGCGCAATGCATGGGCAGAGGGCTTGCCGGTACAGGCCGCAGAATAGCGCGGCGGTGCCGCCGCATCGGCTGTAGTCCTGGCCGGCCCGAGAGTGTGGCGCTGTGACCGCTGTGCTTGCCGCTGGAGCCGCCCCCGTTCTTCCCGCCCCGCATCGTGGGGCGATCCCTGAGAGGTGATGATGGAATTTCTCGATTTGCCGCCAATGCTCGGTGCAGCCGGTACGGTTCGCCTGCCGGGCTCGAAGAGCATTTCCAACCGGGTCCTGCTGCTTGCTGCGCTTGCCGAGGGCGAGACCGAGATTCGCGATCTGCTGCTGTCGGACGATGTCGAGCGCATGCTCGACGCCCTGCAGACGCTTGGCGTGTGCTGGGAGCGCAATGGCGACTCGCTTGACTACCGCGTGCGGGGCGTTGGCGGACCGTTTCCGGTCAAGCATGCCGAGCTCTTCCTTGGTAATGCCGGTACCGCCTTCCGGCCGTTGACCGCAGCCCTGGCCTTGTCGGGGGGCGAGTACCGCCTCTCGGGTGTGCCGCGCATGCATGAGCGCCCGATCGGCGACCTCGTCGACGCGCTGCGTGCACTCGGTGCCGACATCAGGTGCACGGCCAACGAGGGCTATCCGCCGCTGCACCTGCGACCGGCAAGCATCCGCCCGGGCGGTGTGGTCAGGGTGCGGGGCGACGTGTCTAGCCAGTTCCTTACCGCCCTGCTGATGGCGCTGCCGCTGACAGGGGTGGAAACTACGGTCGAGGTCGTCGGCGAACTCATCTCCAAACCCTACATCCGCATCACGCTCGAATTGATGGCGCGCTTCGGCGTGCAGGTCGAGCAGCATGGCTGGGAGCGCTTCGTCGTGCCCGGCGGCGCCCGCTATCGAAGCCCGGGAACGGTGTTCGTCGAAGGCGACGCGTCGTCGGCCTCTTACTTTCTGGCGGCGGGGGCGATCGGCGGTGGCCCGCTGCGGGTCGAAGGGGTGGGGCGGGCGAGCATCCAGGGCGATGTACGCTTTGCCGAAGCGCTCGAGCAACTCGGCGCCCGCATCACCATGGGAGACAACTGGATCGAGGCCGCGGCGCCGGTCGAGGGAGGCCTCAAGGCCTTCGATCTGGACCTCAACCACATCCCGGACGCGGCGATGACGCTGGCGGTGGCAGCGTTGTTTGCCGACGGTCCCTGCCGGCTGCGCAATATCGCCAGCTGGCGCGTCAAGGAGACCGACCGCATCGCGGCGATGGCGATCGAACTGCGCAAGGTCGGGGCGCAGATCGAGGAGGGCGAGGACTACCTCGTGGTGACGCCGCCGGCGCGCCTGCAGCCGGCAGCGATCGATACCTACGACGATCATCGCATGGCCATGTGCTTCTCGCTCGTCACGCTGGGCGGATGCCGGCTCCGCATCAACGATCCGCGCTGCGTCAACAAGACCTTCCCGGGCTATTTCGACGTGTTCGGGCAGGTGGCGCGAGCCGTGCCGGTCGTCGCCATCGATGGGCCGTCGGCTTCGGGCAAGGGGACGGTGGCGGCGCGCGTGGCGGAGGCGCTGGGCTGGCATTGTCTGGACAGCGGCTCGCTGTACCGACTGGTTGCGCTTGCGGCCATGCGTGCAGGCATTGCGCTGGATGACGAGGTGGGCGTCGCAGCGATTGCCGCGGACCTCCCGGCACGTTTCGAGAACGGCCTTATCCTGCTCGCAGGCGAGGATGTCAGCGATGCGATCCGCACCGAGGCCTGCTCGGTCGGGGCGTCGAAGGTGGCGGTGTTGGGGCAGGTGCGCGAGGCCCTGCTCGACCGCCAGCGCGACTATCGCATCGGCCCCGGCCTGGTGGCCGAGGGGCGCGATATCGGCTCAGTGGTGTTCCCCGACGCCGGGGTGAAGGTGTTCCTGACCGCCAGCGCTGAGTCGCGTGCCGAGCGCCGCTATAAGCAGTTGATGGAAAAGGGAATGCCTGCTAATATCCAAAGTCTTCTGAAGGACCTTCAGGAACGGGATGCGCGCGATGCCGCCCGGCCTGTCGCGCCCCTCGTGAAACTGCCGGATGCGGTGCTGCTCGATACCACCGAGAGGTCCGTCGACGAGGCCGTGGCCTTCGTGCTCGACCTCGTTCGGGCGGGTGGCTAGGCGTCCGGCCTGAAACCGTCGCGCAGAAGCGTGGGCTTCGGCGCGTTTTTTCTTGAACCAACCATGTTTGCCGTCCCACGACGGTGCCGGATCCTTATCCCTATGTCCAACGCCACCCCCTCCTTCGAAGAAAGCTTTGCCGCCCTCTTCGAGGAAAGCCTCGCCCTCCAGGAAATGCGCGCCGGTGAAGTCATCACCGCCGAAGTCGTGCGCATCGACCAGAACTTCGTCGTCGTCAACGCCGGCCTGAAGTCCGAAAGCTACGTGCCCATCGAGGAGTTCCGCAACGATCGCGGCGAACTCGAGGTCAACGTCGGTGACTTCGTCCATGTGGCCATCGACGCGCTCGAAGATGGCTACGGCGAAACCCGCCTGTCGCGCGAGAAGGCCAAGCGCATCGCCGCCTGGAACGACCTCGAGAAGGCGCTCAACGAAGGCTCCCTGGTCAAGGGCGTCATCACTGGCCGCGTCAAGGGTGGCCTGACCGTCATGACCAACAGCATCCGCGCCTTCCTGCCGGGTTCGCTGGTCGACATGCGTCCGGTCAAGGACACCACGCCGTACGAAGGCAAGGAATACGAATTCAAGGTCATCAAGCTCGACCGCAAGCGCAATAACGTCGTGGTGTCGCGTCGTGCCGTGCTGGAAGAGTCGATGGGCGAAGAGCGCGAGAAGCTGCTCTCGAACCTCAAGGAAGGCACCGTCATCAAGGGTATCGTCAAGAACATCACCGACTACGGTGCGTTCGTCGACCTGGGTGGCATCGATGGCCTGCTGCACATTACCGATCTGGCCTGGCGCCGCGTCCGTCACCCGAGCGAAGTGCTCAACGTCGGTGACGAGATCGAAGCCAAGGTGCTCAAGTTCGACCAGGAAAAGAACCGCGTCTCGCTCGGCCTCAAGCAGCTCGGCGAAGATCCGTGGGTCGGCATCTCGCGTCGTTACCCGCAGGGTACCCGTCTGTTCGGCAAGGTCACCAACATCACCGACTACGGCGCGTTCGTCGAAGTCGAGCAGGGCATCGAGGGCCTGGTGCACGTGTCCGAAATGGACTGGACCAACAAGAACATCCACCCGACCAAGGTCGTCCAGCTGGGCGACGAGGTCGAAGTGATGATCCTCGAGATCGACGAAGACCGTCGCCGCATCTCTCTGGGCATGAAGCAGTGCATGTCGAACCCGTGGGACGATTTCGCCATCAACCACAAGAAGGGTGACAAGGTCCGTGGCCAGATCAAGTCGATCACCGACTTCGGCGTGTTCATCGGCCTGGAAGGCGGCATCGATGGTCTGGTGCACCTGTCCGATCTGTCCTGGAGCGAGTCCGGCGAAGACGCCGTGCGCAAGTTCAAGAAGGGCGACGAGGTCGAGGCCGTGGTGCTGGCGATCGACGTCGAGCGCGAGCGTATCTCGCTCGGCATCAAGCAGCTCGAAGGCGACCCTTACACCAACTTCATTGCCACCCACGAGAAGAACAGCCTCGTGCGCGGCACCGTGAAGTCGGTCGAGGCTCGCGGTGCGGTGATCTCGCTGGGTGACGACGTCGAAGGCTACCTGCGCGCTTCCGAAGCGGCTGCCCATCGCGTGGATGACCTGACCACCGTCCTCAAGGAAGGTGACGAGGTCGAGGCGCTGGTGATCAACGTCGATCGCAAGACCCGCTCGATCAGCCTGTCGATCCGCGCCAAGGATCAGGCCGAGCAGTCCGAAGCCATGAACAAGCTCGCCTCGGAAGGTTCGGGCTCGGCTGGCACGACCAACCTGGGTGCCCTGCTCAAGGCCAAGCTGAACGAGCAGAAGCAGTAAGCTGACCGATCATGACCAAATCGGAGCTGATCGCCCAGCTGGCGGAGCGTTTTCCCCAGCTGGTCGCAAAGGACGCCGATTACGCGGTCAAGATGATCCTCGATGCGATGACTGACGCGCTGGCGCGCGGTGATCGCATCGAGATCCGCGGGTTTGGCAGCTTTGCGCTGAACTACCGTCCCCCCCGTACCGGGCGCAACCCGAAATCCGGCGAGAAGGTGCATGTGCCGGAAAAATACGTCCCGCATTTCAAGGCGGGCAAGGAGTTGCGCGAGCGGGTGGACCTCAGCGGCACGTGACCGCGCGGCGATCGGATTTACAGGCAATAATGGAAGGCGGCTGCGGCCGCCTTCTTTTTTGTTCATTGCTCGGGGATAATGCCGGCCATGCGCGCAATCATCTGGTTCATCCGCCTGGTGCTGTTCTTTCTGCTGTTCGGGTTCGCGATCAAGAACGATCATCTTGTGACCCTGAGCTTCTTCTTCGGCAGTCAGTGGCAGCTTCCCCTGGTATTCGTCATTCTCCTGACTTTCGCGGCAGGGGCCCTGCTGGGCGTGACGGCGACCCTTGCGTCGCTCATGCGTCAGCGTCGGGAGATCTCCCGCCTGCGCCGTCAGCTCGAGCAAGCCGAGCGCGACAGGGCGCAACCTCAGGTCGGCCCGGCAGCGGGCGAAGCCCAGTTGCCCATGCCTTGAGGCCTCATGGAAATCGAGTTCTGGTGGCTTCTGGCCCTGCCGCTGTTCTTCGCGCTCGGCTGGTTGGCTGCGCGCATTGATATTCGCCAGGTCGTCAAGGAGTCGCGCTCCCTGCCGCGCTCCTATCTGAGCGGACTCAACTTCCTGCTCAACGAGCAGCCCGACAAGGCGATCGACGCCTTCGTCGAGGCCGTACGCATCGACCCGCACACGGTTGAGCTCCATTTTGCGCTCGGCAGCCTGTTCCGGCGGCGTGGAGAGACCGACCGCGCGATCCGTATCCACCAGCTGCTCGTCGATCGCGAAGACCTCAGCGAGGAGCAGCGCCTGCAGGCCCTGGGCGAGCTTGGCCAGGATTTCCTCAAGGCGGGACTGCTCGATCGCGCCGAGGCCGTCTTCGTGCGGCTGCGCGGCACGCCGGCGAACGACGTCGCGCTGCGTTACCTGCTGGAGATTTACCAGCAGGAGAAGGACTGGGCCAAGGCGATCGATGTCGCGCAGGCCCTGCCTCAACACGAGAGTCACCTGTGGCGCACTGAGGTCGCCAACTTTCACTGCGAGCTTGCTGCGGCTGCGATGGCCAACTCCCGCCCCGATGAGGCTGGCGGGCACCTGGAGCGGGCGTTTGTGGTCAATCCACGTAGTGTGCGGGCCAGTCTGCTGCTTGGTGATCTGCACGCCGCGAACGGCGACGATGAGGCAGCACTCGAAGCCTGGAAGCGGGTGGAGAACCAGAACCCGATCTACCTTTCGCTGGTCGCCGAGCGTGTCATGGAGGCCTATGGCAGGCGCGGCCTGGTGGAGCAGGGGCACCAGCTGCTGAGCGCCTGGCTGTCGTCCCATGCTTCGCTGGATTTGCTCGACGAGCTCTTTCAGTGGGAGATGGAGCGCGAAGGGCCGAAGGCGGCGTACGAGCTGGTGCGTGAGGAGTTGCGGCGCAATCCGACCCTGCTCGGTCTGGACAAACTGCTCGAGGCAGCCCTGCTTGCGGCTCCCGTCGAGCAGCGTGGCGATATCGAACTGGTCAAGCAGTTGATCCATGGCCACACCCGGCGCGTGGCCCGTTATCGGTGCGACGCGTGTGGTTTCAAGGCACGCCAGTTCCACTGGCGTTGCCCTGCCTGCGGTGGCTGGGAAACCTATCCGCCGCGACGAACGGAAGAGTTCGATCTCGTGCCCTGAGCATCGTCTCCGCGTTCGATCGCGGTAACCATCCAGTGTCTCCCCTTTCCAACGAGCGCGAATGAACACAATGGACTTCAGGACCCTAGAAGACTACGTCGGCCACACTCCGCTGGTGCGCCTCAAGCGCATCAACGCCGGCCGCAACAATGTGATCCTCGCCAAGCTCGAGGGCAACAACCCGGCGGGCTCGGTCAAGGACCGTCCGGCGCTGTCGATGGTGATGCGGGCGGAGGCTCGCGGAGACATCAAGCCCGGCGATACGCTGATCGAAGCCACCAGCGGCAATACCGGGATCGCGCTGGCGATGGCTGCCGCGATGCGCGGTTACCACATGATCCTGGTGATGCCCGAGAACCAGAGCGTGGAAAGGCGCCAGACCATGCGCGCGTTCGGCGCAGAGCTCGTGCTCACGCCGACCTCGGGCGGGATGGAGATGGCGCGCGATATCGCCGAGCGTATGCGCGACGAGGGCAAGGGCATCATCCTTGATCAGTTTGCCAATCCGGACAACCCGCTCGCCCATTACGAGGGCACGGGACCCGAGATCTGGGAGCAGACCGCTGGTACGGTGACGCACTTCGTCAGCTCGATGGGCACGACGGGCACCATCATGGGTACCTCCCGGTTCCTCAAGGAGAAGAACCCGGCGGTTTGCATCATCGGTTGCGAGCCCGAGGAGGGTTCGCAGATTCCCGGTATCCGCAAGTGGCCGGAGGCCTATCTGCCGCGGATCTTCGAGCGTCCACGCGTCGATCGGGTCGAGCGTGTGAGTCAGGCCGAGGCCGAGGAGATGACGCGCCGGCTGGCGCGCGAGGAGGGCATCTTCGCAGGCATCTCGTCGGGCGGGTCGCTGCATGTCGCGCTGCGCGTAGCAGCGCAGGTCGAGAACGCGGTGATCGTCTCGATTGTCTGCGACCGTGGCGACCGTTACCTGTCGACGGGTGTCTTCCCCGCCTGAGCTCTCGCGGCGCGGCACGGTCTGCCGGGGCCGGCAGCTCATTCTGTTCCTGCTGTCGGCGGCTGTGCTGTGGTCACTTGCGCCCGCGGCTGCCGTCGACCGCCTGGCGCTGCGCCTGGGCGACCTCGCCAGCCCGATGCTGGCCCTGCAGCGGCTAAGCCTGGAATACGAGTCTGGCGCGGCGGTGTTGCGCGTGGACCGGCTGCGCCTGGGGCAGCGACAGTGGCGCGACCTGGCGTTGCGCTGCAGCCATGCCACCCTGACGTTCGATGCGGTGCACTGCGGTGCTGCGCGCCTGAGCGTCGCCGGCAGGGTCTTGCCGCTGGTGGCCGAGCTTGAGCTGGCTGGCGATGGTCGAGGCGAGCTCGGTCTGACCTTCGCCGATGGCGGGCGACTCGGACTCACCTTCGAGGGTGGCGCCCTGCGGGCGAGGGCGGATCGGCTTGCTCTGGACAAGCTGCACGCGGTGCTGGCGGGTCTGGACGCCGACATCGACACACTCTTCGAGCGTTTCCGCCCTGTTGCTACCCTGGATGGGGAATTGCGCTGGGGTGCAGACGGCAATTCGCCTGCGCGCGTCAGCATCGATGTGCGCCTGTTCGATGCCGGCTTCGGTAGCGCGGACGGTTTGCAGGCGGGCGAGTCGCTCGAGCTCGCAATCTCAGGCACGGCACGGGCGCTTGACGACGGTTGGGCGTGGCAGGGCGAGGTCGAGTGGCGACATGGGGCCGCCTATCTGCACCCGCTGTACCTCGAGGCTGGCCCGAGCGTGCGTGCGCAGGGGCGCCTGCAGGGTGGGGTCGTCGTCGTGGAGCGCAGCGAGGTGGCGCTGGAGGGGGTGGGCAGGCTGGATGCGAGTGCGCGTGTCGAGCTCGACACGGCAGCCGTACTCGAGCTTGAACTCGAACTGACCAACGCTGACCTCGGTGTGCTTGGGCCGCGCTGGATCGCGCCCTTGATTGCGCCGGCGAGTGCCGACCGCATGTACTTCGGCGGACAACTGGACGGGTTGTTACGGCTGCAGGACGGGGTATTGGCCCAAATCGATGCCCGGCTGGAAGGTGCTGGGTTCGGTTTCGTCGGCGCTGCGGGCGGGGGCGGCTTCGCGCTTGGGCCGGTCGGTGGCACCCTCGCGTGGCACGCAGGTGCGAGCACTTCAAGCCGGCTGCGGATTGGTGGTGGGCAATGGGAGCGGATCGCGCTGGGCAGTTTCGAGCTCGAGGCCAGCCTCGACGGGCGCTCGCTGAGCCTGGCGCCCGCCCGTTTGCCTGTGCTCGACGGCGCCCTCGTCATCGAGCACCTCACGCTCGCGCACACGGATGCCGGTTGGCAGGGCGTGGGGGGCGTGGTGATCGAGCCGGTGTCGATGCCGCTTCTGACCGAGGCCCTCGAGATGCCACGGATGGGGGGCGTGCTCGCGGCTTCCCTGCCCGACGTACGGGTCAGTCCGGGTGAAATTACGTTGAATGGTGCGCTCGTCGTATCGGTGTTCGATGGCTATCTTCAGGCCACCGGCCTGCGTCTTGTCGAGCCCTTCGGGGTTGCTTCGCATTTGAGCGCGGACATCGAGGGGCGCCGTCTCGACCTTTCCCAATTGACCGATACCTTCAGTTTCGGCAGCGTCACGGGCTTCGTGGACCTGAGCCTCGCAGGCCTGGAGTTGTTGCGTTGGCGTCCGGTGGCTTTCGATGCCCGTATCAGCAGCAGCCCGGGGCGCTATCCGCGTCGCATCAGCCAGCGTGCAGTGCAGAACATCAGCGCCCTGGGCGGTGGCGGGGCGATGGCGGCCGTTCAGCGCAGCCTGCTGGGCATCTTCGATACTTTCGGCTATCGCGAGCTCGGGCTGACATGCCGGTTGCGCGCCGGTGTATGCATGATGGATGGTGTGGAGGGCGGGGCGCGCGCGGATGGCGGCTTCGTGATCGTGCGTGGCGGGGGCGTCCCGGCGCTGGATGTCATCGGCTACAATCGACGCGTCAATTGGAACGAGTTGGTTGAACGCCTGCAGCGCGTCATGGCCGACAACGTCTCTCCCGAACTGCGCTGAGCGCCGGCTTCCGAACCCATGCAGGAGGATCCCGTGGCATCCAATTCCGTTTCGTCCACCGTGCCCATGCCGTCCCAGGCTGCGCCGTGGCTGCGTCGCCTAGCCGTCACGGTGCTCGCCGTCGTGGCCTCGGCCTGTGTCACCATCAACATCTACTTTCCTGCCGCAGCGGCAGAGAAGGCGGCCGATCGCATCATCGACGAGGTGTGGCAACTGCGCGAGGGTGCTGCAGCCGAGACGCCCGCCGCACAAGGAGATTCCAAATGAACCTGTCGATGGTACTCACACGCTGGTGCGTGCTGCTGTGTCTGGCGCTCGGAGGCATGAGCGCCGTTCATGCCCAGGGTAACCTCGAGATCGATACGCCTGCAGTCTCGGCACTACGGCAGTCGATGCAGCAGCGTCACGCCCAGCTTGCGCCGCTTTACGCGGCGGGGGCAATCGGTCTTGCCGCCGATGGCAGTGTCGCGCTGCGCGACGCCAGCGCGATCCCGCTGGCGCAGCGCGCGCAAGCGAATAGCCTGCTCGCCGCAGAGAACGCCGATCGTGCGGCGCTGTATCGCGAGATCGCGCGCGCCAATGGCCGTCCCGAGTGGGAGGCCGATGTCCGGCGCACTTTTGCGCAACGCTGGATCGACCGCGCGCAGCCCGGCTGGTACGTGCAGCAGGGCGGCAACTGGGTCCGCAAGTGATGCCCGTCCTCGTTTTTGACATCGAGACCATTCCGGATGTCGACGGCATTCGCGCGCTCGGTGAGCTGCCTGCCGCACTGTCGGATTTCGAGGTCGCGGAGTGGGCCTTCCAGCAGCGCCGGGCGAGCCATGGCACGGATTTCCTGCCTCACCACCTGCAGCGCGTGGTGACGATTTCCTGTGTGCTGCGCGACGCACAGCACTTCCGCGTGTTCTCGCTGTCCGAGCCGGATGTGGGCGAGGGCGAGATCATCCAGCGTTTTTTCGATGGGATCGAGCGCTACACGCCGCAGATCGTGTCGTGGAACGGCGGCGGCTTCGACCTCCCGGTGCTGCATTACCGTGGCATGCTCCATGGTGTCTGTGCGCCGCGCTACTGGGATCAGGGTGAGGGTGACTACCACGACTCGCGCGATTTCAAGTGGAACAACTACATCGGGCGCTACCACAGCCGCCATCTCGATCTCATGGACCTGCTCGCCATGTATCAGCCGCGCGCCAATGCGCCGCTGGATGACCTGGCCAAGCTGATGGGGTATCCGGGCAAGCTCGGCATGGACGGTTCAGCAGTCTGGCAGGCCTTCCAGGACGGACGGGTTGCCGAGATCCGCGACTATTGCGAGACGGATGTGGTCAATACTTATCTGGTATACCTGCGGTTCGAACGCATGCGTGGCCACCTCGACGCCAAGGCGTGGGCCGACGAGGTCGAGGTCGTGCGCAGCGCGTTGGCGCGGCTGGATGCACCGCACTGGCGGCAGTTTTTGGAGGCCTGGCCGACGGCGTGAGCGCCTGGGCCAGCCAAGGGTACTTCGGAGGGGCGCTTCATGGACATCCTCGGCACCATTCTCATCGGCCTCATTGTGGGCCTCATCGCACGCCTGCTGCATCCCGGAAAGGACGGGCTGGGGCTCATCATGACGGCCTTGTTGGGCATCGGAGGCTCGATGCTTGCCACCTATGGGGGGCAGTTCCTCGGGATCTACCATGTGGGAGAGGCTGCCGGCTTCGTTGGTGCGGTCGTGGGCGCAGTAGTGATCCTGTTCGTGGTGCGCCGGCTCAAAGCCTGAGGACAATCCAGCTTGTAGCGATTCTTCAAAAAAGTCTTTGACAATGCTGAAGAGCTGTCTATAATGCGTGTCTTCAGCAGGCGCGTAGCTCAGTTGGTTAGAGCACCACCTTGACATGGTGGGGGTCGTTGGTTCGAATCCAATCGCGCCTACCAAGATTTTGGAGTCGATTCATGTTCCGAACTACCACTCAGGCCGGAAACTGATCAGGTCGGCTCCGCTTGTCTGCTAGAGAAAAAAGCGCGCCTAGACCGCGCTTTTTTTTCGTCCACAATTTTGCATCGCATCCCGGTCGTTGGTCGGGACTGAATCCGGATCGAGGCTCAAGTCATGCCCAACATCACGCTCCCTGACGGTTCTGTACGCAGCTTCGATCACCCCGTGACGGTGGGGGAGGTGGCTGCCTCGATCGGCGCTGGTCTGGCCAAGGCGGCCTTGGCGGGGCGGGTTGGTGATCGTCTAGTCGATCTCTCTCATCGTTTGGAGACAGATGCGGCACTGGCGATCGTTACCGACAAGTCCGAGGACGGGCTGGAGATCATTCGCCATTCCACGGCGCACCTGCTTGCGCACGCGGTGAAGGAGCTCTTCCCGGAGGCGCAGGTCACCATCGGCCCGGTCATCGATAACGGCTTTTACTACGACTTCTCTTACAAGCGCCCGTTTACGCCTGAGGATATCGCCGCGATCGAGGCGCGCATGAACGAGATCGCCAGGCGCGAGATCCAGGTGCATCGCGAGGTATGGTCGCGCGACAAGGCGGTGGAGTTCTTCAAGGGTATCGGCGAGCACTACAAGGCGGAGATCATTGCCTCGATTCCGGCCAATGAGGATGTCTCGCTCTATCGGCAGGGCGATTTCATCGACCTGTGTCGCGGGCCGCATGTGCCGTCGACCGGTAAGCTCAAGGTTTTCAAGCTGACCAAGCTGGCCGGAGCCTATTGGCGGGGCGACTCGAAGAACGAGATGCTGCAGCGTGTGTATGGCACGGCATGGGCAAAGAAGGACGAGCTCGACGCCTACCTGCACATGATCGAGGAGGCTGAGAAGCGCGACCACCGCAAGCTCGGTCGCCAACTCGATCTCTTCCATATCCAGGACGAGGCACCGGGCATGGTGTTCTGGCATGCCAAGGGTTGGACGCTGTGGCAACAGGTCGAGCAGTACATGCGCAGGATCATCTGCGAGCATGGCTACCAGGAAGTGAAGACGCCGCAGATCGTCGATCGCTCGCTGTGGGAGAGGTCGGGTCACTGGGGCATGTACTCGGACCTGATGTTCACCACGCAGTCCGAGAAGCGCGACTATGCCGTCAAGCCGATGAACTGCCCTTGTCACATCCAGATCTTCAACCAGGGTCTGAAGAGCTATCGTGACCTGCCGCTGCGCATGGCCGAGTTCGGCTCCTGCCATCGCAATGAGCCCTCTGGGTCGCTGCACGGCATCATGCGCGTGCGCAACTTCGTGCAGGACGACGCACACATCTTCTGTGCCGAGGGTCAGGTGCAGGCCGAGTCGGCCGAGTTCATTCGCCTGCTGCAGAAGGTCTATTCCGATTTTGGTTTCACCGACGTGCTGGTCAAGCTGTCCACGCGGCCGGAGAAGCGAGTCGGTACCGACGAGCAGTGGGATGCCGCCGAGGCGGCGCTCGCTGCTGCGCTCGACGCACAGGGGCTCAGCTACGACCTGCAGCCGGGCGAGGGGGCCTTCTATGGGCCCAAGATCGAGTTCTCGCTCAAGGATAGCCTGGGGCGCGTGTGGCAGTGCGGTACCTTGCAGCTCGATTTCAACCTGCCGGTGCGGCTTGGTGCCGAGTACGTGGACGAGGACAACACCAAGAAGGTGCCGGTCATGTTGCACCGCGCCATCCTCGGTTCGCTCGAGCGCTTCATCGGCATCCTGATCGAGAACCACGCCGGCGCCATGCCGCTGTGGCTTGCGCCGGTGCAGGCCGTGGTGATGAACATTTCCGAAGCCCAGGGTGAGTATGCGGCTGACGTCGTTGCCAGGCTCAGGAAAGCGGGCTTCCGCGTCGAGGCGGATTTGCGCAACGAGAAGATTAACTATAAAATCCGCGAACATAGCGTGCAGAAGCTGCCTTACCAGATCGTCATTGGCGACAAGGAAAAGGCAGCGGGCTTGGTGGCCGTACGTGCGCGGGGTGGCCAGGATCTTGGCCAAATGTCCCTCGATTCGCTGATCGAACGCTGGCTTCGCGAGGTTGAAGCGAAGGCCGGTGCGGTCTGATTTTGGTTTTCGTGGAGAGTTGAACCATCGCTCAAGATAAGAAGCAGCGCGTAAATAGGGAGATCAACGCGCCCGAGGTCCGGCTGGTTGGCGAAGAAGGCGAACAGCTCGGAATCGTGTCCCTGAACGCAGCCCTGAACATGGCCGAAGAAGCCGGGCTGGACCTTGTCGAAATTGCTCCCATGGCTGCACCGCCGGTGTGCAAGCTGATGGATTTCGGCAAGTTCAAGTATCAGGAACAGAAAAAGGCCCACGAAGCCCGACTCAAGCAGAAACAGGTTCAGGTCAAGGAGGTCAAGCTCCGTCCCGGAACCGACGAAAACGACTACCAGATCAAGCTGCGCAACCTCAAGCGCTTCCTGGATGAAGGCGACAAGTGCAAGGTGACCTTGCGCTTCCGCGGCCGCGAGATGGCCCACCAGGAGTTCGGTCTGCGTCAGCTCGAGCGCATCAAGGCGGACCTTGAAGAACAGGGTCAGGTCGAACAGATGCCGAAGATGGAAGGGCGCCAGATGATCATGATCATCGCGCCAAAGAAGAAGCACTGAGCCGCGCGGCTCGGTTGTGACGAAATTGCCTCGCAAGGGGTGAGACCGCTGGCCGGAATGGTCCTGCCGGCGGAAAACAAGTGGTGCCGGGTAACAAAATGCGTCGGGGCTCATCGGCGCTACCTGGTGTCATCCAAAAACATGGAGTCTCAGCAATGCCCAAGATGAAGACCAAGAGCGGCGCCAAGAAGCGCTTCAAGGTCCGCTCCAGCGGTGGGATCAAGCGGTCCCAGGCGTTCAAGCGCCACATCCTGACCAAGAAAACGACCAAGGCGAAGCGTCAGCTGCGCGGCATGACCGAAGTTCATGCTGCCGATGAAAAGCTGATTCGTGCCATGCTTCCGTACGCTTGATAGGAGACCGCAATGCCTCGCGTTAAACGTGGTGTAACCGCCCGCGCTCGTCACAAGAAAGTCCTCGTCCAGGCCAAGGGTTATCGCGGCCGTCGCAAGAATGTCTATCGCATCGCCAAGCAGGCGGTGATGAAGGCTGGCCAGTACGCCTACCGCGACCGTCGTCAGCGCAAGCGTCAGTTCCGTGCCCTGTGGATCGCCCGTATCAACGCGGCTGCCCGCGAGATCGGCCTGACCTACAGCACCTTCATGAATGGCCTGAAGAAGGCTGCGATCGAGATCGACCGCAAGGTGCTGGCCGACCTGGCTGTGTTCGACAAGCCGGCTTTTGCCGCGATTGCCGAACAAGCCCGGGCCAAACTCGCTGCGTAATCGAACGCAGTCCGAAAAAAGGAGGCCTGGCCTCCTTTTTTTTTCTGAACTTTGCACGACTTTCCAAGCAACACCGCATTCGGCCAGGGCAGGAACATGGAACAGCTCGATCAACTCGTACAACAGGCGACGCTCGATTTCGCCGCCGCCGCCGATGGCGCGCAGCTCGAACAGGCCAAGGCGCGCTACCTGGGCAAGGCGGGTTCGCTCACCGAGCGCCTGAAGTCGCTCGGCAAGCTCGAGCCCGAGGCCAGGCGCGAAGCGGGTGCCGCGATCAATGCCGCCAAGGTGGCCATCGAGGGGGCGCTCGAGGCCAGGCGCAATGCGCTGCGCGAGGCGTCGCTGCTGGCCCAGCTTGCTGCCGAGGCGCTCGACGTGACCCTACCGGGGCGCGGTGGCGTCCAGGGCGGGCTGCATCCGGTGAGTCGTACGCTGGAGCGCATCGAGCAGCTGTTCGCGTCGATCGGCTTCGTCGTTGCCGACGGCCCCGAGATCGAGACCGACTGGCACAACTTTACCGCGCTCAACACCCCTGAGAACCATCCGGCGCGCTCCATGCACGACACCTTCTATCTCGAAGGCCACGACGACGTGCTGCTGCGCACGCACACCAGTCCTGTGCAGATCCGTGCGATGCAGGCGCATGTCGAGCGTTGCAAGGATCTCGACACCATGCCCGATCTGCGCGTCATTGCGCCCGGACGGGTGTTCCGGGTGGATTCCGATGCCACGCATTCGCCGATGTTCCATCAGGTCGAAGGCCTGTGGGTGGGCGAGAAGGTGAGCTTTGCCGATCTCAAGGGCGTGGTGGCCGACTTCCTGCGCCGCTTCTTCGAGACCGATGACCTGCAGGTCCGTTTCCGCCCCTCCTTCTTCCCGTTTACCGAGCCCTCGGCCGAGATCGACGTCGCTTTCATGAGCGGCGCACTGGAAGGTCGTTGGCTGGAGATCGCGGGTTGCGGCGTGGTGCATCCGAACGTACTGCGTTTCGGTGGCATTGACCCCGAGCGCTACACCGGCTTTGCCTTCGGGATGGGGCCGGATCGCCTGACCATGCTGCGCTACGGTGTCAACGACCTGCGCCTGTTCTTCGAGGGTGACCTGCGCTTCCTGGGCCAGTTCCGCTGAGCCTGCGCTGCCCCCTCGCATCGCCCAATTCACGCAATCCGGGTTAAGGAATCATGCAATTCTCTGAACAGTGGCTGCGGACCTTCGTCGATCCGCAACTCGATAGCGCCCAACTTGGCCACCTGCTGACGATGGCGGGCCTTGAGGTCGAGGAGGCCGAGCCGGCGGCACCCGCTTTCAGCGGCGTGGTGGTCGCGCGCATTGTCGAGGCCGACAAGCACCCCAACGCCGACAAGCTCAAGCTGTGCAAGGTCGATGCCGGTGGCGCCGAGCTGTTGCAGATCGTTTGCGGGGCGCCCAATGCCGCGGCCGGCATGAAGGTGCCGTGCGCCCGCGTGGGTGCCGTGCTGCCGGGCGATTTCGCCATCAAGGCTGCCAAGCTGCGTGGAGTGGAGTCCTTCGGCATGCTGTGTTCGGCGCGCGAGCTTGGGCTCTCGGAAGATCATGGCGGCCTTTATGCCCTGCCCGATGACGCCCCTGTGGGCGCGGACATCCGCGATTACCTGGGGCTGGACGACACCCTGTTCACCATCAAACTCACCCCCAACCGCGCCGACTGCCTGAGTCTGTCGGGCGTCGCACGCGAGGTGGCGGCGGTGACCGGTGTCGAGTTGCGCCCCGTGGCGGTCATCCCGGTCGCACCGAGCTTCGAGGCCCGTCGCGGCATCGTGCTCGATGCACCGCAGGCCTGCCCGCGTTACTGTGGTCGCATCCTGCGCGGCGTCGATGCGCGCGCGCGCACGCCGGAATGGATGGTGCGCCGACTGGCACGCAGTGGCATCCGTGCGATCAGCGCGCTGGTCGATGTCACCAACTACGTCATGCTCGAGCTCGGCCAGCCGCTGCATGCCTTTGACAACACCCGACTGCAGGGCGCGATCCACGTTCGCTTGCCGCAGGAGGGCGAAACGGTCCTGCTGCTCAATGAGCAAACCGTGACGCCCGCGGTGGACACGCTGCTCATCGCCGACGAATCGCGCGCGCTTGCGCTGGCCGGCATCATGGGCGGTGAGGAGAGCGGCATCACGCTCGACACCACCGAGGTCTTTCTCGAGAGCGCGTTCTTCGCCCCCGATGCCATCGCCGGGCGCGCGCGCAGCTACGGCTTCAGTTCGGATGCCTCGCACCGCTTCGAGCGCGGCGTCGATTTCGAGCTGGCGCGCATTGCCATCGAGCGTGCGACCCGCCTCATCCTCGACATCTGCGGCGGCGAGGCCGGACCGGTTGAAGAGGCTGTCGCTGCCGACGCATTGCCGGCGCGCGCGCCGGTACGCTTGCGGCCGGCGCGCGCGCGCCGTGTGCTCGGCATCACGCTGGACGACCAGGCGATGCTCGAACTCCTGCGGCGCGTTCACCTTGCAGTCGAGCGCAGCGGTGATGACTTCCTTGTGACGCCGCCGTCGTGGCGTTTCGATATCGAGATCGAGGAAGATCTTATCGAGGAGCTTGCGCGTCTTCACGGCTACGACAACATTCCCGCGGTTGCACCGCAGGGCAGCCTGATGATGCTGCCGCGCTCTGAGCGCAGCCGTCCGGTATGGGCGCTGCGCCATCTGGTGGCGGCGCGCGGCTATCAGGAGGTGATCAATTTTGCCTTCGTCGAGGAGGCCTGGGAGCGCGACTTCTGCGCCAACGAAGAACCGATCCGCCTCGCCAACCCGATCGCCAGCCAGCTCAGCGTCATGCGCTCGAGCCTGATCGGTGGCCTCATCGGTAACCTCGCCACCAACCGCAAGCGCCAGACCGACCGTGTACGCGTGTTCGAGATCGCTCGCACCTTCGAGCGCAAAGCTGACGGCGAGCCGGTTGCCGGTTTTCATCAGGTCATGAAGCTCGCCGCACTGGCGGCGGGCACGGTAGTGCCCGAGCAATGGGGCGAGAAGGCGCGCAACGTCGATTTCTACGATGTGAAGGGCGACCTTGAAGCGCTGTTCGCCCCGCGCCGGCTCGACTTCGAGCGCCTGTCGCATCCAGCCCTGCACCCCGGGCGCGCTGCAAGCGTCCGTCTTGACGGGCGCAGCATCGGCATCCTCGGCGAGCTGCACCCGGTCTGGGTGCAGCGCTATGAGCTCGGCAGTGCGCCGGTCGTATTCGAGATCGAGCTCGATGCGCTGCTCGCTGCAGAGATGCCGGCCTACGCCGAGATTTCCCGCATGCCCGCAGTGACTCGTGACCTCGCCCTTGTGGTCGGCGTGGAGGTCAATGCCGGCAAGGTCGTGGAGGTGCTGCGTGCCGCTGCGCCGGCCATCGTGCGCGAGATCGAGCTGTTCGACGTCTATCATGGCAAGGGCATCGACCCTGACAAGAAGAGTCTTGCCTTCAGGGTATCGATGCAAGATACTCAGCGCACACTCGAAGAGGGCGAAGTTGAGGCAGTCGTCACACTACTTGTCAGGCAGGCCGAAGCGGTACTCGGCGCACGTCTGCGTGGAGCAGGGGACTGACATGACTTTGACGAAGGCCGAACTCGCCGATCTGCTGTTCGATCAGGTCGGGCTGAACAAGCGCGAAGCCAAGGACATGGTCGAGGGCTTTTTCGAGGAGATCCGGATGGCGCTCGAGCGGGGCGACAGCGTGAAGCTGTCGGGCTTCGGCAACTTCCAGTTGCGTGACAAGCCCCAGCGCCCCGGGCGCAATCCCAAGACTGGTGAAGAGATCCCGATCACCGCCCGGCGGGTGGTCACCTTCCATGCCAGCCAGAAACTGAAGGCCGCGGTGGAGCAACTCAGCGATGCAAGCAAGCAGCCCTGAAATCGGCGTCGAAGCGCTGCCGCCAATTCCGGCGAAGCGCTATTTCACGATCGGAGAGGTCAGCGACCTTTGCTGCGTGAAGCCTCACGTCCTGCGCTATTGGGAGCAGGAGTTCACCCAGCTCAAGCCGGTCAAGCGGGGCGGCAACCGCCGTTACTACCAGCACCATGAGGTTCTGCTCATCCGGCGCATCCGGCAGCTGTTGTACCAGGAGGGTTTCACCATCTCCGGTGCGCGCAATCGCCTCGGCGAGTCTGCGATCCAGGAGCAGGAGAACGGGGTCGAGGTCGAGCGATACAAGGCGGTGGTGGCCGAGGTCCGTGCAGGCTTGGTCAAGGTGCTCGAGGTCTTGCGTGCATGAGCAATATTTCGGAAGCAGTTTCTGGTAATTTCTGAAAACGCTGCTATAATGGCGGCTTGTGTCGGGGCGTAGCGCAGCCTGGTAGCGCACTTGCATGGGGTGCAAGGGGTCGCGAGTTCGAATCCCGCCGCCCCGACCAAAGAATACTGTTTAGAATCAAGTAATTAAGCCAACCTGAGGGTTGGCTTTTTTGCGTTTATTCACGCCGTTTTGGGTTTGGGGGGCCAGTTGGGGGGCCACACTGCCGATTTAGGGGCCAACCGCCAAACCTAGGGCAGACGAAGGTTCCACGGCGTTCCACCGGATTTGAGCCTACAGAATTCGCGCTGCCTGCGACCTGGTTTTTCCGTCGGCTCGTGGGACGATGGCTGGGGCAGGTCCTCTGATTGCTTTAGCCAGGGCTCTGGTGATGGCCATTGCGAGAGTGACTATCGGGCGGGCGGCGGGTGCCTGTGGCCTCCCCAACTGGCCCCCCAAGAGTCTGGCTTATTACCTGAGGCACCGCGCCGAGAAAATCCGTCATCTCGGCTTCGAGCGAACGCCTTACGGCGCCGCTTAAGTCAAACGTTGAATGACAGCTTTCCTCAGATCTGAACGGCAGCAACGGGGCGGTCGTAGGCGGCCTCCCGATGGGCTCCGTGGGTTTGGCCCTGAAGGTCTCAGTCCGGCCATGAACTGCCGGTCGCCATCCGAACAGATAGGTCGTTTAAGCGGCTACTTCACTTTGAAACCTGCCGGATACCCTACGCGGAAAACTTGCCCAAAGCGGCTGCCTGAGCCTCTTCCAGCCGGGATAGGCAATCTCGGCAGAACTGTTGTGTGTTGCGCTACGCAATACACCATGACAGACTTTGCGCAGTCTCTACTAACTGCACGAAGAAGCTGAGGTCCCCCATGAATGCACCTACCGACGTCCCCCATCCGGGAGTACGTATCAAGGCCGAAGTTATTCCAGCCGGAATGTCCGTCACCAAGGCCGCAGAACTCATGGGTGTAGGCCGTCCAGCCTTGTCGAACCTGCTCAACGGCAACGCTGCTTTGTCCCCCGACATGGCCGCACGCCTGGAAAAGGTTTTTCAGTACCCGCTCAAGGACTTGATGGAGATGCAAGCGCGGTACGAGGTGGCACGAGCCAACCGGATAAATACGCCCGCCGACACCAAAGCGTATGTGCCGCCGTTCTTGGCAATCAAGGCCAACGACATTGAAGGGTGGGTTTCGCACAACATCCCGGCACGCACACGCTTGGCCGTTTTCCTGCGCTCGCTAGTGCATTCGACCGGCCGCGGGCTAACGAAAGTGGATTTTCCAGGCAACGACGACGCCGAGCGCCCCGGATGGGATGGTCTCGTAGAGGCAACCGAAGGCGCCCCCTGGGTTCCGTCCGGGCAATCCGGCTGGGAGTTTGGCACCAACGAGGATCCAAAGACGAAGGCAGACGGAGACTTCGAAAAGAGCGTCAAGGCATATGCAGAGCGACAGGAGCGCTCCGAGATTACGTTTGTGTTCGTCACGCCGCGCCGCTGGGCCGGAAAAAGTGCCTGGGTCGAGGCCAAAAGGGCAAAGGGACTTTGGAAGGATGTTCGCGCTTACGATGCTAGCGATCTTGAGCAATGGCTAGAGCAGTCGCTGCCTGCGCAAGCATGGTTTGCAAATGAGACGCACATCCCTGCGCAGCACGTTCGGTCGCTCGATAAGTGCTGGGCAGACTGGGCCAATGTCTCGACGCCGCCACTGGCCGGCACTCTGTTTAGCTCCGCCATCGAGGCGACCAAGCGTGCTATTCAGTCGCGCTTGTCCAAACCCTCCGAGGGGCCGATATATATTGCGGCAGACTCCACTGAAGAGGCTCTTGCCTTCCTATCTGAACTGCTCAGTGACCGCGGAGGGGAAGACCTCGCCTCATACCGCGACCGCGTTCTGGTGTTCGACAAGCCTGGTGTCTTGCCGCGCCTAGCAGCGGGCGCACAGACTTTCATCCCGGTCGCTTTCACGCGGGAAGTCGAACGCGAACTCGGCCCCTATGCGAAGTCGTTGCATTCTTTCGTGATCTACCCCCGCAACGCGACAACCACTACGCCCGACATCGTTCTGGAACCCGCGAACTACGAGACGTTCAGTAAGGCGCTCGAAGAGATGGGCAAGAGCCGTGACGAAATTTCCCGGCTTGCGAACGCCTCGGGCCGGTCACTTACGGTATTGCGCCGCCGGCTTGCGACGGTTTCGGCGGTGCAGACACCTGAATGGGCTGCGGATCATCAAACAGCGACAAAACTCGTTCCGTTCCTGCTTGTGGGCGCATGGAACAGCCAAAACGAAACCGACAAGCTGGGACTTTTGCTCTTGGCCGGTGGGCGCTCCTACGAAGAACTTGAAAAAGAGTGCCAAAGCCTCGCGCAACTGAACGATGCACCGATCTGGTCGGTCGGCGCATACCGAGGCGTGGTCTCGAAGATTGACCTGCTTCACGCCATTGCTAGCGCGGTGACGCCCGCCGACCTGAGCCGCTACTTCTCAATGGCAAGTATGGTCCTTGGCGAGGACGACCCGTCACTCGATCTGCCCGAAAATCAGCGCTGGGCCGCTTCCATTCACGGCAAGACGCGTGAGTTTTCCAGTGTGTTCCGGGAAGGCGTTTCTGAAACCCTAGTCTTGCTAGCAGTTCACGGCGGGCCTCTGTTTAAGAACCGCCTCGGTGTCGACACCGAATTTGAGGTGGTACGCGTGGTGCGCGAGCTACTCCCGACACCATTAATCACACGGGTTTTGGAGGCCAACGACCGCGACCTTCCTACCTATGCTGAAGCGGCTCCTGATGAATTTCTTTCGACCCTAGAGCGTGACCTCAAATCCGAGAACCCCGCAATTTACGGACTTCTACGCCCGGTGAGCTCGGGCGTGCTCGGCAGCGGCCCGAGCCGTACCGGGTTGCTTTGGGCACTGGAGGGACTTTCGTGGAACCCGGCGACGTTGCCACGTGCTGTGCACATTCTTGCTCAGCTCTCTCAGGTCCAGATTAACGATAACTGGAGCAACAAGCCGATTAACTCGCTGAAGTCAATTTTCCGGGCCTGGATGCCGCAGACGGCGGCGGACCATGAGCAGCGGGTGAAGTTGATGAAGAAATTAGCCGAGAAGTTTCCAGACATTGCCTGGCAGCTCTGCCTTGCACAATTCGGCACACATTCTCAAATCGGTGACTACAACCATAAGCCGCGCTGGCGACCTGACGGATATGGCTTCGGCGAACCGTTTGCGACATGGGAGCCGATCAACGCCTTCGTGCGCGAAATGGTTGAGATGGCCCTGACCTGGAAGGACTATTCGCTCGAGATGCTTTGCGATCTAGTCGAACGGTTACATGACCTAAGCGAGGCGGACCAGACCCGCGTGTGGCTACTGATCAAAGACTGGGCAAAGAGAACAGCCAGCGATGCCGATAAAGCGGCCATGCGTGAAAAAGTCCGCGTCTCTACTCTATCCCGACGTGCGGCGATGCGCGCGAAGAAGAGCGGCAAGACAACGAGCCTAGCGACCGCGGGCGCGGCCGCCTACGCCGCGCTTGAACCCAGTGATCTCCTGAACAAGTACGCCTGGTTGTTCCGCGACGGATGGGTTGAGGAGTCTGCAGAGGAAATTGAGGACATCGAGAGTTTCGACTTCGACAAGCGTGACGAGCGCATCAGGAACCTGAGGACTGACGCGTTACGAGAAATTCTCCGGCACCGCGGCCTTGCCGGGATTCTGGAGCTTTCTGTGCGAGGGAGAGCATCATGGGTGATTGGTGCCCTGGTAGCCAGTAACGTGCTGTCCGAACAGGAACTCCATGAACTGTTGCGGCTCGCGCTTGCCCCAATTCTTGCCGGCAAGGACGAGGTGCACGCCCACAAGAACCTTATCGGCGGCGCGCTACGCGCGATGCCCGATGATTACAAACGGGACGCGACTCTCAAGACCGTCGCAGCGAGCCTGCCTGAAGAAGAGACGGCGCAACTTCTTATCCTTGCGCCATTCGGCAAGAGCACCTGGAAACTGGTTGACACCCTCGGCAAGGCGGCCCAGGCCAAGTATTGGTGCGAGGTGATCCCAGGCTGGCTTCACGAGAACGATGCCGAGAACAATGAAGCCGTCGAAAGGTTATTGAAGGCAAAACGCCCACGCGCGGCGTTTTCTTGCGTCAAGTATCACCCAGAAAAACTCGATGTGCAGGTCCTCTTTCGCGTCCTCTCGGAGATGGCACAAGGCGGCAACGACGAGCCTAGCCAATACATGCTCGAGCATTACCACGTCGAAAAGGCTTTCGAGCACTTGAACAGCAGCCCGGCATTGACGCTCGATCAAAAGGCAGGTTTGGAGTTCGCCTATATTGATGCTCTGGCGCGCCCCTGGAGTCGGCGAGACAGCTACGGAATCCCGAATCTCGAGCGTTATGTCGAGGCGCATCCTGAACTCTTCGTACAGGCAATTGCTTGGACATTCAAGCGCAAGGACGGCGTTACCGACCCTGCCGAATTTCAGATTCCGCCTGAGCGCATCAAAATCATGGCGGAACGAGGCTACAAGCTGCTGGAAGCTATCGAACGCATTCCCGGTCACAACGAGCTTGGAGAACTGGAGGCGGCTCACCTCGCACAGTGGATCACGACCGTTCGCCATGAAGGCAACGCGTTGGGTCGCGCCGATATCGCCGATATCTGCATTGGCAAGTTGCTATCGCATGCCCCGGTTGGTAAGGATGGCGTGTGGCCGTGTGAGCCGGTACGGGATGTGATGGAGGACGTCCAATCGGAGCCCCTGATGAGCGGCGCTCGTACAGGGATTTACAACTCCCGAGGCGTTCACGCACGCGGTGAAGGAGGCGACCAGGAGCGCGATCTGGCTGAGAAGTACCGCAAGTGGAGCCAAGCGCTTCAGGTGTCGCACCCATTCGTTGCGACGAGGCTTCTATTGGACTTGGCGAAAACCTACGAGCACGAGGCGAGCCGTGAAGACACCGAGGCAGGTATCAGGCGCCGTTTGCGCTGAATCGGCCGCTCAGATTTCCGGTTCTTGGAATCAGCACATGGAAAGAATTGTTAAATCCCTCTTAACCGGCAACTTTGAAATGCCCATGTCGGATTGCGCGCTCCGACAGTGCGGACTGGACTACCCGATTGTCTACGAAGGGCCGGGACTCCTAACGCAGGAGCAGGACAAGTCCATACTCCTGAGAGTGTTCGCCGCTCCCGTGGACCATTCGGAGGCGTTCAATCGCCATTTCAACGGAGATCTGACGCCGGGCGAGTTGGTTCCGGACTCCCAGTACTACGACTTCGAGGGGAGGGATCCCTACGGGACGGTCTGGAGGGCGAATCGGATATCAATCGAGACGGACTTCGGTTCCGGAACCTACGTGCGCGCGCGGCCGAGGACTCTCGAGAAGACGGAGGAGCGGTCGAAGCCGGTTGAGCGACCGGTGGTGGTGGCATTCCTTCCGAGAAAAATCGAGCTGCCCTGGCACGCGGTTACCGAGAAGGGAGAGCGGGGCTGGTCGGTAGACCGATTCGAAAGGAATACAGGGCGCCTCGAGTGGCGGATCGCCAAGACGGACGACGGCGCGTGGTTGACCTTCAAGTGCGAGGATTCCCCGGTCGAACCCCGCCTCGAGGCGTTCCTGCGCGGCCTGTCCATTCTCATGGGGAGGTGGCTGAAGCCTATTTGCCTTTCAATTTTCGAAGGCGAGCGGCAGACGACGAGGATGCTGAACCGGCTTCACGAGCCCGACGCCGAGAAACTGCTCGCTCCGATTAGGACGCAAAGGGATTTAGCGGAGGACGCCCACCTGTTTCTGGAACGGTTCATGGAGAAGGCCGCGGATGAGAACGAGGGTGGGGAGCGGGCCTGCGATTTGGTGCATCGGTACTGGCATCGGATCCTCAGGTCCCGCGAGAACGACATCGAGAACAGTTCGCTGGTGCTTTCCGTGGCCCTCGAGGGACTGGTGAAGAAGACTCTGCTTTCCAAGAAGGACGTCGATCCCGAGTTCGTCAAGCAAGCCGAGGAAGCCAAGCCTATTTTGAAAAAGGCCGGGCTCGGCCCTCGGGCATTAGCCTGCGTCCTGTCGAGCTTGGGAAACGCAAAGCATCCGAGGGTTCAGGACGCCTTGCGGCGACTCGCGACGGAGGGCGTCGCAAGCGAGGCTCACATCGAAGCCTGGAAGGGGCTCAGGAACGCTGCCGCCCACGGGAGCGTCCTCGAAGAGGACGACAGGGCCCTGCAAGAACACCTAGATCGCTTCCACGTCTGCCTCGACCTGTACTACCGGCTCGTTTTCCTTTTGATCGGATACGACGGAAGGCACACGGACTACGGAACGAGGGGGTGGCCGACGCGCGCGTTTCGACTGGGCGGGGAGCTAACGGCCTCCGCCGCCGCCGAGCCGGTCAGTCCTCCTGAGTGCGCCTTAGGATGCCTAGACGGAGGTCATTTGACGGCTTGAAGCCTCCGTCGCCGAGGCTCTCTGCTTTTAGCCGAAATACCGATAGAAGGCGGACACGGTCTCGATGACCGCGGGGAACGATTTGCCGGTAGCCTTAGCCTGTCACCACGAACGGCTGCTGTACTTTGTCACCAGGCTTTCAGCCGGTGACTGCGCGAAGGACCGCAACGGGTCGATCCCGGAAACTCGTGATGCAGGTGAACGGTTACCCTTTCGCATAATTCCGCTGCGACCCGGGTGAGCGCTCCGGCCGAGGAGGGGCTGGGGCGGCTCGGTGGCTGTGCTTTCAGCTCAAGCCAACCCTCCTCGAGATGGGATGCTGCTAACCACTCGCTGGTACCAAAGACGGGGGCAGGTCAGGCCGTCTTGACGTTATAGCCGACGATGCCCGTGCCTCGAGTATTCATGGAGCGGGCGTCGGGATCTGTCAGGGAGATTTGCTTGTCAGGCGCGTTCTCGAGTTGGACGCCAATCGCTTCGAGCTCCTTCATCCGAGCCTTCAGGGTGGTGATCTTGTCGGTCTGCCGTTCCTTCTTCGCCTGGGCCACGGCGGGCTCTTGCCGGTCAGCGCTGTCCATCTCAACGAGGTAACGCTCGATGCTCGCCTCGATCTCCTGCATTCGCCACTGCAGTTTGGCGCTGGTGAAGTTTCGATCTCGGCTATTGACGGCCTTGAACTTGCTGCCGTCAATGGCGACCACAGCCTCAGCGAACAGCCCCAGTTCCCGGAACAGCACTACGAACTGCCGACAAACGCCACGGATCCCCTTCGGGTTGTCCTTGCGGAAGTTGGCGATGGTCTTGAACTCGGGCGTCAAACGGCCCAGCAGCCACATCAACTCCAGGTTGCGCTGCGCTGTGCCTCGCGCTCCAGGCGGCGGCTCGACTGGATCCGGTTCAGGTAACCGTAGATGTAGAGCTTGAGCATCGCCCCTGGGTGATAGGCGGGGCGTCCAGTCGCGGCTGGATCGACCCCCGCGAAGCCCAACTTGCGAAGATCGAGCTCTTCGACGAACACATCGATGACCCGGACGGGATTAGCCTCGGCAACGAAGTCGTCCAGTGTCTCGGGCAGCAGGGCCCCCTGCGTGCGGCTCTGTCCTTCTACGAATCGCTTCATGGCGTCATACCTGGCTGAGAATGCCTAGATCATAGCCAATGGGCCGTTTTTACACAGCCTCGGTAGGGCTCAGTCGTCTGACAGAATTGAGGTCGTTGGCTGCTGCGAGCCCTCTAATACTCATGGAGCCTCCTACGGACCTGAAGCTGCACCTGTCCCTTCTTCGTCGAGACGCAACGGGAAATACGTTGATTCCCCAGAGGCGTTGGTCATGGAGGCGGTCTGGTGCAGAGCCTGAGTAATGCGCAGTGATCTCTAAATAAATCCCCATTTACAGGGGTTTATTTTTTATATCTTGTTTTGTGTTCTGTGACTGCTCGGCGCGCTATACCTTTTTGCGAGTCAACCAGTTGCCCGACTCTGAATTTGGTACGCGAGGCCAGAAATAATGAACTACAGAGCATAACTCTTGGCAAGGAGATGTCGTGTAAGATCTAAACATAGTTATTGGTAAACAGGATGTTATGAAGATGATTAATTTAACCGTACCTGTCTCACTTAATTACTCGCGGAGGACGCATGTTCAGATACGTCGGGCAGATAAACGAAAGAAAAAAATGTCTGCAATTGCCACACTCACCTATGCTGAGCTCTCCGAAAGAATGCAGCAGCGTGTTACCGACGGCGTCGTAAGCGCTGCATCCCTTCCTAACCTGAAATCGGCACTCAACGCCTTCCTGAAGCAAAACGGCCTGTCTGAAAACTCCGTCATTGGTTCAACGCTGCGGGCCTCCTACTACCGTAGCCTCTCCAAGCACGTTGAGCACCTGAAGTCCGAAGGGCGTTCGGCGGGTTACATCGCAAACCGCAAAACCTTACTTGGGAGGTGGTCATCGTTGGTCAATCAACTCGACCACCAGGACGCCGTTTCCAAGAACGCGTTCACCCCTTTCCAGCTCGCTCTCAAAGACATTCTCGTGCAAGCCAAGACGACCCCGGCTCAGCTGGCAAAAGCCCTTAGCATCACCAAAAGTACCTTTGGTAACTGGCTGAAAGGCGCCCAGCCGAAGCAAAGCGCTCTTCCGGCTCTTCGTCGCATTGAGGTCTTCTTCGCAATGGAACCTAATGCTCTCGTATCTTTGGCGTATGGGCGCAACTACTACAAGCCTGCCGACGAGGCCTCACTCCAGACGATCCCCTACCGTGAGCGTCTGGCAGTCGTCACCAAAGACCCATATCGGTTGAAAACGATTTCCGAACAGCTTGCCAATGAGTGGCGAGGTTTGATCATTCACAAAACGGAAAAGTTGCCTTTGCTGAAACGGCATTCCCGGGGTGCTTGGGGAACAACGGAATACATTACGCAAGGGAAAACCGACCGCAATCAACATCTGTTTGTCAAAGACAAGTATGTCCCGACGGGAAGTGTTGTGTGGCAGTTACTTGTCTCATACTTGGGTTGGATGTGTCGCGACGCTGGGTCCGGAGGTGCCGGATTCAGCGTTGATGATGTGCAAACCCTTGCTTGGCTCACCCACAAGTCTTTGGGGCACCGCTATCTGGCGTGGAAGATTGAGCGTGCTGGGGACAAAATCCATAGCGGCATTCTGGACTTTTTGAAACAGGTCAAAGCCCTTACTCATCCGGCTCATGGCTATCTCACTCAGATGCCGGCCCTTAATGCGCACCTGCCTGAACATTCCCGCCATGAAAACTGGAAAGAAGCGTGTCGGGAGGTCTTTGAGTGGTCAGTCGAGACGGCTCGTACCCTCAACGGTGGAGGGATCGAGCAGTCGAGGGAGCCTATGCAACCCATCTTGCACATCCTTGAGCTTCCTGCGCCGTTGGAAGCGATTGGCGACATGACGGCCCGAATGGCGGCCAGCAGGCCCGTAACAGGGGGTGTTGAGGAGGCAATTTGGGCCCGTGACCTGTTGCTCATGCGGCTCATGACGTCGAACCCGCTACGGGCCAAGAATTTGAAGCTCTTGACTTACAAGCCGGACAACACGGGGAACCTGTACAAGAAGGCTGATGGAAGCTGGAACATCTGGATTGACAAGAAGGCTTTCAAGAACCAGAAGGGAGCGGCGGCCGACAAAGATTACGATGTCACAGTGACGCCGAACGTCTGGCCGATGATCGAGCAATACCTTCACGTGTATCGCCCTATGTTGCCTGATGCCGACAAAGTCCCTTTCGTGTTCCTGTCCTCGATGACCGAGAAAGCGGAAGGTCACATTGGGGCGTGGAAGTCCTTGAACCGTCGCGTGTTCTACCTGACGAAACGCTTCTTGTGGGACTGCCCGGGCATCGGATCTCATGGCCTGAGGTACATCGTAGGTACCGCCATCCTGAAAAAGAACCCTAACGCTTGGAGTCTGGCTGCGGCTGCGCTCCACGACAAGGAGGAAACGGTCAAAGCCCATTACGCGCATCTGCGGGGCCGAGACAAGGTAGGCTACGCGCAGGAGTCATTGAAGGAGTACTACGCCCGTATCTGAAGTGAGGGGGGGTGTGAGGCCCAGCCATCCGCTGGGTTTTCTCTTTGGGGGGCCGGCGTGAGTGGGCTCAGATCGCGGGCAACTCTCTTAGCGCAAGCTCAAGGAGCCGATAGCGACTATCGGGAAGTCCTCGAGTTGATTTGGAGCGCCTGGCGAACCCGCCTTTCGGTTCCGTACTTGACCAAGTGCTCCAGTGGTTCGACACGGCGCTGCATGTCGAGCGTAATCGTCGTGCTATCCACCGCTTGGCGTTTTCTGTTCGCTTCCCCGGCTTGATCCCTGCGCGAGTTAGATCAAGGAAGCGCTAAAAACATGCGCTGGACGGTCGTCTCGATATCTTGCGTGGCGAGCGGGCCGTTCGGGAAGCGATGGCGCTGCCGCTCCTCGCTGATTTCAATGTCCATGCCGTAACGGTCTACGCCCAGTAAGCGTGGCCGCCTGCCCTGAGGCGCGACAAGTTCGCGCAGGGCAAGTTGTTCCTCTTCTGGAGCCAGCGTGGCCAGCGTGTGCCAGTCAGCGGCCTCGAGCCATCCCATTTTCCCGACCCCGCCGATGTAGCGCACGCGTCGTGGCGTCAAGCGGAAAAAGCTGAAATCGAGCGCCAGGAGCGGTTCGGCGGCGGGAAAGTAACGCAGGAAACGCTCGACGAAAGCTGAACTCGGCTCAAGCGGTTCGACATCGCCCACAATCGTCATCCGGGGGGCGGTCTGTACATCGGCCGCGCCAGGCTGCGTGAGGGCGTAGCTCACGCGAGCGTCGGCGAGGATGTTGCGCGTGTGTTCGGCCAGGCGGCTGATGCAAAAAACGGGCCGGTGTGCTTCATCAGGGACGTGAGGAACGGCCGTGGCGAATGGGTATCCGGGGACGGTCTCCGAATGGGTTGCGAGTGTCCCATCGGTTGCCAGGTGGAGAAGGTCGATAGCCAGTTCGATGGGGATTTTCATGTTTGCGTCTTGGAGGCGGCGTCCCGTGATGCCCGCGTCTACCCTCTGCCTGGGTAGGCGCGGACATCGTTCAGTACATCTTTAGCATCCGCACGTCGAAAGGTACTCGAGGAAGTCGTCCATTTCGTCAGGCTGGATGGCGCGCGGCGCCTCGGCATCGAGGAAGCCGCTGACAATGCCTTGCGCGAATTCCGTCTTCGCCTGCACGATTTCGTCGAAGTGGCCCCACCAGTCAACGACATAGGCGACCTTGGCCACCTTGTTCAGCTCGTTTCGTAGCGTTTCACTGAAGCCCTCGGCCTTCAACTGCTCAACGATGGGCGTCATCGCGGCCCGGTAGGTCGCAGCGTCCTTTTCCTCGTACTCATAGACCTTGGGCTGTTCTTCAAGAAGAAATTCCGCCAGTTCGGGTATCGAGTCGAACCACATGAAGACACGGGCTGAGTCCAGGACAAACGAGCCCCCAGTGAAAATTCCGAACGGGGCTGTGCGCGGGTCGCGTTCCAGTGCGCCTTTGGTAGAGGAGTAAGTCGCTTCAGTCATATCAGGTCTCCGTGAGCGTCGAGTGAGGTCTCAGGTGTTGTTCCTCTGGGACCTATCGTAAGTCTGATGTGGCTCAACGGATGAGCTACTAAATCGACTCGACCCCCCGTTTCAACATTGTGCGGACCTGCTCGCGCAGCTCCGGGGGCGATATGACCTTCACGGCAGGGACATGTCTGAGGATGTCCATGATGAGCTCGGTCGGGTTGCTGAACGGGACCTTCAAACGGTAAGAGCCGTCGGGTTCAAAGTGCCCCTGCTGCTTCTGGTGCCAGGTCTCCCGGCTCACCCAACGCGCTTGTTCAGCGGTGAACTCCAGTTCTGCCCACTGGAGGTCTTTGCCGGAGAAGATTCCATAGCCGCCATCGAGGATGCGCGCAATCTCCTTGTCGCTGACGTCCTTGGCTGGCTCCTTGGAGAGCGTCACCTTCTTCATCGCATCCAGCGCAAAGCTGCGCAGTTCATTGCGCAGATGACACCAGGCATCCAGGTACCAGGCCTCCCGATAGAAGGTCAGCCGCTGGGGCGAGACCTCGCGGGTGATGGTTTCGTCACGCGATTTGACGTAGTGGTCGATGACCAGGCGCTTGCGTTGAAGGACCGCTGTTGCAACGAGGGTGAAGTGCTTCCCGTCGTGGACGCGCGCAGCTTGGCGATGAAAGCGGATGCGCTTTTCGATGTCGCCAACAGTGACATTGCCTTCGCCCAGGATGGTTTGCAGTCGCGCAAGCAGGGGCTCGACATGCTCGGCGAGCAGGCCGGGCTCGAGGTTGCGGAGGAGCTGCTGCATCGTCAGGAGTGCAATCACCTCCGACGAGTTGAACCAGAGCCCCGGTAACTCGTACCGAGGGCCAGAGGAGGGGGCATCGAATCGGTAGCCGCCTGCATCCCGGTCCCAGACGATGGGGGCATTGAACCGCTCGCGCAGGTACTCGAGGTCGCGCTTGAACGTCGCTAGGGAGACCTCGAGCTCCTCAAGAAAGACCTGGACCGGGACGACTCGACGTTCATCGAGCAGACGGTCGATGTGATAGAAGCGCTCGGTCCGGTCCATCAGGTCTCCTGTGCGAGAGGGCTACAGGAGAATACCTGCCTTTTGGTATAACACGGTAAGCGTTAAACGCATGTCCTGCGGCAGATATGACCACCCGATGGCGGCGAGGTCCTCGGGAACACCGAAGAGGGCTTCGGCGACACCGCCGGTGATGGCGGCAACCGTGTCGCTGTCCCCGCCAATGGAGATGGCGCTGCGGATGGCGTCCTCGAAGTCGGTCGCGGTGAGTGCGCAGACAAGCGCCTGCGGAACCGTTTCCTGACAGGTCTCGTTAAAGCGGTACGTCGGCCGTATGTCGTCGGGTGTGCGCTCAAGGTCATAACCGAACCGCTCGGTGATGGCGACTTTGATGTTCGCCGGGGTGACACGCTGGCGAGCGAGGAAGATGGCAAGCGCAGTCGCCTGTCCGCCCTTGATGCCCTCTGGATGATTGTGCGTGACCTCAGTAACAGCCTTGGCCAGCTCCAATGCCTCATCGACGGAGTTGGCAAGCAGCCCCGCAGGGGATACGCGCATCGCTGCGCCGTTGCCGTAGCTGTTGTAAGGCTCCACTTCGCCGCGAGCAAGCCAGCGCGAAAACATGCCGCCCCAGCCGCCGTTATCGAAGTACCGACGCCCCCAGTCCATGAGCGCGGCGCCGGGGTGACGGTCATTCACGAGCGCATCGGCTACGGCAATCGTGCAGATTGTGTCGTCCGTATAGAAGGCATTCTCGTGAAAGAGAGGGCCGAAGGCCTTCGTTTTGACGTTGTTCCACTCGTAGACCGAGCCCACGATGTCACCAATCACTGCTCCCAACATTGCATAGCCCCTCAGTTGCGATTGATGCGATGCGTGCGGTGACCCACCGTCACCACCGTGCCCTCGGTGTCGACGACGGCATAAATGTCGAGGACGGGCTCAAGGCGGCTGTAATGCTCAGCGCCAACCCTGCGCCTGATGCGCTCACGGCTTTTGTGGGTCAGATAGACGAGCTTCGCTCCACGCTTGTCGTACTCATGAGCTCCGAACTGCACCAGGAGCGGTAGAACGTCTTCCGGGATACCCCGTTGCTGCAAACGGCGAGCAGCGTGGTGAGTCAGGGTCGTTCCAGTCATGGCAGGCCTCCAGCGGACATGATGGAAGTCATTATCCCGAGTGGGTAGCTCATGGCGTGAGCTTGGTCGTGCCTTGGTGAATTGCCCATCTCGGAGAGCGGGCGACGCTTCCCCCATCGGTATGTGGCTCACCGGGTGAGCTTGATTTTTGGCATCATCATATGAAATCTGTGGGGTTTGCGTGACCGAAAACCTTGTGAGCTGTGCTTTTGGTCGTTAGCTACTCGAGTCCTGAAAGTAGAATCCCAACGCAACAGCGAGGCGATTCCTAACGAATCGCCACCCGCCATGAGGACGTATCTTGGTCGTGGCAAGAGAACAGTGAGTAGCCCAGATGGATGTGTTTGAGTTTCGTGGGAAGTTGGTTCGTGACTACGCAGCGTTTACTCGCAGCTTTACGCGTATCCACGCCGAGGACATCAAGGCCTTCGTCGATGAGGCCTACAACTCCGGCCGCTACTGGCCCGCGCCGCTCGTACAGGTCAATCCCAACTTCAAGACAGGCGGCACCGTTGAGGCCTTGGTGGCGGCTGGCGCTCTCCACCCGGAGTGCGGCCGCATCTTCCGTGCGGGCAAGTCGGCGTCGAGCATGGGCGTCTCGCTCACACTCTTCAAACACCAGGAAGAGGCCATCGGATTCGCGCAGAGCCGCGAGAGCTATGTCCTGACCACGGGTACCGGCTCGGGCAAGTCGTTGGCCTACTTCATCCCCGTCGTCGACGCTATCCTCAAGGCAAAGGCAGTCGACCCGACCGCTCGTACCCGGGCCATCGTCATCTACCCGATGAACGCGCTCGCCAACAGCCAGCTTGAAGAACTCGGCAAGTTCTTGGGCGATTATGGTGACCATCCGCCCGTGTCCTACGGCCGCTACACCGGCCAGGAAAGCGACGAGGAGCGGCAGCGGCTGGCCGCGAACCCGCCGGACATCTTGCTCACCAACTTCATGATGCTCGAACTGCTCATGACGCGGCAGGACGACAAGGACAAGGCGGTCATTCGCAACGCCAAGGGCCTGCGCTTCCTGGTGCTAGATGAGTTGCACACCTACCGCGGCCGCCAAGGGGCGGATGTTGCGCTGCTGGTGCGCCGGGTGCGCGAGGCGCTTGCCGATAAACTGCAGTGCATCGGCACGTCGGCGACGATGGCCACCGAAGGCACCGAACAGGCAAAGAACGAGAAGGTGGCCGAGGTTGCCAGTCGCTTGTTCGGCACCCGCATCACAGCCGCCAGTGTCATCACCGAAACCTTGCAGCGGATCACGCCGGAACAGTTGCTGGTCGAGCATGTGCAGTCGCAACTTGCGGAATCCATCCGTGCTGGCGTACCGGAGTCCGCCTCCTATACGGCGCTCGCCCAACACCCGCTTGCTGTCTGGGTGGAGCTCACGTTGGGGCTGACCCGCGACGAAGGCAAGTGGCGTCGTGCTCGTCCCATCACCCTCGATGCTGCCGCCGACCAGCTGGCGGCGGATGCGGGCGTCGATGTCGAGCAGGCCAGAGCAGTATTGGCGGACTTCCTGTTGCTCGCCTACCGCACCACCGACAAGCCGCCCTCCGAGGGCGGGCGCAGCCTTTTCGCCTTCAAGCTCCACCAGTTCATCTCAGGCGGCAGCAAGGTTTACGGCACCCTCGAACCAGCAGGGCGGCGTTACCTGACGCTCGAAGGGAGTCAATTCGTCCCGGGTGACCGTGCCCGTCGGCTCTTTGCGCTGCATTTCTGCCGCGAGTGTGGGCAGGAGTACATCCCCGTCTGGGACGAGAATAACTCGGGCGGTCGGGTGTTCAACCCGCGCAGCATCGAGGAGCGCAGCCACGAGGACGAAGACGTCAAGAACGGCTACTTCATGCCGGATACGACGGGCGTCTGGAATGACACGCTCGACCGTTATCCTGAGACCTGGCTGGAGCCCAAGAAGGACGGCGACCTGAAGCTGCGCTCTAACTACAAAAAGCGCCAGCCCCATCATGTCCGGGTCGATGCAGAAGGTCGTCATACCAGCGACGGCACCACCGGTTGGTACATTCCGGGGAATTTCGGCTTTTGCCTGCGCTGTGGCGTTGTGCACCCGACCGCAGGCAAGGAGTCGCTGCGGCTCACTGGCCTGTCGGGCGAGGGGCGCAGTTCGGCGACCACCATGCTCACGCTGTCCGCCCTGCGTTATCTCTACGAGGAAGATGACCAGCTCAAGGAAGAGGCCAAGAAGGTCCTGGGCTTCACTGACAACCGCCAGGATGCAGCGCTGCAGGTCGGCCACTTCAACGATTTCCTGCAGGTGCTGCTGCAGCGGGCCGCGCTTTTCGCAGCGGTTCAGAAGGCGGGCGGGAGCCTGACCGAGGGCGAAATCGCCGAGGCTGTATTCAAGTCGCTTGGCTTCGACCGCGACGACCCCGGTGTGCGTGCCGAGTACATGCAGGAGCCCGATATCAAGGGCAACGCCCGGCGCCAGGTGCAGGACATCATGCGTGCCATCCTTGGCTACCGCGTGTATTTCGACCTGCGCCGTGGGTGGCGCTTCAACAACCCCAATCTGGAACAGCTGGGCCTGGTTCATATCGAGTACCAGGACCTCGATGACCTCGCCGCTGACGCGGCGGAATGGTCGGAGGCACCGGTTGCCTTGCAGGCGGCGTCACCCGAGGTCCGCAAGCGGCTTCTGGTCATGCTTTTCGATGCCATGCGCCAGGGGCTGTGCCTTGCATCGCGCTACCTCGACCGCAGTGAACTGGACCGCCTCAAGACTTCCAGTTATGCAAACCTGCGTGAGCCTTGGGGCTTTTCAGAGGACGAGAATCCAATCTCTTCGAACTGGTTCATCGTCGGTGCCAAGCCCCGTGACGAGGACCGCAGGAACGTCGAGTATCTCGTCTCTGGGAGTGCCCGGTCCAAGCTCGGCCGAGAAGTGAAGCGCCCGAGCAACTGGCGCGAAGCGGACGAGAGCGACAACCAGCACACCGCCAAGCTCAAGGACGAGCAATGCGAAGAGGTCATCAGGGCGCTGCTCAAGGCAGCCAAGTCCTATGGTCTGGTGGTGTCTGAAGAGACTGAATTCGGTATCACCGGCTACCAGCTCAACGGCACGGGCCTGTTATGGACGCTTGGTGAGGGCAAGAGCAAGAAGAGCGCGGATGACAACGCCTTCTTCCGCAGCCTGTACGGCAATATCGCCGGCATGCTCGCGGACCCGGTGCATCGACTTTTCGATTTCGAGGCGCGCGAACACACCGCCCAGGTCGAGCAGGACGAACGGCTGGAGCGCGAGGCTCGCTTCCGCTTCACCCAGAAGGACCGCGACGATTGGCAGGCCGCGAACAACAAGCCGCTGGAGTGGCTTCCGGTGCTGTTCTGCTCTCCGACCATGGAACTGGGCGTCGATATCTCCTCGCTCAACACCGTGTACATGCGAAATGTCCCGCCCACGCCGGCCAACTACGCGCAGCGCAGCGGCCGGGCAGGGCGCGCGGGGCAGCCTGCGCTAGTCATCACCTATTGCGCTGCACAGTCGCCGCACGACCAGTATTTCTTCCGCGACCCGGTGCGCATGGTCCATGGCCAGGTCAACCCACCCACGCTCGACCTCGCCAACCGCGAACTCATCCAGAGCCACCTGCACGCCATCTGGTTGGCGGAAACCGGCAAAAAGCTCGACAACAGCGTGCGCGGTTTGCTCGATATGAACGACCCTGCCGCACCGCTGACCGACGACTACCGGTACCAGATGGATGCGGATGCGCCGCAAAAGCGTGCGCATGAGCGTGGCCTGCGTGTCCTGGCCATGCTCAGGGACGAACTCACCGAGGAGAAGGCCCCCTGGCATACGCCAACCTTTGCCGATGAGGTGTTCCGGCGCGCTTTCCAGTCCTTTGATAAGGCACTCGACCGCTGGCGCGACCTATTTGCCGCCACCAAGCGGCAGATGGAAATCAACCAGAAGGTGATGAACAACCCAGCTGCGAGCGAACGCGACCGGCGAGATGCCAAGCAGCGCCACGACGAAGCCTTCCGCCAGCAGACGCTGCTGCTGCAGGAGTCCGGCTCGGCCAACTCCGACTTCTACACTTACCGCTATCTGGCGAGCCAGGGCTTCCTGCCGGGCTACAACTTCCCGCGCCTGCCGCTGATGGCCTACATCCCGGCGCGCAAAGGCAAGATTGGTCGGGAGAACTTCCTTTCGCGCCCGCGGTTTTTGGCCCTGTCCGAGTTCGGTCCCTACAGCCTCATCTACCACGAAGGTAGCCAGTACCGCGTCGTGCGCGCCATGCTTTCGGTCGGCGCCGAAGACCAGGTTTCCGTGGGTGCCAAGCTCAGCACCGAAGTGGCGCGCATCTGCCCCGCTTGTGGCTACGGCCACTTCCGCAACCAGCGGGATGCCGACCGTTGCGTTTCGTGCAACGCCCCGCTGGCCGACTCCGTTGCCGTGCAGAACCTCTACCGCATCGAAAACGTCTCGACCAAACGGGCCGAGCGCATCACCGCCAACGAGGAAGAGCGTACCCGGCAGGGTTACGAGATGCAGACCACCATCCAGTTCGGCGAACAGGACGGACGCCTTCAGGTCATGCACGCAATGATGAAGGAAGGCGACACGCCGGTGCTGGAACTCCAGTATGGCGCCGCTGCGACCGTGTGGCGTATGAACCTGGGCTGGCGGCGCCGCAAGGAGAAGAGCCTCCTCGGCTTCATGATTAACCCGGTCACCGGGCATTGGGTCGGTGGCGCGGAAGAGTCTGGCGAGGCCGATGCCGACACCCCTCCAGACAAGACCCCGCCGCAGCGCATCGTCCCCTACGTGGAAGACCGCCGTAACGTGCTCATCGTGCGCCCGCTCGAAGAGCTCGACATCAAGACCATGGCGACGCTGCAGTACGCCCTCAAGCGCGGCATCGAAGCGGTCTATCAGCTTGAAGAGAGTGAGCTGATGGCAGAACCCCTGCCCAAGGCCGACCTGCGCCGTTCCATCCTGTTCTACGAATCTGCCGAAGGCGGAGCGGGGGTGCTGACCCGCCTGGCGACCGAGCCTGAAGCGCTGGCCAGGGTCGCAGGCGAAGCACTGGCCATCATGCACTTCCGCCGCCCTGATTCGGGTGTCTGGAGCCGAGCGCAATTGGTCGAAGAGCTCGACGCCGATGGCAAGCCCATCTGCGAGGCGGGTTGCTACCGGTGCCTGCTCTCCTACTACAACCAGCCTGACCACGTGAATATCGACCGGCAGGACGTCGACAACGAGGGCAAGGTACTCGACATCCTGTGTCAGCTGTCGCACGCGAGGGGTGAGGCTGGCAGTTTCGGTCGTACGGCCGAGGCGCAGCTCGGTGAGTTGGAACGCGTTTCCGGAAGTTCTCTGGAGCAGGCGTGGCTGAACTATGTCCGTGAGTATGGCTATCGGCTGCCAGACAGGGGGCAGCACACCATCGAGCGCTGTCAGGCGTCAGCAGACTTTTTCTATGAAGACTGGAAGGCCGTAATCTTCATTGATGGGCCTCATCATGCGGCCGAAGCTCAGGCGGAGAGGGATGCGGCTATCAATGCGTGTCTGGAGGCTGCGGGATATTTCGTCGTCAGGTTCCCCAAGGATTCAGATGCCTGGTCGGATATCTTTAAGCTTCATGCAGCGCTATTTGGGATATCGAAGGATGTTCAATCATGACAAAGAGCATTCGGGAGCAGCTAATAGCGCTTGGGTTGGCCGGAGCTTCGAGTGCATCAAAAAGTGGCCGTTTACGCCAAGAAGGGAAAGGTAGTCAAGAGGAAGTTCGGAAGGAAAGTGCTGAAGTTCGTCAAGTATGTGAAACCGACGTAACCAATCCCGGCTTTACGCAGAGTCGTTCGTTTGGAGCTGGTGCGTCGACTCTGCGAGAGCAGCTCATTGCAGAAGGGCGAATCAAACCGGTCGATTCGTTTCTTGCTCGAGCGGAAGAGCTGCGAAAGAAAGCCATTGCAGCGGGTGAAAATCGGCGGAATGGTGCGGATGGCCTGCGAGCGGCGGGAAAGTCTGGTAAGGATGCGCAAGCTGAGAAGAGAGATAGCAAGTCCAGAGCTAAGCCCACTATGGCGCCGAAGGCTGAACGTAAGGCTAAGCGCAAGGCTGAGAACAACCTGTCAGATGGCCTCAGTCATCGAGAAAAGAAGTTTAAATGCTCCATCTGTGGAAATTGGATTCCTCTTGGAGAGGGTCTCAAGCATGAAGCAATGCACAAAGGGATTGATTACGTTCCAACCTCAGATATCCGTCCTCGAGAGGTGGGATGTAACAGCGAAACTCAGTCGAATACGTGGGTTCATGTTTACCAAGGTGGATTGCCCGGTCTCGGAAAGAGGCACTAAGGAGGGATGGATTTGATGTCCGTAGCTACGTTTCAACCTGGCTCCCTCGTCTCTGCCCGCGGCCGTGAGTGGATTGTCTTGCCGCAGTCCTCAAGCGACACACTCCATCTTCGTCCACTCGGCGCCACCGACGACGACGCTACCCTTATCTATCTGCCCATCGAACCTGGGCCGGTAGGACCAGCGACATTCCCTTGGCCCACAGCCGAGCAGGCATCAAACTTCGCTGCTGGCCAACTCCTGCGTGATGCACTGCAGCTCAAGCTGCGCACCGGCGCAGGACCGTTCCGCAGCTTTGGCAACATTGCCGTTGAACCTCGCGCCTACCAGCTTGTGCCCTTGCTGATGGCGCTCAAGCAGGAAGTGGTGCGCCTGCTGATTGCGGATGACGTGGGTATCGGTAAGACCATCGAAGCGGCCCTCATCGTCCGCGAACTGCTTGACCGTGGCGAAATCAATCGCATGGCTGTGTTGTGCCCGCCGCACCTGTGCGAGCAATGGCAGCGCGAGCTGAAGGAGCGCTTCCACATCAACGCTGTGGTCGTGCGCAACACCACCGCCAACCGCCTGGAGCGCGGCTTGCCCGCCAATCAGTCGGTGTTCGAGGCCTATCCCTTCACCGTGGTCAGCCTGGACTACATCAAGTCCGACCGCCGCCGGGACGAGTTTCAACGCGCCTGCCCGGAGTGCGTGATTGTCGATGAAGCGCACACCTGCACCTTCAGCGGCCAGGGCAAGCAGAAGCGCTACACCCTGCTGAAGGGGCTGGCTGAAGACACGTCGCGTCACATGGTGCTGCTCACTGCGACCCCCCACTCAGGCGACGAGGAGGCCTTCTACAACCTGCTTGGGCTGCTGCACCCGGAATTCCGCGAACTGAAGGACATCCCTTCGGATGCCCGTCGTCCGTTGCGCGAGCAGCTCGCTAACCATTTCGTGCAGCGTCGCCGTCCCGACATCGAGGAGTGGAATGACCGCAACGTCTTTCCCGAGCGGTTCTCGGCCGAAATCACCTACAAGCTCACCGGCGAGTGGGGGCGGCTGTTCGACGAGGTGCTCGACTACGCCCGTGACCTGGTCGAACGTGCCGAAGGAAAGGGACTCCTGCAGCAGCGCATGAGCTGGTGGGCTGCGCTCGCCTTGCTGCGCTGCATCTCATCCTCTCCGGCAGCCGCCGTCAATGCGCTGAGGACGCGTCTGCAGGGCACAGCGCAGACTGACGACACAGACGCCTCGGCCGTCGAACTCACGCTGGAGGAAGCAGAAGAGCAGGGCCGCGAGCGGGTGCTCGACGGTGTTGAGGATGACCTCTCCACTCAGGACATCGAACCCGGTGCCCGCACCGAAGATGGCGCCCGTCTTACCGAGTTGATTGAGCGTGCCGAGGGGCTCGCCGGTCCATCCAAGGACCCTAAGCTCAAGAAGCTCATCGACCACCTCAAGGAACTCACCGAGTCCGGGTTTCAACCGGTGGTGTTCTGCCGCTATATCGCCACGGCGCATTATGTGGCCGAGCATTTGCGCACTGTGTTCCGCAACCATCAGGTAACACCGGTAACAGGCCAGTTTGCACCGGCCGAGCGGGAGGCCACCGTCGAAGCCATGGGCGAAGCCGAGCAGCGCATTCTGGTCGCGACCGACTGCCTGTCCGAAGGTATCAACCTGCAGAACCTCTTCACCGCAGTGGTGCACTACGACCTGTCGTGGAACCCCACCCGCCACGAGCAGCGAGAGGGCCGTGTGGACCGCTTCGGCCAGAAGGCGCGTGAGGTGCGTACCACCATGCTCTACGGTCAGGACAACCCGGTCGATGGTGCGGTGCTGCAGGTCATCCTGCGCAAGGCCGAAAGCATCCGTAAGGAGCTCGGCGTGCTGGTGCCCATGCCCGACGATGAGGGCAAACTCACCCAGGCCCTGGTCGGCGCGGTGCTGCTGCGCAAGGGCACGACGACCACCCGCATGCCGCAACTGGGGCTCGACTTCGGCGACCCAGAGCATTCCATCGACACCGCGTGGACATCGGCGCGCGAAAAGGCTGCCAAGAACCGCACCCTTTTCGCTCAGCGCCGCCTCAAGCCCGAGGATGTCCTGCCCGAATGGCAGAAGACGCTGGCCGTACTCGGCGGCGAGGCCGATGTGGCCCGCTTCGTCAAACGGGCCGCACAGCAGCTCGGCGCCCCGCTGGAAGAGACCACCAAGGCCGGCGTGACGCACTGGAAACTTCACGCCTCCAGCCTGCCCTCGGCAGTGCGCGAGCGCCTAGAAGGCGAGGGGCTCTCGGGCACGCTGCGCATCGACTTCCATCAGCCGCCGGCGCCGGGCACGCAGTTCATCCATCGCACCCATCCGCTCGTCTCGGTGCTGGCGGACTACCTGCTCGAAACCGCGCTGGATGATGCTGCAGTCGAGGCCGACACTGCACTCGATGCCGTCGCCAGGGCAGGGGCCATCTTCACCGAGGCCGTCGAGACGCGTACCACCGTCCTGCTGGTCCGCCTGCGTCACCAGCTCACCGTCAGCCACCGGGGTCAGTCCCGCCTTTTGCTGTGCGAGGAGACGCTCACGGTCGGTCTGGAAGCAGGTAGTGAAGCAACTCCGCTGGCAGACGCAGCCGCCCGCTCGCTGATGACGGCCGAACCCGCCCGCAACATGCCGCCGCCGCTGCGCGACCAGCACATCCAGCGCGCGCTGACGCAGCTCCCCGAGCTTCAGCCAACGCTGGAATCGCTCGCCCGTGCCCGCGCCCAGCAACTGCTCGAAGACCATCGCCGTGTGCGGGTGGCGTCCGATGCGCGCGGTGAATACCGGGTCACGCCCAGCCTGCCGGTGGACGTCATGGGTGTCTTCGTTCTCATCCCGGCCTGATGCCAGCAAACAGGAATCGACAAGAAGATGGCTCGCCGTAACAACCACGAACTCGCCTTTGCTGCCCTGTCTATCGAAGGCGCGCTGCTCGCACCGGACTTCCTCAACAAGGTCGCCCACCTGGACGCGAAGTCCGACCAGAACGAAACCGACTACGACATCCCCCGCGGTCTCAAGCTTCGAGATGAAGTCGGTCGCTACTGGAAGATTGCCCAAAATCTCTGGCAGGACTTCTCGGCCAGGCGGGAACGGTCGGACGTGGATAGCCACGCGGTTACGGTGCGTGACTTCCTCGAACCCTTCTGGCGCCAGGTTCTGGGCTTTGCAGACATGCGCCCGGTGGGGCAAGTCTCGCTCGATGAGCGCATCTTCCCGATAGGCTTCGCAGCCGGCGAGGGCAGGGTACCGCTGGTTTTCGCCGCCCACGACCAGGGGCTGGACAAACCCAGTACCCGCCACGGCGATGGCGTGCGCCGCCGTTCGCCCTTCCTGCTCGCCCAGGAATACCTCAACGCCAGCAGCGATTGCCTGTGGGCGGTGGTCAGCAACGGCCTGAAATTACGCATCCTGCGCGACAACCCCAGCCTCACCCGCCCGGCCTACATCGAGGCCGACCTGGAAGCCATCTTCAACGAGGGCCTCTACCCGGACTTCACCGCCCTATGGCTGCTCGCCCATGCCTCCCGCTTCGGCAAGGTTGGCGCCGAACCCGCCGACTGCGCGCTGGAGCGCTGGCGCAACACCGCGCAGGAAGACGGCATCCGCGCCCGCGACCGCTTGCGAGTGGGCGTCACCGAAGCCTTGCGCGCCCTCGGCACTGGCTTTCTCGCCCACAAGGACAACGCCGAGCTGCGCCGCCGCATCGAAGCCGGCGAACTCGGCACCCAGGCCTACTTCGAGCAGCTGCTGCGCCTCATCTACCGCTTCATCTTCCTCGCCACCATCGAAGACCGCGAGTTGGTCTTTGCGCCCGACGCCACGCCGGAGGCCCGTGAGCGTTATCGCGCCGGCTACAGCCTCACCCGCCTGCGCCAGCTTGCCGCCCGCCGCCGCAGCTACGACCGCCACGCCGACCTATGGCAGGTGCTCGGCATCACCTTCGACGGTCTCGGCCGCGGCCAGCCCGCGCTCGGCCTGCCGGCGCTCGGTGGCCTGTTCGAGGCCGCCCAGTGCCCGGACCTCGACGCCGCGCTGATCGAGAATCAGGCGCTGCTTTCGGCGCTCTTCAGCCTGTGCTTCTTCCGCGATGGCGCGGCGCTCTCGCGGGTGAACTACCGCGACATGGATTCCGAGGAGCTCGGCAGCGTGTACGAAAGCCTGCTCGAGCTCGTGCCCCAGCTCACGCTCGCCGGCGGCGCGCGCAAGTTTGGTTTCATCGGCGACGAGGAAGAGGGCAGCACCAAGGGCAATGCCCGCAAGCTCACCGGCTCCTACTACACTCCGGACAGCCTGGTGCAGGAGCTCATCAAGAGCGCGCTGGAGCCGGTCATCGCCCGCACCTTGGCCGAGCACCCGCAGGAGCCGGTCAAGGCGCTGCTCGCGCTCACCGTGTGTGACCCCGCCTGCGGCTCCGGCCATTTCCTGCTCGCCGCCGCCCGTCGCATCGCCGACGAGGTCGCCCTGCTGCGCGCGCCGGAAGGCAACCCGACCCAGCAGGACTTCCGCCATGCCCTGCGCGACGTGGTGGCGCACTGCATCTACGGCGTGGACAAGAACCCGATGGCGGTGGAACTGGCCCGCACCGCGCTGTGGCTGGAGGCCTACACCCCCGACCGGCCGCTCACCTTCCTCGACGCCCACCTGCGCTGCGGTGATGCACTGCTCGGCGTGCTCGATGAATCCATCCTGCAGGACGGCATCCCGGACAAGGCCTTCAATGCGCTGTCCGGTGACCACAAGGAGGTGGTCAAGCGCATCAAGAAGGCTAACCGCGACGCGGTGAAGGGCATCGCCAAGGCGAAGGAAAAATCCAGCCGGATGCTGAGCCTGGACCTGGGCGAAAACATCGATGCCGCCGCCTTCGAGGCCCTGCCGGACGACACCCTGGAAGCCCTGCAGGCCAAGCGCGCCGCCCATGCGGCGCTGGAAGCGAGCATCGCCGCCTCCAAGGCGCGGCTGGCGGCGGATATCTTCGTCGCAGCCTTCGTGCTGCCCAAGTCGGCGGAGACGGAAGCCCGCGTGCCCACCAGTCAGGACCTGTGGCTGGTGTTGAACGGCGACGCCCCGCGCCCCGGCATCGCTGACTCGGCCCATGCCGCCGCCCACGCCGCGCAAGCCTTCCACTGGTGGCAGGCGTTTCCTCAGGTCAAGGCCAGGGGCGGTTTCGATGTGCTGCTCGGTAATCCGCCGTGGGAGATGTTGCAACTCGACCCGCAGGAGTTCTTTGCCACTCGGGCGCCGTCTATCGCCAATGCCCAGCACATGGCTGCGCGGGACCGACTCATCGCAGCGTTGGAGAACGAGAATTCACGACTGTTTTCGGCTTACTGGTCAGCAGTCCGGACGACCGAAGCCGTCCAGAGTTATATCCATGAGAGTGGCCGGTTCCCGACCTCCGGCTTCGGGCGCTTGAATCTGGCGTATCTGTTCGCCGAGCACTTTCTTGATGCCAAGAACTCGCGCGGACGGGCCGGTTTCATTGTGCCTTCCGGGATTGCGACCGATTCGTTCTCGCAGCACCTTTTCAATCGCATCGCCGGCGGCAATCTCGTCAGCTTCTATGACATTGAGAACAGGGAACGCTTATTCCCTGCAGTGGATAGCCGCATGAAGTTCTGCTTGCTCACGCTTGGTCAGAGTGATGCAGCGGAGTTTGTCTGTTTCGCTTCCCAAACGCACCAACTCACGGACCTGCGCCGTCGCTTCAAGCTCTCGCCAGCGGATTTCGAGCTCCTGAACCCGAATACCCGCACCTGCCCCGTCTTCCGCACCAACGCGGATGCAGAGGTCACCAAAAGAATCTACTCGCGTGTCCCGGTGCTTTTTCGCGAGCGGACTGACTCCTCGCCGGAAGCGAACCCATGGGGTCTGCAGTTCATGTTGATGTTCATGATGAATACCGACAGTTATCGCTTTCACGACGCCCCAGCCCCCAGCCGCCTGCCGCTGTACGAAGCCAAGATGATTCACCAGTTCGACCACCGCTGGGCCACCTATTCGGCGGACAGCAGTGGCGACGTTTCGAGCGTCCAGAAGCAGGACCCGACCTTCAGCGTTGCCCCGCGCTACTGGGTCGACGCCGCCGAGGTCGAGGCCCGGTTGCGCGACAAGGGCTGGGAGCGGGGGTGGTTGATGGGGTGGCGGGACATCACCAACGCGACCAATGAGCGGACGGTGATTGCGTCGGTGGTGCCGAGGGTGGCGACCGGCGACACGCTACTGCTGATGTTTCCCGACCCCAAACATGGGCCAAAGGCCGCATGCCTGCTAGCCGACCAGTGCTCACTGGTGCATGACTATGTTGCCCGGCAGAAGGTCGGCGGCACGCATCTGAAGTATCACGTGAAGAAGCAGTTGCCGAACCTCCCCCCCGACCGCTACACCGACGCCGACCTCGCCTTCATCGTCCCCCGCGTCCTCGAACTCACCTACACCGCCCACGACCTGCAACCCTGGGCCGCAGACCTCGGCTACGACGGCGAACCCTTCCCCTGGAACCCGGAACGCCGCGCCCAACTGCGCGCCGAACTCGACGCCTACTACGCCCGCCTCTATGGCCTGACCCGCGACGAACTCCGCTACATCCTCGACCCCGCCGACGTCATGGGTGAGGACTACCCTTCCGAGACCTTCCGCGTGCTCAAGAACAACGAGATGCGCGAGTTTGGCGAATACCGCACCCGCCGGCTGGTGCTGGAAGCCTGGGACAGACTCGAAACAGGAGACTTGTACTGATGTTTACGCGATTGCGTTTGACCAATTTCAAAGCCTGGAAAGACACCGGTGACATTCCGCTCAAGCCGGTGACCCTGCTCTTGGGGACCAACTCGTCGGGCAAGTCCACCTTGATCCAGAGTCTGCTGCTGCTTAAGCAGACCGCACAGTCTCCGGATCGGACGGTGCATCTGAACCTCGGTGGCGACGAGATCAACGACCTCTTCAACTTTGGCAGCTTCGAGGATGTGCTGCACCAGGGCAGTGTCTCGCCACGGCAGTTCTCGATTGCCTTCGACTTCGAACGCCCGGATGGCAGCCGTATTCAGGCGGGTTCGTTCGATTGCAGCTACGGCCAGACCTCTTCAGGGAGTGTTGCCGTCCAGTCCCTCAGCCTGCGTACCGGGGCGCACCAGTTCCGGTCGGTACGTCGCGACAAAGGCGCGTTTTCCATCTTGGTGGATGATGAGGCTCAGCCTCGCCTGAAGGGGCGAAACTGCGCACCGGAGCGCTCGATTGCCTTTTCAGCGGATGCGATTGCCGCGCTGGACCAGGACGGCCAGCTGGTCGAAGACCTGAGCCTGGCCGTCCGGCGCGAACTGGAGGGAATCAGTTACCTGGGACCTTTGCGCCGCAAGCCGGAGCGAGACTATCCCTGGAATAAGACCAAGCCGGGTGAAGTCGGTAGCGACGGTCGTGGTGCCATCGACGCCCTGCTGGCCAGCGCCCTGCTGAAGGGGGAGGCACAGAATTACGTGGTCAAGGGGGTGTCCCGTTGGCTTGCGCGCATGAAGGTGGCGGACCAGCTGGAGGTGAGGCAGCACGGCCGCTCCAACCGCTACGAGCTGATGGTGCATCGCGACGGGATTGCCTGCAATTTGCGTGACGTGGGGATTGGCATATCCCAGGTGCTGCCGGTGCTCGTGATCGCCTACTTTGCACCGTCGGGAAGCACGATCATCCTCGAAGAGCCGGAGATTCACCTGCATCCTCTGGCTCAGTCGATTCTTGCCGAGTTGTTTGTAGAGGCCAGCCAAGAGCGCAAGGTGCAGTTTTTGGTGGAAACGCACTCCGAACATCTGTTCAGGCGGATGCAGACCTTGGTGGCTCAGGACAAGCTGGCCCACGACCAGACGGCCTTGTATTTCATCGAAAGGGATGCAGCAGCAACCCTGAAGCCTCTGGAAATGGATGCCTTCGGTGCTGTCATGAACTGGCCTCCCAACTTCTTTGGCGATAGCGTCGGTGAGGCGCGCGCTCAAGCCTTGGCCCGTGCCCAGCGTCTGAAGGAGCAGGGCAATGGCTGATGCTCGGGTGCTGGATACCAATGTGCTGATCCTGGCCAGTGCCGCAGATGCGGGCTCGCCTTTTCAGCCTGATGCAACGCCAGTCGAGGAGGCTGAGTACCGGAAAAAGGTGCTGAACTGGCTGATGGCCTTTGAGCAGGACGCGCAGCGCCATGCGGTGCTGGACTGGGATTGGCACATCTGCGGCGAGTACAGCAACAAGCTCACCGACCAGGATTACGGCTGGCTGGCGATGATGGCCAAGAAAGATCGCAACGAGGTGGTCTGGGTCGGGCTAGAAGTAGATGCCGACGGCCATGCCAGCTTACCGCCGGACCTTGCGGGCGCGGTGACGGATCTCGCAGACCGAAAGATGGTGGCTGCAGTGCTTGCAGCCCAGGAGGATGGACATTCCTGTGCGCTGGCGAACGCCTGCGACACGGACTGGCTGGACTGCGAAGCAGCCTTGGAGGACGCGGGGATTGCAACGGAACACCTGCTGGAGCACGAGTGGCTGCGGCCGAAATGGCAACGGATGAAGGGCAGGGTATGACCGACTTCTTCCGCTTTCCCCACACCCCTCACCTGGCTTGGCTGGGGAAGGGCGCCCCGCGGGACGACAAGGTGTTGTCCCGCGCCGAGGCGGCTGCCCTGCTGGACGGCGAGGTCGTGGTGGAGGAAAAGCTCGATGGCGCCAATCTGGGCATTTCGCTGGCGCCGGATGGGGGCCTGCGGGCACAGAACCGTGGTCAGTATCTGGCGCCGCCCTTCGGGGGGCAGTTCTCCCGCCTGCCGGCCTGGCTGGCCATGCACGAAAGGGGTCTGCTGGCCGTGTTGCAGCCAGCCTTGATCCTGTTTGGCGAGTGGTGCGCGGCACGCCATTCTCTGCACTACGACCGCTTGCCCGATCTGTGGCTGCTGTTCGACGTCTATGACCGGGGCGCGGGGCGCTTCTGGAGCGTGGAGCGGCGCGATGCACTGGCCACAGCCGCCGGCCTGCGTTGCGTGCCGCGACTGGCCCAGGGGCGCGTTCGTCTCGATCAGCTGGAACGCCTGGTCGCCACCGAGCGCAGCCGCAGTGCTGATGGCCCGCTGGAAGGCGTGGTGGTGCGCCAGGACGGCGGTGATTGGTGCAATGCACGGGCCAAGCTGGTACGTGCCGAATTCACTCAGGCTATCGACGGTCACTGGCGCAGTCGGCGCATCGAGTGGAACCGCTGCCTGGAGAACTGACCTGGAGTGCTTATGACGGATTCGTGTTTGTTCAAGAAGGTTGATTACACGCTGGGCTTGCTGCTCGACCAGATCAAGCTGGGCGTCATCGGCCTGCCGGACATCCAGCGGCCGTTCGTGTGGCCGAACGCCAAGGTCCGTGACCTGTTCGACTCGATGTACAAGGGCTACCCGGTCGGGTATTTCCTGTTCTGGCAGACGGGTGCGGAGGAGGTTGGTACCAAGGGTATCGGCCAGGGTGAGAAGCAGAAGGCGCCGTCCCTGCTCATCGTCGACGGGCAGCAGCGCCTAACCTCGCTGTACGCGGTGGTGATGAGGGAGCCTGTGCTGCGCGACAACTTCGAGCACGAGTACATCCGGATTGCGTTCAATCCCTTGAAAGGCGAGTTTGCCGTGCCGGATGCCACGACCGAGAAGCAGCCGGAGTTCATCCCCGATGTGTCACTGGTTTTCCAGCGGGACACCTACGAGACCATCAGTGACTACCTGGAGCGCCTCCGTCAGAGCCGGGATGTGAGCAAGGATGAGGAGCGTGCGATTGCCAAGGCCATTGGCCGCCTCGCTGGTCTGAACAACTTCCCCTTTGTTGCCCTGGAACTCACCCAGGCCGCCAACGAAGAGCAGGTGGCCGACGTCTTCGTGCGTATCAACAGCGAAGGCAAGAAGCTCAACCAGTCGGATTTCATCCTCACGTTGATGTCGGTTCATTGGGACGAAGGGCGCACCGACCTTGAGCGTTTCAGCGTCGCGACGCGCAAGCCGCTTGCCGGCAACGGGGCCAGTCCGCTGAACCCCATCTTTCAACCCGAGCCGGACCAGTTGCTGCGGGTCGATGTCGGGGTGGCCTTCCGGCGCGGCCGGCTTGAACATGTGTACTCGATTCTGCGCGGCAAGGACTTGCGCACTGGCGAGTTCTGCCCGCAGCGGCGCGCGGAGCAGTTCGAACGCCTGAAGACGGCTCAGTCGAATGTGCTGAACCTAACCTACTGGGCGGATTTCCTGAACGTGGTGAAGGCGGCGGGCTATCGGCACCTGCGCTATGTGAGTTCAGAGGGGGCGCTCATCTTCGCGTATCAGCTCTATCTCATTGGCCGCACCGAGTTTGGTGTGCAATCGTTTGTCCTCAAGCAGGAGGTCGCCCGATGGCTGTTTATGTCACTGCTGACCGGGCGTTACACGAGCTCGCCTGAAACCCGTTACGAGACGGACCTGAAGCTGCTGCCTGAAGGCAACGACCCCGCAGCCTTCGTGAAAGCCTTGAGGGACGTGGAACTGGCAACGCTCACCGACGACTACTGGGCGAAGACCTTGCCGCTTGAGCTATCTACCTCCGCAAGCCGTGGGCCCAGTCTGTTTGCCTACTACGCTGCGCTGGTCTTGTGCGAGGCGAAAGCGCTGTTCTCCAAAGGCAAGGTCGCAGACCTCCTCGACCCACCGGCCATCGGCAACAAGAAACCGCTGGAGCGTCACCACCTCTTTCCGAAGCGTTACCTGCACAAGATTGGCGTCAAGGAGCTGCGCGATACCAACCAGATTGCCAACTATGCGCTGGTGGAGTGGGACGACAACATTGCCATCTCCGATATCCCGCCCAAGGAGTACTGGCCCAAGTATGCGGCTCGGTTCAGCCCGGATGAGCTGAAGGCCATGATGCATTGGCACGCCTTGCCAGAGGGGTGGCAGGAGATGGACTACCAGAGCTTCCTGGTTGCCCGGCGGCCGATGATTGCGCAGGTCATCAAACAGGGCTACCAGAAGTTGGTTGGGGCGGAGGCTTGATGGCAGCCATCCCTGGATTTCCCGCTCAGGAGGCGTTGAACGTCATCGATGGTCCGCTGGCTGATGAGCTAGGCATCCATCGATTCGATGTACGCAGTCGAAGCAAGGCGCAGCTCTTTGCCGTAGGCGGGCCACTTGGCAGGCAGTTTTCACTTGTGCTGGGCGACTACGACGTTTCTTCGGGCGAACACTTGGCCAAGCAGACCCGCCTGCTGCTCGAACGGTGCGAACTGCCGGCTATGGCCGGTGTTGAGGTGTGCGCGGAGCCCTACCAGGGTTCCCGTATCAAGCAGCAGCAGGACTCCAAGCTTGCTGCGCCCAATCAGGTTTCCTGCCTCGTTGCGGACGAAACGGCCCTGCGGGCGGTTCTTTGCTGGTACGCGGACGTACGCGGTGCCAAGGCTGGCCATTCCCTTGAGCAGACTCGTGTTGCAAAAGCAGCAGCCGATGCAGGGTTCGACCTGACACCCGAGCACCAGGGGGGCTGGACCATCTTCCGCTCCACGGCCTTTCCCGCATGGGTTGGCGTCGCCGTTCAGCAACCGGGCATCTACCGCCTGGGTCTGTCTGATGCGGCGATAGGACAGCGACTCGGAGTTGAGTTTGGCTTTGCACCGTCTCAGGAGTCGGGGCCCTGGGCGATGCGGGCTGACGGGGTTGAGGGCTACGCTCGCTTACATGGCATGTTGCTACGGGCTACCGCCATCTCTCGAGTCTTGCATCAGGAAGGGCTGCGGGAGTTCGTTGCCAAGACTCGGAATCCGCCGAACAGCACGGAAGCTGTCCGCGAGGTGGTCCAGCGCGTCGGCCAGGACATCTTTCGGCGAACTCTCATCGATTACTGGGGTGGCCGGTGCGCAGTGACTGGTTTGGATGTGGTTGAGGTGCTGCGCGCATCGCATATCAAGCCGTGGGCGGACTGCGAGAACGATGCCGAACGCCTGGATGTGTTTAACGGACTGTTGCTTGCGCCTCATCTGGATGCCCTGTTCGATAGGGGCTTGGTGACCTTCTCTGACGAGGGCCAACTCCTGCGTTCCCCGCAGTTGAGCGACCGCCAATGGGCGCTGCTCGGGATTGGCGGAGTGGAGGCGCGAGCGGATTCGCTTGCCGACGGTCACCGGAAGTACTTGGTGTGGCACCGCGCTAGAGTGTTCCGGGAAGCGCCCCGTGGGTGACGGGAGCGCAGTGACGCGCCGGCTTTTCCCGAATCCATTCAGCGGGCGGCGAGCTCCGATTGTGCTCAGCAGCTATTTCTTGCTTTCGCCCGAGGTCCATCTAAAGCTCTCTGGGGTGCCAATGAGCGCAGTTTGGCGCGAGTTGGGTAAGGAGTCATTGGTTAAGAGCTTTGAGTACCACCGCCGGCGGGGGCAACCGCCTCCCGATAAGCTTTGCGACGCGCTACTTGAGGTTCTACCGGCAGGTTCGGGGATACGGGAGGCGTTTCAGTCCGCTCTTGACGCTGCCCGCGGGGGGGACCAGGCAGCTCTAAGTCTGCTTGTAGCGCGAGGCAGATGGGCGACTTTTATGGACGGCTTCCACAAGGAGGCACCCATTGAGGAGTACTCCTACGCCAATCGCTATCTTGTGGCGCTTGAGGCTTCCCTTGTTGAGCCGGTCCGTCTGATTAGGGAGCAGGATTTTCTCGGCGCCACCCGGGCCATGAAGGGTGATGAGCTCACTGCGCCGTTGCTCTCCCCTGAGATGTCCCATGCGCTTGCAGCCGTGACCTCGCAGCAGCGTCTCGGACCTGTCCAATGGGCGATAACCCTTGAAACCGCGCTTTCCCATCTGGCAGCCTGGAGCGTGGGCATCGAGGAGGGGCGGAGTGACACAGCTGGGTGCGACATTTCCGCGCTACTCGACGGGCCGGGTGGTCGCCGTGGCATCCCCGGGGCGCAGTTCTATCGCGTCTTGATGCGGGCTACGCAGCAGGAGTCGATGATGGGGCTTGTGAACCGCCTCTCTGACCCACACGGCTCTCCCTGCGTTCAACTTTCGGTGGAAACGCTGAAACGCTGGAGTGCCGGAATGACGCTGCCAGAGGAGGAGTTGATTCAGCGTATCGCCAAGAAATGCTGCCCTGACCAAGAGGAGCGCCTTCGGAGGTTGCTGTGGGCGGCACGTTACCTGACGATGCTCGGTTTCGTGACGGAGAGTCGGCTTGCCGATATGGCGAGGTACGCTGATGCACCTTGGGCTGCCGAATTGTTCGCTCCATGGCCGACGTTCCCCTTTGGCTGCGACAGTTTCCAGTCGTGGTGTCAGCAGCGCTACCCCTTCTGGTATCGCTACCATCAGGGGCGGCTCGCGGCCGGGGACAGGTGCCCAGCCGCGAGCTAATCCATCTTAAGCGAGAGGCGACGTCTTTATTTGCCGCCGCGTGCCGGGGCGTTACCGCGCCCTCCGCCGGAAGGATTGCCAGTGCCGGAAGGCCAATTCCCGCCCGGGAAACCCGTGGAAGGCCGGTCCCGACCAGCGCCAGAGTTGTTGCCAGTGTTGCTGCCGTTGCCGCTGCGGGAGCCGCCGTTACCGTTGTTACCGCCATTCTTGCTCATGATGTACTCCGAAGCTGTTGTGCCGGAAGTGGCGAAGCGGAGTGTGTTCCTGCAGCGGCGCGTTGTCGGCGACAGGGTTTGGAAAATGCGGTGGTTAGCCTGAAAAACCAGCGGCGTTGCCGGGAGCGAGGCAAACTGATGAGTACGAAATGGACCTAGAGTTGCTGGAGTTGCTCGTGACGCGCGAGATGCCCTTCGGGAAGTATAAGGGCCGGCTCATCGCCGACCTGCCTGGTCACTATCTCGCGTGGTTCGCTCGGGAAGGTTTCCCAAAAGGGCAGCTCGGACAGTTGCTTGCGCTCATGCATGAGCTTGACCATAACGACTTGCGAGCCTTGGTCGAGCCGCTTCGAAAGCGACCGTAATGAAGAGCCCAGGCGCTGCGGTACTGGCTGTTTCCTGGCTGGAAGGAGGGATTGAATGACGCGTAAAACCACAGCGAAGGTCTACATCCTTCGCATCGAGCTTCAGGACATCGAACCGCTTGTCTGGCGACGCCTACTTGTCGATGGCGATACGACATTGGTTAAGCTGCATCACTACATCCAAGCCGCGGTGGGCTGGACCGACGCCCATCTCCATGAGTTCGAGATTGGCGGCAAGACCTACGCAACGCCGCATCCAGAAGACGGCCCGGAGCGGGACATCGTCGATGAGCGCCGAGTCAGATTGGACCGCGTAGCGACTACCGGCGACCAGTTCGCCTACCTCTACGATTTTGGCGACAGCTGGCGGCACCGTATCGTGGTCGAGCGCGTGGAGTCGCTCGATGCGGACCAGCGCGGCTACGCCTATGTTGCTGCAGGCGAGAGGGCATGTCCGCCCGAGGATGTGGGCGGTGCAGCGGCGTACATGGACTTCATCGAGCAGATTTCGCAGCGGCCGTTGGATGAGGAAGGGCGCCGACTTCTGCAATGGGCCGGTGAGGATTTCGACCCGATGCGGTTTGACCGCCATGCTGCCAATGCGGCCTTACTGCGGATGGCCTGGAATCGTTGGGTTTGACGTCAGTCGCTCGCTACTCCACCGGGAGTATCAGGCCAGGGCTGTCATTCTTAACGTTGCCGACAGCCTTCGAGACTGGGAAGAGTGCAACCGTGACGACAGTGGGTGATGAAATGACCCTGTCGAGGCGTTCAGGTTCGGTTGCCCTGGCAAGCCATGTTGAGTAGTCCTGTGGGGCAAGAATGACGGGCATTCGGTCGTGCAGGGGGCGGATGGCGTCGTTTGCAGCGGTTGTGATGACGGTGAAGGTGTCGGTGGTCATGCCGTCTGCTGGGGCCCATCGCTCCCAAAGGCCTGCAAAGCCGAAGAGGCCGCCGTCGGCTGGATGGATGTAGTAAGGCTGTTTCCCGTGTTTGCCGGGCCTCCATTCGAAGAACCCGCACGCCGGGATGATGCAGCGCCGCGCTTTGTATGCCGCACGAAACGAAGGCTTCTCTGCGAGCGTCTCGGCACGGGCGTTGATGAGTTTGGCTGCGATGGAGTCGTCTTTTGACCAACTCGGAACCAGACCCCAGCGCAGTAGATGCACAACACGTCCCCCGTTCGGACGCTGACGCACGACTGGGAGCATCTGGAGTGGCGCGGCGTTGTAGCGGGGGCCGAATCCTTCGGGAAGCTCGTCGATGCGTGCGTCGAACTGCTCGTGCAAACGTGAAATGGGGCCGTAGAGGGCGTAGCGACCGCACATGTTCTCTCTCTTGTGGCTGTCGGATGGGGCATCATCGGTTGTGAAGGTTGTCGCTGCAACGCTTGGGCGTGACTTGGGGTGTGGGGCTTTGATTGGTGAGCTTGTAGGCAGCTGCGAGCTGTAGGAAAATACAGCTATGAACGGCTGCCACCCATTTCTCCACTCCGACCGAGCTGATGCAACGCCAGCTGTTACCAGTGTCTCGTTGCCTGACACCACCCAGCGGCGAAGACTGCGTTCTCCGGGCCCAGAGGATTTTCCCGAAACGCTTTGGCCTGACAGGAACGCGACAATCCTCGCCATCCCGCTGGCTGCCGGAAAGGTCTCGGCAGGTTTCCCATCGCCGGCGGCCGACTACGAGGACAAGCGGCTCGACATCAACGATTACTTGGTCCGTAACGCCGTTTCGACCTTCTTCTTTCCGGTCCAGGGCGATTCGATGCAGGGCGCGGAAATATTCGACGGCGACATCCTGGTGGTCGACAAGAGTGTCGAGCCCCAACATGGCCACATCGTGGTCGCCTTCGTCGATGGCGAGCGGTTGGTCAAACGCTTGTACAAGCGGGGCAGCAGGGTCGCGCTGGTTGCTGAGAGCCCCGTTTATCCGACTATCGAGGTCACCGGCGAAATGGAGATGGTGGTCTGGGGCGTGGTGGTCGGCAAGTTCAAACGTCTTCTATGACTGCAGCGCTCTGGGTAACACGGGTAACGAGGTAACGCAGTGGCAGTGTTTGCGCTGGTCGATTGCAACAACTTCTACGCCAGTTGCGAGAAGCTTTTTGACCCGAGGCTCTTGGGAAAGCCGGTCGTTGTGCTCTCGAATAACGATGGCTGCGTAGTCGCACGCTCGGCCGAAGCCAAGGCGCTTGGCGTTCCAATGGGGGCGCCCTGGCATCAACTGAGAGAACTGGCGACGCGTGAGGGCATCATCGCGTACTCGTCGAATTACGCGCTGTACGCCGACATGAGCAATCGCGTCGTGGAGGTGCTCAGCCAGTTCTCCGCGAACGTTGAGGTCTACTCGATTGATGAGAGCTTCCTCGACCTCTCGGGCTACCACGGGCTGAACTCGGCTGGCCTGCATGGCTACGGCGTTGAGATTCGTCGTCGAGTCGGCCAGTGGCTTGGGCTGGCGGTGTGTGTCGGTATCGGCACATCCAAGACCCTGGCCAAGCTGGCCAACCACTGCGCGAAGAAGGGACTTGCTGGACGGGACGGTGTCTGCGACTTCACGGTGATGTCGGAAACCGAGCTGTCGAACCTGTTCGCGACCATCCCCGTTGACGAGGTCTGGGGCATCGGCCGCCGAATCTCCGACCGGTTACGTGAGATGGGTATCGAGACCGTGCGAGACCTGCGGGATGCCGATGCGGAGACGATTCGAGCGCGATTCTCGGTGGTGCTGGAGCGCACGGTGCGCGAACTGCGCGGGATGTCTTGCCTCGACCTGGAGGACGTCGCTCCGCCCAAGCAGCAAATCATGAGCAGTCGGTCGTTCGGGCAGTACGTGTATGACCTGGATGAACTACGGGAAGCCGTAGCGAGCTACATCGCCAAAGCGGCTGAGAAACTACGTGCGCAGGACAGCCTTGCCGGCGCCGTCCAGGTCTACATCCGCACCAATCCCTTCAAACCGAAGGAGCCACAGTATCAGCGAGCGGTCACCTTGCCGCTGCCCGAGCCCACGGCCGACACGCGGGTGCTGAGCCGGTTCGCGATCAACATTCTGAAGGGCATCTACCGACCAGGTTATGCGTACCAGAAAGCAGGGGTGATGCTGACTGATCTGCAGCCGCGCAAGCTGCGCCAGCAAAGCCTTTTTGCGCATGAAGCGGGGGATGAGCGAGCGCAGAGTGTGATGAAGGCGATGGACAGCATCAACGCGAAGTGGGGAAGAGGAACGGTGCGCATCAGCGCTGAGGGCCTCAACAAGGCATGGCAGATGCGACGAGGCCGGCTTTCGCCGGCCTACACGACCTCTTGGCTGTATTTGCCCGTAGCTAAAGCTCTTTAGCTTTTGGCAAAGTCTTTACTCAAGCCCGGCATACTCTTTCAGCTCTCGATGACCCCTGTTGGGAGGTATTCTGTTAATTGAGTTCGTCTCCATATGGCCATTGTTCTCTTCGGTGGGGCTTCGCCCCCTCGCTCGAGCTAAGAGACAAACAAACTGAGTCTGAGCGAGCCTCCCCCATACTCCTGTTTCTCTCATTTGAGCCTAAGGCTCAGCCTGAGGATCTCTACTGCGTTGTTCTTTCTCAGCAGCAAAGAACTTCGCAGTTCTCTGCCCGGAGGTGGGCTGAGCCCAGCCCTCCTGCGTTAGCAGGATAAGCCTTCAGCAGCCGCACCACCGGTTTGCCCGTATGGAGCCTCTTCACCCGCCAGCCGTTCGTCCAAGGGCGCTAGCTTCGCCACCCCTCATCGATGTTTCAGGACTTTCCCCCAGTTCGACATATATCGCGCATGCGCTGGCGTCTGTACTCCCGTCCACATGTGCGGTAACCCTCGGGGCGCTCTCCGTGAGGCGCATGTGCCGAGTGTCTACACATGCGTATAGCGTCGCGGCCAGGCTGGCTGCCTCTCACGCGCATGAAATGTTTTATTGTGAGCATTAGAATATTTGATCGACCGTGCGCATTGTCTCTTGTCTTTGGTTTCACAAGGCAATTGCCTTTTTGCCAAGTCGAAGGACCGATCCTTCAGGTGTTAAATTCATACGTCGCGAAAAAACGCTCGTTTGGCGCGGACAAGTGCTCTGTCGATGCAAGCGTCGAAAAATGACTCTGCGTCGTCAGCTGCCCCCCGAAGCGTCGCAGTAAGCACAACTTCGTCATTCAAGAGTCTCGCCTCAACAGAGTCGCACGGAAGTTCTTCTGCAACTGCCTGCGCAACTTCATCAGCGTTCAGCCGTGCGGGTAACGTGACCGTACGCGTGAGCCTGTGGCTGCACTCGTCTGATTGATTGAGTTGCAGAACAAGTTGCTCAAGAATCTCACGCGTTGCTGTCGAACGCGCGCTTTCAAGCCCGAGAACTGCTGCTCGCAATAGCGTACGATGCCAGTCGCCGTCGTATGGTCCAAGCGCGTAAACAGCCGTGCCGAGTAAGTTCACTTCCCGCTTGCAAAAAACTTTTTTTGATAGCTTGTGCTTCATTCGAAGGCTCTCTGATCAGTTGATTTCGACCTAGAGCTTAGCGCAGCAAAACGCGAACATAAAAATAATCTGCTGATAGCAAAGATTTAATGCTCTTTGCTAATTAATTAATTAATTCGATCTTCCGTTTCGCTATACGTCATTGTGATCATAAAATGACGAGGGTGCTGAGGTGAAAGGTAAGAATGGTGGAGGGCATCTAGCCAGGCGAATCAAGCAGAGAATGTTTTTCCGAGGCGATAGAGCGAAGTATGTAGCAGGGGTGCTCGGCGTCAGTTCGGCATATCTCGGCCAGCTACTTGCAGGTGATCGCAGTTTCGCGTCCGCGAATGAGCAATTGCTCAGACGTGTCGCTGGTTATCTCCAACTGAAGCCGATTATGTGCTTTATGCTTGCAGGCAAGATCGAAGCAGCTGATTTCTCTTCGGATCAAGCTGAGATTAGACGTCTGACAGAGCGTGCCCTGGATTTCATCGCGGAGTCTTCGTATGCGCTCGAGGCTGGCGTTGAGCGTCAGATGTTGTACGACGTGCGGGCAGAGATTCAGCAACTTGTCTTGCTGCTGTATCAGTCGGCTACCGATACGAGATTGATGCCTGCTACTGAAGAATGGCTTTATTCAATCGTTAAAGAACAAGCTGACTGAATATGAGACTGTGATTATATATTGCTCTCCAACCCCTGCCTTGCTTCCAACAAGCGGGGGTTCTTCTTCCAGCGTCTTCCCCGGCTGACTGTTCAAGTGTTTCCTTTGGGCTGAGCAGCACAAATGCTCGCGGAGGAAGAGAATAGACTTAAGAGAAATTAGAGACGAAGGTCAGTAAGCACTATCGCATGTTGTGGCTCGCTACAGGATGAAAAAGGATTTAGTTTGCGATTTCTGCAACCTCAAGGTCAGGTAGGGCCCGCAACAAGCACCCTCAGATGTCAGGTTCGTCCGCATCCGAATTTTTCATTACGGAGAGTACATACGACTTTCGCCATCTCGCCGGATTCTCGAAGTGAGCCCTCTCGAACTGCTTGGCTTCGATGCGCCGGTATAATGTCGAACGGCCAATGCCGAGAACGGTTAGAACGTCCTTCAGTCTGAGTAGCTGCTCTGCAATCCGAGGCGTACCTGCGTTTTCAGTGGGCGAAGCAGGCAGCTCAGGCGGCAACGATGCCTGCACCTTGCTCGTCCATGCCCGGACGCTCTCCCGGTCGAGAATCACATTGCGAAGCGGCAACGGAGCGCCGTCTTCTGTGTGCGTTAAACCTGTGATTTTCCTTCGCTCAGCAGCATTAGCTAGCGCTTCTGCCCGCTCCGTCAGTTCGGCCACGCCCGCAAGATACGGGATGCCGTCTTCAACAATCACGAGCTCCTGTTGCTCACGGGACAGGCTCTGCCATTCGACTGCAGCTTGAGCGACGGTCAACTGGTCGCTGAACTTGTTTGCCTTCTTGTATTGATTAGCCATCGTTGCGTGTCTCTTGCTGGTGATTAAAGTGGGGAGCCAGCATGTCGAGGAAAGGTTCGCCAGGGGCAGGGCAATCGCACCTTCATGTCATAACCCCAAGCAACTCGGCACGAAATTCGTCGATAGTCGCCGCCAGCATGCGCTTGGACTTGATGCTCGCCTTGCGCGTCGTGTTGAGCCGCAGCAGGTTCATCACAATGTGGCGAACGATGGCCAGGTTGTTGGCGGCATAGCCGCTGCGCACCCGTGACTGATCCTCGTTGAACTGCACGTCCAGACACCAGTGAAGCCGATTCTCCACCTCCCAGTGACTGCGTACGGCCCGAGCGATGCGCTCGGCGTCGGCGGGCAGGCTGCTGATGTAGAAGACGCGCTCGGTGCTGGTGTGATCGCCCACGGTGCGAATGCGCTCGACCACCGCGAAGCTTGCCAGATCCTGCCAGTCCTCGGACTTGTAGAGGCGATCGATCGCGGCGTAGGCGCGGCATCGGCGGATCTCGATGCGACCGTGGTCCTTGATCGTGGTCTCATGGGTCGAGCTCGGCGTCAGCGGCCCTCGCGGATCGATGTCGGCAAACAGGATCGAATCGTGCAGGTTCGGATGGTTCTCCTTCACACACAGCACGTAATGCGCGCCGCGCTCGCGGATCGTGCGGGCGATCTTTGTCTGGGTGCCCATCGCGTCGATCGTCACCACGCAGCCCTCGATCGCCAACTTGGCAAGCAGTTCGGGAATCGCGGTGATCTCGTTCGACTTCTCGGCGGTCGCCGTCTGGCCCAGCACGACGCCCATGCCGGCCGCAAACGCGCTCACCAGGTGCAACGGACTGGCGTCAGTCTTGCTCTTGCCGCCCGAGCGCCGGCTCGTCTTGCCGTCGATCGCCACGACCGTATCCCCGGCCAGCGCCGGCACCACCATGCCCACCCAGCGCCGGAACGCGGACTCGAACTCGTCGGGCGCGATCAGGCCGAACACGCGTCCGATCGTGTCGTGAGACGGGATGCCATGCTCAAGCTTCATGAAGCCTCGCAACCAGTCGATCTTGGCCTCGGCCCACAACTCGATGTCGACGAAGTCGTCGACACCCGAGAGCACCGCGCACACCGCCACCGTCAGCAACTCGGCCAGGACGTGGCGCGCATGCCGCGCGCTGCGCGGGTCGGAAATCGAGACGAACACCTGCGTCAGCGGCATGACGTTTCCTGCCTTCATGGGATACCCAAAAAGGTAGGAAACTACACAACTTATGACAATGTGAACAGGAGTCTCGCAAGGTCATGAAAGTAAAAGCGTTATTGCATTTGCTTATGCGAAGTCGGTGCGATTGCCCTGTCGCCAGGGGCGCCACGGCCCGCGCGTACACTGCGCTGTTTCGTGTGAGGCCTCGTACGCTTGGCCCCATCAGGCTCGTCTTGCAGCTCCTGCGGCGATCTGGCTTTCAGTTCCTCGTCGGCTTGGACTAATAGCCCCTGGAGATGCTGCCCCCAACACTGCCAAGCGTCCGCCATCAGATTCCTAAGTTCTGCTCGCTGATAGATCCGGCGTACTGCGTTGTCGATTGCGTGCGCCTGGCACTTGTCGATGATGTCTGCCGGAATCCCGAGCTCTTGCATGTGCGACGACATGGTCCTGCGCAGGTCGTGGGGCGTCCAGGTGCCGCCACGCAAAACCAACTCCAGCAAAGTAGCGCGCCGTCCCTTGATGGCTGAGGCACGCTGCCGGTCACGAACCAGCTTTGTCAGAGTGCTCGTCTCTGCGGGCTTATCTTGGTCCGTGCCCCTCCGCTCACTGGGGAACACGAATCTTGAGTCGCCCGATATCGACAGAAGGAATTTTGCGCAGGCGACCGCAAAATCGGAGAGATAGAGAGTGCGGTCCTTTGCTGGCACATTGTTCACCTTCTTCTGGTTCTCCTTCGGAATGAGCCAAGTTCTACCGTCGAAGTCGAAGTGGGCTTTCTCGGCGAGCATTGTCTCTTCCATGCGTGTCCCCATCGCCGTGATGAACCAGATCGCTGCTTGCCAGCGAACGGGGAACGTGCAGTTGTAGAGGCGCTTGTAGAGGTCACGGAGCTCATCCTCTTCTAAGAAGCGGTCTATTTCACGGCTTTGTCCTTTCCAGGTTTTGGGTTCGAGCCCGCGGGTCGGGTCGACGGTAAGAAACTCATGGTCGAGGCCGAAGTTGAACATCTGCCGCATGTTCGTGAGTGCCACACCGCACGTGCGGGTCACGCCTTTTGCTCGGATGTTGTTGAGGGCTACTATGGCGTGGGGCTTCTTGACCAGATCCAGGCGGAGATCTGCGAACTTCTGGTTCAGGACGTGGTTATTGAATAGCCCCCGAACGTATGCGCCTCGGTCGGAATGGTGGTGCTGCAGGTAGTCGGTATCCCAGCGGTCGAACAACTCCCTCACTGTTATCGGAACCGTGCCGTGCTCGACGGCAACGGCGGCGGCAAGCTCTTCTGCGTGCTTGTTCGCGCGCTCGACCTGCGGATCGATACCGGTTGCAAGCAGTTTCTCGTTTTCTCGAGCAAGCTCGCGTGCCTCAGCAAGTGAAACCGCTGGATAGTTGCCGAGTGCAAGCTTCCTGCGCTTGCCGCTCTTCGGAGAGCTGTAGCGAAAGAGCCATGCCTTCACGACCTTCTTGGCGCGCTGACGAAGTCTGAGAATGAGGTTGTCGCCGTCGTAGAGCTCGTGCTCGGTCTTCCCATCAGGGAGCCTTGACTTCTCGACCTCCGCTGCTGTCAGTGCCTTTGCCATCGAGAACTTCTGCCCAAAATAGGCTGAGTCTACAGGCAAAAGTATCGCAAGTCATTGATATAGTGTAGAAATTGATATTTGCCAAGCGCTTGAAAGGTCCTCGCAGTGTGCTCGGCAGGTCGCCACTGAGCCCTTGAAGGACGTACTTTGGGGGGCCATTTGGGGGGCCACTACGAGGGAGATTGGTGGGGATTTTCGACGGCTCGAAATTGGGGCAGCGAGGAGCAGGCTCTGATGGGCGGTACAAATTGGGGCAGTCTGGGACAGCGCAGCCCCGCCGTCCCGTAGTGGAAAATCAAAGACTTATAGCTTGTGGGACAGCGTCTCTGCGTTGGGTGTTATACGGATTCTTGAAAAAAGTCCCGCTGTTTGCTAACCTTTTCTCCCGGTGCAAGTCTTGCGTTTTTCTCGTAAAATTTTGCATGGGGTGCAAGGGGTCGCGAGTTCGAATCCCGCCGCCCCGACCAATCAAACAAACCGGCCTTTGCCGGTTTTTTTGTTTTCACCGCTCGCGCCCGGCAGTGGCAGCACGCTGTGCTAACATTTCTTCCCCTGCCGCATCAGACGGCACTCTGCTCCGATTTCAGATGCGTATCCTGGTCAGCAACGACGACGGTTATTTCGCCCCCGGGATTGCGGCGCTCGCCGAAGCCCTCGGCACCCTCGGTGAGGTCACGGTGGTCGCGCCAGAGCGCGATCGCAGCGGGGCCAGTAACTCGCTCACGCTCGATCGTCCGCTTTCGCTGAAGCGCACGGCCAACGGCTTTTATCATGTCAACGGCACGCCGACCGACTGCGTACACCTGGCTGTCACGGGCATGCTCGAGCATCTCCCGGACATGGTTGTCTCGGGTGTCAATCATGGCGCCAACATGGGTGACGATACGGTCTATTCCGGAACCGTCGCCGCCGCAACCGAGGGCTTCCTGCTCGGCGTACCCTCGATCGCAGTGTCCCTGGTGAGCAAGTCGGCAAGCGATTTCACATCGGCTGCGCGTGTCGCGCGCGACCTCGCCGAACGCTTCATGCGTAACCCGTTTCCGCATCCTGTCCTGCTCAACGTGAATGTGCCCGATGTGGCGTACGACCGTCTGCAAGGCGTCAAGGTCACCCGTCTGGGCAAGCGCCACAAGGCCGAGCCCGTGGTGCGTAGCGTGACCCCGCGCGGCGACACGGTTTACTGGGTGGGCGCTGCGGGCGGCGCGGCCGACGCTGGTGAGGGCACGGATTTTCATGCGGTCGCCAATGGCTTTGTCTCGGTGACGCCGCTGCAGATCGATCTCACCCACACCGGCCTCATTTCGCCGGTATTCGACTGGTTGAAGCAGTGATCGCAAGGACTGGCGACGCTGGGCAGGCGACACGCGCGCGTGCGCGCATGGTGGAGCGGCTGCGCAGCCAGGGTATCCGTGACGAGCGCGTGCTTGCTGCCATGCAGGCCATACCGCGTCACGCCTTTGTCGACGAGGGTCTGGCGTTCAGCGCCTACGACGATACGCCGTTGCCGATCGGCTATCAGCAGACCATCTCGCAACCCTTCGTGGTCGCCAGGATGATCGAGCTGTTGCAGGCTGGGCGTTCGCTGGGGCGTGTGCTCGAAGTGGGGGCAGGCTGTGGCTATCAGGCTGCGGTGTTGTCCCGACTCGCGACCGAGGTTTACGCTGTCGAGCGCATACGGCCCTTGCTCGATCGTGCGCGCGCGAACCTGCGGCCCTTGCGGCTTCCCAACGTACGCCTGAAACTTGCTGACGGTAGTCTGGGTCTTCCAGAGGCGGCACCGTTCGACACCATCATCGTTGCGGCGGCGGCTCTGGGCCTGCCCCCTGCGCTGAAGGAACAATTGGCGCCCGGTGGGCGTCTGATCGTGCCGGTCGGGGGCGGCGAACAGCGCTTGCTCCTGGTAGAGCGACAAGGCAACCTATTCCGGGAAACGTGGCACGAGGCAGTCCGCTTCGTTCCGCTTCTCGGAGGTACAGAATGAGAGACGGTATTTTCGGATGCAAACACGTTCAAGCTCGATAGCGATTTTGCTGGCGGTTGGCCTCCTCGCCGGCTGCGCCTCCAAGGTGACGGCGCCGGTTCGCGACGGCAGTGGTGTAGTGGCACCGGCTGCGCCTGTCGGGGGCGTGCCGGCCCAGCCTCAGGGGCTGCATACCGTGCGCCAGGGTGAGACCCTGCTCGCGATCGCGCGCCAGTATGGGGTGACGCTCCCCGAGTTGGTGTCGTGGAATGGCATCACCGATCCCAATCAGCTTCGGGTCGGCCAGACCCTGCTCGTCGCGCCGCCGGGCACGGTGACCGCGGCCGTCACGCCCGTGCCCTCGCCCGCGACCGGTGCGATCGCCACCCCTGTTCCGCCGAGCGGAGCGGATGCTGGCGTGGTGCCGCTCAAGCAGGAGCCGGTGGGTGGCCGTGTGACCATCGCCGAGCCGGTCGTGCCGCCGCCCGCGCCGACTGTTGCACCGCCCGCTGGGCCCGCGGTCAGTGGGCAATGGCGATGGCCGGCCAATGGGGCGATCCTCGCCGGATTCAACGAGGCGACCAACAAGGGTGTGGATATCGCCGGTCGTGTTGGTGATCCGGTCCATGCCGCGGCCTCGGGCAAGGTGGTGTACGCTGGCAGCGGTCTGCGTGGTTATGGCAAGCTGATCGTCATCAAGCATAATCAGGAGTACAACTCCGTGTATGCTCACAACGACAAGCTGCTCGTCAAGGAAGACGACGAGGTGGTGCAGGGACAGAAGATCGCCGAGCTGGGCAGTTCGGAAGCCGATCGACCCAAGCTGCACTTCGAGATTCGCAAGCAGGGCAAGGCCGTCGATCCGATGGGATACTTGCCCGCACGATAAGGGGGACGCATGGAGGAGCCGGCAAGTCTTGACGACCTGGAGAGTCATGAACCGGATCTTCCGCCCGAAGTGGAGGTGTTTGCCAGTCACCCCACGCCGGTCGTCGAGAACGATTTTTTCAGTGACGTCACGCAGCTCTATCTGAACGAGATCGGTGCCAACCCGCTGCTCTCGGCAGAAGATGAGTTGCGCTTGGCTCGCTGCGTGCGCAGCGGCGACTTCGAGGCGCGCCAGACCATGATCGAGCGCAATCTGCGCCTGGTCGTGAATATCGCCAAGCATTACCTCAACCGCGGCATTCCCTTGCTCGATCTGGTCGAGGAAGGCAATCTCGGGCTGATGCACGCGCTGGAGAAGTTTGACCCCGAGCGTGGCTTCCGCTTCTCGACATACGCGACGTGGTGGATCCGCCAGAATATCGAGCGCGCGATCATGAACCAGTCGCGCACGATCCGTCTGCCGGTACATGTGGTCAAGGAGCTCAACCAGGTCCTGCGTGCGCAGCGCAGTATCGAGGCTGCCTCGAATGGCATTTCGACGCTCGAGGATATCGCGGCGCGGCTGGGGAAGACGGTCGAAGAGGTTCGCAGTACCCTCGCGTTGAGCGAACACACGGCCTCGCTCGACGCGCCGCTCGATATCGATCCGAACCTCTCGATCGGCGAATCGCTCGCCGACGAGCACCAGCCTACGCCCGAGATACAGATTCACTGTGCGGAGATCGAGGATCTGGTACGTGCATGGATCAAGATGCTCAGCGAAAAGCAGCGCATGGTGATCCGGCATCGTTACGGTATCGACGAGTGCGAACTGCTGACCCTGGAAGAGCTCGCCAGCCGGCTAGAGCTTACCCGTGAGCGCGTACGCCAGATCCAGCTCGAAGCGCTGGGTCAATTGCGTCGCATCCTGAAGCGGCACGGCATCTCGCGCGACGCACTGCTTTAGCGTTTGTCCTGCCGGCGTGGCTCAGCGCGGGAAAGTGCGCAGATAAAGCTCGCGGCTCGCGTAGGCCATGACCGGCAGGCTGACGAGCAGCAGCGGCAGGAACAGGGCGCTGGCGATGATCACCAAGGACAATACGCCGGCCCAGCACATCATCACGGCGAAGCGGCCGAACACCGCGCGTACGCTCGCGACCACGCCGGAAACAAGTTGCGCCCGGCCATCGAAGATGAGCGGTAGCGAGAACGCCGACACGGCGAACAGGATGAATGCCAGCACGGCACCCATGATGGCGCTGTAGCCGGCATAACTGACGACGATCTCCTCTAGGTGGAGCAGGCGCAGGAAGCCGATCGGCTCACGCCCGACCATGAAGCCGTAAAGAATGCCGGCGTCGGTGATCCATATGAGGAACAGCAGCCCGCACACGAACGAGATCACCCACCCGCCGCGTGGCAGTTGCCTGAAGCCGTCCCACACGTCGCCCACGCTTGGCCGTCGGCCAGCGCGAAGCTTGTCCGCCACCGAAAAGAACCCGGCAAGCAGCGCCGGCCCCACGAGCATGAAGCCGCCCGCCAGCGACAAGCTCATCGGTGCGATGGTCGCGAACTCGAGGACGACGTACATGAGCAGGCCCAGCGCGACGAAGACGCCGGCGAAGGCGCTACTGAGCCCTGGTGCAGCGCGATACTGTGCAATACCCGTCGCGATCGCCGCCTTCAGGTCGGCGAGTGTGAGCGGCGCCGGCTGCAGGGTGGCCGCGGATTCGGTGTTCGGCATCGGGCTCATCGCTGTGTTCCTCAGCGCCTCTGGGCGCGGACCTCGTCTACCAGGCGCCGCAGCCTGAGGGCCTCGGCAAGCTCATATACCGACATCGCGTAGAAGCTGCTGCGATTGTAGCGTGTGATGACATAGAAGTTGCGGTAGCCGAACCAGTACTCGGTGTCTGCGCCGGGCGTTTCGAGGTCCACCAGGGTTGCCGTGGCTGCCGCGCTGCCGCCGTCGAGGGTGGATACGCCGGCAGCGCTGAGGGTGGCAGGGTCCAGAGCTGGCTCGATGCCGGCGGCTACGAGCATTGCTGCGTCGGTGGTCGGCGCCAGCCGGGCGCGCTCGGCGACGGGGGCGCCAGTCTGCCAGCCATGCACCTTGAGGTAATTCGCCACGCTGCCGATGGCGTCGATGGCGTCGGATTCGAAGTCGATCCGGCCGTTGCCATCGAAGTCGACCGCGTAGGCAAGCACGCTGCTGGGCAGGAACTGGGGATAGCCGAGAGCTCCCGCGAAGGAGCCGGTGAAACTGTCCGGTGCGCGGCCCTGCTGGCGTGCGAGCACGAACAGCGACTCCAGTTCGCGGCGGAACAGCTCAGCCCTGGGCGGATAGTCGAAGGCCAGGGTGGCAAGGGCCGACAGCGTCTCGAAGTTGCCGGTCTGGCGGCCATACACCGTTTCCACGCCGATGATGGCTACGATGACCTCGGCAGGTACGCCGAAGCTGCGCTCGGCGCGTGCCAGTTCGTGCTCATGCTCGCGCCAGAAGGCGAGGCCGCCCTCGATCCGGGTGCGGTCCAGAAAGCGGCTGCGGTAGTTCTGCCATGACCTGGCGCCGCGGCGCGCAGGCGGGGTGATCAGGCGAATGACGCTGGCGTCGTGGCGGGCGCGGCCGAGCGCATCGTGGAGCTCGGCTGGATCGAAATCGTGGCGGGCGGCGACCTCGGCTATGAAGCTGCGCGCATCATCGCGGTCGGCGTAGGAGGCAAGCAGGGGGGTAGGCAGGGCAAGTGCAAGCAGTGCTGCGAGCTGGCGCAGCGGCCTGGAGGCTGAGAGGCGGGGCATGGCATTCGGTGGCTACGGGTTGCGAAGGGCATCGATGCGGTGGCGCAGGGCATTGAGCGCGTCCTTGTCGACGTCCCGACCATACCGCAGGCTGGCGTAGCTTGCACAGATCGTACGTAACGCATCTGCCTGCCCGGGGCGCGCGCGCGCGAGCCGGTCGGCGTAGTCGAGCGGGCCTTCCCACGGTTCGCGCCCCAGTCCCTGGCGCGCCATGCGCGTGCAGAAGCGGGCCCACTGTCGCTCCAGAGGGTCCTGCGCACGCCGCTGCCTGATGGCCCACAGATAAAGCACGCCGAACAGTGCAGCGGTGGCCAGGCTCAGGATTGCAGCAAGCGTGGTCGCATCGACGCGCTCGAACCCGATGCGGGCGAGCAGGGCGCGCTGGCGCTCGGTGTCATAACCCAGCACGCGCTGGTTCCAGGCATTCGATACCGCCTCCCACTGGTAACGCAGTGCGCGCAGCCATTCCATGTCGGCGCGCAGCATCAGCGGCAGGCCGTCGAACTCGGCAAGCGCAGCCGCGAGACCGTCGTCGATGCGTTGGGGGGCGGCGAGCGCGGTAGGGTCGACGCGCACCCAGCCGCTGCCGGTGAGCCAGACCTCGTTCCAGGCGTGCGCATCGGACTGACGCACGACGAGGTTGCCGTCGACCGGGTTGATCTCGCCGCCCTGGTAGCCGGTCACCACCCGTGTCGGCACGCCGGCTGCGCGCATCAGCACGGCGAACGCCGAGGCGAAGTGTTCGCAGAAGCCTCTGCGTGTGTCGAACAGGAACTCGTCCGCACTATGGCGACCGAGCAGAGGCGGGCGCAGCGTGTAGATGTAGCGGCCCGAGCGCAGGTAGTCGATCACGCGCGCCAGTGTCTCCCGGTCGGATGCCGCACCCGCGGCCAGTTCGGCTGCAAGCGCGCGGCTGCGCGGGTTGCTGTCGGCCGGTAGGCGCAAGGCGGCCGACAGCACGTCGGCGTCCTCCTCGAGCCCAGTGAGGATGTCAGGGTAAGCGGTGAGTGCAAGGCGGCTACGTACGCGCAGCGGGGTCACCGCCAGGGCGTGGTAGTCGCTTGCATGGCGTATCGCCGGACTTGCGCTGCCGGCAAAGTCGAGGGCAAGCAGCCAGCGCCGGTTGTGGGGTTCGAGGGTGAGGGTGTAGTCGAGCCGAGGTCCGGACACCACGTAGAACGGCGTCTCGGCCTCAACGAAGGGGGCTGCGCGCCAGGTGCGGCCGTCGAACTCGGTGAGCACCGGGCCGCGCCAGTAGCGTTGGGTCGGCGCGGGCGGTGCGCCGTCGAACACCGCGCGCATGACGATCGCGCTGGACAGGCTCAGCTCGCTGATCGAGCCCGGGTCCATGGTTTCGGACAGACCCGTGCGCGCGCTGAACGCATCTGCAGGCAAGCCCCAGAGCGGCCCCTGCACGCGCGGGAACAGCACGAAGAACAGCAGCATGAAGGGCAGGCCCTGGGCGACCAGGAGTGTCGCCGTCCGCAGGTGTTCGCGTTGCGGTCCGCCCGGGTCGGCAAGCGCCACCAGCGCGCCCAGGGTGACCAGGCTTGCGCCCAGTGCGAGGGCGGCGACAGGCAAGGATTGATCTTCGAGGAAGATGGCGAGTTGCAGGAACAGGCACAGCAGCACCCCGGCGCGAATGTCGCGCGCTGCACGCGACTCGAGCAGCTTGAGGCCGAGCAGCAGGGCCAGCAGGGTCACGCCTGGTTCGCGGCCGAAAAAATGGCCGAATTCGAGGCGGACCCCCACGGCAACCGCTACCGCGACGGCAAGCAGCAGCAGGCGTGCCGGTGGCCGCTTGCCTCGCCACAGCAGCAGCCCGCGCCAGCACAGCAGCAGGGCTGCAAGAGCGCTCGCCCAGGCCGGCAGCCATAGCGCATGCGGGGCGAGGGTGAGCGCGGCGCCGCCCAACAGCCAGGCGCCCTGACGACGGTCCAGGGCGCGCTCCGGCGGCGCCGTTGAGTGGCGCCGGATGGGAAGGGCGCGCAGCAGCCGGCCGATCATGCCTCCTCCCGTGGCGCGCCAAAGCGGGCAAGCTCGCCGAGGCAGCACTCGAGGTGGGCCTTGCCCTGGCCGCTCGCGACTTCGCATCCGGGCAGTTTGAGAGCGTAGCGCCGGTTGTGTTGTTCTGCCGCGAGCAGCCAGGCTGTCAGGCGCGACAACCGGCGTTCATCGTCGAGCTGCTGTGGTAGCTGCGACCAGTCGAGCACGAGGTCGGGCGAACTCCAGCTGGCGTACGATTTCGTGAGCATCGGCCCGCCGCGCGCCAGTACCTTCCATGCAACGTGGCGCGGCGAGTCCGCGCTGCGGTGGGTGCGCAGGCCGGTGAAATCGTCGTCGCCGTCGCGGCTGCGTCCGCGCATTCCGGCATCGGCACCGGCATCTTCCGGCAGCGCGGGCGGATCCGGCTCGGGCGCAGGGTATACGACGCAGTGCTGCTCGGGCACGAATACGCTCCACGCCCGGATCAGGCCAAGCGGCCAGGTCGTCTGGATGACCGTGCGCCCAGGGCTGAGCTGGCCGCGCCGCGTCGTCGGGCAGGGCAGGCATACCCGGGTGAGCTGTGCGGGGCCGGTGTCGAAGCCGACCTGCTGGCCGTGTGCGCGCAGGCTGAGCGAAGGGCGCCGACGGTTACGCGTGTTATCGATGCTGAACACGAAGCCGGCGGTGTCGCCGCAGAACACGGGCTCGCAGCGCTCGGCGCGGATGGACAGGCCAAGCAGGTTGCGAAACGCATGCACCATGCTCGCCATGGCCGTCCCGCCGAGCAGGAACACGAAGCCGTAGCCGAGGCTGAGGTTGTAGTTGATCGAGGCCAGCAACATGGTCGCGAGGGCGGCGGCGAAGGCGAGTCCGGCCGGGGTAGGCAGTACGTAGATGCGTCGCTGCACCAGGCGGATCGGCGCCGGCTCCGGGGTGCCGATACGGAACAGCCAGCGCTCGGCCCGTTCCAGCATGCGCAGCGCGCGGCCTTGCCCTGGCCTCATCATCAGACGAGTTTGACCGCGTGCAGCAGACGCGTCAGCGTTGCCGCCGGTACCGGGCGGCCGTCGCCGGCCAGGTGCAGCCGATGGCCGGCGACGTGGGGGAAGAGGGTCTGCACGTCCTCGGGCAGGACGTGGTCGCGACCTTCGATAAGCGCCCAGGCGCGCGCTGCCGCGAGCAGGCCCAGGCCCGCGCGCGGGCTGAGTCCGCCGGCAAGCTCGGGGTTGCCGCGACTGGCCTCGAGCACAGCCTGAAGGTAATCGACCAGGGCCGCCGAGACATGGACACGCATGGCCGCCTGTTGCAACTCGACGAGCGCCGCCGGGCTGATCACAGCAGCCTGGCGCCCGAGCATGCCGCGCCTGTCTTCGCCCATCAGCAGCGCACGTTCGGCCTCGCGGTCGGGATAGCCCAGCCTGATACGCAGCAAGAAGCGGTCGAGCTGGCTCTCGGGCAGCGGGAAGGTGCCGATCTGGTGTGCCGGGTTCTGCGTTGCGATCACGAAGAAGGGCTCGGGGAGCGCGAAGGTGCCGCCGTCGGCGGTGACCTGGCCCTCCTCCATGGCCTCGAGCAGCGCACTCTGCGTCTTCGGGGTGGCACGGTTGATCTCGTCGGCGAGGATCAGCTGGGCGAACACCGGCCCTGGATGAAAGCGGAACGCGCTCGACTCGCGATCGAACACGGACACGCCCAGGATGTCGGCCGGCAGCAGGTCGCTGGTGAACTGGATGCGCTGGAACTGCAGCCCGGTGAGCCTCGCGAAGACATGCGCGAGCGTGGTCTTGCCCACGCCCGGAACGTCCTCGATCAGCAGGTGGCCGCGGGCAACGAGGCAGGCAAGGGCGAGACGCAGCTCCCGGTCCTTGCCGAGGATGATCCGGCCTGCTGCTTCGAGCAGGCGATTCGCATGGTGCAGGGGCATCGTGGCGCGTACTGTGAAATTGGCTTGGAAGCGGTGATAATAGACGACAAAGAGCAGCGCTCCCGCGGCCAGGGGTGACGTTGCCAGGTCAATAATGGGCCCGGGCGCGCACGCGCCACTTGAGGCCGAATCATTGTTCTCGAGATGAGAGGGAGGAGTATGACGACGACGGCATTCATCACGCATCGTGACTGCTGGCTGCACGACATGGGATCGATGCACCCCGAATGCGCGGACCGGCTGTCGGCGATCAACGACCGGCTCATCGCGGCTGGTCTGGACATGTACATCTCCTTCTACGACGCGCCCGTTGCCGAGCGCGAGCAGATTCTGCGCGTACATCCGGCCGAGTACCTGGACGACCTCGTGGGCAACGTGCCCGAGCACGGCATTCGCCACCTCGATCCGGATACCGCGATGTCGCCGGGCACGATGAAGGCGGCGCTGCGCTCGGCCGGTGCCGGGGTGTTCGCCACCGACCTGGTCATGAAGGGCGAGATCGAGAATGCCTTCTGCGCCGTGCGTCCGCCCGGCCATCATGCCGAGCGTGCGAAGGCGATGGGCTTCTGCTTCATGAACAACGTCGCCATCGCAGCACGGCATGCGCTCGAGGCCCATGGCCTCGAACGCGTCGCGGTTGTCGACTTCGACGTTCACCATGGCAACGGCACCGAGGACATCTTCCGCAACGATCCGCGGGTGATGATGGCGGGGATCTTCCAGCATCCCTTCTACCCCTACAGCGGAACGGACAATCCGCCCGCGCACATGTGCAACGTGCCTTTGCCGGCGGGGACCCGCGGCGATGCGTTCCGCCAGGTCTTCAGCGATGTCGTCGTACCGGCGCTGCGCAGCCACAACCCGCAAATGATCTTCATCTCTGCCGGCTTCGATGCCCACTACGAGGACGACATGGGCTCGCTTGGCCTGGTCGAGGCCGACTACGTGTGGGCGACCGAGCAGATCAAGGGGGTCGCTGCGGACTGTGGGCATACCCGCATCGTGTCCATCCTCGAGGGCGGTTATTCGCTGTCGTCGCTGGCGCGCTCGGTCGTTGCCCACATCAAGGCGCTTGCAGACCTTTGAGCCTGCCGCTGCGGGCCAGCCTCGCGTGCGTGACCTCCACGCGCGCGAGGCTGGCCCGAATCCGGCGATCGGTTAGAATCGAATCTTTTACGCACGCCCCCACGCCATGATTACCGGATCGCTTGTCGCCATCGTCACGCCCATGCATGACGACGGCAGTCTTGATTTCCCGAGCTTGCGCAAGCTCATCGACTGGCACATCACCGAAGGTACGGACGGCATCGTCATCGTCGGCACCACTGGCGAGTCGCCGTCGGTCAGCGTCGATGAACACTGCGAGTTGATCCGCTGCACCGTCGAGCACGTGGCTGGGCGGGTCCCGGTCGTCGCCGGAACAGGTGCCAACTCGACATCCGAGGCGGTCGAACTGGCTCGTTTTGCTGCCCGTGCCGGCGCCGATGCCCACCTGTCGGTCGTCCCCTACTACAACAAGCCGTCGCAGGAAGGCCTTTACCGGCACTTCCGCACCATTGCCGAGGCGGTCGAACTGCCGCTGATCCTCTACAACGTGCCCGGGCGCACGGTTGCAGATCTCGGCAACGACACCACGCTGCGGCTGGCCGAGATCCCCAACGTGGTCGGCCTCAAGGACGCTACCGGTAACCTCGATCGCGCCTGCGACCTCATCGAGCGCGCGCCGGCGGGCTTCGGCCTCTACAGCGGCGACGACATGAGCTCTGCCGCCTTCCTGATGCTGGGCGGCCATGGCGTCATCTCGGTCACCGCAAACGTGGCGCCGCGTGCCATGCACCAGCTGTGCGCAGCGGCCGCTGCGGGTGACATGAAGTCCCTGCGTGAAACCAATGCTGCGCTCACGGGTCTGCATCGCGATCTGTTCTGCGAAGCGAACCCCATTCCGGTCAAGTGGGCGGTTGCTCGCATGGGCCTGATCGGCGATGGCATCCGCCTGCCGCTCACGCCCTTGGCCGAGGCGTACCACGAGCGTGTGCGCAAGGCCTTGAGCAAGGCCGGCATCCAGTTCTGAACCGAAACCCTCTGTCCAGGTATTCCATGAATCGTTCCACGCGCACTTCCCTTTCCCTGGTCGCGCTCTCGCTGGCGCTTGGCGGCTGCTCGACTTCGATGTTCGAAGGCAAGCGCATCGACTACAAGAGCGCACGCCAGATCGAGCGGCCGCTCGAGGTTCCGCCCGACCTGACCGCGCCGCGGCGCGACGACCGCTTTGCCGTGCCGGATACCGCGGGCACCGGTATCGCGACCTACTCGGCCTATGAGGCCGACCGTGCGGGACGCTCGACGGTCGCGAGCGGGAGTCCCGAAGTGCTGGCCGGCTCCGACACCATGCGCATCGAGCGCGCAGGCAGCCAGCGTTGGCTCGTGGTCGGTGGCAATGCCGCCGAGTTGTGGCCCAAGGTCAAGGACTTCTGGCTCGAGATGGGGTTCATCCTCAACATCGACAGCCCGGAAATCGGCGTGATGGAAACCGATTGGGCCGAAGACCGTGCCAAGATTCCGCAGGACTTCGTGCGTTCGACCATCGGCCGCGTACTCGACGGCCTGTTCTCGACCCCCGAGCGCGACAAGTTCCGCACCCGCTTCGAGCAGGGCAAGGACGCCGGGACGCTGGAGATCTACGTCAGTCACCGCGGCATGATCGAGATCTATCCGACTGAGGCGAAGGACTCGACCATCTGGCAGCCGCGTCCTGCCGACCCCGAGCTCGAGGCCGAGATGTTGCGGCGCCTGATGGTGCACCTCGGGGCCGAGGAGGCGCGTGCCGAGGCTGCACTGGTTGCGCCAGCCGCGCCCGAGCGCGCGCGAGTCGTTTCCGCGGCCGATGGTCAGGCTGCGTTGCAGGTCGAGGAGCCCTTCGACCGCGCTTGGCGCAGGGTTGGCCTCGCACTCGACCGCATCGGCTTCACGGTCGAGGACCGCGATCGCGCACAGGGCCTGTACTACGTCCGCTACGTTGATCCGGATGCGGACAACCGCAGCCCCAACAAGGGCTTCCTGTCCCGCCTCGCGTTCTGGCGCAGTGACGACAAGCCGGCCCAGGCTGGCAGTGAATACCGCCTGCGTGTGGAAGGGCAGGGCGACGCATCGCGCGTCAGTGTGCTCAGCCGCGAGGGCGGCGTCGATAACTCGGACACCGCTCGCCGCATGCTGGGCCTGCTGCAGCAACAACTGCGCTGATCGACACTGCGCACGAAACAAAAAAGCCGGCGCAAGCCGGCTTTTTTGTTGGGTGGCGAGGGCGACTCAGTCCTTCGCCGCCTCCTTGGCAGCGCCGACGGCTGCGCCGGCCGCTTCCTTCGCCGCGTCCACCGCAGCGGCCGCTTCGGCCTTTGCTGCCTCGGCGGCGTCCTTGACCTGTTCGACCGCAGCAGCAGCTTCTTCCTTGACCGCTTCGACAGCGGCGTCGGTTGCCGACTTGGCCTCTTCGGCGCCTTCCTTCGCTTCTTCGACCGCGGCTGCAGCTTCTTCCTTGGCAGCTTCGGTTGCGGCAGCGGCGGCTTCACCCGCAGCAGCTGCGCTTTCCTTGGCGGCCTCTACGGCCTGTGCTGCCGACTCCTTCATCTGTTCCTGAGCCGAAGGCGGAGCCTGGACGGCGGGCTCTTCATTCTTGCCGCAAGCGGCAACGGCAACGGCGACGAGGGCGGCAACGAGAAGGGGATGCTTCATCACGTGTCTTCCTTTTGTAGAAGGGATTCTTGGTTTGTGTAGGTGTCTGCCAACCTCGAGGGCTGACTGGACGCGGGCATATTAGCATGTACGGCTGCTCGGACTGCTGCAGCGCAATAGCTTTCGGGTTGTTGACAACATGCTTGTAAACAATGGCTTGGCGTTTTGGTTTCGAGCGACTTTGTATCCGGATGTCAGATGCCGGGTGTGCTCGGGTGCTGCACCGGGGCGCCGCGCGCGGTGCAGCGCTCCCGCGGTAGAATCGCCCTCCCGAGTTTCCCGCCCCGCCTGCGCACCGTCATGAGCATCGCCACCATCGAATCACTCGACCACGAAGGCCGTGGCGTTACCCATGTCGGCGGCAAGACCGTCTTCATCGAAGGCGGTCTCCCCGGAGAGCGTGTCGAGTACGAGGTCCAGCGCAGCCGGCCGAACTACGAGCAGGCGACTGCGGTGCGAATCCTGCGCTCCAGCGCCCAGCGGGTCGAGCCGCGGTGCGCTCACTTCGGTGTGTGCGGCGGCTGTTCGATGCAGCACCTCGACCCGCTCGCCCAGGCCGCGGCCAAGCAGCGCATCCTGGAAGATGCGCTCTGGCATATCGGCAAACTGCGGCCCGCCATCATCTATCCGGCAGTCAATGGATCGGCCTGGGGCTACCGCTATCGCGCCCGTCTTGGCGTTCGCCTCGTGCCGAGCAAGGGCGGCTTGCGTATCGGCTTTCACGAGCGGCGTTCAAGCTACATCGTTGACATGCGCGAGTGCCCGGTTCTTCCCGCAGGCATCTCGGCCCTGCTGCCACGCCTGCGCGAGATGATCGCCGGCTTGTCGATCGCCGATCGCCTGCCGCAGGTGGAGATCGCGATCGGTGACGACGCTACGGTGTTCGTGTTCCGCAACCTGCAGCCCTTCAGCCGCGCAGACGAGAAGCGCATCGCCGCCTTCGCCGCAGCCGAGGGCATCCAGGCCTGGATGCAGCCGGGCGGGCCAGACACGGCCATACCTTTCGATCCGTCCGCCGAGCGTGCGCTGCATTACACGCTGCCCGAGTTCGACGTCCGCATGGACTTCCGCCCGACCGACTTCACCCAGGTCAACGTACACATCAACCGCCTGCTCATCCGCCGCGCCATGCAACTGCTCGCGCCGCGTGCGGGTGAGCGCATCGCCGACCTGTTCTGCGGCCTGGGCAACTTCAGCCTGCCGATCGCGCGTCTTGGGGCCCGGGTCATTGGCGTCGAGGGTAGCGATGCCTTGGTCGCGCGCGCACTCGACAATGCCCGCCGCAATGGCCTCGACAGCCTCACCGAGTTCCACGCCGCGAACCTCTTCGAGGCCACCGAGGACAGCCTGGCCGCGCTCGGCCGGCTCGACAAGATGCTGATCGATCCGCCGCGCGAAGGTGCGATTGCGGTCGCGAAGGCGCTTGGCGGTGAGCATTCGCCAGCGCGCATCGTGTATGTGTCCTGCAACCCGGCGACGCTGGCACGCGACGCCGCCGTGCTGGTGCGCGAGAAGGGCTACGTGCTGCGTGGGGCGGGCATTGCCAACATGTTCCCGCAGACCTCGCATGTGGAGTCGGTCGCGCTCTTCGAGCGCGGCTGAAAGAGTGGGCCGGGTCGCCGTAGCGAGGGTTCACATTTGCCCCCCGTGCTGGGAGAATGGCGCGCCGTCTGTCCGTAATTATGAATACAAAATGAGCTCGTGGTGAGTCCCGCATCAGACCCTCGTTTCTCGTCCACTGCGGGCGAAGCGTCGAACGCTGCCTGGCAGCGCCGCAGCCTCGCCAGCGTATGGCACCCCTGCACCCAGATGCAGCGCGCGCAGACGGTGCCGCCGCTGCCGATCGCGCGCGCGAGCGGGCCGTGGCTGTACGACTACGAGGGCGGGCGCTATTTCGACGCCAACAGCTCGTGGTGGGTGAACCTGTTCGGCCATGCCGACGCCCGCCTCAATGCCGCGCTGCGCGACCAGCTCGATACCTTGCCCCATGTCATGCTGGCCGGTTGCACCCATGCGCCGGCGGTGGAACTGGCCGAGCGCCTGAACGCGCTCACTGGTGGCGTCCTCGGCCATGCCTTCTATGCCAGCGACGGTGCCTCTGCGGTCGAGATCGCGCTCAAGATGAGCTTCCATGCGTGGCGCAACCGCGGGCGCGGCAACAAGCGCGAATTCGTCTGCGTGCGCCAGGGCTATCACGGCGAGACCCTGGGCGCGCTGGCCGTCACCGACGTCGCCGTGTTTCGCGACGCCTACGACCCGCTGCTGATGCGCGCCCACCTCGTCGCCTCGCCCGATGCACGGCTTGCTGCCGCGGGCGAGAGCCCGGCCGACGTGGCCGCGCGTGCGCTGGCCGAGGTGCGTGTCCTGTTCGAGTCCCGTCACGAACACATCGCTGCCTTCATCGTCGAGCCACTGGTGCAATGCGCTGCCGGCATGGCGATGCACGACCCGGCCTATCTGCGCGGCTTGCGCGCCCTGTGCGATGACTACGAGGTGCACCTGATCGCCGACGAGATTGCCGTGGGCTGTGGCCGCAGCGGCAGCTTCTTCGCCTTCGAGCAGGCGGCCGCGCCCGGCGAGCCCGCCGTATGGCCGGATTTCGTGTGCCTGTCCAAGGGCATCAGCGGTGGCTACCTGCCCTTGTCGCTGGTGCTCACGCGTGACGAGATCTATCGCGTCTTTCTCGATGACGACATCGCACGCGGCTTCCTGCATTCGCACTCCTACACCGGCAACGCACTCGCGTGCAGGGCGGCGCTGGCCGTGCTCGACCGCTTTGCCGAGGACGATGTGATCGCGCGTAACCGCGCACCTGCCGCCGCGCTGAGCGCGGCGCTGGCGCTGCTGGCCGAGGATGAACGCATCGAACACCTGCGCCAGCGCGGCATGATCTGGGCCTTCGATGTGCGCGAGCCCCATGCCGGCGAGCGCTTCGCCGAGCGCTTCCACCTTGCCGGCAGGGCCAGGGGGCTGCTGATCCGCCCGATCGGTCGCTCCGTGTATCTGATGCCGCCCTACGTGCTCGATGACGAACTCGCGGTCTGGCTGGCCGCCCGCACCCTCGACACCCTTGAACAGACCCTGGCCGATGCGGCCCGGGCCGCGCCTCATCATGTTGCTCGAACACCTGAACCGCCGACTGCGTGAGCGCGAGGCGGCCGCACTGTGGCGGCAGCGGCGTGTCGCTGACTCAGCGTGCGCCCCCCTCCAGCATCTGGCCGAGGGCGGCGAGGGCACGCGTGCGCTGCTTGCCTTCTGCAGCAACGACTACCTCGGCCTGGCCGCGCATCCCGCGCTGATCGACGCGCTTGCCGCGGGCGCGCGGCGCTGGGGCGTGGGCAGCGGCGCATCGGCACTGGTGAGCGGCCACGCCACGCCCCATGCGGCGCTCGAGGATGAACTCGCGCGCTGGCTGGCGCCGTACATCCCGCAGGCGGCGGTGCTGGGCTTCTGTTCGGGTTACATGGCCAACCTGGCCTTGCTCACCACCCTGGCCGACGCTGAGGCGGCGATCTTCGCCGACAAGCTCAACCACGCCTCCTTGATCGATGGCGGCCTGCTCGCCGAGGCCAGGATGCGGCGCTACCCGCATGCACGGCTCGACCTGCTCGACGCCATGCTTGCCGACAGCACGGCGGCGCTGCGGCTCATCGTCACCGATGCGGTGTTCAGCATGGACGGCGACATTGCGCCGCTGCCCGAACTGCTCGCCCTGGCCGAGCGCCACGATGCCTGGCTGATCGTGGACGACGCCCACGGCTTTGGCGTGCTGGGCGAAGGCGGGCAGGGCGCGCTCGCACATTTCGGCCTGCGCAGCGAACGCATCATCTACATGGGTACGCTGGGCAAGGCTGCGGGCGTGAGCGGTGCCTTCGTCGCCGCCCACCCGCTGGTTGTCGAAGCCCTGGTGCAGGGCGCGCGCAGCTATATCTACACCACGGCGCCGTCGCCGGCGCTCGCCCACACACAGTTGGCAAGCCTGGCGCTGATCGCGGGCGAGGAGGGTGCGGCGCGGCGCGGCCACCTGAATGCGCTGGTCGAAGCGCTGCGCACCGGCCTCGCCGCCGTCATCGCTGCACACCCGCACTGCGGCTGGCGGCTCGCCGAGTCCGCGACCGCCATCCAAGCGCTCATCGTGGGCGACAATGCTGCCGCGGTCGCACTGTCGGCGGCGCTCGAGGCGCGCGGGCTGCGCGTCCCCGCCATCCGTCCGCCCACCGTGCCAGCAGGCAGCGCGCGCCTGCGCATAACCCTGAGCGCGGCGCACAGCCGCGCCGACGTAGACCGCTTGTGCGCCGCACTGGCGCAACTCGCGAGTGAAGGAGAGCACCCTTGATCGACGCCTCAAAAGGCATCTTCGTCACCGGCACCGACACCGAAATCGGCAAGACCCGGGTCAGCGCGGCCATCGTTGCCCTGCTCGGCAAGTGCGGCCTGCGCGCCGCGGGCCTCAAGCCGATCGCAGCCGGTACCGAGCTTATCGATGGTGAATGCATCAACGAGGATGTGTACGCCTTGCGCGCAGCAGCCTCCATGCCGATCACCGCCGCTGAGATCTGCCCCTATCAGTTCGCCGCTGCCTGCGCTCCCCATGTCGCCGCCGCGCTCGAAGGCCGGCGTATCGAGCGTGCCGGCGTGCTTGCAGCGGTCGCGGCCGTGGCGCAGCGTGCCGACCGCGTCGTGGTCGAGGGTGTGGGCGGGTTCCGCGTGCCGTTGGGCGACGCCGCCGGGCCGGACGGGGCGTGGGACTCCGCCGACCTCGCTGTCGAGCTTGGCCTGCCGGTGCTGCTGGTGGTCGGCCTGCGTCTGGGGTGCATCAACCACGCCCTGCTCAGTGCAGAGGCCATCCGTGCCCGCGGCCTGCACCTGTGCGGCTGGGTGGCCAACACTGTCGACCCCGACATGCCGTGGGTCGCCGAGAACCTCGACGCACTTGCCCACGGGCTGGGCAGTGCGCCCTGCCTGGGCCTGATCCCGCGCCTGCCTGCACCGACGCCGGAGGCCATCGCGCCTTACCTCAACGTTCCCGCATTGCACACACTCTTCAAGACTCAAGACCTTACAACGGAGACACCATGAGCACTTTGGCCACCATCTCGCCCGAATCCCTGCGCCGCAGCGCCGCGCCCGCAACCCTGTCGCCCACGGGCCAGGCACGCTGGTCGGTGGAGGCGGTCGAAGCCCTGTTCGCGCTGCCCTTCATGGACCTCGTGTTTCGTGCCCAGCAGGTGCATCGCGAACACTTCAACCCGAGCGAGATCCAGCTGTCGACGCTGTTGTCGATCAAGACCGGTGGCTGCGCAGAGGACTGCGGCTACTGCTCGCAGTCCGCGCACTTCGAGACCGACGTCAAGGCCGCCAAGCTGATGCCGGTAGACGAGGTGATCGCCGCCGCGCGCGCCGCCAAGGCCCAGGGCGCCAGTCGCTTCTGCATGGGCGCCGCCTGGCGCTCGCCCAAGGCGCGCGACATGGAGCGCGTCACTGCGATGGTGCGCGAGGTGAAGGCGCTCGGCATGGAAACCTGCATGACTCTGGGCATGCTCGACCAGGACCAGGCGCAGTCGCTCAAGGAGGCTGGCCTCGACTACTACAACCACAACCTCGACACCGCGCCCGAGTACTACGGCAAGGTCATCGGCACGCGCACCTACCAGGATCGCCTCGACACCCTCGACAACGTGCGCTCTGCCGGCATCAACGTGTGCAGCGGCGGCATCGTCGGCATGGGCGAGACGCGCAGCCACCGCGCTGGCCTGATCGCCCAGCTGGCCAACCTCGAGCCCTGCCCGGAGTCGGTGCCGATCAACAACCTCGTGCCCATCCCCGGCACCCCGCTGGCCGGCGTCGATCCGATCGACCCGTTTGAGTTCGTACGCACCATCGCCGTCGCCCGCATCACCATGCCCACCAGCTACGTGCGCCTGTCCGCCGGCCGCGAGCAGATGGACGAGGCGCTCCAGGCGCTGTGCCTGATGGCCGGCGCCAACTCGATCTTCTACGGCGACCACCTGCTTACCACCCCCAACCCGCAGACCGGCCGCGACCGCAGCCTGCTCGAACGCCTGGACATGCGCATCCAGGGCCAGGACGCCTGACAGAGCGTCGCACGGCGCGGCAATGAGCTGCGCCGTGCAGCACCACACCGTCAACCGCCCGCAGCCGCATGAAACCCGCTGTACGAGCGGCGCCAGCCGCGAGGGCGTGCATGAGACCCGCTGTAGGAGCGACGCAAGTCGCGAGGGGTTGCGTTTGTCAGCAGCGATCCCGGCAGCCATGCCCAGTACTGCGACCATCTATTTCTGAGCTGCCTAAGCGGCAGTGATCACCGGTACCGGCGGCTGGCTCGACATCCAGAATTTCTGGGTATTCGGAAAAGGCTGTTGATTCGGCGTTGTAGGTCAGCATCTACATTTCAATTTTGATTTCGTAGATTGATGTTGACAGCCTGCATTCTTGGCGTTAGAGTTCATGTCAGGTGCTGAACACACCTTGTCAGGCGGAAGCCGCTCCCGAAAGTCAAAGCGGCTTTTTCACGTCCATAGGTTTTGCGTTGCCCCGTGATGCGGGACAATAGCGGTCTATGGCCGGGTAGCGCGCAGCTATACAAGACCCTTCGGGGGAAATCTGCGGGCGGTCCTGACACCGTGTTCAAGTACCCGGCCGCCTCTCTGAACAAGGGGCGAAATTGAACGAATGTCAGGAGGCCATCATGGCTAGTCAAAATCTTCTCTCTGTGGGTGCCACTTCCAGCGACACCCCTCACCAGACCTTCAACTTCGACCACCTGCCAGTGCGCACCGTCAACCGCGACGGTGAAATCTGGTTCATCGCAGCGGATGTTTGCGCTGCGCTTGAGATCGTCAGCTCTCGGCAAGCAGTTGGCCGCCTCGATGATGACGAGAAGGGTGTATGCACTGTATCCACCCCCGGCGGTCGGCAGGAAATCATGATCGTCAGCGAGTCCGGCCTATACAGCCTGATCCTGACCAGCCGCAAGGAAGAGGCCAAGCGCTTCAAGCGCTGGATCACTCACGAAGTTTTGCCAGCCATTCGCAAGACTGGCGGGTACGGCAACCAAGACCCTGAGCGCCTCAAGCTGGCGTTTGCTCTTGCCTCCGAAGTGGCTGACCAGGCCGCCCGCACGGTTTTTGAAGCGGTGATGGCGGGTGACGATGGGTGGAAGCACGACCGCTGGATGTTCTCCCTGACCTACGACCGCGACAACAAGCCAACGGTGCCTTGGGCTAAAGCCATTGACCGCGAAGCCATGGTGGTGTCACTGGCTGAATTGCCTCGCCGCCTGCTGGAGCCGAACGGCATGCTGCCCAGCAACAAAGAACTGGCCGAACTGGCTGCGGCGTGCAATCAACGCCTTGCGCAGCGCATGGCGTATGAGGCCAGCAAGGCTTCTGGAACCGGAGTAATGAAGCCTTGACAACCCTGCCCGACAACATCCTGCACCCTCTCAAGGCCAAGATCGTGGGATTCCACGAGGAAGAGAACGAGTACAGCTTCCAAGTGGAATACCCTGATCCGGTCATCTGCCCGAACTGCGCGGTTTACGGCGAGGTGGTGCGCTTTGGCAAGAAGGAGATGAAGTTGCGCGACCTGCCGCTGCATGGACGCTGGGTCACGCTCTGGTTGATCCGGCGCCGCTTCCTCTGCCGGGCCTGCAATGGCACGTTCAGCCCGGCCTTGCCGGAGATGGCCGAGGGCCACCGAATGACCAAACGGCTGTCCGACTACATCATCAAGGCCGCTGTGGGTCGCACCAATAGCGACGTGGGCCGCGAGGTTGGCGTGGATGAGGCGATCATCCGCAAGCTGTTCCGTGATCATGCCGAGGCGCAGAAAGGCCGCTACAAGCCTTCTGCGCCCCGTGTGCTGGGCATTGATGAGCTGTACCTGCAACGCACCTACCGCTGCGTGCTGACCAACATCGAAGAGGAAACCATCATCGACCTGTTGGAGTCGCGCACGAAGCCGCAGGTCACGGCCTACCTGTCACGCCTCAAAGACCGCAAAGACATTGAGATTGTGTGCATGGACATGTGGAACCCCTACCGCGAGGTGGCGAAGGCATTGATGCCTGATGCCGCCATCGTGGTGGACAAGTTCCACATCCAGCGCATGGCCAATGAGGCCATGGAGAAGATCAGGAAGGGCATCAAGGCCGGACTGTCACAGCACCGGCGCCGGGCACTCAAGGGCGACCGAAAGCTGATGCTGATGCGTGAGCATGACCTCAGCCCCATGAACCGCATGGTGGTCGATACGTGGCTCAACCAGTTCCCAGAACTCGGTGCCGCCTACCGTCTCAAGGAAGAGTTCCTGAACATCTGGAATCTGGAAAACGAGTCTGACGCCAAGGAAGAGTACCGGCGCTGGCATTCCAGCCTGACCCCGGAGGAGCGCCCCCAGTGGGCGCCGCTGACCACGGCAATGAGCAACTGGGAGGCGGAAATCTTCGCCTACTTCGGTGACGGAAAGCGCAATACCAATGCCTTCACCGAGTCGATGAACCGGCAAATGAAAGACCTGAACAGGGCCGCACGGAGCATGTCGTTCGAGATGTTCCGGGCCAAGATGCTGTTCTCGGTCGAGCACAGAATGAAGCGCAAGGAAAAGCCTCGCCGGGAATCGCCCTTCACAATGGGCTATGGCGTCCCTACGGACGCTGACCTTGCACGAGAGGCACCCGCCATGGTGGACATGGGGGTGCCTATAGGGAAGCTCTTGGAGCGCTTCTTGGAGCCTCCCATCAACATCACTACACCGCCTTCGGAAGCCGGTTAGAAGTTCCCTTCATCAACCGGCTATTCCGAATACCCGAATTTCTGAGCTGCCTACGCGGCAGTGATCCCGACACTCAGGTCGCGCAATGTGGTCTCACTTTTCTGAGCTGCCTACGCGGCAGTGATCGAAGGTTGAGGACCTCGATCCGACCGCTCTCTTTTCTGAGCTGCCTACGCGGCAGTGATCCATGTCGTCGCTCGCATCCTTTTGACTCGCCCTTTCTGAGCTGCCTACGCGGCAGTGATCCCTCTGCGACTGCATGGCGCCTCGCTGGTAGCTTTCTGAGCTGCCTACGCGGCAGTGATCTCGAACTGTGTTGCCGCCTGCGCTCGCTGTTCATTCTGAGCTGCCTACGCGGCAGTGATCTGGCAATGCTCAACAAGTGAGGGCCGCGACATTTTCTGAGCTGCCTACGCGGCAGTGATCCAGATCACGCAGGACTTGAAGGCGCTCGCCAATTTCTGAGCTGCCTACGCGGCAGTGATCCCATCCACGGACTCGGTCAGTTTTTTGCCAAATTTCTGAGCTGCCTACGCGGCAGTGATCCGCGAGAACCCCCGGCGCAGACGGATTTGCATTTTCTGAGCTGCCTACGCGGCAGTGATCCGGGCCCGGGTGGGGGGAGTAGATTTCTCGTTTTTCTGAGCTGCCTACGCGGCAGTGATCCACGCTGCTCGATCGGGCCTGGGTTCGGCTGTTTTCTGAGCTGCCTACGCGGCAGTGATCTCGGCCAGGGCTTGCAGGGTGGCTTCGGTCATTTTCTGAGCTGCCTACGCGGCAGTGATCCGACTGCGTTTGCGTCGGCTAAGACTGTTACCTTTCTGAGCTGCCTACGCGGCAGTGATCGGCATTGACCCGGCCGGCGTCGGGGGCATCCTTTTCTGAGCTGCCTACGCGGCAGTGATCATCGCGGGTCCTTCCCAGCCCCTTCTCACGCGTTTCTGAGCTGCCTACGCGGCAGTGATCTTCGCGGGCGCGCACGATGGCGGTGCGCAGCTTTTCTGAGCTGCCTACGCGGCAGTGATCGAGCTTCACCCGAAGTTGACGGCAGCCTTGAATTTCTGAGCTGCCTACGCGGCAGTGATCTCGCTGCCGTGCCCGAGCATCTTCCTGAGCAATTTCTGAGCTGCCTACGCGGCAGTGATCCATCCAGTACATGAAATCGCCCGGAGGAAACATTTCTGAGCTGCCTACGCGGCAGTGATCGGAATGGATCGCGGCAAAGAACGATTCCTGCATTTCTGAGCTGCCTACGCGGCAGTGATCTCGGCGATGGTGTCTGCGCGCTGGTCTGCAGCTTTCTGAGCTGCCTACGCGGCAGTGATCGGATGCAGTCAGGGCTGCACCGCGCTGGCGAATTTCTGAGCTGCCTACGCGGCAGTGATCGTATCCGATGCCGCCCCTTTGGGAGCGTGTTCTTTCTGAGCTGCCTACGCGGCAGTGATCGTTCGCCTCGACCAGAGCGCGGGCAACCGGCGTTTCTGAGCTGCCTACGCGGCAGTGATCCCTTGGATACCGAGCGAGGCCGCGACGGATTCTTTCTGAGCTGCCTACGCGGCAGTGATCAACATCAAGGCGGTGCTGCCCGACCCCACTCTTTTCTGAGCTGCCTACGCGGCAGTGATCAGGTTGTAATAGTCGGCGTCGGCGTTCTGATATTTCTGAGCTGCCTACGCGGCAGTGATCCACGGTGGCCGTGCGGCGCAGGGCCTCGTGGCTTTCTGAGCTGCCTACGCGGCAGTGATCTCCATGAACTCGACGTACTTGCCCATCGTGCTTTTCTGAGCTGCCTACGCGGCAGTGATCGTAACCAAAACTGAAGGCCCGAAAGAGTTCGATTTCTGAGCTGCCTACGCGGCAGTGATCATTCCCACCGCCGCCTGACGCGGCACCCACCATTTCTGAGCTGCCTACGCGGCAGTGATCCCCGAGCAGCGCGACAGCACATCGAGCTCTTCTTTCTGAGCTGCCTACGCGGCAGTGATCATCGACAAACCCATGCACCCCAGCCTGGTCAATTTCTGAGCTGCCTACGCGGCAGTGATCCTGGGGGGCGGTGTAGCCGCGCGCGGCGAGGCTTTCTGAGCTGCCTACGCGGCAGTGATCTGGGACACCGCGAAATCTCCGTAGCGCGAAACTTTCTGAGCTGCCTACGCGGCAGTGATCGAGGGCTACGCCACCGGCGCCACCCTCCACGATTTCTGAGCTGCCTACGCGGCAGTGATCGTAGTTCTGTAGTTGCGCCGGTTGTCGAGTAATTTCTGAGCTGCCTACGCGGCAGTGATCTAGACATCTGAAGCAGTAAGAGTCTAATTGTTAAAGAGAAATCATGAAACGGGTGTGTCGCACGCAATTCCTGGCAGGGGTCGTAACGCCTTGATTCCATAGCATCCCTTTCCCGTGCCAGAAAAAAGGGTCTAGAACCACGGAATGGTTGCGCTCGAACTGAGGCCGTAACTGCCGTAGGTGCCCTCGCGTGGCGTCGGTACGGGCTCCACGTGTTCAATGAACAGCCTGAATCGTTGCTCCGTACTGCGGCTGGCGATCTCGATGTAGGGCAGTTCCAGCATCTCCGCCGCGCTGTCTGGAATCGCCGTTCGAGCTGTCTCTGCGTCGATCGATTTGCGGGCCATCAGGCGGCGGCGCAGGCGCTCCGGGCTGCTCTTGGCTTGAACGCGGCGCACGACGCGATGCTGTACTCCGGCCGGCACAGGCTGGACTGAGGTGATCGTGACGTGGTCGCGCATGCCTTGCATCCACCCGATCGCCATGAGCCGATCGAGACTCACACTGTTGCCATGGAGGCGCAGCCGCTGTCCGAGCGTTCGCTTGCCCAGCATGACTTCGGGGAAACTGACGCCGATGTCTTGTCCGCCGTGATCGACCAGCCCCCGGTGCAGCTTGGCGAACAGGGCGTTCATCAGGGTCGTTGCCGGAAACTCCGGGTCCGGTAGCACGGTGATGTCGATGTAGTGGTCCATGTTCAGCCCGCCTCGCCAAAGACCCCGCCGCGCACCAAGGTGGCAATGACGAAGTGCTGCTGCTCCACGGGCGGGGTCTGGTCCTTGATGATCCAGTTGTCGAGCAGGTTGTAGAAGTCGAGCTTCTGTTTGGGCTGGCGGTAGGCCTTGCCCTGGGTGGTGACGGAGCCGTAGGGTTCGATGGCAATCGGCCCCATTTCGTCGGCGCCTTCGTACCAGGTGTCGATGGTGCGCAGGGCGTTGCCGATCTTCTGGGAGTGGATGCCGGCGATGTTGCTGACATGGTAGAGCGTCTTGCTCTTGTCGCCACGGCCACGGTCGAGGATGAGCTCCTGCGACGGGAAGACTTCCTGCCCGGCGCCGATGCGGACGAAGGCGGTGACTTGCAGCAGCACGTGTTGCTGCCCAGCCAGGCCATCGGTGATCAGGCGGGCGAGGCTATCGAGCGCGCCAGTGGCTTCGGCGGGGGCGTTGAAGCTGCGCAGCGGGAGCGCCAGGGCATCGAAGGTCCAGGTGTCCTGTGGTGCACCGCTCACCAGATGGGCGATCCGCACTTCCACCTGCTCCGCGCCGATGCGGTTGCGCCACAGGAAGCGGCCGTTGGCGAGGTTGAAGGCGTAGCGCCGGCCGAGTTCGCCGAAGCCCTGCGTATCTGCGTAGCCGCGCACGGTGTCGAGCAGCTTGTTCAGGTACTCCGCGTCATTGCACGCGGACGGCTTGCCGGTACCACCCAGTACGCGCAGCGTGAACACCATCTTCAAGGTGTCGGCGCTACTGGGTAGTGCGGCGACATCGACGGTTTGCAGGTTGGGGTTTTCGATTGCGGCGTCGAGCTTCGCGGGATCCTGATCCTTGGTCTTCAGCCGGTTGGAGATGGTGCCGCGCACGGACTTCTCGCGGATCGACACGGCGTGCCAGTCGTTGGCGGTGTCACGTTGATCCCAGTTGCCGGCGTAGAACAGGGCGTCGGACGGGTCGAGTTTGCGTTCGAAGGCGAGCACGGAAGCGGTCTTGAGCGTCATGGTCTGGATTCCTTTCAGTTGAGGTTCTGCGATTCAGGCGGACTGCAGGGATGCGAAGTCGTTGTGGCAGCGGTACAGGCCCGCGGCCGGGTCGGTGCTGGCGTACCAAAGGAGTTGCTCGGCGTTGTCCAGGCGGTGCGGGCTGACCCACTGGCCGATGGAGTACAGGCTTTCGACGAAACGGAAGGGCGTGTCGTGGTCGCGCGCGCTTTGGACTTCGCCCGCAGGCAACAGCTCGGACAGCGCGCCAAAGCCGACGGGGATGGGCACGATCCAGCCCGGCCGTGGCTCGGGTTTCCACTCGACCTTTACCGTTGTGGCGGATGCGCCATCGGATTCAGTGTCTGGCCGAACCGGCCGCCAGTTGAAGCGCGACAGATCGAGCAGGGCATCCAGCGCGGTCGTCTCCGGTGCGGCTGCGCGCAGTTGATCGAGGCGCGCATGCAGCAGATCGTCCCGGCACACCAGTGCGAAGCCCGGCAGCCAGTGGCGGCGCAGATGGCGGAAGCGGCGGCGAACGTCCTCGGCATCGTCGCCGAAGCGCAGCACCGCCGGGCGACTGCGCCAGTCGCTGCTGGGCAGCACGCTGCCGCCCGCGATGCGCATGCCGGCCAGTTCATGGGCGACGGTTTGGGCGATGGCGTCGTGCGCGCGTTCGTCGAGTTCGACGAAGCCGCCGCTGATGCCGAAGATCAGCGTGATCTCCATGTGCATGCGGCCTTCCTCGACGATGGCCGCGCTGCCACCGTCCTTGCCCACCGGGTTGCGCGTCAGGCGAAAGGCCTTCACATAGCCGCCCTCGGTGACCTGTTCATCGAAGTCATGGCAGATCACGCCGACACTGTCGAAGGCAAGCGGCAAGTCGTGCGGTTCCAGCTTGCGGGCGAGCGCCCACATCAGGCCGAGGAAGGCCGTCATCGAGGGGAAACCGTGAGTCAGCGGGCTGGAGATGGCGTTGGCGTTCTGCACGCGCAGGCGCGGCAGGATCAGCAGGCCGTCGCTATGGGGCAAGGTATTCATTGCACGGCCTCCCGCACCGGAATGTAGGTCGGCGCATCGCCCTGAATCCGGAGTGTGTGCAACTTGCCGGCCCAAGCTGTGTGGAGCAGCAACTCGTCGCGCCAGTGGCGGCCCTCGATATCGCCGAGTGGCAAGCTCTGCCCGAGTTCGTGGTTCAGCCAGTTGCCGAAGCGGCGACCGAGCTCGGCGGGCCAGTCCATGCGTTGCCAGGCTGCGCCGAATTCCGTGTCAGTCTCTTCGTCGGTTTCCGCGCGACCGGGATCCAGCCAGAGCCGTTCGGCTTCGACCAGGCGACAATCCGTATCGCGCGTCCAACCGGCCGGCAGGGTGGCTTGCAGGGGATGGGCGAAGTCGACCAGTTCGTCGATCAGCCGATCGAGCAGGGCATCACGGCGGTTGCGGGTTTCCATGGTTGAGGGCGGGTCGCTCTCGAGGAAATCACGCAGGACGCGCACCGTGGCCCGCACTTCCCGAATCCCGCCGAACCGGGGGAAAACCGATTCGGTGAACAGCGGCGCTTTCAATGCACGCGTCTTCCACTTGGGCGGACGCGAGGCCAGCAGGTAATTGTTGCCCCCGCGTTCGCTGTTCAACTGGCTGATGTTCTGCGGTTTGGTGCCACCGAACTTCTGCACGGCGAGATCGGGATACTCGCGGTAGCCGGTGTCGTGGTCGCGTTGCGCGTAACGTGCCTGTCGCGCGAGCTTGCCGGCCTCGCCGAAACGGTCCTCGTTGATGGTCTGGAAGACGGCGTGGGCCAGCGCGCTCGAATACAGCGGCGCGAGCAGGTGATACTGAGCGTCGTCGGCGGGGTCTTCACCCGCCAGCCAGTAGAGCTGCTTGGCCAGGGCGTGCGAACTCGGCGTGGCGCTGCGTGGGGCGGTGATGCCGGTGAACGCGGTCAACCATTCGCTTGCCTGATCGGCGTCGTCACTGAGTGCCCCGAGCATGTCGGGATCGCCGTCCTGCATCCAGGCGAGCAGGGGACGCCCGTCCAGCGGCAGTTTCAGCAGCTTGAAAACGTCCAGCGCGGCTGCGTTGCCGACCACATCACTGCTGAAGTCCTGACCCAGGACGTGGCTGCCGACTTCCCGGTGCGCGGGCAACTCGTTGGGCGCGCGGAAGAGGTTGGTGCCGCGGGCGTCGGGGTGGATGGGCTTGAGCGTGTGGGTGACGATCTGGATTTGTGCCACACGCCGTGCGGCGTCGGCCAGCCAGGTCTCGCGAGCGTGCTGAGCAATCAGCTCATCACGTTTCGGGTCGTCGGGCGGAAGCTTGTCCAGCTTCGCGTCGAGGCGCTCCTTGAGGAAGTGCTCGATGGCGTTGCGGAAAGCGGCCCGGCGTTCGGTGGAAGTGCTAGGCATGGGATTCTCACGTAGGTAAGAAGAACGTAGAATCCCCGGAGCAGTGCTCCGGGGAGTGGTGAGTCGTTGCGTTTCACCCTAATAAGGTCATGCGATGGTCAATCACATCTCGAACCTCCTTCCTGCGACAGATCCCGTAGGTGGGGCCACCTTGCTTGGCTGTGGCGCTGCACGCCCCTTTGAGACTGCCATCTCTCAGGGGCATCTGATTTTTTTAACCTATTCATCGTTAGATGAGTAAGTAACAGAAAGTGGTGTTTGTGAGGCGGAGTCTAGGCTCTCTGCTAGACTTCCGCAACTGCAGAAATGCAGCTCAGAAATATTCGTCGCTCGATGCCTGAGCAACGTTAACTGCCGGACAGGCAGCAGCTACTGTGAAACCGTCAGCTTTGCTACGTTGTTACCGAGCCACAATCGAGCAGTTGGTGCTTGACCATCACGCCACCAACCCGCGGGTGTTCGGCTCGGTGCTACGCGGTACTGATAAGGAAGGTAGCGATCTCGACCTACTGGTCGATCCACTCCCCGGGGCGACGCTCTTCGATCTGGGAGGGCTGCAGGAGGCGCTGGTCGAGATGCTTGGCATTCCGGTAGACGTAGTAACGCCGGGTGATCTTCCGGTGCAGATTCGGCAGCGCGTGCTATCCGAGGCCCGACCCTTGTGACCGGGGTTGCCCCTGCGGCGGCGGCCCTGCTGTGCCTTCCCGACGGTGACCAAACCGTGTCGCCACCCATCAACGATTCCTTGTAAACCCCAGTGCCGGATGAAACCGCCAGCCCTGCGGGTTTTCGGGTAGCGTCACCGTGCCGTAGCGCTCGGCGCATGCCTCCAGCGTCATGTCCCGTTCCTCGGCCAGCGCAGTCAGTTCTGTCATGTAGTCGGTGACGCCCCACGGCGTCATGCGTGTGCCGGTCACCTGCGCATCGTCGATGCGGTGGTTCATGCCATCCTCGATCTTCACGTACAGCTTGCTATAGCGCGCCTCCGCGGGCGCAACGCGATGGAGGGCGTAGTCCTCGCCTTCTTCGTCAGGCAGCAGGACGATGTCCACCTTGGGTTGGAGGTCGTAGCGGAAGGGCTGTTGCTGGGGCAGAACCGCTGTCAGCGAGATGCCGGGCCGCAGCCAGTGAGTGGTGGCGTTGATCGGTGGAGCCGGGCGGGCACCTTTGCGCCGTTTGTAGTCGCTGAGTTCGGCCTCGCCGGTCTGCGGGCGCATCTGGTAGCGGATGCGTGCATGTTCGAGATCCACCAATCTCGCCGTTGGCTGCAGCGCTTCGTCCGGCTTGGGCAGGATGCGTGGGCGGGCGTCGATGACCTCGCGTTGTTCGGCTTCGAGCAAGTCCGTGAGCGAATGGGACTGCAGCTTGAAGCGGGGTTCGGGCGTCTCGAAACCGGGCTTGCAGTAGGCGGGTTCGCCGGGGTGCTCGAAGTGGCGCAGGTTGCTGTCCAGCACCATGAGGTTGGGCGTGTCTACCGCGCCCGGGCGGTGGCGGCGGATGCGGCCGGCGAGCTGGATCAGTGAGCGCATCGAAGACGGTTCGACCACTGCCCAGTCGTAATCGTGGTCGCGCCCGACTTCGGTAACCGGGCTGCCAAGCACGATGAAGAGGTGGTCGGTCTCCGGGTTGGCGTCGAGACGGCTACGGATCTCAGGTAGCGCGAAGACGGCGTCGGCCGTGCGGCGGTTGAGCGCGGCGTCCAGGCGGTGTTCGATGGCCGAGCGGATCAGCAGCGGATATTGCGAGTGGTACGTGCACAGGTGTATCCGGGCGTCGTCCGGTGCGCCGAGGGCGTAGAGGGCCAGCGCGACGTCGACTAGCGGGTCGATGTTGGCCATGCGGATCAGGCCGAAGCTGACGCGCTTGCCGGACTGGGGGTCGATGGCGTGGTGCACCGCGTGCAGGTTCAAGGCTGCCTCGCGCATGCTTGTGGCCATGGTGGGGCGCAGCACCTCGCGCGCCTTGCCCGCGAGCGGAAGGGGCAGTAGTTCGGCGCGTCGTCGTGCGGCCTCCTTGGCGAGGCGCGCATGGCGACGTTGGGCGAACGCCAGCTGTTGCGTGGCAAACGCATCGCCTTCGCCGCAGTCATGCCGGGTCTGGTCGAACTCATCCACCCACATGCAGCACACCTCTGGCGCAGCGCCAGGCCGCTCGCCGCGATTGCGCTGGAACCAGCGCCGCCCGTCGAGGTAGGCCTCGAACAGCCCTTGCACCAGTGCCGGTGGCAGGGTGGCGGAGGACAGCAGCACGCGGCTGCCGAGCAGGCCGGCCCAATGCACCAGGCGGCTAAGAGCGGGCAGGTCGTCGATGTCGAAATCGTCCGGTTCGTCCAGCACCAGGTCGCCGCTCATCAGGCGCAGCATCGGCGCGATCTGGCCGCCGCCGCGCTGGCTTTCGGTGGCCGGGGTGAGGTGGTCGATGGTGCAGACGAGCAACGGCGCGGCGATCAGCGCATGGATGCGCGGGTCGTGGGACAGGCGCTGCAGCAAGGGGTGAGTAGTGTTGCCCTCGAACACCACGCCCGCATCCTCCGGCAGCAGGGCCTGGGTGGATGCCGATCCGCTCTGCTCGGCGAGTTGCTCGTAGTGCTCGAACAGTTCGCGGTTGGCGGCCCCTCCGACGCGGATCGCCAGCGCATCGTCGGACAGCTGGAGCTCGTCGCGGAAGGCGCGGCCGGTCTGCAGCGTGAGGGTACGCAGGCCGAGCGCGAAGGCGCAGCGCAGCCCGCGGGACGGGTCGGCGAGCGCGTTCATGATGCGGGCGTTGGCCAGCGTCTTGCCGCAGCCGGTGGAGGCCATGTTGACGATGAAGGCGCCATGGCCGGCGGCGGATTCGCGCATTGCCTCGGCGAGGTCAGCCGCGCGGTCCTGCCAGCGAAAGCGGGCGTCTGCGCTGCGTTTGCGCAAGCCCTTGTGGCGGACGAGCCGTGGCAGGTGATGCTCGAAACTGGGGAGCGCATGGGCGACCATGCCGGCGTGCCGCGCGACGCCGAGCAGGTGTTCGTCGAGCGTCTGATTGAAGGTGCCGGTCTTGCGGTCGGTATTGGCGAACAGTGGATAGGCCGGATTGAGGTCGCTACGCGCGGTCGGGTCGGTGAGGCTGGAGTAGTGGTGATCCGCCAGCATCAGGCCAAGGCGGCCGAGGTGCATCACGTAGGGATCGTGCAGCCAGTCGCGCGCATCCGCGCTTTGCACGATTGCCAGCAGCCGGCGTGCCACGCGTGCGCTGCGCTTGCACCAGGCATCGGTTGTGATCGGAAGGCCGTGGGGGAACCGCCAGTAAGGCTCGATCGCGTCCTTGTTCGCTCCGTCAGAAAGTTCGTTCCAGTTCGCGTCCACCTTCTCCAAGAGGTTGTCCAATTGGGCCGCGCTCAGGTCGGTTACACGTGCCCCCAGCCACTTCCATTGCCCATTGGCATCCTTCGTCGGCATGAGCGGCAAGCGGTGGTGGGTCAGCACCAGCCACGCGACCGCACGCGCAAGCGGGGGTAGGAGGGAGAACGGCTTGTTGTCGCGGGCCTTGGGGTCTTCTCCGTCACGTAACAGCCTCGCGGTCCAGCTCTCGTCATCTTCCGCAGAGGGGGTGATGAGCCGCTCCAGCCATTCGGCGTCGGTGCTGTTGCCGACGAATGCCTGGAACAGACGCAGCGATACCCACTCGTGGCGATACAGGTTGCGTGCTACTGGTCCCGTCGCGGTGAGTCTTTGCTGAAAGGCGAGGCAGGCCTTGCCGAGGTCGTGCAGCAGCGCTGCGAGCGAGGCCAGCAGGTGGATGAGGGTGAGGCTGTGCCAGTCGTTCTCCGACTCGGTGCGCAGTACGTTGCGCCGCGTCATGTTGGTCGGCGTCGCCCCCCGCTCATTGAACTGCCGCGCATCGCCGACGATCCACAGCAGCTCGCTATGATCCTTGCCGCGAATCCAGTGGCAGGCCACGGCCGTGTTCTTGCGCGCGGTCTTGCGCAGCAGACGATAGAGGGTTTCCAGCCCGGCCTGGGTGATGGGCGTCTGCCAGGTGCGATCGCCACGGCGTTCGGCGAACTGGTCGAGGATGCGCCGGGTTTCGGTGAGCGCGTTCTTGGTGCATTGGGAGATGAGTAGCACGTTCATGCGGCGTGCTTCCCGGTTTCAATGGCGATCGCCTTCAGGGTGTCGATCATGAAGTCCAGCGACTCGGTCTGGACCAGGGTCTCGATGCAGTTGTCGCGGAATTCCTGCTCGCTGTCGCCGCGCATCGCGGAGACGAAGGCCTGCGGCAGGATCACCGCGTCCTTGACCAGGTCGGCGGCGTCGAACACCAGCCCGCCGCGTCGTGTCTTGCCGTGCAACACCGCCAGGCCGTGCGGCAGGCCGAGCACCCAGGTAGCGGTGGCGCCCAGCCCATAGGCGAGGTAGTTGCCGTGATCGAGAAAACGGTTGGCCGGGTCGCCGCCGCTGCCGCCCTTGGCGCGGGTGAATTCGCCGTAGTCGGTGGCGTCGCAGGCGAGTTTGAACAGGGTCTTGGTGAGGCGGGCTTCTTCGGTGAGCAGGGCGGTGTTGTCGGGTGCTGCGACGATGGCGCGCCGGGAGGCTTCCAGTGCGGCTTCGAGCCGTTCGCGGGGTACGACGAAATCCGCTTCCGCGAGTCGCGGGTTGTTGATCCAATGTGCCGCGATGCGCGTGAGCCGGGCCTGCTGGATGGCTTTGGCCGCGTTCAGCCGCAGTACGTCGTCGAACCAGAAGCGCACCCAGGCTTGCAGGTACTCCGTCGGGCGGTATTCGCTCTGCGGCGAGAACCACGCGACCTCGAAGTCGACCTCGTTGGCGGTGAACAGCGGTGTGCCGCCTCCGCCACAGAAACCCACCAGCACCCCGGCCTTGGCCAGCTCGCGCATCGCCGCTTGAGTGATCGAGGTGCCGGTGCCGAGCAGCAAAGTGGTGGTGTTGGCGATGGGGATGTTCCAGTACAGCGACTGGTTGCCTTCGTCGGTGACGTACTCGACGCGGCCACCGTTCACAAGGACACGGCAGTGTTCGAGGTAGTAGAGGTTTGCTCGCTTCGAATGCAGGATGGTCTTGAGATCCGAGGGTGTAAGAACATTCATGGCGGCCTCATGATGTTGAGAAACGCGAGTGGCATTGCTGACGAGTATATGAGCATCAGTGTTGGCTGGTAACGCATCGACAAGGCGGATCTTCTACTGAGGTCTATGGAGGTGAGTGGGCATGCCAGTAAGATCTCGCGGCTGGCGCCGCTCCTACAGTGGGGGCAAACGCTGGGGGGTGTTCGCTAGCATGGCTGCGGGAAATGGGTGACGCTTGCGGCAAATGCGCACCGTCGGCCCTTGCGCTATAATCCGCGGCCTTGCGGAGGCGTGGCAGAGCGGTTGAATGCAACGGTCTTGAAAACCGTCAGGGGTTTACGCCCCTCGTGAGTTCGAATCTCACCGCCTCCGCCACCCCCGTTTGCATGGTTCCGGCTCCTGCGCGCCCTTCTGTCGTGCGCACCTCAATCATCAATCGCCCTCCATCGTGCGGGCGAAAGCCGCCCACATCGAGCCTCCCCCTTGGTCGACCGAGCCCCGCGAAGGGAGTGTCGCCGCTTCGCGGGTGGTGTCTCGCGGCGATCGGTAGCGGACGATCAATCCGGTCGCGCAGTTTGATCTTCGGGTGGGACGCTGCTACATCTTTGTCATGAGCTTGGCTGTCGATGCCGCGCAGACCGAATTGATCGTCGGCTTGAGCGTCCGGCCCTTTGCCACCTGTGCCGCTGCAGATTCCACAACCTGGCAGCTTGTGGGCAAGCGGGTGCGGCAGCTTGCGGAGGGGGTAGGCATGGCAACCGATGCGTGCGGACTTTTTCTCGAAGAGGGTCCCGATGCCGTCCTGGTGGTTGATCCGAGGGGGACGGTGCTGTACTGGGGCAGTCGTGCCGAAGAGGTCTTTGGCCACCGCGCGGATGAGGTGGTGGGGCGCGCGCTGAGCGAGATCCTGGTGCCCGCCGACGGTCTCGACGATGAGCGCGGGATGATGCGCGAGGTGCTCGAGAATGGCTACGCCGCGATCGAGTCATTGCGCCGGCGCAAGGATGGTTCGCTCCTCTACGTCTCCATCTTGTGCAGGACGGTGCCGGATGCCTCGGGGCAAGCCGAGCACGTCGTCGTCACCATCAAGGACGTCACCGAGCTCAAGGCCGCCCGTGATGCGAAGCTGATGGATGCGCGCTATCGGAACCTGCTCGAATCCATGCCGGACGGGATCGTGATGATCAATGCGGCCGGGTACATCGTATTCTCGAACAGTCAGGCCGAGGCCATGTTCGGTTATGCCTCGGGCACGCTACACGGGAGGATGGTCGAGTCGCTGTTGCCCGAGCGCTTCCGTGGCGCGCATGTGAGGCATCGCGTCACTTATTTCGGCCAGCTGCGCACGCGTACGATGGGGAGTGGCCTGGAGTTGTTCGGTCTGCGCCAGGATGGTACGGAGTTTCCGGTCGAGATCAGCTTGAGTCCGCTCGCCACGGATGAGGGCGCTTTCGTCATGAGCGCGATCCGCGATGTCAGCGGGCGAAAGAAGGCGGAGCAGAAGTTCCGGGGCTTGCTCGAGTCGGCTCCTGATGCGATGGTCATCGTCGACCGCGCGGGCCGCATCGTGCTGGTCAACACCCAGGCCGAGAGGCTGTTCGGCTACACGCGCACGGAGCTTGCCGACGAGTCGATCGAGATGCTGCTGCCCGAGCGCTACCGGTCGCAACACCCGGGGCACCGCAAGGCCTTCTTCGCCGATCCGCGCGTGCGGCCGATGGGTGTGGGACTTGAGCTGTATGGCAGGCGCAAGAACGGCGACGAGTTTCCGGTCGAGATCAGTCTGAGCCCGCTCGAGACCGAGGATGGGATGCTGGTCTCCAGTGCCATCCGCGACATCACCGAGCGCAAGCGCTTCGAGTGCGCATTGCAGCAGAAGAACGTCGAACTGGCGCGGGCGAACGCGGCCAAGGACCACTTCCTCGCCAACATGAGCCATGAGCTGCGTACCCCGCTCAATGCGATCATCGGCTTCACCGGCACGCTGCTGATGAAGCTTCCGGGCCCACTCAACGAGGCGCAGCACAAGCAGTTGCGCACCGTGCAATCGAGCGCCCAGCATCTGCTTGCACTGATCAACGACCTGCTCGACATTGCGAAGATCGAGGCGGGCAAGATCGAACTCAGCCCCGAGATCATCGATTGCCGGGCGCTCATCGACGATATCGTCGGGACCTTGCGCCCCGAGGCCGAGCGGCGGCACCTGGATCTGAGCGTCGAGGCGCCGCCGGGAGCCTGCCCGCTCAGCACCGACCGGCGTGCGTTCAGCCAGATCGTGATCAACCTCGTGCAGAACGCCATCAAGTTCACCGAGGAAGGCTGCGTGGTCCTGCGCCTGGCGCGGATGCGGGAAGGTGCGGCGGGGGTGGTCGCAGTGACCGTGAGCGACACCGGCATGGGCATCAGCGAGGAGGACCAGACACGCCTGTTCGCGCCCTTCTCGCGCATTACCGCGAAACGCGGCAAGGGCGCCGAGGGGGCCGAGGGTACCGGACTCGGTCTGCACCTTAGCCAGAAGCTTGCAGAGGCGCTGGGCGGGCGGATCATTGTGCAGAGCGCGCCGGGCCGGGGCAGCAGCTTCACACTCGTGCTGCCGGGAGGATGACCATGGCTGCCCGCATCGTCATCGTCGATGACAACGAGGCCAATCTGGAACTGGTCGGCTACCTGCTGGAGGCGGGTGGCCACACCGTACTGCGTGCCGAGGACGGGGAGCAGGCGCTTGCGCTCGTGCATCAGCTGCCCCGCCCGGATCTGGTCATCAGCGACCTGAGGATGCCAGTGATGGACGGCTTCGAGCTGCTCAGCCGGATCCGTCAGGACGCGACCCTGGACGGGCTCCCCGTGATCGCGGTCACCGCGTTCTCGATGGCGGCCGATCGTACACGCGTGATGGATGCGGGCTTCGGCGGCTACTTGTCGAAGCCCATCGTGCCCGAGTCTTTCATCGGCGAGGTTGAGAAGTTCCTGCAGGCCGGGCGGCGCCACGCGGGTTCATCGTCTGGGCCGTAGAGGAGCAGTGAGATGGCGAAGCTTCTGATCATCGATGATCATCCGGCGAATCGCGAGCTGATCGCCACCCTTGCCGGCTACGATGGTCATGAGACCTTCGAGGCTGGCGATGGCGCCGAGGGACTCGCCATCGTGCGGGCCGAGCGCCCGCAACTGGTGATCTGCGACATCCTGATGCCGACGATGGACGGATACGAATTCGTACGTAGGCTGCGCGCGGAGCCGGCGGTTGCCGACACTCAGGTGATGTTCTACACCGCGAACTACCATGAGCGCGAGGCGAGCAAGCTGGCGACGATTCTTGGCGTCTCGCGGATCCTGGCCAAACCCTCCGGCCCCGAGGCGATCCTCGCAGCCATTGACGAGGCTCTCGCGAACGAGCCCAAGGGGGCGGCTGCCGTAGGCACCGACGAGGCGTTCGACCGCGAACACCTGCGGGTGCTGACTGACAAGCTGGCCGAGAAGGCTGCCGAGCTCGAGCGTGCCAACCAGCGCCTCGCGGCGCTCACCGAGCTGAACCTGCAGTTGTCTGCCGAGCGGGATACTTTAGTGCTGCTCAACAAGGTGTGCCAGGGCGCGCGTTCGCTGACGGGAGCGCGCTACGCGATTCTCTGCTTCGAGCACCGCGGCAACGGCCGATCGATTTTTGTGCTCGGTTGCGGCCTGTCGCCGGAGCAGGCACAGGGGCTGCAGGGTCGCAGATTCGACGAGGGGCCGTTTCGGCGCGTGCTCGCCGAGCGCAGGCCCGTGCGCTTCGTCAATGCCGACGGGCGGCCTGAAGGTGTGGGGCTGCCGCGCGATTTCCCTGCCGTGCATTGCGGCGTTGCAGCGCCAATCGCTTCGGCGACCTCGGTGTTCGGCTGGGTCTGCTTGCTGGACAAGCTCGGTGCGTCGGAGTTTACCGCCGAGGACGAATGGATTTCGGGTGCCCATGCGGCCCAGGCCGGCCACATCTACGAGAACTGGAACCTTTACGGCCAGCTCGAGCGGCGGGCCGCTGACCTTGCGGGCGAGGTCGCGACCCGTGAGCGTGCCGAAGGACAATTGCGGCGGGTGCTGCGTGCCCGCAGAGTGATGGCCGAGTGCAACCGCACGCTCGTGCGTGCGACCGACGAGCGCCAGTTGCTTGAGGAAATGTGTGGTTTTCTCGTCGCGCTAGGCAACTACGGCTCGGCCTGGATTGGGATGGCGCGGCATGATCAGGATTGCACGATCGAGACCGTCGCGAGTGCGGGGGACGACACCGGGCAGCTGAACTCGTTCCGCCTCTCGTGGGCCGACAACGAGTTTGGCCGCGGCCCGGCGGGTGAGGCCGTGCGCACCGGCAAGCCTCAGGTGGTGCATGACATCGGCAGCGACCCACGTGTCGTGCGCTGGCGGGCGGTGGCGCTCGAACGTGGCTTCAATGCTGCGGCCGTGCTTCCGCTGGCCCACGAATCCGACAGCTTTGGCGTGCTGTGCATCGTCGCGGCCGAGAAGGATGCTTTCGACGCCGACGAGGTCGAGCTTCTCGTCGAACTCGCCGACGACATCGCCTACGGCATCCGCACCCTGCGCGCGCGCGCTGCCCAGCAACGCATCGAGGCGACGCTCAGGCTGCACAATCGTGCGATCGAGGAGAGTATCAATGCGATCGTCATCAGCGCGGCCGACCAGGCGGCCGACAATCCGATTCTCTACGTGAATCCCGCTTTCACGCTGATGACCGGTTATGGGCCCGATGAGGCGATCGGTCGCAATGCGCGCCTGCTGATCGGTCGCGACTGGGACCAAGCCGACATCGAGCGGCTGCGCGAGGCGGTCCGCTGGGGACGCGATGCCCGCGTCACGCTGCGCTGCTATCGAAAGGACAGCAGCTTGTTCTGGAACGAGATCGCGCTGGCGTCGGTGCGCGATCACGGTGGCCGGGTGACGCACTTCATCGCCATCCTTAATGATCTGACCGAACGCATGCGCTACGAGGAGCAGCTCGAGCAGCAGGCCAATCACGATGCGCTGACCGGCCTTGCGAACCGCAATCTCCTCAACGACCGACTGCAGCAGGCGATTGTCCATGCCGAGCGTAGTGCCTGGGCGGTGGCAGTGATGCTGCTCGACCTGGATCGCTTCAAGCTCGTCAATGACAGTCTCGGCCATACTGTTGGCGACGAGCTGATCTGCGAGGTCGCTCGTCGTCTCGCCGCTTGCGTGCGCCAGGGCGACACGGTGGCGCGGCTGGGTGGGGACGAATTCATGATCGTGCTGCCGGAACTCGGCGCCGAGGATGACGCGGCGACCATCGCGTCCAAGCTGTTGGTGGCCGTGGCGGCGCCGATGAGGCTGTCGGGGCATGACCTGGTTGTCAACGGTAGCCTTGGCGTGTCGCTCTACCCGCGTGATGGTGCGATCGTCCCGACCCTGGTGAAGAATGCCGACGTCGCGATGTACCGCGCCAAGGATCTCGGCGGCAATCGCTTCCAGTTCTACGCACCCGAGATGAACGCGCGCACGCTCGAGCGGCTCGAGCTCGAAAACGGCTTGCGTTACGCACTTGAGCACGACGAACTGGAACTGCACTACCAGCCCAAGGTCGAGCTGCGCACCGGCTGCGTCGTCGGCGCCGAGGCGCTGATCCGTTGGCGCCACCCGTCCCTCGGGCTGATCCCGCCCGGCGACTTCATTCCGCTTGCGGAGGAGACCGGGCTGATCGTACCCGTTGGTGAGTGGGTGATTGCGACCGCGTGCCGGCAACTGCGCGACTGGCGCGAGCAGGGGCTGTGCGATGTGAGCGTCGCGGTGAATGTGTCGGCCCGCCAGTTCCAGCACGAGAACCTCGTCGGTGTGCTCGCAGCGGCGCTGTGCTCGTCCAACGTCGCGCCGAAGCAGCTGCATGTCGAGGTCACCGAAAGCGGTGTGATGCGCAGCCCTGCGGCCACCATCGCCACGCTAAGGGCTCTCAAGGCGCTCGGTGCGCAGATTTCGCTGGACGACTTCGGCACCGGCTACTCGAGCCTCAATTACCTCAAGCGCTTTCCCATCGACAGCATCAAGATCGACCGGACCTTCGTGACCGACCTCATGACCTCAGCCGAGGATGCCGCAATCGCGCTGATGGTGATCTCGCTCGCCCACAGTCTCGGCCAGACGGTGGTTGCCGAAGGGGTCGAGACACGGGCCCAGCTCGACTTCCTGCGCCGCCACAACTGCGATGAAATGCAGGGTTACCTTTTCAGCGCTCCGCTCGAGGCGCACGCCTTTGCCGCACTTGTGCGCGAGGGCCGCCGGCTGGGCTTCGGGTAGAGGAGGATTGACCTTCAAGGGGAACTCCTTTCGCACGTAGACCAAGGTCCTGCCCCGCGACCCATTGGCCCCGAGCCGCCTCCGTTTCATGCTGCGGCACTGCGGCACGGGGCGATCGCGCGATAATCAGCCCTCCCGCACGCCTCGGTCCGCCTGCCATGTCCCGTCTCATCCTGCTCAACAAACCCTACGGCGTGCTGTGCCAGTTCTCCGACGAAGATGGGCGTCGCACGCTGAAGGACTATGTCGCCGTGCCGGGCGTCTATGCGGCGGGCCGGCTCGATACCGACAGCGAGGGCCTGTTGCTGCTGACCGATGACGGCGGGCTGCAGCACCGCATTGCGGATCCTCGCCACAAGTTGCCCAAGACCTACCTCGTACAGGTCGAAGGCGAACCCGACGATGCCGCCCTGGCGCGCTTGCGCGCGGGTGTGGACCTGGGCGACTTCCATACCAGGCCATGTGATGCGCGGCGCGTTGGCGAGCCTGACTGGCTGTGGCCGCGGGAGCCGCCGGTGCGTTTCCGCAAGAGCGTGCCGACAAGCTGGCTCGAGATCGTGCTGCGCGAGGGAAAGAACCGCCAGGTAAGGCGCATGACCGCGAAGGTGGGGTGCCCGACCCTGCGCCTGGTGAGGCTGGCGATCGGGCCGTGGACCCTGGACGGACTGGCGCCGGGGCAGTGGCGCGAGGCGGCAGCCGCCGACTTGCCGCCGCTACCCGGGGCGGGCGGGAGCGCGACGGCGCGGGGCGGGTACGGCAAAGGGGAGCGGGCTGCGGCTCGTCAGCCCATGCAGGGCGCAGGTAAGATGCGGCGCACGATGTCTCGAACGGGGTCCCGAGGATGATGATTCGCCGCTTGCTTGCCCATGCCTGCCTGTCGTTTGTCGCGCTTGTGCCCGGCGCTGCGGCACTGGCGCAGATTGCCATGCCGGTCGCCGAACTGGGCGCGGGCATGTACCGCATCGAGGCCGAGGTTGCGCATACCTTCGAGATGCGCCAGGTCGGCCTGATGAACCGCGAGGCGATGGCCTTGCATCGTGGCATGGTGTTCGTGTTCCCTGAGGATGCGCGGCACTGCATGTGGATGCGCAATACCTTCCTGCCCTTGTCGGTTGCCTTCCTCGACGCCGAGGCCAGGATCATCAACATAGAGGACATGCAGCCACAGACCGAGACCAGCCACTGTGCAGCAGCCCCGGCGCGCTTCGCGCTGGAGATGAACATCGGCTGGTTCGCCGAACGTGGCATCCAGGCGGGCGACGTGCTGCGCGGCTTTGCTGCACTGCCCCCGGCACGCTGAACAGCGGCCTGCCGACGCGGGCCAAGACAGGAATTGGCTGGCTTTCCGGGCTTTTATCGGGCGGCAGATATTGCCGCCGTGCGCCGATAATCCGCACACGTCTTCTCGCGTCCAGGTCCATCCGGGCGGAGCGGGGGGCGGACGGAGCCGGCCGTGGCCGAAGAAAGCGACCTCGAGAAGACAGAAGCCCCCTCACCGCGACGTCTGGAACAGGCACGCGAGGAAGGCCAGGTCCCGCAATCGCGGGAGCTGTCGACCTTTCTCGTCACCGTGACCGGCGCTGCGGCGCTGCTGCTGCTGGGCAACTGGATGGCGACGCGCATCGCAGGGGTCGTGCGCAACGGTTTCGCCTTCGATCGTGCGACGGTGTTCGACCATGTGCTGATGCTCGACGTGCTCAACCGCATGCTCAGCGGAGCCCTGCTGACGTTGATGCCGCTGTTCTTCATCCTGCTGATCGCGGCGGTTGCGGCACCGGTGCTGCTCGGTGGGCTGGTCTTCGCGCCCAAGGCGCTGGGCCCGAACTTCGGGCGCATGAATCCCATCCAGGGCCTGGGCCGCATGTTCTCGGTGCATGGCCTGGCGGAGATGGTGAAAGCCATCCTCAAGTCGCTGGTCGTGGGCGGGGTGGCGTCGCTGGTGCTGTGGATGAACAAGGACCACCTGTTCGACCTCATGGTCGAGCCGCTCGAGGTCGGCATGGCCGACTTCTCCAGCATCGTGGCTTTTGCCGCGCTGTTGATCGCGCTCAGCCTGGGCCTGCTGGCGCTCATGGACGTGCCTTTCCAGCTCTGGCAGTACCAGAAGAAGCTGCGCATGACCAAGGAAGAGGTCAAGCGCGAGAACAAGGAGCAGGAGGGCGACCCGATGGTCAAGGGCCGCATCCGTGCCTTGCAGCGCGAGATGGCGCGCAGGCGCATGATGACCGAGGTGCCCAAGGCCGATGTGGTGGTCACCAACCCGACGCACTTCTCGGTTGCGCTGCGTTACGACGCCGAGCGCATGGGGGCGCCGGTGGTAGTCGCCAAGGGGCGTGGCGAGCTGGCGCTGAAGATCCGCGAGATTGCCGCCGAACATGGCGTGCCGATGCTCGAGGCGCCGCCGCTGGCACGTGCGCTGTACGCCCATTGCGAACTCGAAGCCTCCATCCCGGCCGCGCTGTACACCGCGGTGGCCGAGGTGATGGCCTATGTGTACCAGCTCGACGCCTGGATCAAGCAGGGTGGCCTGCCGCCGGCCGTGCCGGCTGCGCTGCCGGTTCCGGCCGGCATGGATCCCGGCGTGCCTGGGGAATGAACGCCTGACTTATGCCCATGAACGACATCCTGAATCTGCGCCAGCTGCTGACTTCGGCCAACCTGCGCCAGCTTGCCGCGCCAATCCTCATCGTCATGATCCTGTCGATGATGGTGCTGCCGCTGCCGGTGTTCCTGCTCGACGTGTTCTTCACCTTCAACATCGCGATCTCGGTGATGGTGATGCTGGTGGCGATGTACTCCAAGCGCCCGCTGGATTTCTCGGTATTCCCCACGGTGCTGCTCGTCACCACCTTGCTGCGCCTGGCGCTGAACGTAGCGTCCACCCGCATCGTGCTGCTCGAAGGCCACGGTGGCGGCGACGCGGCAGGCAAGGTGATCGAGGCCTTCGGCAGCTTCCTGGTGGGCGGCAATACGGCGGTTGGCCTGGTGGTGTTCGTGATCCTCACCATCATCAACTTCGTGGTGATCACCAAGGGTGCGGGGCGTATCGCGGAAGTGTCGGCGCGCTTCACCCTGGATGCGATGCCCGGCAAGCAGATGGCGATCGACGCCGATCTCAACGCCGGCCTCATCGACGAAAAGGAGGCCAAGCGCAGGCGCAAGGAGATCGCCCAGGAGGCGGACTTCTATGGTGCGATGGACGGTGCCTCCAAGTTCGTGCGCGGTGACGCCATTGCCGGCATCATCATCCTGGTGATCAACATCCTCGGCGGCCTCTTCGTCGGCGTCATGCAGCACGAGATGGCGGTGGGCGAGGCGGGGCGCACCTACACCCTGCTCACCATCGGCGACGGGCTGGTGGCGCAGATTCCGGCGCTGATCATCTCGGTGGCCGCCGGCCTGGTGGTGTCGCGCGTCGGTGACGAGGGCGACATTGGTGGGCTGGTCATTGCGCAGGTGTTCTCCAACCCCACGGTGATGACCCTGACCGCCATCATCATCGGCGTGCTCGGCCTGATCCCGGGCATGCCCAACCTGGTCTTCCTGCTGATTGCGGCCTGCCTCGGGGCGCTGGCGTGGCTGCGCCGGCAGCGCGTTGCCGAGGAGGTAGCGGCAGCACGGCCCGAGTCCGAGGCGCCCGTGCAGCAGCCTCAGGCCGATGCGCTGGAGGCGAGCTGGAACGACGTCTCGCAGGTGGACGTGCTCGGCCTCGAGGTTGGCTACCGCCTGATTCCGATGGTGGACAAGGGCCAGGACGGCGAGCTGCTCAAGCGTATCCGCGGCCTGCGCAAGAAGTTTGCCCAGGAGGTCGGGTTCCTGTCCTCGCCGGTGCATATCCGCGACAACCTGGAGCTCAAGCCCAACGGCTACCGCATCGCGCTCAAGGGCGTCGAGGTCGGTGCTGGCGAGGCCTATCCAGGCCAGTTCCTCGCCATCAACCCGGGGCGGGTGTCCGGCCCGCTGGCCGGGCGCGAGACGACCGATCCCGCGTTCGGCCTGCCCGCGGTGTGGATCGACACGGCTACGCGTGACCAGGCGCATGCCCTGGGCTATACGGTGGTCGACGCGAGCACGGTGGTGGCCACCCACCTCAACCATGTCATCCTCAACCATGCTGCCGAACTCCTCGGTCGCCAGGAAACGCAGGCGCTGCTCGATCACGTGGGCAAGGATTCGCCCAAGCTCATCGAGGATCTCGTGCCGAAGACGCTGGCGATCGGTACCCTGCAGCGCGTGCTGCAGAACCTGCTCGAGGAAGGCGTCAACATCCGCGACATGCGCAGCATCATCGAGGTGCTGGCCGAGCATGCACCGCGTACCCAGGACCCGTTGCAGCTCACCACCCGCGTGCGCGAGGCGCTTGGGCGCGCGATCATCCAGAGCCTCTTCCCGGGCAATGGCGAAGTCCAGGTCATGGCGCTGGAGCCTGGGCTGGAGCGCATCCTGCTGCAGGCCATGAGCGTGGGCAGCGAAGGCGGGGCGATCGAACCCGGGCTGGCCGACACCCTGCTGCGCCAGACCGCGCAGATCGCCCAGCGCCAGGAGGACATCGGCCTGCCGCCGGTGCTGCTGGTGCCCTCGCAGTTGCGCACGCTGCTGTCGCGCTTCCTGCGCCGTGCGGTGCCCAGCCTCAAGGTCATCTCCAACTCCGAGGTGCCCGAGAGCCGCACCATCCGCGTTACCGCCATGGTGGGGGCGCAGGGCTGACCGCAGGCGCGCGCCAGGGTATCGCGCGGCGCGCGCAGTGAGGTCCGAATAGACGGGGTAAAGCTGCTTTATTCGGCCCCTGGGCATTGACGGGGTGTGGCGATAATTCCCATCAAGCAGTGGTCGACATCGACCGCCGGGAGAACCGCCATGAACGTCAAACGCTACTTTGCCCCTACCGCCCGTGAGGCCCTTCGCGCTCTGAAGGAGGCGCTCGGTCCCGATGCGATCGTGCTGTCGAACCGTGCGGTCGACGGCGGCGTCGAGATTCTTGCCCTGCCCGGCGACGCCGTCGGTGCGCTGCAGGCGGCCAACCGCGCCACGATGGGTGCGCGCAGCGGTGGCCAGGGCAGGGTGGCGGACGAGTCTGCGTCCGGTTCCCGCCCCCAGGCCGAGGCCGTTCAGCGTGCGCCCGCCCCCTTGGCCGATGAAGGCGATTTCCAGGTCAGTCTGTCTGCCCTGGCGGCGAGCGCAGCGCGCTCGGCGGCGCGCGGCGGACAGCGTGCGGAGCCGAGCGCGGAGAGCACCGGCCCGGTGGTGCGCCCGTTCAACCCGCCGCGGATCGAGACCGCCGATTACGCCATGCGTGGCCGCGAAGCCGTGCTGCGGTCGGCATCGGCGCGCGGTCGCAGCGATCAGGCGAGTGCGCCGGCAGTCACCCGTGCGGCGGCGCAGGGCGACGAGTTTGGCGGCGCACGTGTGCGCGAATTGCAGGAGACCAACGCCCGGCTGATGTCTGAACTGGCCGGCATTCGCGGCATGATCGAGCGTCAGCTGGCCGGATTCGCCTGGGGTGAGACCCGGCGCCACGCGCCCGCGCGCGCAGCGATGCTGGGCGAGCTGCTCGAGGCTGGGTTCTCGGCGGCCATCGCGCGCAAGCTGGTCGAGGCCGTCCCCGAGGATGCGAGCCGCACCGAAGCGCGCGAGGCCGTGGGCAGCATGCTCGACCGCATGATGCGTGCGCGCTCGTCCGACGAGGATCTGCTCGATCGCGGCGGCGTGTATGCCCTGGTGGGGCCGACCGGGGTGGGCAAGACCACGACCACGGCCAAGCTCGCGGCGCGCTGCGTGGTGCGCCATGGCGCCGGCAAGCTGGCCCTGATCACCACCGACGGCTACCGCATCGGCGCCCAGGAGCAACTCCGCATCTATGGCCGCATCCTGGGGGTGCCGGTGTATTCGGTGCGCGATGGTGCCGACCTGCGCCAGACCCTGGCGGGTCTGCGCAACAAGCACATGGTGCTGATCGATACGATGGGCATGAGCCAGCGCGATCGCCTGGTCGGCGAGCAGGCGGCGATGCTGTCGGCGGCCGGAGACGTCCGCCGTCTGCTGCTGCTCAACGCCACCGCGCGCGGGGATACGCTCGACGACGTCGTCCGCGCCTACGCCGGCAACGACCTCGCCGGCTGCATCTTCACCAAGGTTGATGAATCCGCGGCGCTGGCGCCGGCGCTCGACGTGGCCGTGCGTCATGAGCTCGACATTCGCTATCTGACCAATGGTCAGCGTGTGCCCGAGGATCTGCACCTGCCCAATCGCGCCTACTTGCTGCACCGTGCGCTGCGCGAGCATGCGGGCGAGTCGCCGTGGCGCCTCGATGGCGACGAGGCGGGCATGCTGCTCGCCGCAGCCGGCATGGGAGCCTGACATGATCGACGGACGCGAAGACCAGGCGGCGGGCCTCAGGCGCCTGTTCCGCCGCGCGCCGCCGGTGGTGGTGGCGCTGTATGCGTGTGGCCGGCAGCGCAGCCACACGGCCGTGCTTGCTGCTCATCGGCTGGCTGGCCGCGCCGAGCGCGTGCTGATTCTGGACGAGGCCCAGGGCCAGGACGCCCTGGGCGGCGTGCTGGGTACGGGCGAGGGCACGGACCTGCTGCAGGTGCTGGACGGGCGTACGACTCTTGCCGCGGTGGTGCAGCCGGTGCCCGGTCTGGTGGGGCGGGTGCCCGTGGCGGCGGCGGCACTGGCCTTGCCGCTGCTCGACGATGCACGCCGTGCCTGCCTGGTCGAGGCGCTTCGCTTGCTGCACCGCCATGCGGGCTTCGTCCTCGTGCATGGCGCGGGCGAGGCGGCAGCGCAGCCGTCGCCCTTCGTCAATGCGGCGCCATGCCGGCTGGTGGTGGCAGAGGCCTGCGCGAGCGGTGCGACCGAGGCTTATCGGGTGATCAAGGGTCTGGCTTCGGCAGGTGCAGGTTCGGTGCATGTTGCCGTCAGCCGGGCGCGCGACCGCAGCGATGCGCAAGCCTTCTTCGCCACGCTCGAAGCACTCGTGCGCCGACATGTCGGTGTGCCGCTGGCCTGGCTCGGCGAGGTCGAACGCGATGACATCGCCAATGGTCTGCGCCAGCCGCTGCAGTGGAATTCGCGCGACGCAGGCGCTGCATTCATGCGTCGTATCAATGCCATGGCACGCGCACCACGTGTGATGCGTGCCTGAGTCCCGTCATGGCTTTCAATATTCCCGCTGGTAATCCCGCCCCCGCTGCGGGAAAATCACCGCCTCCGGTTAGCGGAGCCAGCGCGGGCAGGGGCTCGCGTCGTCCCAAGATACAGGTTGAATGGATGTACGACGCCAACGGCAACCTCGACAAGAGCAGCCTCATCGAAGCGTATGCGCCGCTCGTCAAGCGCATCGCCTTCCAGCTCATGTCCCGGCTACCGGCCAGCGTGGATGTGGATGACCTCATCCAGAACGGCCTCATGGGGCTGCTCGATGCGCTCGGCCGCTATGAAGAAGGCCTCGGTGCCCAGTTCGAGACCTATGCAGTGCAGCGTATCCGCGGCGCCATGCTCGACGGCTTGCGCGAGAACGACTGGCTGCCGCGCAGTTTGCGCCGCGACATGCGGCGTATCGAGGCGGCGATCCATGCGCTCGAGCAGCAGTTCGGCCGCCAGCCTTCGGAGACGGAGCTTGCCGAGTCGCTCGGGGTCTCGCTCGACGAATACCAGCGCATGCTGCAGGAGGCACGCGGCCACCAGCTCGTCTATCTCGAGGACTTCAACCGCGACGAGGACGACGATTTCCTCGAGCGTCACCTGGCAGCCGCGGACAGCAATCCGCTCGACCTGCTCGAGGACAGCGAGATGCGTGAACGCCTGGTCAACGCGATCTGCGCGTTGCCCGAGCGCGAGCAGATGGTGATGGCCCTGTATTATGACGAAGAGCTCAATCTGCGCGAGATCGGTGCGGTTCTCGGCGTGACCGAGTCGCGGGTCTGCCAGTTGCACGGCCAGGCCGTGGCGCGCCTGCGTGCGGGGCTCTTCGAAGGCAGCTCCACGCTGCCACCACAACGCCGGCGCGGGCGACCGCCCAAGAAGGCGGCCAACTGAACACAAGCCCTGACAAGGATGCGTGTGCGTATCTTGACGCCTCATCATGGATAAGATCAGCCTCGTCGGCCTGACGCTCGGCATTGCGGCCATCGTGATCGGCCAGGTGCTCGAGGGCGGGCATATCTCCTCGCTGGTGCAGCCCACGGCCTTCCTGATCGTGATCGGCGGCACGCTGGGTGCGGTGATGCTGCAGAGCCCGCTGCGCAGCTTCGTCGAAGGCATGCGCATGGCGCGCTGGGTGTTCGTTCCGCCGGCGATGAGCTCCCAGGCGGTCATCGAGCAGGTCGAGAACTGGAGCCATGTGGCGCGCAAGGAGGGGCTGCTGACGCTCGAGAACCAGATCGAGAGGCTGTCCGACCCCTTCATGCGCAAGGGGCTGCAGCTGCTCGTCGACGGTGTCGAGCCCAACCGTCTGCGCGAGATACTGGAGGTCGAGGTCGGCGTCTGGGAAGGGCAGCTGCGCCAATCCGCGCGGGTGTGGGAGGCGGCCGGCGGTTACGCCCCCACCATTGGCATCCTGGGCGCAGTCATGGGCCTGATCCACGTGATGGAGAACCTTTCCGATCCGTCGCGGCTCGGCGCCGGCATTGCCGTGGCCTTCGTCGCGACGATCTATGGCGTCGGCTTCGCGAACCTGGTGTTCCTGCCGATTGCGAAGAAGCTCGTGGCCCATATCATCACCCTCACGACCCAGCGCGAGATGTTCATCGACGGGCTGGTCGGCATTGCCAACGGCGACAATCCACGCATCATCGCCAGCCGCATGCAGGGCTACGTCGTCTGAGGGCGGGGCGGCCATGCGGCGCAGGCGCAAGCTCGACGAAGAACATGACAACCACGAGCGCTGGCTGGTCTCCTATGCCGACTTCATCACGCTGCTGTTTGCCTTCTTCGTGGTGATGTATTCGCTGTCCTCGATCAACGAGGGCAAGTATCGGGTGCTGTCCGATTCGCTCGTCCAGGCGTTTCGCAACGTCACCGTCAACGACAGCAGCGAGCAGATCGCGCTGCCCCAGGTCACCGTGGTGCCACCCCGACCAGTCACTGCGCAGGCCGTCCCGGCGGTCGATCCGCAGGCCGAGGTCCGGCGCCGGGAGATGGCGCAGCGCATGCGCAACATGGCGGACGACATCCGGCGCGTGCTCAACCCGTTGACGCAGGCCGGCCAGGTCAACGTCACCGAAGGGGCATTCGGCGTCAGCGTCGAGATCAACGCCAGCCTGTTGTTCGCACCCGGCGATGCAGCGCTCGGCACGCAGGCGGTCAATGCGCTGCGGGCCGTGGCCCAGGTGCTGGCGCCGGCGGGGTTTCCGATCACCGTCGAGGGCCATACCGATGCAGTGCCGATCAGTACGTTCCGCTTTCCGTCCAACTGGGAGCTTTCGGCGGTACGTGCATCCACGGTGGCGCGGCTCTTCATCGACAGTGGCGTGCAGCCCGATCGCTTGACGGTGGCGGGCTACGCGGACCAGCGCCCGGTCGCCGGCAACAGCACGGAAGAAGAGCGTGGCCGCAATCGGCGGGTGACGATCCTGATCGAGTCGCGGACGGCCGACGTCGCCCCCGATCCGCGGCCGGCCAGCATCCCTGCGGGCGATCCGATTCGCTCGATCCTGCCCGACGGATTCTGAGCCGCCGGGCAACGCCGCACACCTCAGCTTGCAGGTCGCCTCCAGGGCGCAGGACATGATCGCAGGCGCCCTCAAGTTGGTCGCTGGCAGGCCGATATGAGCGATGATACGGCCATGCGGCGTATGCCCTGGACCTGCACTCGCAGGCCCTCGCTGCATGCGTTGCGACTGGTTTGCCCGCGTCCTGCTTCCTGGAGTGGTACCTGAATGAAGAGCGGCATTATCCCGGTGGATCGAGAGGTGCGTTTCGATGCGCATGAGATCATCGTCTCCAAGACCGACGTCAAGGGCATCCTCACCTATGCCAACCGCGTCTTCATGCGTGTTGCCAATTTTTCGGAGCGGCAACTGCTTGGCAAGCAGCACAACGTGATCCGTCATCCCGACATGCCGCGTGGGGCGTTCCGCTTGCTCTGGAAAACCCTGGGCGAAGGCCGCGAGTGGTTCGGCTTCGTCAAGAACATCACCGCCGATGGCGCCTACTACTGGGTGTTCGCGAACGTCACGCCCGACCATTCCGACGGCCGGCTGATCGGCTATTACTCGGTGCGCCGGCAGGCGCCGACCAGCGCGATACGGGAGATCGAGCCGCTGTATCGCGAGATGTGCGCTATCGAGGCCCGCGCAGGCGCCAAGGATGCGCCGGATGCCTCGATCGCCTGGCTCACGCGTCAGCTCGAGGCCCGCGGCACGAGCTACGAGGCCTTCGTGCTCGATTGCTACAAGCGCCACCTGAAGAACGGGGAGTGAGTCGATGAGCAGCACGAGAGTTCTCGCACAAACGAGCGGGACCAGCCGCGGGCGGCTGTTTGCGTCGCAGCAGTTCACCCTGATGTGTGCAATCTACATCGGCACCGTCTGGATGCTGGCCGGCTTCAATGTATGGACTTCGGGCTGGAATGTCCTCAACACCTTGCTGCCGCTGGGGACGCTGGCCTACGTCGTGTTTTCCTTCGTGCATCACCGCCGTACGCTGGATGCGGTGACCCGCCTCAACGAGGCGATCGTGGCGGCGCGCCAGGGCAATACCCACCATCGCATCACCAATGTCTCGGGTTTGGGCGAGATCGGCCACGTCGCTTGGAACTTCAACGACCTCATGGATGTGGTCGAAACCTACTTCAAGGACGTGTCGAACTGCTTCGAGCGGGCTGCACGGCGCGACTTTACCCGCCCTGCGCTCCCCATGGGTATGCCGGGGGATTTCGGCAAGTCCGAACACGAGATCAATCACGCGCTCGAGGCCATGCTCAAGGCGGACGAGTTCTCGCGGCGCAACCGCCTGTCGGCCAACCTGCATGAGATGAACGCCGGCTCGCTGTTCAAGAACCTCAGGATCAACCAGAACGACATGCTCAACGTGTCCGAGCTGATGAGCGACGTGCTCGACATTGCGGAGCGCAATGGCCGGGGGGCGCGTGAAAGCAGCGAGACGGTGGCCGACCTGCGCGCCACCATGACCTCGATGCATGGCCGGATGCAGCGCATGGGGAGTGCGGCGGGGGAGTTGGGTGCCTCGAGCCAGGAGATCGACCACACGGTGAAGCTCATTTCCGAGATTACCGAGCAGACGAACCTGCTCGCGCTCAATGCAGCCATCGAGGCTGCTCGCGCCGGAGAGGTCGGTCGCGGCTTTGCCGTCGTTGCCGACGAGGTGCGCAAGCTCGCGGATCGCACGCGCCAGGCCACCGAGGAGATCGGCAAGGTCGTACGCAGCCTGCGCGCCTGCGTGGATGAGATGGTCGACCAGACCGGTGGGGTCAGCAGCCAGGTTGCGGAGGTTACCGACCGCGTGAGGCTCTTTGCCGATGGGTTCGCCGACGTGGCCCAGTCAGCCGACGAGACCATCCGCCTGATCGGTACTGCCCGCGAGCGAGTCTTCGGCACGCTGGTCAAGGTCGACCACATCATCTACATGCAGAACGCCCATGTCGCGGTGGAGAGCGGCGGGCGCGAGCGCGTCGAGGAAGTCTCGGTGACGGCGCGCACGTGCCGGCTCGGCCACTGGTACTACGAAGGCGACGGGGCACGGGCGTTCGCGGGAGCACCCGCCTATCGCAGCCTGGAGAGGCCGCACCATGCGGTGCATGACGGCGTGCAGCGTGCGGTGGAGGCTTCGCGGGGAGACTGGTTGCACGACGAGGCCGTCTTCAAGCGCATCGTGGACGAGATGCGCGCCGCCGAAGCGGCCAGCAGCGAAGTCATCCGGCTGATTGGCGAGATGATCGAGCACAAGCGGGTGGAGCAGGGGCGCAACGGGAACACCCGGCACTAGCTTGTGTCCGGGCATGCCGGCCGTGCCCGGCCCGAAGGCTGGGGGCACGGGGCGCTGCTTCAGTAGAGCTGTTCCGGCTTCACCTTCGGGGTCAGCGGCACGCCCTTGCGTGCACGCCGGTGGCGCAGGGGTTCGCGCTGCGAGGGCTTCAGTTCGATGCTCACCGCCTTGCCGCCGCGGCCTGAGCCCTTGACCGTGAGCACTGCGTCGTCTGCAGGTACGGCCACGGCGGCGAGCGTCTCGCCCTCGTCCAGTGCCATGACGATCACGCCACGTCCGCCGCTCTGGGTCTTCATTTCGGGGCGGGGGAAGACCAGCAGGCGGCCGTTCTCGGACGCCGCTGCGATCCAGTCGCCGAACACCCTGGCCGGCGCCAATACCTTCTCGCCCTTTTCCAGGCTCATGAAGGCCTTGCCCGCGCGCTGGCGGCTGCTGGCGTCCGCAACGCTGCACAGGAAGCCGTAGCCGCCGCTGTTGGCGAAGAAGTACACCGCGTCCGGCGTGTCGGTGACCACCTGGGCGAGCTTGCCGCCGTCCTGGAACTCGACCAGGGTGGTGATCGGCGCACCGTCGCCACGCCCGCCGGGGAGGTCGGACACCTTTACCGTGTACGCGCGGCCATTGCTGTCGATGACGATCAGCGGCCAGGTGGTGCGCGTCTCGATCACTGCGAAGCCGAAGTCGCCGGCCTTGTAGGCGATGCCTGCGGGGTCGATGCCGTGACCCTGGCGCGAACGCACCCAACCGTTCTTCGACACGATCACGGTGACCGGCTCGTCCGGCACGCTGATCTCGGCAGGTGCCACCGCGGCCACCGCTTCGACCAGGGTGCGGCGGTCGTCGCCATACTTCTTCGCGTCGTCCTGGATCTCCTTGAGGATCAGCTTGGTCATCGCCGCGCGGTTGTCCAGGATGTGCTGAAGGCCGGCGCGCTCGTCCTTGAGCTCGGCGAGTTCCTTCTCGATCTTGAAGCCTTCGAGGCGGGCCAACTGACGCAGGCGGATCTCGAGGATGTCCTCGGCCTGGGTCTCGGACAGGCCGAAGGCGGCGATCAGCGCCGGCTTGGGCTCGTCCGACTCGCGGATCACGCGGATCACTTCCTCGATATGCAGGAAGGCGATCATGCGGCCTTCGAGGATGTGGATGCGGCGGTCGACCTCGTCCAGGCGGTGGCGGGTGCGGCGCTCGACGGTGACGTAGCGGAAGTCGATCCATTCGCGCAGGACCTGCACCAGGTTCTTCTGCTGCGGTCGACCGTCGCGCCCGATCATGGTCATGTTGACCGAGGCCGAGGTCTCCAGGCTGGTGTGGGCGAGCAGCACCGCCATGAACTCGTCGCGGTTCTGGCGGCTGGACTTGGGCTCCAGCACGATGCGCACCGGGGCCTTGTCGCTGGATTCGTCGCGCACGGTGTCGAGCACGCCGAGCACGAGCTGCTTGAGGTTCTTCTGCTCCTGCGAGACTTCTTTCTTGCCCGCGCGCGGCTGCGGGTTGGTCAGGGTCTCGATCTCGGACAGCACCTGCGCGGCGGAGACGCCGTGCGGCAGCTCTTCGACGATTACCCGCCACTGGCCACGGGCGAGTTCCTCGATCTTCCAGCGTGCGCGCAGGCGCAGGCTGCCGCGGCCCGCCGCGTAGGCGTCGCGGATGGTCTCGGGCGTGGAGATGAGCTGGCCGCCGCCGGGGAAGTCGGGGCCGGGGATGATGGCGAGCACGTCCTCGAGCGTTGCCTCGGGGTGGCGGATGAGGTGGCAGGTGGCCTCGGCCACCTCGCGCAGGTTGTGCGGCGGGATTTCGGTCGCCATGCCCACGGCGATGCCCGAGGCGCCGTTGAGCAGCACGAAGGGCAGGCGCGCCGGCAGCAGCTGCGGCTCTTCGAAGGCGCCGTCGTAGTTGGGGATGAAGTCCACCGTGCCGCGGTCGATCTCGGACAGCAGCAGCTCGGCGATCGGCGTCAGTCGGCACTCGGTGTAGCGCATCGCCGCCGCCGAGTCGCCGTCGCGCGAGCCGAAGTTGCCCTGGCCGTCGACCAGCGGATAGCGCAGCGAGAAATCCTGCGCCACCCGCACCATGGCGTCATAGACGCTGGAGTCGCCGTGCGGGTGGTACTTGCCGATCACGTCGCCGACCACGCGCGCCGACTTCACGTGCTTGGAGGTGGACGACAGGCGCATCTCGTTCATCGCGTACAGGATGCGGCGCTGCACGGGCTTGAGGCCGTCCTCGACCTGCGGCAGCGCGCGCGACTTCACCACGCTCATCGCGTAGGCAAGGTAGGCGCGCTCGGCGTAGCGGTCGAGCGCCAGGGTGCTGTCGTCCTCGGGTTCGGGCTCGGGGGCGGCGGGCGGTGCGGGGGGCGGGGGCAGGTTCGCGCCGGTGGCCGTCGGTGACTCGTCGGCGCCCGTATCCTGCGCCGTACCCGAGGTGCTCTTCACTGCAGTGGGCGTTGAGGTCGCGAGCGTTACGGATTCGGATGCGTCAGGCGCATCGAAGAGATCGGGAGTGTCTGTACTCATGTATTCGAACTGCAGGCTGCGAGCAGTAGCGGGTGTGCGACATGCTCGAAAGGATTGATGACGGTGACGCCGCGCCAGGTGAAGCCGTGCTGCAGGTCCTCGCTCAGCAGCAGGCGGCAACGGTTTTCCGCAGCGACCGAGAGGATCAGGCCATCCCAAACCTGCATGCGGTGATCGCAGGCCAGGTCGATGGCCGCCTGAAAGCTCGGCCAGGTCGAATCGGCCACCTCGTAGGCATCGGACCAGTCGAGCAGGGCTGTGCGAACCGCTTCGGCGTCGCGCTTGAGCTTTCCGGTCAGGACCCGGTACAACTCACCCAGCGTCTGGGCGGGAATCATCACCTCGCTCGCCGAGAGTGTTCCGAGCAGCACCCGGGCCGCAGCGCAACGTGCATTGTCGCCGGCGCCTTCCGCATAGGCGAGGATGTTGGTGTCGAGAGCGATCTTCATTGGCCGCGGTCGTACAATTCGGCGCGGGTCCAGTTGCGGTTGTCCGCAACGGGCTCCCCATCCAGCCGGGCAAGCAGGCGAGCGCGCGCCTTGGTTCGATCGTGGTCGAGTTCCGTCCCGACGACAGCGGGGCTGATGGTTGCAACAGGGCGACCGTGGGACAGGACCGTAACGGTTTCACCTTGGCTCACTTGGCGCAGCAGGCTGGAGAACTGTCGGTTTGCTTCGGCAGCGGAGACGGTATGCATATCGGGTCCTTCGCTAGGAACTAAAGTAGTGAATGTCACTACTTTAGTTCCAGTGGTCTGATCGGGCAATGTCGATGTACCCGCTGGCGCTTAAATATCCGCCTCCACGCTGTCGCCCTTCTCCTCCATCCACGCCCTTCTCCCCGAGGCCTCGCCCTTGCCCATCAGCAGGGTGAACATCCTCAGCGTGTCCTTGAGTGCGCCGCTGCGCACCTTCACCGGCAGCACGCGGCGGGTGGCGGGGTCCATGGTGGTCTCGCGTAACTGGTCGGGGTTCATCTCGCCCAGGCCCTTGAAGCGGCCGATCTCGATCGCGTCGGGCCTGAAGCCTTCCTTCTCGAGGCGGTCGCGGATCGCGGTGAGTTCGCCCTCGTCGAGCGCGTAGAGCCGGCGCGGCGGGCGCTTCTTGCCCTGGGCCGGTACGTCGACGCGGTACAGCGGCGGTTGCGCCACGTACACATGGCCACGCTCGATCAGCTTTGGGAAGTGGCGGAAGAACAGTGTGAGCAGCAGGGTCTGGATGTGGGCACCGTCCACGTCGGCGTCAGACATGATGACGACCTTGCCGTAGCGCAGGCCGGAGAGGTCAACGTCGCTGTCGGCCTTGTGCGCATCCACGCCCAAGGCCACCGCGATGTCGTGGATCTCGGCGTTGGCGAACAGGCGATCCGGGTCGATCTCCCAGGCGTTCTGCACCTTGCCGCGCAGCGGCAGGATGGCCTGGGTCTCCTTGTTGCGCGCCATCTTGGCCGAGCCGCCAGCGGAGTCGCCCTCGACCAGGAAGAGTTCTTTGTCGGCGAGATCTTCGGACTCGCAGTCCGAGAGCTTGCCGGGCAGCACGGCGACGCCCGAGGTCTTCTTCTTCTCGACCTTCTGCGCGCTCTTCTGGCGCGCCAGCGCCTGCTTGATCGACAGTTCGGCGATGGCCTTGCCGGCCTCGACGTGGTTGTTGAGCCAGATCTCGAAGGGGTCGCGCAACTGGCTGGAGACGAGCTTGACCGCCTCGCGCGAGTTGAGCTTTTCCTTCACCTGGCCCTGGAACTGTGGGTCGAGCAGGCGCGCCGAGAGGACGAAGCTCATGCGCCCGCACACGTCCTCCTGCTGCAGCTTGACGCCGCGCGGCAGCAGGGTGTGGTGGTCGATGAAGGACTTCATGGCCTCGAACACGCCGGCGCGCAGGCCCGACTCATGGGTGCCCCCATTCACCGTGGGGATCAGGTTGACGTAGGACTCGCTGGGCACGGCCGACTCGAACCAGGCCAGCGCCCAGGCTGCGCCTTCGCCGGGGGCGAAGCTGGCGTCGTCCTTGCCCGCGTACTTCTCGGCGGTGAAGATCGGCGCCACCGCCTCGATGTCGCCAGCGAGTTCCCTGAGGTAGCCGGCCAGGCCCTCGGGGTAGGACCAGGTCTTGGTCAGCACCGGGCCGTCGGCCTGCTCGATGTCGAGCCGCACCGCGACCCCCGACAGCAGCACCGCCTTGGAGCGCAGCAGGCGCTCGAGTTCGTTCATTGGCACGCGCGGCGACTCGAAATACTTGCCGTCCGGCCACACCCGCACCCGGGTGCCGGTCTGGCGGCCGCATTCGCCCTCGATGCGTACCGGGCTGATCGTCTCGCCGCCGTCGGCAAAGTCGATGCGGTGGATCTTGCCGTCGCGCTTCACCTCGACTTCGATGCGGGTCGACAGCGCATTGGTCACCGACACGCCGACGCCGTGCAGGCCGCCCGAGAAGGCGTAGGCCGAGTTGCCCTCGCGCTTGTCGAACTTGCCGCCAGCGTGCAGCCGGGTGTAGGCCAGCACCACTACCGGCACCCCCTCTTCGGGATGAAGGCCGACCGGAATGCCGCGGCCGTCATCGGCGACGGTGATGGAGCCGTCGAGGTGCAGGGTGACCTGGATCTTTTTCGCGAAGCCGGCGAGCGCCTCGTCGGCGGCGTTGTCGATCACTTCCTGGATGATGTGCGCCGGGCTGTCGGTGCGGGTGTACATGCCGGGGCGTTCGCGCACCGGCTCCAGCCCCTTCAGGACTCGGAAGGACGATTCGTCGTACTGCTTTGGAGTGTCTTGCTTGCCAGCCATGCTGCGCGCCCGTTCGGTGTCACGAAGGGCGCAAGGATAGCAGAGAGCGCGTGGCTGATGAGACTGCAGGACTGGATAAAGATTCAGGCACTGCCGAGCATGCGGCCGCCGCCGGTAGGCTTGGAGAGGCCGTCGGCGTCGTACAGTTGCGGGTGGTTGGCGGCCGACAGCAGGATGGACAGGGCAGCCTGGTTGCCGGCCATGCGTTCGAGGATCAGTTTGCCGTTGAGCGCGTTGCGGTCGCGGGCCTGGCGGGCCGCGCTGACCAGTTCGTCCCAGCGCACCAGCACGCGCGGCAGGTTGCCGAAAAGCGTGCGCATGGCCGCGTCTGCGCTGGTGAGCGCGGCACGCCCCAGAAGGCGGCTGCGTTCGTCGGTGAGCCGCTGCAGCTGTCGATAGCGCTCGTTCTTCTCGTTGGCGATGGCCAGCAGGGCGTCGGTGTCGCCTTTGATCAGCACGGCCTCCTCGCGGTCGAGCAGGGCGAGGAACTCACCCAGCTGGAGCAGTTCGGCCTCGACCAGGAGGGCGATGCGCTGGAGTTCTGCTGGCGGTTGGGCGGTAGTCTGCATGGGGTCGGGCCGGCGTGGGCAGGAAGTTCGCGTGCGCGAATCTTAACGCTCCTGGCTTACCCGCGCGAACCCAGCATTTCCCTGACGCTGTCGAGGAGCCCGTCGGCAATCCGGCTGGCGTCGACCTTGAAGCGGCCCTCGGAGATGGCCTGGCGGATCTCGTCGACGCGCTGCATGTTGACCTCGGGCGTACCGGAGATCGTGCTTTCGGCCTTGCGCATGAGCGAGGCCATCGGCGAGATCTGGACGCTTTCGGCGCTGCTCTGTGCTTCGGTCTTGGCACGCGCAGCTGGCGCGCGGTTGTCCTGTGCGGGCGTGGGGACGTAGGCCTTGCCCGAGCTTTCGATCTTCATGATGGTTTCCAGGAACACTATGAGTCGAAAGGGTCTACGGCACCCCTTCGCTAAACTTTAGCGAATTATCCGCTATGTCGAAGCGTGTGCCCTCGCCGTATCAAAAACCCAGCATGACACCGCCGTCGGCACGCGCCACGCCGTGGACGATCTGTCCGCCAGGCAGGCGTACGCGGACGCGTTCTCCGGGCGCTGCGTCGTTGAGTGCCTGTCCTTCGCCGGAGACGGTGAAGCCTTCGCCCTGAGTGTACACCTGGACGGGGCGGCCGCGGCTGACCGCGTTGGCTTGCCGGAGCACGCTTGCGCGCAGCGGCATGCCTTCGGCTACCGCGAAGCGGGTGATGTGACCCACGGCCTGCTCCGGCGCCGAAAGGACGTTGTCTGGAAGGGCGCTCAGTTCGCCCTCGCGGACTTCGACATCGACGGCGTCGAGGCGCTCCGATGAGCGCAAGGCCCGTGCAGCGACGAGGTAAGGGCCGAACACCTGCACCCGTGCCTGAACGTAGGCGGTCCATGGCATCGGCGCGTCGCAGCGGATGCCCACGCTGATCGCACCCCACGGGCGCACCCCTGGCGGCAGGAAGGGGACGATGCTGGCGCAGGCCGGCAGCCGGTTTGTCGGGTCGAAGCGGTTTACGCCGATACGGATGTCGCCGGGCATGCCCTGGACCTCGTGCTCCAGAAATGCCTGCACCGCGTGTTCGATCGGCTCCGAGGGCTGGTGGGCGGAGGCGGCCGTCGCCACGATCGTACTGGCGAGCAGGGCGCCGATGCAGCGGCAGGGGCCGCGTCCCGGCGTGCCCGGGCGGGCGCGAGGGAAAGAGGTCGCGGACGTGTTCATGGGTGGGATTGCAGCACGCTCCGAGGGACAGGGCAAGGCGGCAGCTTTTGCCGCGATGCGCGGGCAAGCGGCAAAGAAGGGCTGCTTTCCGCGGTCTTATCGCGAGAGTGGAGGCCCGTCATGCCTCGTAACATGGCTGGCATGAAAGCTGCGACCACGGGTTCATGGAAGCCCGCCATGCCGCATTCACCCGTGCCGCGATGGTGCAGCCCGTTCCCGAGGCCATGCGATGAAGACCCTAGTCGACAACCAGTTCCGTTTCCACCAGACCGCGCTGAACCTGCAGGCGTACCGGCAGGAGTTGCTCGCCTCCAACATCGCCAACGCTGATACGCCGCACTTCAAGGCGCGCGACATCGACTTCAAGAGCGCCCTGCAAGGGGCGATGACAGCCGCGCGCAGCGGTGTTGCGCTCCAGACCACGCATGCCGGACACATCACGGGTGGTGCCTCTGCGAGCGCGGAGAACTACGCCAAGTACCGTACCGAGCTGCAGTCCTCGGTCGATGGCAACACGGTGAACATGGACATCGAGCGTGCAGCGTTTGCCGAGAATGCGCTGCGCTACGAGGCGAGCGTGACCTTCATCAACGGCATGCTGCGTTCGCTCAACACCGCGCTCACCGGTCAGTAAGGAGTCCAGCCATGAGCATGCTCAACGTCTTCCAGATTGCAGGTTCTGCGCTCAACGCGCAGTCGATGCGCCTCAACACCACGGCGTCCAACCTCGCCAACGCCGACAGCGTCACGACCGAGACCGGCGAACCCTATCGCGCCAAGCAGGTGGTGTTCGCCGCCCGTCCGGTCGCCGGACCCGGCGCGATCGGCGTCCAGGTCACGCAGATCGTCGACAGTGCGGCGCCGATGCGGCTCGTGTACGAGCCCAACAACCCGGCGGCAAACGCGGAGGGCTACGTCGAGATGCCCAACGTCAACGTTGCCGAGGAGATGGTGAACATGATTTCCGCTTCACGCTCGTACCAGAACAACGCCGAGATCATGAACACGGCACGGACCTTGCTCCAGAGGACACTGCAGATCGGACAGTAAGCCCGTCCGGCAAACGATGCCGCTAGCAGGAGCACACCATGACCACCGTCTCGAACAACCAGACTGCAAACAGCGTGCTGGCCAGCCTGGCCCGCAGCGAACCCGTCCAGAAGCCCGAGGAAGACCAGCAGGGCCGCTTCCTCAAGCTGTTGACGACGCAGCTGAGGAACCAGGATCCGATGAATCCGATGGAGAACGCGGAGATGACTTCCCAGCTCGCGCAGATGAGCACGGTCGACGGCATCGAGCGGCTGAACAAGCTGGTGCAGTCCTTCTTCGATTCCCGGGCGTCGTCGGAGGGGCTCAATGCGGCGGCGCTGCTTGGTCGCGGGGTGCTGGTCGAAGGCCGCAGCCTGGCCCTCACCGAGGCCGGGGCCGTGGGCGGCTTCGAGATCGACGGCCCGGCCGACCGCGTCACGCTGACGGTGCGCGACAGCGCCGGGCTCGCGGTGAAGCAGATGGATTTCGACGCGGTTGCCGCTGGCAGTCACAATTTCGTCTGGGATGGCTCGGCCGATGACGGTTCGCGCGCTGCCGACGGCATCTACACCCTGTCGCTGTCGGCGACGCTGGGCAACGAGGCGGTCGGCGGGCGCACGCTGCAGTTCGGTCCGGTCACCAGCATCGTGCGCGGCAACAGCGGCACGGACCTCCAGGTAGGTGACCTTGGCGTGTTCAAGGTTGCGGACATCAAGCAGATCCTCTGATCCGGAGCAGCGACCATGGCATTTCAGCAGGGCCTCAGTGGCCTGAACTCCTCCTCCAAAGCGCTTGACGTCATCTCCAACAACGTCGCCAACGCCAGCACGGTGGGCTTCAAGAACTCCGGCACGGTGTTTGCCGACGCCTATGCGTCCTCGCTCACCGGTGCGGTGTCCAAGGTGCAGATCGGCATCGGCAGTGCGGTACAGGCGGTGCGGCAGACCTTCAACCAGGGCAACATCACCACCACCAGCAATCCGCTGGACATGGCGATCAACGGCAACGGCTTCTTCGAGGTCGAACTCCAGAACGGCGGCTATGCGCTGACGCGCAACGGCCAGTTCAACATCGACAAGCAGGGTTACATCATCACGGCGCTTGGTGACCGGCTGATGGGCTACCAGGTCGTGGACCCCATCTCGGGTGACGTGCGTGCTCCCGCCTCGGTCACCGCGGATTCGTTCCGCACGATGGTGATCCCGTCGACCGGCGTCGGTGCGGCTGCGACCTCAGAGGTGGGCCTGAGCCTGAACCTGAGCGCGGATGCGGCGACGATCCCCGACCCCGCCCCGCCGGCCCTGCCAGGGAGTGTTCCGCCGAACCCGAACGACGACAGCACCTACACCTATTCGACCGCGCTCAAGATCTTCGACTCGCTCGGCAAGGAGCACTCGCTCTCGTTCTACTTCGTGCGCCGCACCGATGTCGTCGATGCCACGACTGCGCCGCCGACCTACAGCGAGTGGGACCTGTACACCGTTGCCGACAACGATACGGCCTCGCTCACGTACAACTCGCGCCTTGGCTTCGATGGCCTTGGCCGCATCGCCAGCGTGACGCCCCAGGTGACGGCTCCTGGGGTCACGCCGCCCCTGAACGGCTCGGTGTTCAGCGCCACGCTCGGCAGCGATGCGATCGCGCCGAGCGTGATCGAACTGGCGATGAACTCGATCACCCAGTTCGGCGGCAAGTCGACCCCGCGTGAGCTTACCCAGAACGGCTCGGCTCCGGGCGAGATCGCCGGCCTGGCGATCAGCCGCAACGGCGTCATACAGGCGCGCTACACCAACGGCATCACCAAGGACATCGCGATCGTCAACCTGACGACCGTGCGCAACAACAACGGCTTGTCGCCCATCGGCAACAACTACTGGGTCGAAACCCCGGAGTCCGGCGGCTTTGCCCGCGGCGAGCCGGGCAACGGGCTCAATGGCGTGATCTCGGCCGGTCAGGTCGAGGAATCCAACGTCGATCTGACCCAGGAACTGGTGCAGATGATCATCCAGCAACGTAACTACCAGGCCAACGCGCAATCGATCCGCACCCAGGACCAGATCCTGCAGACGCTGGTGAATCTGCGCTGATGCCTGATCCGGCTGTCGGCCGACAGAACGAAGGGAGTCGAACATGGATCGCCTGATCTACACCGCGATGACCGGTGCCAAGGGCACGATGGACCAGCAGGCGGCGGTGTCCAACAACATCGCCAATGCGGCATCGACCGGTTTCCGCTCGCAGCTGCACAAGCTGAGAGCGGTCGAGATCCAGACCGAGGCCTTCCGCACGCGCTCGTTCGCGGTCGACGCCAGCATCGCCAACGACTTCGCTCCGGGGCCGATCCAATACACCGGACGGCCCTACGACGTTGCGCTCGAGGGCAAGGGCTGGCTGGCCGTTCAGCAGCCGGACGGCAGCGAGGCCTATACCCGCAATGGCAGTCTGGCGCTCAGCCCGGCAGGGGTGCTGCAGACGCGCGATGGCTTGCCCGTGATTGGCGACGGTGGCCCGGTGACGCTGCCGCCCGATACCGAGATCGTCATCGGCCGTGACGGCTCGATTTCGTCCATCAACCCCGACGACGGGGTCGTGAACCTCGTCGGCCAGCTCAAGCTGGTCAATCCGCCCGAGGCCGATCTCGTGCGCGGGGACGACGGTCTGTTCCGCCTCGCCGACGGTGCCGCCGCGCCGGTCGATCCCAATGTCCAGGTCGCAGGCGGTTACCTCGAGGGCAGCAATGTCAACGTGGCTGACCAGATGGTGCAGATGATCTCGCTGGCGCGTCAGTTCGAGATGCAGGTGCGCATGCTGCAGAACGCTGAGGCCAATGACCGTGCCGCCAGCCAGGTGCTGTCCTGGCGTTGATGTCCTGCCCGCGGGGCGCGGCGATTAGCACGGTTTTTGCGTTGCTTATCGTGCAATCGCCTGGCCCGTCCGAGGGCTAGACTGATCCCGTGAAATTGCGGCAAACGCCGCCACACTGCGGCAGCCTTTGCCGCAGCGGCAAGGCAGAACAGAGGACTTCATCATGATCCGCTCGTTGTGGACCGCCCGTACCGGGCTGGATGCCCAGCAAACCTCGCTGGATGTGATCTCGAACAACCTGGCGAACGTGTCGACGAACGGCTACAAGCGCCAGCGCGCGGTGTTCGAGGACCTGTTGTACCAGACCATCCGCCAGCCCGGCGCGCAGACAACGCAGCAGACCCAGGTCTCGAGCGGGCTACAGATCGGTACCGGCGTACGCCCGGTCGCCACCGAGCGCATCTTCACCCAGGGCAGCCTGCAACAGACCGGGGGGGCGCTTGACCTCGCCATCCAGGGCAACGGCTTCCTGCAGATCTCGATGCCCGACGGCTCCACCGCCTATACCCGCGACGGGGCGCTGCAACTGGACAACCAGGGCAACGTCGTCACCGCCAGCGGCTATCCGCTGCTCGACGCCATCCAGATCCCGGCCAATGCCCGCTCGATCACTGTCGGCAAGGACGGCACCGTCACCGTTACCGTGCCGGACCAGGTCGAGCCGCAGCCGGTGGGGCAGATCCAGGTGGCCACCTTCATCAACCCCGGTGGCTTGCAGAGCGCGGGGGAGAACCTGTTCTACGAGACCGCATCGAGCGGCGAGGCGACGCCGACCGAGCCCGGGACCAATGGCGCCGGGGTGATCAACCAGGGTTACGTCGAGACCTCCAACGTCAACGTCGCCGAGGAACTCGTCAGCATGATCGTGACCCAGCGCGCGTATGAGCTCAATTCGCGTGCGATCTCGACATCCGACCAGATGCTCGGTCGGCTGACCCAGCTTTGAGGGCGCGGCCATGTCCGTCATCCGCAGCTTCGCACTCCTGGCCCTTGCCCTGCTGTCGGGGTGCGCATCCATCGACAGCGTCCCGCCCACGGCAGTGCATCAGCCGATGAGCGTGCGCCCCGGCGAGCGCATGGCCCAGCCACCGGCCAACGGTGCCATCTACCAGGCTGCGGCGGCGAGGCCCCTGTTCGAGGACAGGCGTGCTCGCCATGTCGGCGACATCATCACGATCAACCTGGTCGAGCGCAACACGGCCACCAAGAGCGCGAACGCCAGCGCGAGCCGTGGCTCCGAGATGTCGGGTGGCATCACCGCGACCTCGCGCCTGCCCTTGGGCGGGCTCAACGGCCTGGGCGTCGAGGCCGGTGTGGATTCCGACTTCAGCGGCAGCGGCAGCGCGCGCGCCAACAACGCCTTCAACGGCACGGTCACGGTCACCGTGATCGACGTCTTCCCCAACGGTAACCTGCTGGTGTCAGGCGAGAAGATGCTGGCGATCAACCAGGGCAGCGAGTTCATCCGCTTCTCCGGTGTGGTCGATCCCAACACCGTGACCTCCAGCAACACCGTCCAGTCCACCCAGGTGGCCGATGCGCGCATCGAGTATCGCGGCAGCGGTTTCATCGACCAGTCCAATACCATGGGCTGGCTGCAGCGCTTCTTCCTTGCCGTGCTGCCCTTCTGATCGAGGCTCGCCATGCTCCGGATCCAGACCTTGCTGATGCGTGCCGTGGCGGTTGCCGTGGCCGCTGGCATCTTTCTCTCCTCTGCCGCCGAGGCTGCCCCCGAGCGCATCAAGGATCTCGCCTCGATCGCCGGCGTGCGTGACAACCAGCTCGTCGGCTACGGCCTCGTCGTCGGCCTCGATGGTAGCGGAGACCAGACCACGCAGACGCCCTTCACCAAGCAGAGCATCGTCAACATGCTCAGCAACATGGGTGTGACCGTGCCCCAGGGCACCAACATGCAGCTCAAGAACGTGGCCGCCGTGATGGTCACTGCGAACCTGCCCGCGTTTGCGCGGCCCGGCCAGGCGATCGACGTCACGGTGTCGTCGATCGGCAACGCCAAGAGCCTGCGCGGCGGCACGCTGATCATGACCCCGCTCAAGGGCGCCGACGGGCAGGTATATGCAGTGGCGCAGGGCAACCTCGTCGTCGGTGGTGCCGGCGCCCAGGCCGGCGGTGCGGCGCAGACGATCAATCACCTCGCTGCAGGGCGTATCCCCGCGGGGGCGACGGTCGAGCGCGCGGTCGCATCCTCGGTGGGGCAGGGTGACTATGTGATGCTCGAGCTCAATCAGACCGACTTCGGTACGGCACGCCGCGTCGTCGATGCGATCAATGCGGTGTCGCCCGGATCGGCGCGTGCGCTGGACGGCCGCAGCGTCGAGGTGCGGGCACCGACCGATGTGTCGTATCGGGTCGCGTTCCTCGCCCAGATCGAGAACCTGCGGGTGACGCCCGAGCAGCAGGTGGCCAAGGTGATCGTCAACTCGCGCACCGGCTCGGTGGTGATGAACCAGCGCGTGACGCTGCAGAACGTGGCGGTGTCGCACGGCAATCTCACCGTCACCGTCAACAGCGAGACGCAGGTCAGCCAGCCCAATCCGCTGTCGCAGGGCCAGACGGTGACTGCGCAGAACCAGGGCCAGGTCGATATCCAGCAGGACAGTGGCAGCATCCACAACGTGCGCGCCGGCGGCAACCTCGCCGATGTGGTCAAGGCGCTCAATGCGCTGGGTGCCAAGCCCATGGATCTGGTCAGCATCCTGCAGGCGATGAAGGCTGCGGGGGCCTTGCGCGCCGAACTCGAGATCATCTGAGGCTCGAGCCATGAACGCCGGCGTCCAGCTCAACGCCTTCGACCCCAACTCCTTGCGCGACCTGCAGCGCCTGGCGCGCACCGACGGCCAGTCGAACGAGACGCTGCGCGCGGCTGCGCGCCAGTTCGAGGCGCTGTTCCTGCAGATGGCGCTCAAGTCGATGCGCGAGGCCACGCCCTCGAGCAGCATGTTCGACAGCGAGCAGACGCGCATGTACCAGAGCTTGCTCGACCAGCAGCTTGCGCTCAATGCATCGCAGTCCCGCGGCACCGGCTTGTCCGAGGTGATCTTCCGCCAGCTCGGCGGCCGGCCCGACAGCGCGAGCGCGATCGATGCGCTGGTGCCGTCGGCTGGCGTCGCCGGCGGCTTCGATCTTGCCGGCGTGGCGCGCCGGCCGGCAATTTCTGCCGTGATGCAGCGTGCCGGCCTTGCCGCCGGCACGTCGTCCGCCGGTACCGACCCACTTGCCAGCGGGGATGCGCTTGCCGCGGCCGAGTCTGCGCTCACGCAGTCGCGCTTCGCCGATGCGATCCGCCAGGCGCGCGATGCGGCTGGCGATGTCGTGGCCAAGGTGCGCGATTTCGTCGCCGATGTCTGGCCGCATGCGCTGGAGGCCAGCAAGCAGACCGGCATCCCGGCCGCCTTCATGGTGGCGCAGGCTGCCCTGGAGACGGGCTGGGGGGAGAAGCAGCTGCGTCATGCCGATGGGCGCCCCAGCCACAACCTGTTCAACATCAAGGCCGGGTCCAACTGGCAGGGCGAGACGGTCGACCGTACCGTTACCGAATATGCGGGCGGGCAGGCGTATGCCGAACCCTCGCGTTTCCGCGCCTATTCGTCCTATGCCGAGTCCTTCGCCGACTACGCCCGGCTGATGACGCGCAGTCCGCGCTATGGCGCGGTGCTGGGCTCGACCAGCGCAGCCGGATTCGCTCGTGCGCTGCAGGACGCCGGCTATGCCACCGATCCGCACTATGCCGACAAGCTCACCCGCATCATCGGCGGCGCTACCCTGCGCAACGCGCTGGCAGGCATGGGCTGATATTGCCGCCCGCGGGCTGGCAAGGTATTTGCTGAGTACCTGCAAGGAATCACTGGAACAGGACTCGGATCATGGCTGGCATGCTCAACATCGGTGTCTCGGGCCTCAATGCAGCGCAGGCCCAGCTCAACACCACCAGTCACAACATCACCAATGCGGGGACGACCGGCTATCACCGTCAGACGGTCAGCCAGGGCGCGCGCGAGCCCCTGTTTACCGGCGCAGGCTTCTTCGGCCAGGGCACCAACGTCACCGGCATCACGCGCTCCTACAACCAGTTCCTGGAGGCGCAGGTCACGCAAGCCGACAACCGTCGTGCGCAGTATGCGGCCTACGGTAGCCAGATCGGGCAGATCAACAACCTGCTCGCCGACAGCACCACCGGCCTGTCGCCGGCCCTGGCGAACTTCTTTGCCGGCGTGCAGGAGGTGGCGTCCAACCCGACCAGCGTGGCCGCTCGCCAGTCGCTGATCTCCAACGGCCAGGCGCTGGCCTCGCGCTTCCAGGCGCTCAACACCCGCCTCGAGGAGATCCGCCAGGGCGTCGAGGGCAATCTGGTCCAGACCGTCGAGTCGATCAACACCTACGCCAAGGCCATTGCCGAGATGAACCAGCGCATCGTGGTCGCGCAGGCCGGTGGAGCGGGCACGCCCGCCAACGACCTGCTCGACCAGCGCGACCAGCTGTTGGCCGAACTCAACAAGCTGGTGCAGATCTCGGTGGTGGCCGAGACCGATGGCGCCAAGGCGAACGGCGCAGTGTCGGTCTTCATCGGCTCGGGCCAGCCTCTCGTCCTGCGCGGAACCGTGTCGGAGTTCGAGGTCATCCCGAGCCAGGCCGATCCGAAGCGGGGCGCGATCTCCATGAGGGCACCCGGCGGCAACACCATCGAGATCGCGGAGTCGCTGCTCGGCGGCGGCGAACTCGGGGGGCTGCTCGAGTTCCGCAAGAGCTCGCTCGACCGCGTCCAGAACGAGCTCGGCTTGATTGCCCTGGGCATGGCCAAGGCTTTCAATGACCAGCATGCGCTGGGGGTGACGCTGGAGGGCAGGCTGGGGGACGGCTTCTTCCAGATGCCTCCGATCGGCGTCGTGCCGCAGGGAACCGGCGTGACGGTGGCGCTCACCGATGCGGCGCGCCTGCAGGCGAGCGATTACCAGGTCGTGGGGGAGGGGGCAGGCGGTTTCAGGGTGCGGCGGCTGTCGGACGGCCAGCTCTTTCCGCCGTCGACCGACCCCGCCGCGACCGGCACCTTCCAGGTTGATGGGCTTGCGTTTGCCGGTGGGACCCTGGGCGCAGGCCAGACGGCGCTGGTCCAAGCAACGCGCAATGCGGCGCGCGACATCGCGGTGGCGATCGCGGATCCGCGCTCGGTCGCGGCCGGCAGCCCGGTGATGGCGAACCTGCCGCTCAGCAACCAAGGCACGGCCAAGGCCTCTGGCATCGAGATGCTGAGTGTGGGCGATCTACCCGGTACTGCGCCTGCATTCTCGTCGTTCGCGCTGAGCTTCGACGGCGCCAACCTGAATCTGCCGACCACGGGCGGGTACACGATCCAGCGCCTGCAGTTCCAGCCCAGCAGCGGCGATTGGGTGCCGGTGGGCGGGCCTGCGACCGCGAGTGCCGCCTTCAACCCGACCACCGATGCGTCCGGTGTCCGCTTCCGTATCGCCGAGCCAGGCGGCTACAGCTTCGATGTCGACATCAACGGTGCGCCGCAAAGCGGGGACCGCTTCGACTTTGCGCCCGCTGCCGCGGGCGTGTCGGACAGCCGCAACGCGGTTGCCCTTGGTGCGCTGCAGACCAGGAAGGTACTGCTGGCAGACGCCAACGGCCGGCCGACGGCGACCTTCCAGTCCAGCTACGCGCAGACCGTCAGCACGGTCGGCAACAAGACCCGCGAGGTGCAGGTCAATGAGGCTGCCCAGGATGCCTTGCTGGCGCAGGCGACCACGGCGCGCGACAGCATGTCCGGCGTCAATCTCGACGAGGAGGCTGCCAACCTCGTCCGCTTCCAGCTCGCCTACCAGGCTTCCGCGCGTGTCATGACCGTCGCGCAGCGCCTGTTCGACGAACTCATCAGCATCGGCCGCTGAGCCGGCATCAAGGAGAGCTCATCATGCGTGTTTCGACCAGCATGATCTACGACAAGGGCGTCGGCTCGATCCAGCAGCAGTGGAAGAACATCCTGCAGACCCAGCAGCAGGTGTCGACCGGCCGCCGGGTGCTCACCCCGGCGGACGACCCGATTGCCTCGGCCCGGGCGCTCGAGTTGGGGCAGACAAAGGCGGTCAACAGCCAGTTCTCGGTCAACATCGGCTATGCCGACGATGCCATGAAGCTGCTCGAGTCCCGCCTGCAGAGTGCCGGCAGTGTGCTGCAGTACGCGCGCGAGCGCGCGGTGCAGGCCGGCAATGGCACCCTCGCGTCGGAAGACCTTCGCTACATGGCAGCCGACATGAAGGCGCAGTTCGAGGCCATGCTGGCGCTGGCGAACAGCCAGGATGGCACGGGCGACTACATCTTCGGGGGCTACCGTTCGCAGCAGCAGCCCTACAGCGGCGGCTTGTCCGGGGTGGCCTACAACGGCGACCAGGGCGAGCGTAGCATCCAGGTCTCGGCGTCGCGCTACATGGCGGTCAGCCTGCCGGGCTCGGACGTATTCGATCGCACGCTGGCGCTGAGCCCGGCGTCGATCAAGGTGTACTCGAGCACCGGCGCTGCAGGTGCCGATGGTCCCGCCGTCACCGCGGTCGACGCGAGTGCCGTGCGCGAGGGCACGCGCTACCAGTTCGAATACGACGCCCTCGCGGCAAGCTACTCGGTCACCCGCATCGGCCAGGACGGCCAGCCCGTGGCGCCGAGCCCGGGGAGCTTCGCGATCGGCAGCACCCCCACGATCGACGGCATCACCTTCGACCTCTCCGCGACGCCGGCCGCAAGCCCCGCTGCGTATGAGGTCTTCGTGCCCTCGACCAATCTGCTCAACAATATGGCGATGTTTGCCGCAGCCCTGGAAAAGCCGGGTGTGTCGGGCATGACCGGCGCAGTTGCGTTCGCGCTCGAGACCTTCGATGCCGGCCAGGAAAGCCTGCTCAGGACGCGCGCCCAGATCGGTTCGCAGCTCACCGAGACCGAGGCGCTGGCCAATCTCGGCAGTGATCTCGATCTCCAGTATGCGACCACGCTGTCGGGCCTGCAGGATGTCGATTACGCCGAGGCGATCTCGCGGCTGACGCAGCAGCAGACCTACCTGCAGGCGGCGCAGCAGTCGTTCATGCGGGTGTCGGGCTTGTCCTTGTTCAACTATCTCAACTGAGGCCGATCATGCGTACCGTTCTCGCCCTGAGCGTAGCGGCTTGCCTGACGGCCTGCGCGTCCGGCCAGGAGGCTCAGGTCCGCGACACCGGGCCTGCGCCCGCGCAGGTCGCCATCGAGCAGGCAGGCCCGGCTGCGGCGGTCGTGGGCGGCGCGATGATGTTGAGCGAGCTCAAGATGCTCAAGCCCGAGTACATCGCAGGTGCCCTGGTCGCCTTCGCGATCTACGACCCGCTAGCGCCGACGTGGCGGATCGAGGTGCGCGAGGCTGGGCGTGACCGGGTGCGCATGACGCTGCGTATGAAGGCGCTCAATACCGGTGGTGACGGCGAGGCGCGGCAGGTCGTTGCGCGCAATGCGCGCGATATCGTAGAGGCCGGCGGCTTCGCAGGCTACGAAGTGGTTCATTACGAGGAGGGCGTGGAATCGACTCGGCCTTTTGCCCGCCGCTACGCAAACGCCGAGATCCGATTCGTGCGCTCGCACATGTTCCCGACGCTCTGAAGCGCACGGACGCGCCAGCGGTTCAGCGCGTCGGCGCGGGAAGGGGGGCGAGGGCGTCGAGCAGCATCGATATGCTGTCGAAGCCGCGCTCGAACAGGCTTTGCAGTACCGGTGCGAAGTTGGTCATGAGCCACAGCAGGCCGACAAAGCCGGCGGTGAGCGTGACCGGGAAACCGACCGCGAACAGGTTCAGCTGCGGTGCCGCGCGTGTGAGCACGCCGAGCGAGATGTTGGCCACGAGCAGCATGCCGATGATCGGCATGGCCAGCAGCAGGCCGGCAGTGAATACCGTGACGCCGGTGCGCGCGATGAAGGCCCAGCCGTCCGCACGGATCAGCTCGACGCTCACCGGCAGCCATTCGAAGCTGCGCACCATGATCTCCAGCAGCACCAGGTGGCCGTTGGCGGCGAGGAAGAGCAGGGTGGCGAGCAGGTTGAGGAAGTCGGACAGCACTGCCGTCTGGCCGCCGGCATCGGGGTCGAAGAAGATCGCGAACGACAGCCCCATCTGCATGCCGATGAGCGCGCCTGCCATGTCCACCGCGGCAAACACGATGCGCATCATGAAGCCCATGGCGATGCCGATGAAGACCTGCTGACCGAAGATCACCAGCCCCAGGCCGGAATTGGGCGGCACCTCCGGCATCGGCGGCATGACCGGCAGCACGGCGAGTGCTACGGCGATCCCGGTGGCAAGGCGGATGCGCATTGGCACGCCGCGGTTGGCGAAGATCGGCGCGGACGTGAACAGACCCAGCAGGCGCCCGAGCGGGAACATCAGCGCCGCGAGCCAGGCGTCGAGCTGGGCAGCTGTTACGCTGAGCATCGGGGGACTGCAGTGCGGGGGCGGTCGGCGCGGCGCGCGGGCGCTAGCCGATCATCACCGGGATCGAGCTGATCAGCCGGCGCATGAAGTCGGTCAGCAGGGTGATCATCCACGGGCCGGCAAGCACGAGGGTGACGAAGATCGCAACCAGCTTGGGCACGAAGGAGAGCGTCATCTCGTTGATCTGGGTCGCTGCCTGGAAGATGCTGATGATCAGACCGGTTGCAAGCGCGGCGATGAACAGCGGCGCCGACACCATGAGGGTGACTTCGACGGCCTGGCGCCCGAGTTCGATGACGGCGGTGGGGGTCATGGTGATTCTCCTGAGGGCAGCCGTCAGACGGCAAAGCTCTGTACCAGAGAGCCAATGAGCAGTGTCCAGCCGTCGACGAGTACGAAAAGCATGATCTTGAACGGCAGCGAGACGATCACCGGCGACATCATCATCATGCCCATGGACATCAGCACCGAGGCGACCACCATGTCGATGATGATGAAGGGGATGAAGATGATGAAGCCGATCTGAAAGGCGGTCTTGAGCTCGGAGGTCACGAAGGCCGGGATCACCACGCGCATCGGCAGGTCCTCCGCCTTGTCCACCGCCGGAACTTCGGCAAGCCTGGCGAACAGGTCGAGATCCGGCTCACGCACCTGCTTGAGCATGAAGGCCTTGACCGGTACGGAGGCGCGCTCGAGTGCCTCGTCAAACTGGATGACACCCTCCGACATGGGCAGGTAGGCATCGGTGTAGACGCGCTCGGCAACCGGGGACATGATGAAGAAGGTCAGGAACAGCGCCAGCCCGAGCAGCACCTGGTTTGGCGGCGCGGTCTGCGTGCCCATGGCCTGACGCAGCAGCGAGAACACGATGATGATGCGGGTGAAGCTGGTCATCATCAGCACCATTGCCGGGATGAAGCTCAGCAGCGTCATCAGCAACAGCGTCTGGATGGTGAGGCTGTAGGTGGTGCCGCCGCCAGGGGCATCGGTGGTTGTCAGCGCGGGCAAGGCCTGGGCGGTGGCCAGCAGCGGCAGCCCTGCGAGCAGGCAGCCCAGGATCAGCTGGCGGCCGACCGCCGGGCAAGGCTTGCGGCCCGGTTCAGCTCGCATTGCGGTGCTCCGATGCCTGCTTGAGCCAGCTGGCGAAGCTGCGCCCGGGCGGTGTTGCCTGTCCGGACGCATCCTGTCCCTGCGGCAGTTCGCTGCGCTTGAGTTCATGAAGCTTGGTCACCGAGCCGGGCGCGACGCCGAGCACCAGCACCTGCTCGCCGAGTTCGACCAGGACCACGCGCTCGCGCGGGCCGACGGCAGCGGCGCCCAGCACCTTCATCGCGGCGGCGCTGCCACGCGGTGCGCCCAGGCGGCGGATCGCCCACAGGCTGGCGAGCAGGACGGCGATCACCGCAGCCAGGCCAAGTGCCATCTGCACCAGGCTGGCGCCCAGTTCGGGCACGGGTGCGCCCTGCGCGAGCGTCGCGCCCGGGCTCGCAGCGAGCAGGGCCATCACAGCATGTCGAGCGCGCAAGGTGGGGTGTCGGGCAGGCATCGGGTGCTCAGTTGCGGATCTTCCGCATGCGTTCGGCAGGCGTGATGATGTCGGTCAGGCGAATACCGAACTTGTCGTTTACGACGACGACTTCACCCTGCGCGATCAGGGTGCCGTTGACGAGGACGTCCATCGGCTCGCCGGCCAGGCCGTCGAGCTCGACCACCGAGCCGTGGGCCAGTTGCAGCAGGTTGCGGATCGACAGCTTCGTGCGTCCCAGCTCCACGGTGATCTGCACCGGGATGTCCAGGATCATGTCGAAGTCGTTGAGCGAGTTCTGCTTGTCGCCGCTGCCACCGAACTCCTCGAACAGCTGGCTTGCCGGCTTGGCCTGGTAGGGCGAGCTGTCCATCGCCGCCGCCGCGAGTTCGGCCGCGACACGCTCAGCCTCGCCGTCTCCGCCCGATTCGGCAGACGCCTGTTCCATCATTGCTGCCGCCCAGTCGTCCTCGCTGATCGGAATGTCATTCGAATTGTCATCAGCCATCTTGTTCTCCGGGTTGGCTGGGGATGTCGCCTTCGTCTGCACGGACAAACTGCGTGAGCTTGACCGCGTAGCGTCCGTTCTTGGTGCCGTGGTGGCACTTGAAGACGGGCACGCCGTCCACTTCGGTGACCAGCTCGGCAGGGACGTTGAGCGGGATGACATCGCCGACCCGCATCTCGACGATGTCGCGCAGCCTCAGGCCGGCGGTACCGAAATTGCAGGTCAGGGCCACGTCGACGGTCTGCAGCTGACGTGTCAGCAGCTTGATCCATCGGCGGTCCGACGTCAGCTGGTCGCTCTGCATGGTCGAGTAGAGCAGATCGCGAATCGGCTCGAGCATGGAGTAGGGGAAGCAGATGTGCATTTCTGCTGGTGAGCCGCCGAGCTCGATCGTGAAACTGGTCGCGACCACCACCTCCGATGGGGTGGCGATGTTGGCGAACTGCGAGTTCATCTCCGAGCGCACGTATTCCAGATTGAACTTGAATACCGGCGCCCAGGCGCGGGCATATTCGGTGAACACCACATTGAGCATGCCCTGGATGATGCGCTGCTCGGTCGGGGTGAAGTCGCGCCCCTCGACGCGGGTGTGGAAGCGCCCGTCGCCGCCGAACATGTTGTCCACCACCAGGAAGACAAGGTTCGGGTCGAAGATCATCAAGCCCGTGCCGCGCAGCGGGCGGGCCGTCACCAGGTTGAGGTTGGTGGGGACGACCAGGTTGCGGATGAACTCGGCGTACTTCTGTACCTTGATCGGGCCGACCGAAACCTCGACGTTGCGGTGCATGTAGTTGAACAGGCCGATGCGCAGATAGCGTGCGAAGCGCTCGTTGATGAGCTCGAGCGTGGGCATGCGCCCACGCACGATGCGCTCCTGCGTCGCCATGTTGTAGGGCCGGGTGCCCTTGGTGTCGCTCTCGTCCTGAGGCTGCTCGTCCGACTCCCCGGTGACGCCCCGCAGCAGGGCATCAACTTCTTCCTGGGAGAGAAAGTCCGAGGACATGGTTCAGCGTCCTACTGGATGATGAAGGAGGTGAAGAGCACCGCCTGGACGGGGCCATTGGGGATGGGGCGTCCGCTGGCGTCGCGTACCGGCTGGAAACCCAGCGCTTCGTTGACCTGCTGGGTGATCTCCAGCGACAGCGATTCACGCCCTTCGACGGTGGCGACCTCCGAAGGCAGCTTGGAAGACAGCAGCAGGTTGATGCGGTGGCGGATTTCCGGCATGAAGGCCTTGAGCGTGGCCTCCATGGTGGCATCGGCAATGCGCATCACGGCCACGACCTGGAGGTAGTGATCGCCCTCGTCCCGGCGCAGGTTGACGGTGAAGGCGTCGAGCGGGACGAAGGTCGGCGGCTTGGTAAGGTCGACCGTGCCCGCAGTCTGCAACTGCGCCTGCGCTTGCGGGGCGGCAGTCGGAGCCGCTGCGGCCTCGTCTGCGCCCTTGTCCTTGCCGCCCTTGAGCAGCACCAAGGCACCGACGCCGAGCGCGATGAGGATGAGTACCACGAGCAGCAAGATGACGATGATCAGCCCGAGTTTGCCCTTCTTCTTGGGGACCTCATCGCCATCGTCCGTCTTTGCCGGTGCCTTCGCCATGCCTTTCTCCTTGTATACGAATCAAATTATCAGGGAGGGGCACGCAAGCCAAAGCGCCGATAAGTGGGGCAGAGCAGCCCCAATTCGCGCGCTTCAGGCGAAGGTGTCCACCATCCCCGTCTGCTCTTTCACCCAGGCGCTGCTGCCGCCTGGCGTTGTGCCCGCGGCGAGGCCTTCGCCCTCGCCAGCTCCACGACCCTGCTCGCGGCCCGCAGTCTCGCCGTCTCCGCCCTGCTGGCCGGAGGTGCTGACGTCCGCATTGCCCAGCATGATGCCAGCCTGCTCGAGGATTTCGCGCAGTTGCGGCATGGCACGCTCGAGTGCGTCGCGTGCTGCCTGGCTCGAGGCGACAAACTGCGCAGTCGTCAGGTCGCCGTTGAGGCTGATCGACACCTCGAGCTTGCCCAGGTTCGGCGGTGTCAGCACGAGTTCCGCCTTGCTCTCGGCGCGGCCGAGCATCCAGCGCACCTGGTTGCCGACGTCCTCGGCCCAGGCCTGCTGGCCCACCGGGGTGGGGACGTGCAGCTGCGTGGCAGCCTGCATGCCCTGGGTTGGACGCAGCACCTGCGTTGATGCGTGCAGGTGCATGGCGCTGCCCTGCAGCTGGGTGTGGGCGTCGGCGCCGTCCCTGGCCAGGGACGGATTTGCGTCCGCCGTGCGCAGCGCGGCCATGGTCGCCGACACGGCATTCGTCACGACTGCCTTGGCCTGGAGCTCGGGGGTGGTCTGGGCCTCGGCGGCATTCTTGCCCAGCCCTGCCAGCGCGGACGCATTATGCGGTGATTTCTTGCCGCCGTTGGCGTTCGCGAGCAGGCTGTCCGTGCCGTCTTCCACGACCTTGTTGTCCCGCTGTCCGGCGAGCAGGGCGGCAATGGCTGCCGGCAACCCGGCAAGCGAGGCCGGTACGGACGTATCGGCGTTGCTGCCGGACTCGGCCTGCTGAGATTCGGGCTGCGAGCCTGTCTGCTCGCGTGCCGCTTCGGTACTGCCGGCACTGTTTGCTGACTGTGTTGCAGGCCGCGCATCTGCCGGCTGGGTTGAGTCAGCCTGGCGCTCGCCGGTGGAGGAGGCTGGGCGCTCGCGTGCGGAGGCCTCCCGGCTGGGGCTTGTGGTCTTGCGCTCCGGGCCGGGGCTGTCGGGCGTGCGCGGGCCATCGTTGCGGGGACGCTCGGGCATGCGGCTTTGCAGGGTCTGGGAGAAGACGTCTGCGCGGACACCGCCACGGTTGTCGCTGCGCGCGCTGCGGGCAGAGGTCGAGGCGGTTTCGGACTGGCCGGTGAGCAGGCTCACGGCCGAGGTCTGGGTGCGCGCGGGGGCGTATGCGGAAGGCAGTGCAGACATATCATGGTCCCTTACTGGCAGGCGGTGATCGAAGGATCCGCTGAACAGCCTGAAGCAAGGTTTATGCCATCAAGGGTGAGCGGCTTTATGCCAGCTCGTCATCGTCGTTGCCGTCGCTGTGGTACCTGCGCGCAGCATGCTCGTCGGCCTGCTTTTGCTCTCGCCTGGCCTCGGCCCGGTTCAGTGCGGACTGATGCCGTTGCGAGAGTGTGTCGAAGGCCTTCAGACGCGAATGCTGGGCGATCCAGCTCTGCTGGCCCTGTGCCGTGCGCACCTGCGATTGCTCGACGAGCTTGCGCTGGGCCGTGATGGCCTCGTCGAGCTTGCCCATGAAGGCACTGAAGTTGCGCCAGGCGTCGGGGCTCATGCCGTCGCGCGCGGCCTGCATGAAACGCTCGTTGTATTCCGCACGGTAGGCCTCGAGCATCTCGAGCTTCTGGGCCTGGTCGCGTTCTGCGGCGACGAGTTCGCCCAGCTTGCGGGCGGCTTCGTCTGTCCGGGTGGCGGCAAGGTCAAGCAAGGGCTGGAGATGGAAACGCGAAGTCATCGGTTGCCGGTCGGTGGGCTGCGGTCGGGAATCCCGATTGTATATCGTCATTGCCCGGTTACCGAACCGGCGCTGCCGCGTATCGTCGGGTGTGGCGCGGCCGGCCGGCCTCAGCCGAATACTCCGGCCAGTTTCTGGAGCGCGCCGTCATGTGTCTCGCGCTCGTTGATGCCCTGCTGCAGGAAGGCTTCCAGCTTGGGGTACAGGCGCACTGCGGCGTCGAGCACCGCGTCCCCGCCGGCCTGGTAGGCGCCTACGGCAATGAGGTCGCGTGAGCGCTGGTAGCGCGAGAACAGCTGCTTGAACTGACGTACCACGGCGAAGTGATCGTCGCCAACAAGGTTGTGCATCGCGCGTGAGATCGACTGCTCGATGTCGATGGCAGGGTAATGGCCTTGGTCGGCGAGGTTGCGCGAGAGCACGAAGTGCCCGTCGAGGATTGCCCTGGCCGAGTCGGCGATCGGGTCTTGCTGGTCGTCACCCTCGGCAAGTACGGTGTAGAACGCGGTGATCGAACCGCCGCCTTCGGGGCCGTTGCCCGCGCGCTCGACCAGCGCGGGCAGCTTGGCGAACACACTGGGAGGATAGCCGCGCGTCACCGGGGGCTCGCCGATGGCCAGCGCGATCTCGCGCTGGGCCATCGCGTAGCGGGTCAGCGAGTCCATGATCAGCAGCACCTGCTTGCCACGGTCGCGAAAGTGCTCGGCCACGGTCGTTGCATAGGCGGCGCCCTGCAGACGCATCAGCGGGCTGGTGTCGGCTGGTGCCGCAACCACTACGGAGCGTGCGAGGCCTTCGGCGCCAAGGCTCTGGTCAATGAACTCCTTCACTTCGCGGCCCCGTTCGCCGATCAGGCCGACGACGATCACGTCCGCTTCGGTGTAGCGCGCCATCATCCCGATCAGGACCGATTTGCCGACGCCGGAGCCGGCGAACAGGCCCAGGCGTTGTCCGCGCCCGACGGTCAGCAGCGCATTGATGGCGCGGATGCCGACGTCGAGCGGCTGGGTGATCGGTGCCCGCGACAGCGGGTTGATGGCGCGGCCTTGCAGCGAGCGCGTCTCCTGGGTGCCGAGTGGGCCGCGGCCGTCGAGCGGGCGGCCGGCGCCGTCCACTACCCGGCCGAGCAACGCGTCGCCGACTGGCAGGTGCTTGGCGCGGTCGGCGGCGCGCCGGCGCGGCCCGATGCGCCGCCCGGGCACGAGGCGCGGTACGCCGACCTCGATCGGCAGTACCCTCGCCCCCGGAGCGAGACCGAAGACGTCGTCGGTCGGCATCATGTACAACTTGTCGCCGTTGAACCCCACGACCTCTGCGTCGACCGAACCGCCTCCCGGTACCAGGATGCGGCAACCGGCGCCCAGCGGCAGCTTGATGCCGGCGGCCTCCATGACCAGGCCGTTGATGCGCGTGAGGCGGCCCGATGTCTCGAGCGGGCTGCAGTCTTCCACCAGGCGACGACCGTCGGCGAGGAAGCTGCGCCACAGGGCTGTGTGTGGGTTCATGCGCCGGGTGACTCCGTGCCAGTTGCGCGCGGTCGTTGCACCCCGTCTTCGTCGTCCGGCGGGGGAAGGGCGGTCGAGTTGCCGTCGTCGGGCTCGGGCTGAAGGGGGGGCTGCGGTGCCCCGTCCGCGTCGTCTGTTGCCAGCCCGGCGGTGTCTGTCGTTGCCCACGCCGCTTTCTCGTGGCCTATCGACTCGAGCACACGCCGCCAGCGTGTCTGCAGGGTTGCGTCCACCAGCGTGCCTTGGCCTTCGACACGACATTCTCCGCGCTGAAGGCGCAGGTCCTCATGCAGGCGGTGGCCGCCGTGCGCGAACTGGTCGCCTGCATTCCTGCGCACGAGATCCAGGTCCTCGGGGTGGAGATGGATCTGCGCATGTCCCTGGGGCAGTTGGAGCAAGGCTTCGCGGACGGTGTCGAGTATGCTTTCGGGGTGGTGTTCGAGGGTGACCCGGACGATACGCCGCGCCATTTCGATGGCGAGCGCCATGACCTCTTCGGCGACCTCGGCATCGAGGGTCTGCATGGCGTCCTCGAGCGCGGCCACCAGCTGTGCGACCCGGGCCGCTTCCGCCGCTGCCAGTGCGTGGCCTTCCTCGTAGCCCTGCCTGCGTCCGGCCTCCAGGCCTTCGGCCAAGCCTTCTCGCCGGCCCTCCTCGAAGCCGGCCCGGCGTACTTCCTCGTGCATGCGCTCGATTTCCTCCGCCGTGGGCAGGCGGAAGTCCGGCGGCAGTTGCGGCACTTCTGGTGCGGCGGCCGGCGACGGGGGAGGCGGCGGGGGCGCAGGGGCGTCGAGTGCGTTGGCGGCCTGCGCCTCGGCGTCATCGCCCCTGGCGCCATCGGCCTTGGCGTCGAAGTCGGCGGGCGTCCAGCGCCTGTAGGCGCCAACGGCCTGGTGGCGGGAGATGCTCATGCCGCTTCCCGGGGCTCAGCGCTCGTGCGCGGATCAAACGAAGCCATCGTCTCCGCCCTTGCCGCCGAGCATGATCTGGCCTTCCTCGGCCAGGCGGCGGACGATCTTGAGGATCTCCTTCTGCTCGGCCTCGACCTCGGACAAGCGCACCGGGCCGCGGGTTTCGAGGTCTTCGCGCAGCATCTCGGCCGCTCGGCTCGACATGTTCTTGAAGACCTTTTCGCGCAGGTCAGGCTGTGCCCCCTTGAGCGCGATGATGAGCGAGTCGGACTGGACTTCGCGCAGCAGGGTCTGGATGCCGCGGTCGTCGATGTCGAGCAGGTTCTCGAATACGAACATCTCGTCGAGAATCTTCTGTGCCAGGTCCGGGTCGTATTCGCGGACGTTGTCGATGACCGCCGTCTCGTGCGTCGATCCGACGAAGTTGAGGATCTCGGCCGCATGGCGTATGCCGCCCATTGCCGCCTTCTTGACGCTGGACGCGCCCGAAAGCATTCGCGTCAGCGCATCGTTGAGCTCCTTGAGCGCCGAGGGCTGCACACCGTCGAGGGTGGCGATGCGCAGCACAACGTCGTTGCGCAGGCGGTCGTTGAAGTGCTTGAGGATCTCACCCGCCTGGTCATACTCCAGGTGAACGAGGATGGTGGCGATGATCTGCGGGTGCTCGTTCTTGATCAGGTCGGCGGCTGTCGCTGCGTCCATCCATTTCAGGCTTTCGATGCCCGCCGTGTCCGAGCCGCTCATCATGCGTGCGAGGAGATGTCCGGCGCGTTCGTCGCCGAGCGCCTTGGTAAGCATCTCGCGCAACTGGGCTTCGTCGGGCTGGATCATCGCGCCCTTGCCGAAGTGCGCGTCGACCTCGTCGAGCAGGGGGAGCACGCGTTCGCGTGTGTGGCCGGGCATTTCGGCCATCTTCAGGCTGAGCTTCTGCACCTCGCGCGGGCCGAGCTGGCGCAGCACTTCTGCGGCTGCATCAGGGCCGAGGGTGAGCAGCAGCATGGCGGCCTTCTCTAGGCCTTCTTCAGGCGTGGTCACTTGCGCGCCTCCTCATTCGTGCCCATCCAGCTCTTGAGCAGATTGGCCATGGTCTTCGGGTCGTCGCGGGCGAGCTGGCGGATGCGCTCGAGACGCTCCTCGAAGGTCTCTTCGGCTTCGCCCGACAGCGTGACCCGCACGCCTTCCTCGTCCTCGCCGAGGGCCGCCTCTCCTTCCTCGCCTGCGGCGGACTCGGGTGCGGGCGGTGGCGGCAGCACGGTGCGCAGCAGGGGGCGGATCACGCCGAAGTAGGCGAGCAGCACCACCAGCAGCACGAGCAGCCAGTTCAGGCCTTCCTTGCCGAGCTCGATGATCTCCGGATCCTTCCACAGCGGCAGGGCGGGCTCGGCCCCATCGTCGGCGAAGGGGCTGTTGGCCACGTTGATGCTGTCGCCGCGATCGGCGTTGTAGCCGACCGCCTCGCGCACCAGGTTGGTGATGCGGGCGATCTCTTCATCGGTGAGCGGGACGCTCGTCGGCGTACCGTCTGTGCCCGGGACGTTGCGGTTGTTGACGACGACGGCCACCGACAGGCGTTTGACCTGTCCTACCGCCTGCCTGATGTGCTGGATGTTGCGGTCGAGTTCGTAGTTGAGCACCGCGCTGCGGTTGCTGCTGACGTTTGCCGCGCCGATGCCGCCCGGGCCACCCGCGACCGGCGGGGCGGTGAGGGGCGCCGTGGCCGGCACCGGGGGCTGGTTGGTGAGCGCGCCGGGCACGCCTTGCGGCCCCTGCAGCGGGTTGATCGACTCGCTCGTCTGCTGGCTGCGGATGGCCTGGTCGGGGGAGGGGTTGGGCTTGAAGGTCTCTGCAGTCTGTTCGACCTGGTTGAAGTCGACGTCGGCGGCGACCTGGGCGCGGAAGTTGTCCTTGCCTACCATGGGAATCAGGATGTTCTCGATGCGCTCGATGAAGGCCTTCTCCATCGCCCGCACGTATTCGAGCTGGCGCGCATTGAGCCCGGCATTCATGAGCGGATCGGCCTGCTCGGTGAGCAGGCTGCCATTCTGGTCGATGATCTTGACGCCATCGGCGGTCATGCGCGGCACGCTCGACGACACCAGATGCACGATGCCGGCGACCTGGTTCTGGCTCAGAACCCGGCCCGGACGCATGTTGACCATCACCGAGGCGGTCGGGCGCTGTTCGTCGCGCAGGAAGGAGGTCTGCTTGGGCATTGCCAGGTGGACCCGGGCACCCGCGACCGCATCGATCGACTGCACGGTGCGCGACAACTCGCCTTCGAGCGCGCGCTGGAAATTGACCTGCTCATTGAACTGCGAGATGCCCAGCTTCTGCCCGTCCATCAGTTCGAAGCCTGCCAGCCCGCCCTTGGGCAAGCCTTCGGCTGCCAGGCGCAGCCGTGTCTCGTGAACCTGCGCCTGCGGAACGAGGATCGCGCTGCCGTTGGCAGACATGCGGTAGGGCACGTTCTGTTGCTGCAGGGCGGTGATGATCTGGCCGCCGTCGCGCTCATCGAGGTTGGAGAAAAGTACGGCGTAGTCGGGCGCCCGGTTCCATAGCAGCACGCCCACCACGAGCGCGATTGCAAGCGCGATCGCAGCGGCGGCGGCCAGCTTCTGCCGTTGCGACAGCGCGTTGATGTTCTGCATTGCCTGCTGCAGCCGGGAATCCGCTGCTGCGGGTGCGGTGCCTGGTGGGAGCTCTGCGGTATTGTCTGCTGCGGCCATGGTGGCTGTCCTGTCGCGTGCGCTTCTTCCGATGGCGGCATTGTCCGCCTGCCGCTGCAAGTCCCGTGATTCGATAAGCGGCATTTTTTGCCGCCTGTTTGCCGGCTAAGATAGCGCTCTTCCCCGCTACAGTGCATCTCGTGAAAACGGATTCCGCGCACACTCCTGCCCAGATCGCACCATCCGACGCCGCTGCAAGTACTGCGCCGGCAGGCGGCATGGCGGCGCCTGCACCTGCACTCGACGCCGCCCAGCTTGCCGAAGCCTTCGCGCTCTTCAGTCGCGCATCGGAGGAGCTGTCCTCGGCCTATGCGGCGCTGCAGGAGCAGGTGGGGCAGCTCACGGAGCGCCTCTCCGTATTGATGGGGGCGCTGCCAGCGGGCGTTCTCGTGCTCGATCGGATGGGGCGCATCGTTCAGGCCAACCGTGCGGCTGGTGAGCTGTTTGGTCGTGATCTTGCCGGTAGTGGGCGGGATGAGGCCTTGCGAGCGCTGGAGGAAACCGAGACGCCCGGCGAGTACCTGCTGCGCGGGGCGCGCATCGACCCCGGAGCCGAGGCGCGCCGCGTCGCGATGACCGAGGCCGAGCTGGAATCGGGCGAGGAGCGCATCGTGTTGCTACATGACATCACCGATACCTTCCGCATGCGCCTGACCGCCGAGCGTAACGAACGTCTCGCGGCGATGGGCGAGATGGTCGCCGGCCTGGCGCACCAACTGCGCACACCGCTGGCCGCCGCCTTGCTTTACACGGGTAATCTGCGCCAGACCGAGCTCGATCCGGTGCAGCGCATCAATGTGGCGGATCGCGCGCTCGAGCGCCTGCGTTACCTTGAGCGCCTGATTCGCGACATGCTGCTGTTCGCCCGTGGCGACAGCACGGGGCGCCACCGCTTCGAAGTGTGCGAACTGGTGACCGAGCTCACGCATACGCTCGAACCGCTGGCGCGCGCACGCCAGCTTCGCTTCGAAAGCGCGTGTGCCTGCCCTCAGGCCCGTGTCCTGGGCGACCGCAAGGCCTTGGGTGGGGCGCTCACCAATCTGCTGGAAAATGGCATCCAGGCTTGCCCGCAGGGGGGGCAGCTTGCTTTCGCTGCGGTCGAGGTCGATGCGGCAGAGTCCGGCATCGGCTGCGCCGCAGTGCGCTTCACCGTACGTGACGGCGGCGCAGGCGTCGCACCCGAACTCCAGGAGCGTCTCTTCGAGCCCTTCTTCACGACACGCGCCGAGGGCACGGGCCTTGGGCTGGCGATCGCGCGCGGTGTTGCGCGCGCCCATGGCGGCGACATCACGCTGCGGTCCAGTCCTGGGCAGGGCGCCGAATTTACGCTGACCGTGCCACTGGTCACGGCCTCCGCTTCGAATGGGGACGAACCCACATGATCGACACCCTGAACATCCTTGTCGTCGAGGACGACGCTGCGCTGCGCGATGCGGTCTGTTTCACCCTGGAGATGGCCCACCACGGCGTCGTCGGCGCCGACGGTGGGCCCGCTGCTCTGGCCGCACTGGAAGAGGGGCATTTCAACCTCGTGGTCACCGATCTGCGCATGCAGCCCATGGACGGCCTGCAGCTCCTGCATGAGATCCGCGCGCGCTGGCCGCAACTGCCAGTGCTGCTGATGACCGCCTACGGCGACGTGGACAAAGCGGTGGCTGCGATGCGCGGCGGCGCCTGCGATTTCCTCATGAAGCCTTTCGAGCCCGAGGTGCTGCTCGAGAACGTGCGCCGCTATGCCGCCGTGCAGCCCGATGCGGAGGATACCGTCGCCGAGGATCCGCACACGCGCAACCTGCTCGCGCTCGCCGCGCGTGTCGCCGAGACCGACGCTACGGTCATGCTCTCGGGCGAATCGGGGACCGGCAAGGAGGTGTTTGCGCGCTACATCCATGAGCATTCGCCGCGCGCCGGCAAGGCCTTCATCGCCATCAACTGCGCGGCCATTCCCGAGAACCTGCTGGAGGCGACGCTGTTCGGCTACGAGAAGGGCGCGTTCACCGGTGCGCAGTCCGCCCAGCCGGGCAAGTTCGAGCAGGCACAGGGTGGCACCATCCTGCTCGATGAGATCTCCGAGATGCCTCTGGGCTTGCAGGCCAAGCTGTTGCGCGTGCTGCAGGAGCGCGAGGTCGAGCGCGTGGGCGGCAAGAAACCGGTGGAACTCGACATCCGCGTGCTGGCTACCAGCAACCGCAACATGCCTGCGGAGGTCGCTGCCGGGCGTTTCCGCGAAGACCTCTATTACCGTCTCAACGTATTCCCGATTGCGATTCCTGCGCTGCGCGAGCGCCCGGGCGACATCGTTCCGCTCGCACGCCACTTCCTTGCACGCCATGCGGCGCGTCTGAAGCGCCTGGTGCGGTTCTCGCCCGAGGCCGAGGCCTTGCTACCGCGATACGGCTGGCCCGGTAATGTCCGCGAGCTGGAGAATACGATGCACCGCGTGCTCATCCTCACCACAGGGGATGAGGTGAGCGCGGAAACGGTGAGGCTATGCCTGCCGCACTGGACTCCGGGGGCGGCAGATGTTGCCGCTGTGTCGGCAATATCTGCCGCTTCGATGTCGGCAATTGCGCCCATCTTCCCGACGCCGCCGGCCCAGGCGCCCTTGCAGGCCGCGCCGGCGGCTGCAGATGCTGGCCTGCTTCCTGCATCTGCAGCCTCCGGGGCCGGGCCCCAGCGTCCTGCCAACATGAAGGATCTGGAGCGCGAACATATCCTCTCGACCTTGCGCGAATTGGGTGGCTCGCGCAAGAAGACCGTTGAAAAGCTTGGCATTTCGGAGCGCACCCTGCGCTACAAGCTGCAGCAGTACCGTACCGAAGGGTATGACTGCTGAGCCTGATTGTCGGGTGTCGACAGGATGACCAAGGGGCTTGCAGGGCCTGAAGCGAGCCGAGGCGACTCCGTCGCCGCTGCCATCGTAGCCGGTGGCATGCCGTTTGCTCTGCTACACTGACGTCACCGAACACCCTGAGGCTGGGGAACGCACATGGATACCCGTGGAATCGACCAGATGCTGAGCGAGCTGCGCTCGGTGTCGCAGGCTGCACAAGGCAAGGCCGTATCGCCCGCCGATGCGCCGGCCGGTGGCGTGAACTTTGCCGACGTGCTGGGAAACGCGCTCAAGGACGTCAGTGCGGCCCAGGGCGAGGCCAGGGCAATGGCGCAGAACTTCTCGGCTGGCGACCCGAACGTCAATCTCCAGGACGTCATGGTTAACCTGCAGAAGGCGAGTCTGTCCTTCCAGCAGATGGTGCAGGTGCGCAACCGCTTGGTCACGGCTTACCAAGACATCATGAACATGCCGGTCTGAGATCCGTTCCGCCGCATACGTTCAGTGGACTCAAAGAAGCCTGACGCCTCGCGCTCGGCACCAGCCTGAACAAGCTTCGAACCCGGTTCGTGCGCTCACCTCGCGCGCAGCGCTGGTGAAAAATGTCTTCTGCTCACGTGGGAAAGGCGCAGGGTGTCCGTCGGAGTCAGCGCTGAGCCTTGGGCATCGCACTTGGGCGTTCCACGAGAAGACATGGCTTGCCGGTGCGCCGGCAATGGTCGCGCACACGCCAGTAGGCGTTCTGGCTGATGCAGCCAGCCTGGCAGATCACCAGGTCGGCCGCACGCACGCTGTGCTCGATGCGTGCAATGTCATCCGCATCGCCAGCCGGATCATGGGTGAAGTGTCCGCCCGCCATCTCGACCAGCCGCATCATGAACCGCGCCGCTGCTTCGTCCTGGCCGAGGCACAGGACCGAGCGGTTATCCAGGCGGCTCAACACGGTGGCCTTCTCCAGGTTCAGTGGGCGGCCCTCCTCGGGGTGACCCTGGCGGGCGTAGCGATCACGCATCAGTTCCTGAATGCGTTCCATTAGCACGCGGACCTTCCTCGCGAGCGTGAGCCGGGTCGGCAAGCCGGGGATGGTCTGCTCGATCTCGGCATGCTCGTCACGAAGAAGCGCGATCTGCGTGTCACGGCGGATCACTTCCGCCCGCAAGCGCATGATCTCGGCCTGCAGTGCCTGGATCTCGACGGACTGACGGGCGATGAGGTCGGTGCAGCGCGCCTGGGCTCGGCCGTGGGTCGTGATGAGCGCACGGTGCTCGCCGGCGAGTTGGTCGAAAGCCTGTTCGTTCATGGTCAAGCCTCCATCCGGTCCCTTGGGCTTATCTGATTGACGAGGGTACGGTTCGAGATGTTCAAGAAACTGGTGCAGCATGGCCCGTGTTTCGTCCCGGCACGCGTCACTTCTGCCGAGACGGTCAATTGGCAGGCGGGTACGCTCAGTGGCGCATCGACGGGTGGGCGTGTGCCGCCGGCAGTGGTGCGCTGCCGGCGTTGTGCTCGACCATGCCGCACCACTGGGCACGGGCTTGCGCCATGACTTGCCCGAAATGCGACGGGAGTTCGGGGTGATGCTGGAGGAACAGAAGGTTGGCTGCGATCTTCTTCGCCAGGAGTGGATGCACGTCACACGGACCTGCGGCGGTTTGTCCGGGGGCGGGGTCGGCGTAGCGCGTCATCAGCGCAACAGTGGCCGCGATGAGCCCCAGCGGGCAGGGGGTCTGGCGCTCCTCGGCATCGAATTCCATCATCGGGCTCCTGAGTCAGGGACGATTGAAGCGCCTGCACTTCAACCTTATGTGTCATGTTATAGTTAATGAGAAGTATTCGCAATAGCATATTAATACATGGCAGAGCCCAACGGCGTTGGCCGGGCACTAGGCATGGGATTTGGCCGCTATCTGCTGGCAGCACATTTTCGGCCTGCCGTGCGGCATCTCACCCTTGATAGCACCCGGCTCTACGGAGGGGGGCGAGGATAAGCTCGCCGAATTACCCCCCGCTTGCGCGCGGCAGACGATGCCTCCGCGCTGCTCGTGAGCCGGCAGTCAAATCGGATCGGTGCCATGGTTGAGACCGCCAGACACCGACTTCGGCGTTCGCCCGAAATACCGCGCAAATGCCGCGCTGAAACTGGCGTGGTGCTCGTAACCGACCGCGTAGGCGGCCTGTGCCACCCGCGATCCTGACTCAAGTAGCATCCACGCCCGCCGCATGCGCAGCTCCAGCAGGAATCGATGGGGTGGGGCGCCGAACAGTTCGCGAAAGCCCTGTTTGAACTTGCACTCGTTCATGCCCACGGTTGCGCTGAGATACGCAATCGTCAATGCACGGTCCATGTGGTTTTGCATCAGGTCGCGGGCGCGCTGGAGCTTGTCGATGTCGTCGGCGCCGAGATGCGTGGATGACGGCGCGGCGGACGCGCCGGTCGGCATGAGCGGGCGCAGATACTCGGCCGCGAGGGTCAGCGCGGCGATGTGCCGATCCAGCGGCGTCGCTTCGGAGGCGAGCAGGGGGCGCAGCAAGGCGCGACACCAGGGCGGCGTCGCGTGCTCGCCGAGGATGCGCACGCCCGAACGGCGGGCCAGACGCGCCACAGCCGCCTCTCCAAGGTAGCGCGACAGCGCCGTTCCGGAGAGCACCAGGCGCAGTTGGCGTACCGCTCCGTCCGCATTGAAACGCCGCTCGCCGCGACTCTCGTTGAAAGCGGTGAGGGTCGTGTGCCCGGCCCGGAAGCGCAGGCGGGTTCCTTCCCGCGCCACGAAGCCAGACTCGCCCGCCAGCCCCAGGGTGATGACCAGTGTCGGGCTGCTGCCCGTCTGGGCAGTCTCTTCGACCAGTTCGCGCGTGGGGCGGTAGTGCGAGTGCACCACGGTCAGCCCATCGTCGAGCGCGGTTCGCTCGATCCAGCAATCGCCGAAGCGGTCGGGCAACGCCACGTGCGTTGCGCTTGCCCCCTGGACCGCGGGCCCGGCCGCACCCGTCGCGCGTACGAAATCAGTCATGGCGCCACGCCTCGCTCCCGTTTGCATACGAATCCCTCCCGAACGCAATCGATTCTATATGAGAACGGTTCGCATTGACGAATACCATGCGGTCCACATGAACTCGAGGAGGACAAGCGATGCCCACGATTTCCAGCCGCGCGGCCGGGTTGCTGGCGCTGATTGGCGCAGCCCTGCCGGCCGCAGCACAGCAGGCGCAAGTACAGGCGCTGCCCGCCGTCACGGTCACGGCGAACAAGCAATCCCAGGTGCTGGAACATGTGCCGGCCAGCGTTTCGGCCTTTGACGGTGAGGATCTGCAAGCTGCCGGCGTTGATAGCCTAGAAGGGGTGGCGCGGATGACACCCGGCTTCACCTTCCAGGCGTCGGGGCAGTCGGGCCTGCAGCCGCCGGTCATGCGCGGCCTGACGGCCAACGTCATAGGGTTCTCGTCCTCGGTCGCGCTGGTGGTCGACGGCGTGCCGACCCTGCGCGGGCAGGGCTTCGACGACAACCTGCTGGGCATCGAGCGCGTGGAAGTGCTGCGCGGGCCGCAGTCCACGCTGTATGGACGCAACGCCGAGGCTGGTGCGGTCAGCATCGTCACACGCCAGCCGGGGAACGATCCCTACGCCGTCGTTTCGGCGGAGCTCGGCAGCCGCGACAAGCGTGCGCTGCGCTTCGATGCGAGCCATGCGCTAGTGAAGGACACCCTCTACCTCGGGGGGGCTGGCGAGTTCTTCACCCAGGACGGTTTCATCGACAACGCCTTCAAGGGCGGCAAGGAGGACGACCGCGAACGCCGCAATGGCAGGTTGGCGCTGCGCTGGACGCCCGGCGATCGAACCGATGCCACGCTGCGCTATGCCCAACGCGAGTATCGCGACGCGGGCTCGCTGTGGGGGGCAGTCAGCGCGCCGCGCGCCACGGTGCGCTCCGGCACCGATAGTTGGAACGATTCGACCGCGCGCACCGTGTCGCTCGACATCGCGCACGAACTGGCCCCCGAGTTGAAGCTGCGCTCGATCACCGCCAACAGCGAATTCACCGACCGCATCAAGCAGGACATCGACTTCATGCCGGCGGACATGCTGCATGTGAGCCGCGACCACCACTTCCGCACCTTGTCGCAGGAATTCCGCCTGGAGGGCAGGGTGGGCCCGGCGCAGTGGCTGGCGGGACTCTACGCGGACCGCGACGATCATGACCTGAGCTTCGGGCAGAAGATTCCGCTGGGTTCGACAACGACCTCGGCCACGCAAAAGGGCCACTCGGCGGCGCTGTTCACCCACTGGATCGTCCCGCTGGCGGATCGGTGGACGGTCACGGCGGGTGCTCGCATCGAGCGCAACGAGGTGCGCTTTGCCCTGGCCGGGGAGCGCGAACAGTCGCGCGCATGGACCCGCTTCTCGCCCAAGGTGGCGCTGCAGTACCAATGGCGGCAGGACGCACAGGTCTATGCCAGCGTCGCCGACGGCTTTCGAGCCGGCGGTTTCAATGCCTTCGCGCCCGAGGCCTACCGGCGCTACCAACCGGAACGGGTGCGCTCCTTCGAGCTTGGCGTCAAGGGGCGGCTCCTGGCGCGGCGCCTGCGCTACGGCGTCGCGGCCTACGTCATGGACGTGCGTGACATGCAGGTCCAGCAGATCGGCCTGCCCGGCCAGATGTTCCTCACCAATGCGGCGTCGGCGCGTCCGGTGGGCATCGATGCCGAGCTGCAGTACCTGCTCGGTTCGGGCTGGCAGCTCCAGGCCGCGCTGGGGCTGAATCGCACCCGTTTCCGCGAGTTCCGGGAGGGCGCCAATGATTTCAAGGGCAAGCACAACCCGCTCGCGCCGGATGTCACCGGCCACCTCGGGGTGCGCTACGACGCCCCGCAAGGCTGGTATGCCCAGGCCCATCTGAGTGGCGCGAGCAAGGTCTATCTCGACGCCGCCAACACCTCTGGGCGGGCGGGCTACGGCGTCGTCAACCTGCTGGCGGGCTACACCTTCGGGCGCACCGAGTTGTCCGCCTACGTCCATAACGCCACGAACAAGCAGTACGACACCGTCGGATTCCTCAACGGCGTGGCCACCATCTACAGCCCGCCGCGCGAGCTGGGCGTGCGGCTGACCTGGCGCATGTAAACGGAGCAATGCACATGAGTCCTGAACAAAAGCACCCTCTACAACGCTACTGGGCGCTGGCGGCCGCGCCCATCCAGGCCGAGGCACTGAGCGCAGCCCTGGCGCTGGGCATCTTCGAGTCCCTGGTCGAGCCTCGAACGCCCGACGAGCTCGCCGCCCAGCTCGACCTGGATTCCCGGAACACCGCCCACCTGCTCGAACTGCTGTGGGGCATGGGCCTGCTGGACCGATCTGCGCGCCTCGCCGTGGACCACATCGGGGGATCGGAGACCGTGTACGGCCTCGCGGAAGTCGGACGCGCTTACTTCCTGGCCGCCTCTCCCACCTGGTCCGGCGACGCCTGGCGCTACCGTGAGGCCCGGCTCAGGCAGGCCGCCGGTCTGTTGCGCGATCAGGTGCGACAGCGGGTGCAGGCCGAAGGCGGGCAGGCCCTCGAACGCATGGCCGAGCAGTGGGCCGCGGCCGCGCGCAGGCAACTGGCCCAGGACCAGCATGCGGCCACCGTGCCGGCTGCGCTGGAGATCGTGTCGCGCGTACCGGAGTTCGCGGCGGCGACGAAGCTGCTCGACCTGGGCGGAGGCCCTGGCTGGGTGGCGATCGAGCTGGCGCGGCGACAGGGCGGGCTTTCCGGCGTGGTTTTCGATTTCCCCGAAGCCGTGGCTGTCGCGGCTGAGAACATCGCCGCCGCAGGCCTCGCAGACCGGCTCTCCGTGCTCGGCGGCGACCTGGCGGCCGACGCGATCGGCAGTGTGGGTGGCAGCGACTACGACCTCGTCTGGTGTTCCTCGGTGCTGCACTTCGTGCCGGATACCGAGGCGGTCCTGCGCAAGATTCTCGCCGCGCTGCGGCCGGGCGGCGCGCTGATCTGTGCGCACGCAGAGATCGGCGACACGCCGGCCGCAGCGGTCGAGGTGCTCCAGTATTACCTGCCCATGCTGATGCAGGGACGCCACGTCGGCCACCGGGGTGACATGGCGGCGGCGCTGCGGCGCATCGGTTTCTGCCGCATCGAGACCTTTGCGTCGGCCCTGTTTCCGATGGCGCCGCTGCAGGTCGTCGTTGCGAGGAAGGCGGCATGAGCGCGGCCCTTTCCCACGTGCGCGTGCGCCACGTGCTGTTCGGCTGGATCAACTTCGCGCTGACGGCACCGGCCATCTATCTCTGGCTGGGACTGCCGCTCGTCATGCGGCAGCAGGGCTGGTCGGGCGCGGAGATCGGGCTCTTCCAACTGGCCGGCCTGCCGGCCGTGTTCAAACTGTTCCTGGCCTTGCCAATCGAACGTTGGCGGGCGGGCCATCGTCCCTACCGGCGCTGGGCGTGGCTCACCGGCGGTGGCTACCTCCTGGCCCTGCTGTCCCTGGCCGCGCTGGGGGCGGATGCCCACAAAGGCATCCTCTTCGCGCTGACGCTGCTGGCCGCCCTGTGTGCCACCTGGGCGGATATCCCGGTCAATGCGCTGGCCATCAAGCTGTTTCCCGCCGAGGAGCGCCCCCGCGCCGGCGGGGTGCGCTCGGCCGCCACGTTCGCGGGCGCGATCGTCGGCGGTGGCGCGATGCTGCTGTTGCAGCAGGCGCTTGGCTGGGCGGCGCCCTTCCTGCTGCTGGGGGGCTGCCTGCTCGTGGCCTTGTGGTTGCTTGGATGTATCGAGGACGATGGCAGTGGTTTCGGCATCCACCGCTCGAAGCCGCTCGCCGTGTGGCGCGGCTTCTTCCGACAGGCGGGGGCGGGGATCTGGACGGTCGTGCTGCTCGGCTACTTTCCTTTCGTTGCCGCCGCATGGGTCTATCTCAAGCCGCTGCTGCTCGATCGCGGCTTTCCGGCCAGCGAGGTTGCCTGGATTGCCGGTGTCGGCGGCGGCGCCCTCGGGGCACTGGCGAGCTTCGCTGCCGGACTTGTGCCGCGTGCGCTCATCCTCCGGGCACTGCCGCTCTCCGCTGGCGCCAATGTTCTTGCGCTTGCACTGATGGCCGCCGCTGCCGGGTATGGGACGCAAGCCGGGTTGGTGGCCGCCGCCGCATTCCTCGCGGTCGCCATGGGCGTGGCTTCCGCGCTCGCCTTCGCGATGATGATGGAGTTCGCGCGCGATGACTGGCGGGCCGCCGACTACGGCCTGCAGGCCAGCCTGTTTACGTTCGGCCGGATCGCTGTCGCGCCGCCAGCCGGGCTGTTGCTCGACCGCCTCGGCTACCCCGGCATGCTGGCGGCGCTTGCCGTTGCGGCGCTGGCGGTTGCGTTGCTGATATCCGCCAACAGGCAATTTGAATAGCATATACTCCGGCGGTCATGGCATGCATCGGTGCGCCATAAACTGAGAGTTTCGGGGAACATGCGAATTACCTTGTTGCGCCATGGCAAGCCCGCTTATGAACTCAAGGATACAAGGGCGCGCGAGGCGAGCGGCGACGCGGCTGGTGGAGTTGGCCGAGCAGTATGGAAACGTCCTGCTCGTTGGCCATGGGTTCATCAATCACTTCATCGCCCAGGAGCTTCGAAAGCTCGGTTGGCATGGCCCGTCGAAGCCGGGCAGGGGGTTTTGGGCGTACGGGGTGTACGAACGAGCGACAAGCTGAAACGGCTTCGCCCCGGGGCGAGGTCGGCGTCTATGCGCTTCCTTGATCGTGTATGAGCACCCGGGATCGCCTACGATCATGCAGGCGACCTCGGCCCAATCAAGCCCCGGCTCCACGAGCCGCGACGGGGACGCGCCATTACGTCGCTTGGCTCTCCATGGAGGAGGTCGAGGCGTTCCGTGAGCGCATTCGGAGAAGTCTTGCGAAGTGGTCGTGAATGGATCTGTTTGTCGAAACTACGGACGAGCCTAACCTCCGGATATCGACTGGAACGTGAGCAATGGCCACGCCCGTACAATGCACCGCAGCATTCTCCCCCTGAACCTTGCCTGCCATGACCATCGACCGCATTCCACAACTTCTCGAAGACATCCGCCTGCTTGATCAGGAGCGCTTCGAACTCGTGCAGGTACTGCGTGAGATCATTCTCGCCTTGGGGCCGTCAGTGTCCGAAGAGGTGAAGTACGGTGGAATCCTTTTCTCCGTTGGCAAGCCGTTCTGCGGGATCTTCTCTTACGCAAAGCACGTCTCGCTTGAATTCGGCGCGGGGGCGTCGCTTGAAGACTCGTTCGGGGTGCTTGAGGGCACGGGCAAGCTGCGGCGCCACATCAAGCTGTCGTCGGTTCGGGATATCGCGGCAAAGCATGTGCGCGACTATCTCCTGCTGGCGTTCAGCGCAGCGTCGAAACCGTGAGACGCCAAGTCGCGATCCCGATTGTGCCGGGGGCGACCGGCAGGCGGAGGAGGAGGAGGTGCGCAGTCTGGTCAGCCCTGGCCTCAGATCATGACCACGACACTGCCGTGCTTGTGTCCGGTATCGACTCGTGCATGCGCTTCGGGCAACGCTTCGAAGGCGAAAACGCTGTCGAGTAGCGGGGCGAACGGCCCACCGTCCCCGCCGCACCGATCACGAGGATGTGTTCGTCCGCGGACAGCCTGGCCCGGCAGCGGAAGCTGCGTGCTGCCGTGCCGCCGAAGCTGAGCGCAGCGGCGGTCTCGATCGGCATAGGTGAATCTCGAACCGCGATCGCAGCCCGCTCGGGAATGGCTACATACTCGGCATGCCCGCCCATGCGCAGGCCGATCAGTGCGATGACCGGGTCACCGATCTTGAAGCGTGTCGTTCGGCTGCCCAGCGCGACTACGATGCCGGTCAACTCCGCTCCCAGCACCGGGCGCCGCGGGCGGCTAAGCCCGAACGCAAGGCGACCGGCCAGCCGCAAACCGGAAGGAAAGTCCATCGCCCGGATCCGCCGGTCCGCAGAGAAGACGGTAGTCGCCTGCACCCGGATCAGCACCTCGTTTGCGCCGGGCTTCGGCACCGGTACGCTTTTCATAGTGAGCACATCCGTACCACCATAGGCCTTTAGCGAGCGTCTGTAGTGTCCGCCGAGGGTGAGCTCGGCCCTCATTCGCTTACCTGCACGGGAAGGCGGTGCCAGGTGGTGCCGGCTGCGCCGTCCTCGATGCCCACGCCGAGCGCGATCAATTCATGGCGCAGGGCATCGGCCCGCGTGAAGTCGCGCGCTGCCCGTGCGTCGCTGCGGGCAGCAATCAGGGCTTCGATGCGCTCCACGCTGGGCGCATCGTCCGTTTCCACAGAGTGCTGCCGCCATTGGCCGGGGGACTGCTGGAGCAGGCCGAGCAGGTCCGCACCATCGCGCAGCGTCTCCAGCAGCTGTTCCTGTTCCGCGGGGTCGGTGCATTTGCGCAGGGCAGCAGCCGTTTCGTGCAGGCGGGCAAGTGCGAGCGGGGTGTTGAGGTCATCGGCCAGCGCGGCCTCGATGTCCTGGGCGTCGGCGCCGTGGGGTCGTCGCGGCCGATCATCGTAAGGCAACAGGCTGCCATAGAGGCGGTCGAGCGCAGCGCGGGCCTGATCCAGCGCGCCCAGGGAGAAGTCGAGCGGCTTGCGGTAGTGCCCTGCCAGCAGGGCGTAGCGGATGACTTCGCCCGGATAGTGCTGCAGCAGGTCGCGCACGGTGCGGAAGTTGCCCAAGGACTTCGACATCTTCTCGCCGTCGACGGTGACGTAGCCGTTGTGGACCCAGTAGCGGCAGTACTCGCCGCCATAGGCGCCTTCGCCCTGCGCGATCTCGTTCTCGTGATGCGGGAAGATCAGATCCTGGCCGCCGCCGTGGATGTCGATCGAGCGCCCGAGGTGGGTGTGGATCATCGCGGTGCATTCGATGTGCCAGCCCGGACGACCAAACCCCCAGGGGCTGTCCCAACCCGGTTGCGAGTCCGTCGAAGGCTTCCACAGGACGAAGTCCGCCGGGTCGCGCTTGTAGGGTGCGACTTCCACGCGGGCCCCGGCAATCATCTCGTCGCGCCGGCGACCGGAGAGCTTGCCGTAGTCGGCAAGCGATGGCACATGGAAGAGCACATGCCCATCGGCCACATACGCATGACCGCGCTCGATCAGCTGCCGCGCCAGCATGATCATCTGCGGCACGTGATCCGTGGCCCAGGGCTCGACGCCGGGCGGCAGCGCATTGAGGGCGGCCATGTCCTCGCGATAGGCGGCGGCAAAGCGCTCGGCCAGCACGCGGATCGGCTCGCCCGCGGCCTGCGCAGCAGCGTTGATCTTGTCGTCGATGTCGGTGATGTTGCGGGCGTATACGACCTGCGGGTAATGCCGCGAGAGCAAGCGGTAGAGCACGTCGAACACCACCACCGGCCGGGCATTGCCGATGTGGACGAAGTTGTAGACCGTGGGGCCGCACACGTACATCGTGACGCGTTGCGGATCGTGCGGCGCGAAGATTTCCTTCTGTCCGCGCAAGGTGTTGTGCAGACGAATCGTCGCCGGCCGGTTCCGGCCAGGTCCCGGTGCCGCTGCGGTCTGCGAGCCGATGCTTGCACTGTGCGTGCTGTCCTCGGGATTCCGGGTCATTGGACGCCTCCGTCTCGATGGGGCGGAGCGCTCAGGACGACGAGGTGCGCGTTGTCGATCCGGTGGTAGAAGCAACTGCGGCGGCCGGTATGACAGGCTCCGTCAAGCTGGTCGACCAGAAGCAGGACGGCGTCGCCGTCGCAGTCCAGGCGGACCTCCTTGACTGTCTGCGAGCACCCCGAGGTTTCGCCCTTTCTCCACAGCGCCTTGCGCGAGCGCGACCAGTAACAGGCGCGTCCCGTCGCCAGGGTCTCTTCCAGTGCTGCGCGATTCATCCAGGCCAGCATCAACACTTCGCCGGTGTCGAACTGCTGCGTGACGGCGGCAATGAGACCGTCCCGATCGAATGGCAGGGTGGCAAGCGCGGCATCGGTGGCGACTGTCGTCCCGGCCGGCGCGGATTCCAGGTTCTTGAACATATGGCAAAGAGGGAATGTACAAATGCAATGTTATAACATTGCATTTGTACATTCCAGCTCGCCCCCCTAGAATTGCGCGCATGAACATCATGTGTCACGGCGCAGCCAACAAGAGCGAGGATCCTCTGGACCGCGCAGCAGCCCACTGCGCGGCGCGCGGCGCGCGGTTGACACCGATACGGCGCGACGTCCTGGATCTACTCCTGCGGCACGAAAATGGCCTGAAGGCCTATGACCTGCTCGCCCAGATCAAGCAACTGCGCAGCAACGCAACCCCGCCGACGGTTTATCGGGCACTGGATTTTCTGATCGAACAGGGGTTGGTCCACAAGATCGGACGCATCAACCAGTTCGTGGCCTGCCGCCACGAATCGCATGATCTACCCGGTCTGTTTCTGGTCTGCCCGCACTGCGGGAAAGTGAGCGAGCTTCACGATTCGGCCCTCATGCAAGCCTTGCTGCGCAGCATTGCCCGAGCCGGACACGCGCTCGACTGCCAGGAGGTCGAGGTTTCCTCGACCTGCCCGGATTGCCGTGCCACTGGTCCAAGTACCCAGGGCAGTGATTTCAATGTGAAGTGAAGTTGCGAATGTTTGGAGGCTCGTGGCTGAGGACGAGCGATGGCACCTGTGCGCATACCGATTGGCGCGATCCAGCAGCACCTACCGATAGACGGGATGGCGACGACACAAGGCCACCACCTGCTCGCGAATCCTCCCTGCCACCTGCTCGCTGCTGCCGGCCTCCAACGCATCGAGCACGTCGCACAGCCAGCCGGCCAGGTCCTCGCATTCCGCCGCACCGAATCCGCGCGTGGTCACGGCGGGTGTGCCGATGCGCAGCCCTGAGGTCACGAAGGGTGAGCGCGGGTCGTTGGGCACCGAGTTCTTGTTGGCGGTGATGTACGCGGCGCTGAGTGCGGCGTCCGCTTCCTTGCCGGTATAGGGTCTGTCTGAGAGGTCGATCAGCATCAGATGGTTGTCGGTGCCGCCGGACACGATGCGGTAGCCGCGGCGCTGGAGCACGGCGGCCATGGCACGAGCATTGACGACCACCTGCTGCTGGTAGGACTTGAACGCCGGAGACAGGGCTTCCTTGAAGGCGACCGCCTTGGCGGCGATCACGTGCATCAGCGGGCCGCCCTGGATGCCGGGGAACACGGCGGTGTCGAGCTTCCTGTAAAAGCCCTCGTCCTGGTCCTTGGCCAGGATGATGCCGCCGCGCGGGCCGCGCAGCGTCTTGTGGGTGGTGCTGGTCACCACGTGGGCATGTGGCAGCGGATTCGGGTATTCGCCGGCCGCCACCAGACCGGCCACGTGCGCCATGTCCACCCAGAAGATGGCGCCCACCTTGTCGGCGATGGCGCGCATGCGCGCCCAGTCCTTGTAACGGGAGTAGGCGGAGAAGCCGCCGATGAGCATCCTGGGCCGGGTTTCCAGCGCAATGCGCTCCATCTCGTCGTAGTCGATCAGTCCCGTTTCCGGATCGAGGCCATAGGGCACGATCCTGTAGTGACGGCCGGAGAAGTTGGACGGATTGCCGTGGGTCAGGTGGCCACCCTGGGCCAGGTTCATGCCCATCACGGTGTCGCCGGGATGGGTCAGTGCCAGGAAGACCGCGGCATTGGCCTGCGCGCCGGCATGAGGCTGCACGTTGGCGTAGTCGCAGTCGAACAGCGCCTTGGCCCGCTCGATGGCCAGGCGCTCGGCCACATCCACGTGCTCGCAACCGCTGTAGTAGCGCTTGCCCGGATAGCCCTCGGCATACTTGTTGGTGAACACCGTGTTCTGGATGGCCATCACCAGCGGACTGGCGTAGTTCTCGGAGGCGATCAGCTCAGCGTGGTCTTCCTGCCGGCGTTCCTCGCGCAGCACGGCTGCGGCCAACTCGGGATCAAAATCGGAGAGCGTCAGGGATGGGTCATACATGGGTGGGTCGTCCTGTGGTCTGGAATGCTCGGGTTCGATACGGGTGGGGGCGTCGATGCCCAGCTTCATGCCGCTGCTTCCTGCGGCGTCGTTTCGACGGGCGCTGCAGGGCCGTCCGATGCGGCCGGCGACAGCAGGTGGGCGAGGCGCGCCACGATGTCGTCGATCTGCGCTTCGTCACACACCAGCGGGGGCAGCAGCCGGATGGTGTTGCCGCGGGTCACCGTGATCAGCAACCGCTGTTCGGCCAGGGCGCGCCCAACCAGCTCATTGCAGGTCCTGTTCAGTTCGATCCCCGCCATCAAGCCCTGGCCACGGATGGCGACCACATCGGGGTGGCTGCCCAGTGCCCGCTGCAGGCCGTCGAGCAGGCGCGCACCGAGCAGGGCGGCCCGCTCAGGCAGATTCTCGCGCGTCATGATGTCGAGCACCGAGCACGCGACCCGGCAAGCGAGCGGGTTGCCGCCAAATGTCGAGCCGTGCTGCCCGGGTGAGAACAGGTCGGCGGCTTGCCCCCGCGCCAGGCAGGCGCCGATCGGAAAACCGTTGCCCAGCGCCTTCGCCAGCGTGACGACATCGGGCGTGATGCCCGCATGCTGGTGGCCGAACCAGGCGCCGGTCCGGCCCATGCCGGCCTGGATTTCGTCGACCATCAGCAGCCAGTCGTGTTGGTCGCGCAGGACACGCAGTCCGCGCAGGTAATCGGCTGCGGCAACCCGGATTCCCCCTTCGCCCTGCACCGGCTCGACGAGCACCGCCACGATGTCGGGCCACTGCGCGGCAGCCTGGCGCACCGCGTCGAGATCGTTGTAGGGCACGCGCACGAAGCCCGGCATCAGTGGCTCGAAGCCGTGTTGTTTCGCGGGGTTGCCGGTTGCCGAGAGCGTTGCGAGGGTGCGACCGTGAAAGCCGTTCTCCATCACGAGGATCTGGGGTTGCGCCACCTGCTTGCGATGGCCATGCAGACGCGCCAGCTTGAGCGCCGCTTCGTTGGCTTCCGCCCCCGAGTTGCAGAAGAAAACCTTCTGCATGCCGGTCAATGCGCACAGCCGCGCGCCCAGCCGCTCCTGCCAGTCGATGCGAAAGACGTTGGAGGTGTGCAGCAGCAGCCCGGCCTGCTCGCTGATGGCGGCGGCGATCTCGGGGTGGGCGTGGCCCAGGCTGGTGACCGCGATGCCGGCAATGGCATCGAGGTACTCGAAGCCTTGTGCATCCCACAGGCGTGCGCCGGAGCCGCGGACGAAGGAAACGGGTTGACGGGCATAGGCCCGCATCAGGTGCGATGCGTGGTATTGCATGATTGCTGCCTCAGGTGGGTGTCTTGGATAACGTGGGATGGGCTGGAGCAAGTCGAACCGAAGTGGCACGGAGAGCGTTTCGCCGTCATGGCTGGCTGCAGGGCGGTTCCGATTCGACGCCGTCGAGCCAGCGGGAGAACGCCGCCCGCGCAGCCTGCGGTAGCCGTGCTTGCAGGGCGCATGCCTGGGTTCGCAGTGCGCGCGGGTCGATTCCCGCCTGGGCCAGTTCGCAGGCGTGTCCGACCAGCCAGCGTTCGATCTGGCGCGGGTCTGCCTCCAGGTGGCATTGCAGCCCAAGCACATGGCGCCCGACCGAAAAGGCCTGGTTGGGGCACACATCCGTCCCTGCCAGCCGCAGCGCGCCGGGTGGAATGTCGAACTGATCACCATGCCAGTGCATGACCGGCACGTTGCCCAGCGCGACCAGCGGCGAGGCTTGACCTTCCGGTGTCAGCGTCAGTGGCGCAAAGCCGATTTCCTTGACACCCATGGGGGCCACCCTGGCGCCAAGCGCGCGCGCGATGAGTTGCGCGCCCAGGCAGATCCCCAGCAGTGGGCGATGGCCGTCCAGCCGCCGACGCACCAAGGCCAACTCATCCTCGATGAATGGATAGGCCTCGTCGTCAAAGGCGCCGATGGGGCCACCGAGCACCACCAGCAGGTCAGCAGCATCGACAGCGCGGGTGTTCAACGCATCTCGAGTCGCATCGACATACTCGATCGTGTAGCCGCGCGCTTGCAGCAGGGGTTCCAGCGTTCCCAGGTCTTCGAAATCCAGATGGCGAATGGCGATGGCGGTCTTCATGATCGGGGCTCCTTTGTTTGGGGGTTCGCTGGCCAATAGTGGCTGTCGGGCAAGGGGCGGGCGCCGAAGAGGGCCTGGCCGACACGCACCACGGTGGCACCTTCCTCGATGGCGATCTCGAAGTCGCCGGACATGCCCATGGACAGCTCATCCAGGCCAATACCTGCGGCGGCGCTCTGGCGCAGTCGGTCCCGCAGGGTGCGAAGCAGGATGAAGCACTGCCGTACCCGTTCGGCCTCACTGGAGAACAGTGCGAGCGTCATCAGGCCGCGCACGCGAAGGGCAGAGAAGGCCGGCAGGGCGCGCACGAAGCCTGGGACATCCTCGGGTGCCAGGCCATATTTGCTGGTCTCGCCCGAGGTGTTGACCTGCACGAACACGTCCAGTGAGCGTCCCTCGATCTGCAGGCGGCGTTCCAGTGCCTCGGCCACGCGCAGGCTGTCCAGCGCCTGGAACTCGTCGGCGAAGCGCGCCACCATCCGCGCCTTGTTGGTCTGCAGGTGGCCGATGATCGACCAGCGCAGCCCGCCGAGATCCTGCGTGGCTTCCCATTTGCGATGGGCCTCCTGCACCTTGTTCTCGCCCAGCATCCGGCAACCGGCCGCGTAGGCCATGCGAATACTGGCCTCGGGCTTGGTCTTGCTCACCGGGAGCAGGCGCACGTCCGCCGGATCGCGACCCGCGCGACGGCAGGCGGCGTCGATGCGTGCCCGCACGGCGGCCAGCTTGTGGCGGAAGTCCTCCACGGTGAGGGCCTCGGGATAACGTCCATGCGGGTCGTGATCACACAGGGCATCGACAGAGGGGCGCATCAGCTCACCCCCTTGTTCGCGGGGGCGGGCGCCATTACCTGCCTTGGCGCTCGTTGGGGCAGGCGGCCGTTGAGTACCGCATGCGCCACCAGCCCGATCACCAGGCCCCAGAACGCACCACCGATGCCCAGCAAGCTGATGTTGGCGGCTGCGGCCAGGAAGGTGATCAGCGAGGCCTCGCGCGCCTTCGCATCGGCCATGGCGCCGGCCAGGCTGCCACCGATGGTGCCCAGTAGCGCGAGGCCAGCCAGCGTGGTGATGAAGGTCGCCGGGAAGGCCATGAAGAGGGCGGCCAAGGTCACGCCGAACACCCCGACGAGGATGTAGAAGACCCCCGCGGCGATGCCGGCGATCCAGCGTCTGGAGGGGTCTTCGTGCGCTTCCCGGCCGGTGCAGATCGCGGCCGTGATGGCGGCGATGTTGAACGCATGGGAGCCGAACGGTGCCATGAGCAGCGAACCGAGCCCGGTGATGGTCACGATGGGGTTCGCACTGGTCTTGAAGCCGTCGTTGCGCAGCACCAGCATGCCCGGCATGTACTGGCCGGTCAGCGTGATCAGGAACAGCGGCAGTGCCACGCTCAAGGTGGCGTTGAGCGAGAACGCCGGCATGGTGAAAACCGGCGCGGCGAGTTGCAATGCCAGCCCCGACAGATCGACGCGATCCTCGATGAGCAGGAAGGCCAGCCCCAGCACCAGGATGCCCACCACGGCATAGCGTGCGGTGAAGCGTTTGAGCACCAGATAAGCCATGATCAACAAGCCCGCCAGAACCGGGTCGATGCTCATGCCACCGAAGGCACCGATGCCGAACTGCAGCAGGATGCCGGCCAGCAATCCGGCGGCAATGCCCGGTGGGATCAGCCGGATGGCCTTCTCGAAGTACCCGGACAACCCCAATGCCACGAAGGCCGCCGCCGAGAGCAGGTAGGCACCGATCGCCTCGGCATAGGGCGTGGTCGCAAGTGCGGTGATGAGGAACGCGGCGGCCGGCGTGGACCACGCGGTAATGATCGGCTCACGTGCCGTCCAGCTCAGGACTATCCCGGTGACGCCCACGCCGATCGAGATCGACCACACCCAGGAGGCTGTCAGCTCCGGGCTGAGGCCGGCCACTTTCGCTGCCTGGAAGACGAGGATGAAGGTGCCACCGTAGTTGACGATGACTGATACCAGCCCGGCCACCAGGGGATGGGCGAGATCGCTCGGACAGATGGGTGAAGGCGAGGTGGATGACGACATGGCGGGCTTAGGGCTCCAGGAGAGTGGGGGATCGATCTGCTCCGAAAGCAGCTTTTTAAGCCTAAAATGGCCCGTTGTTCCCCACCACTTTCGTTAAGCGATACCGGCCAATTGTTCAAGCACGCTCAACTCGAATCGGTCAAAGCCTGGATTGGAGACCCCGCCCATGGCGCCTTGCCGCTGCATGCCCGCATTCAGCGCGCCCTCCGGCAACTGATCCTCGACGGCGCACTCGACGTCGGCAAACCGCTGCCGGCGTCGCGGGCATTGGCCCGGTCGCTCGGCGTTTCGCGCGATACGGTCGAGTCGGCATACAGCCAGCTGCATGCGGAAGGCTTCATCGAACGGCGCGTGGGGAGCGGCAGCTTCGTGTCCGAGCGGGCGCAGGCCTCGTCAAGGCGCGGCACCGCGCGGCGCCCCGGGCCCCAGCGCGAGTCGGTGCGTCTGAGTCAGCGTGGTACATCGATCCTTCAGGGCGGCGGCGTGCGCGACTTTGTTGCGCCAAGGCCGTTCGCCCCCGGGGTGCCGGAGACGCGCAGCTTTCCGCTGCGAACCTGGGAGCGCCTGGAACGACAGGTGTTGAAGGACTATGGCACCCAGGCCTTGCGGCACAGCCCGCCCCAAGGCGTGGAGCCGTTGCGACGCGCCATCGCGGACTACGTCAATCTTGAGCGGGGGGCGCGTGCCACGCCCGAGCGTGTGCTGGTACTGACCAGCTCGCAACAGGCGTTGGCCCTGTGCGCAACCGTATTGCTCGACGCGGGCGACCGGATCTTCATCGAAGACCCCGTCTACCACGGTGCCCGCAAGGCGTTCGATGCCGCCGGGCTAGCGTGTGTCCCCGTGCCGCTCGACGACCAGGGCATGCAGGTGGCGCGCCTGCACGATGCGGCGAGCCCGGCCAGGGCGGTCTTCCTGACGCCCTCGCATCAGTTCCCGACCGGCGCGACGCTGGCGCTGGATCGGCGGCTCGCGGTGATCGAATGGGCGCGGCAGAACCAGGCCTGGATCATCGAGGACGACTACGACAGCGAGTTCCACTATGCCGGCAAGCCCACCGCCTGCGTGCAGGGGCTCGACCCGCACGATCGGACGATCTACATCGGCACCTTCACCAAGTCGCTGTTTCCTGGCCTGCGCATCGGTTACGTGGTCTTGCCGCCCCAGCTCGTGGCGCCCATGACGGTGGCGCGGACCTTGCTGGACGGGCACAGCGCATCCATCCCGCAGCTGACGCTGGCACGCTTCATCGAAGGGGGGCATTTCGGCGCCTATGTGCGCGCGATGCGTGGCGTCTATGCCGACCGGCTCGACGTGCTGGCAGGGCTCGTGCGCGCGCATCTGGCCGACTTCGTCGAACCGAGGGTGCCGGCAGGCGGAATGCAGATGCCCTGTGTGTTCACTCGCGACATCTCCGAGCGCGCGGTCATCGATGGCGCGGCGCGGGCGGGAATCGATCTCCTGGGGCTGACGGCGCTGCATGCTTCGACCACGCACAGGGCCGGTTTCCTGATGGGGTTCGCGGCTTACACGCCGGACGAGATGGACATCGCCGTCAATGCACTTGCCGGGGTGCTCCGCGCGTTGGCGTGCCGATAGCGGCATTTGTCGTCGCATTGCGCGCGTCGTTCTGCCGGCGGTGATCCCTGCTCAGCCGATCATTCTGGTCGGGTCGACCCAACGGTCGAAGTCGTCCGCGGAGAGGTAGCCCAGCGCCAGCGCCGCTTCGCGCAGGCTGCTGCCCTCCTTGTGGGCTTTCTTGGCGATCTGGGCGGCCTTGTCGTAGCCGATGTGAGGATTGAGTGCGGTGACCAGCATCAGCGAGCGCTCCACCAGTTCGGTGATGCGCGCACGGTTCGCTTCGATGCCGACGGCGCAGTGGTCATTGAAGCTGTTCATGCCGTCGGCGAGCAGGCGCACGCTTTGCAGGAAGTTGTGGATGACCATCGGACGGAAGACATTCAACTCGAAGTTGCCCGAGGCGCCGCCGATGTTGATGGCGACGTCGTTACCCATGACCTGCGCAGCGAGCATCGTGACGGCTTCGCTCTGCGTCGGGTTGACCTTGCCTGGCATGATCGACGAGCCGGGCTCGTTCTCTGGGATGGCGATCTCGCCGAGGCCGCTGCGCGGGCCGCTGGCCAACCAGCGCACATCGTTGGCGATCTTCATGAGGCTGGCGGCGAGGGTCTTGAGGGCGCCGTGGGCGTGCACCAGCGCATCGCAGCTTGCCAGGGCCTCGAACTTGCTGGGTGCGGTGACGAAGGCATGGCCGGACAGGCGGGTGATTTCTCTGGCAACGGCCTCGGCGTAGCCTTTCGGCGCGTTCAGCCCGGTTCCCACCGCAGTCCCGCCCAGGGCGAGTTCGCTCAGGTGCGGAAGCGCTGCGCGCAGGTGGCGTTCTCCATGCGCCAGTTGAGCGGCCCAGCCGGAGATTTCCTGGCCAAGGGTGAGTGGGGTGGCGTCCTGGAGATGGGTGCGACCGATCTTGACGACGTCGGCGAAGGCACGGGACTTCGCCTCCAGTGTGGTGTGCAGCCTGGACAACGCGGGCAGCAGCTTCAGGCTGATGGCAAGGGTAGCGGCGACGTGCATGGCGGTCGGAAAGACATCGTTGCTCGACTGGCTGCGGTTGACATCGTCGTTGGGGTGGACGAGGCGCTTCTCGCCGCGCTCGCCCCCCAGCAGTTCGCTGGCGCGGTTGGCGAGGACTTCGTTGACGTTCATGTTGGTCTGCGTGCCGGAGCCGGTCTGCCAGACCGCCAACGGGAACTCGTCCGGATGCAGGCCGGCGAGCACCTCGTCCGCTGCCGCGATGATGGCCTGCGTCTTGTCGGCCGGCAGCAGGCCGAGGCTGTGGTTGACGTGTACGGCGGCACGCTTGACCAGGACGAGGGCGTGGATGAGCTCGACTGACTGGCGCTCCGTGGAGATGGCGAAGTTGAGCAGCGAGCGCTGGGTTTGCGCGCCCCAGAGGCGGGCGGCAGGGACGTCAATCGGGCCGAAGCTGTCGTACTCCCGACGTGTGGTCATGGAATGGTGCTCCTCTTGGTGGGGACAACAGGCCATTCGCAAGTGCTGCACTGCTGTACCTCAATGATCGGATGGTGAATGTCCTTGAGGTCTAGCAGGCGGGCCCGGTAGTCTGCTGGCGAGGCTGGAGCGTGGCTGACGACGCTGGCCACCAGTGTCCACGCGCCTTGCCCAACGGACCAGAGATGCAGGTCGACCACGCGCGTGCCGGCGACTGCCTCCAGCCTGTCGCGTACCTGCTCGCGGAGTCCGTTCGGGCCTTCCGCGTCGAGCAGCACTGCGCCCGTCTGGCGAAGCAGGCCATACGCCCAGCGCAGGATCACCAGCGAGGCCACGAGTGCGATCAACGGATCCAGCCACTGCCAGCCCCACATCCAGGCTGCAAGCAGACCTACGATCGCAGCCACCGATGTCACCGCATCGGCGATGACGTGCACCAGCGCAGCCCGGAGGTTGTTGTCCTGGCGAGGGACATGCTCCGACGCGGCATGGTCTGGACCGTGGGCGTGGGTGTGCCGGTGCGAGTCGCACTGGTCGTCGTCATGATGATGGTGCGGGTGTCCATGCGCATGTCCATGTCCATCGGCCAGCAGCCATGCTGAAAGCAGATTGACGGCCAGGCCGGCGACGGCCACCGTCATTGCCTCGACCGCCAACAGCGGTTGCGGATGCAGCAGGCGCTGAATGGACTCCACCACCAGCCACAGGGTGCTTGCACCGAGGAAGAGTGCGCTGGTGTAGGCCGCCAGGTCGCCGATCTTGCCGCTGCCCAGGCTTAGCCGTCGATCGTTGGCATGGCGACGGGCAAGATAGTAGGCGGCTGTTGCCAACCCCAGGGCGAGCGCATGGCCGCCCATGTGGATGCCGTCGGCCAGCAGCGCCATCGATCCGGTGATCCAGCCCCCGATGACCTCGGCCACCATGGTTGCCAGAGTGAGCAGCGTGACCCACAGGGCTCGTGTCTCCGCACGTTGCTTTTCCCCCTGGCCGAAATCGTGCGGATGCCGGGTGCGTTGTTCGGTTTCGCAGGCGGAGGGGCGGATCGGTAGGGGTTCGGTCCTCATGTCACGTTCCTTTGCGCGCCGGCCGGCGCAAGCCCGTCACTGCGTCGCTGTTCCGCGGATGCTTCGCTCCAGCCTAAAGCCCGCCGAGCGTGCGGGCGTTGATCTCACGTTCGGTGTTGAAGATGTAGCGCTGGATGCGCGTCTCCGCGCTTCGGGGCATGGACTCGAAGCGCAGTCCGATGCGCAGCTGTTCCGTTCCGTTGGGTTTTGTCTGGCGGTTGATGTTGCGCACTTCGAGGGCCAGGGAGAGCGGCTCCTGGTCGATCAGGCGCAGCGTACAGCCGGGCACGACTTCGCCGATCGTCAGCGTACGCACGCCGGGTGGCACTAGCACTGCGGCACCGTTGCAGCTCAGGTCGATCACGCGTGCCTCGCACCCTGGGCCCTTGCTGCCCGCCGCGGGCGGGAGCGTGATTGCGATGCCGTGCGCAATCGGCACCTGCAGGCGGAAGAACTCCCTGCGTTGCAGGCGCAGGATTTCGGTGGGGATACTGGCGCGCAGCGCCGGGCGGCCGTCGATCGATACCTGTCTGATCCCCTCGACCGAGAACTGCACGCGGATGCGGTTGAGTTGCGAGGTGCACAACAGTTGTGTGGCCTCGAGTGCCCGTGCATGGGTGCTCGGGTTGGGGCTTGCGTCGAGCAGGATGGCGTTCTGCTCGGGCTCGACTGCAAGCACGGTACTGACATACGAGAGACCGCCCCGGATGTGCGCGGACATCAGGCAGCGGTCGTCGATCATCTCCTGCAGGATCTGGATGATCTGCCGGCGTCCGCGCAGAATGTAGCGGTCGAGGCCAGCCGTATCCTGGACGGGTTGGTCCGGGGGGACCTCCTGGTGCTCGGGGCTGTGATCGATGTTCAAATCAGCCCCCGTTCGCGCGCGTTGCGCTCTCTTTCCATGCGCAGGACGTAGCGCTGGATTGCGTCTCCGGCGCTGGCCGACAGGTCGGCGAAGGCGCAGCCGATGCGCAACAACTCGACACCGTTTGGCCGTGTGATACGGAACAGGTTGCGAATGGTCAGCCTGGTGCTGACCGGCGGCGTGTCGGGCAGCAACAGGGTGCAGTCTTCGAATACTGCGCCTTGCTCGAGCGCAACGCCCCCGGGGGGCACGGCGATCGCAACGCCACCGCGGCTGATGTCCAGGATGCTCAGCTCGACCTCGTGCGTGCGCCCGTTTCCCAGCGGCAGCGGAAACCTGCATACCACCTTGCGTGCGGATGTCGACGGCGTCTGCAGGCGGAAGAATTCGCGCCGTTGCAGGCGCAGGACGGTATGCGGGAAGGGCGCTCGAAAGCCCGCCTTGCCGTCCTCGACCACCAGTGCATGGTTCTCGAGCAGGAACTGGATGCGCACGCGGTCGAGCTGGGTGACGCAGTCCAGCGCATTGGACTGCGCGATGCGCTCGTTCTGCAGGGGGTCGGTGCTGGCGTCGAGGAGGATGCCGCGCTGCTCGTCGGCTTCGATCAGTGCGGTGATGAAGTTGTGCCCGCCGGGGATCGAGCGTGCCCCGAGCAGGCCGCGATGGCCGAGCAGGGCGCGGAAGAGCGCCTTTATCTCGGCGGCGTCGCGCAGGAGGTACTTGGCTTCGTCTTCCCCGTACACCAACTCGACGCGGGTGTCTTGTTGTTCGATCTGCATCTTGTGTGGCGCTGTGCCAGTGTGCCCAGTCTGTTTGCTGGAGTTCCGCATCCTTATATCACGACAGTGGAGACCATGGCCGGCGGCCGCGCGAACGGCTTCAGGCGCCTGTCTCGGCGTCGGCGCTGCGTGGCCGCAGGCTCTCGGGCAGGTCAAGGTTGTGCGGCGGTGGGCCGGCGTCGGCCCCCTGTTCGATCCGGTACAGCCACGCCAGCAGCTCGGCTACGGCAATGTAGAGCTGGGGCGGGATGCGCGCGTCAAGGTCCACCTGCATGAGCAGGCTCACCAGCTCGGGGGATTCATGCACGAATACCCCGGCCTCGCGTGCGCGGTCGATGATCTCCTGCGCCAGCACGCCCTTGCCCTTGGCGACCACGCGCGGCGCCGTCTCGCCGGCCGTGTAGGCAAGGGCGACGGCTTCGTTGCGGGTGGCGGGGCGGGCGTCAGTCATGGCTTGGCTCGACGATCAGGCCCGACAACCTCAGGTCCACGGCTTCCAGCGCCGAAGCCAGGGCTGCGGCACCGGCGTCGAGTGCCACGAGGGTGTCGGCCTCGTCCGCGCGCAGGCGCAGGGCCACCTGCTTCCCGCTCAGGTGCAACTGGGCCTCCACACCGCCGAGCCGGGGCAGGGTCAGCCGCAGGGTGCTGTCCCAGCCGTGGGCGGTCTCCTCTTCGGCGCTGCCGTCATCCCGCTCGGGGTCCTCGATTCGCCATTCCACCGCCTGGCCCGGCCATGCCTGGCCATGCCAGACATACTGCTGGGTGGCCAGGGCGTCGAGCTGCTGATGGACAATGGGGATCAGACGATCCGGTATGGGCGCGGTGCGCACGGGCGCGGCCTCATCGGCCAAGGCAGCGCCGCGAGCTTGGGCTGCGCGTTCACTGCCTTCGGCAGCAGCGGGCTGACCGGACTGCGCACCACTCTTCGGGCTGGCGACGCCCTGATGCACCGCTTGCCCGGTCGCGGCCTGGGAGGCACCCGGCGCGGTGGAACGCGTCTGTGCCTGCCCCTGCGGCTCGCTCGTCAGGCTGGCCGTGTCGCGTCTGCCGAGCACCCAGTCGGCCTGGTGGGATTCGTAGAACAGCCCGCTCTGTCCCAAGGCCTGGCGCAGCAGCGGCGCCAGTTGGGCGCCGTTGGCGGGCGGGGCGGCAAGCAGGGGCTGGTTGGCGGCAAGGCTTGCCGGCTGCGCTGCCGGTTGGCCGGTGAGCAGGAAGCTGATCAGGCGCCCGGTCTGGCTCAGTGCCGGTTGGGCCGATGCCGTGACGGTTGCCGCCGCCTCCTGGCCGACGATGCGTGCGAACACCGCACGCGGCGTCACTTGCGATACCTCGAGCTCCAGTGTGTCGCCCGACTTGGCCGCGGTGTTGAGCGCCAGCGTCATCTGCTGGCCGGCGACCAGCGCACGGAAGGTACCGTCCGGCAGCGTGCGCTGAAGGGTTGCGAAAAAACGCTGCCCCGGCACCAGCTCGGGCAACTGCGACTGGATCTCGCGTGCGCGCTGCAGGCCCGGTACGGGCGGCTCGGAGTTGAAGAAGCTCGCTTCGTTGAGCAACCGCAGGCGGGCGGCGAGGTCAGCGGGGATCATGGCGGGAGGGGCCTGGTTCGAGTGCTCTGCGCCCTTCAGCCACCATAGGCATTGCGTACCGCACGGCCTTTGACCGAACTGGACAGCAGCTTGCGCGTGCTCTCGAGTGCCGGTTCGGCATGCAGGCGAATGCCGTGGTCGAGTTCCAGAATCTGCTTGATCACGATCTCGATCTCAGCCGCCTGGTCCGGGGAAGGCGGCTGCAGGGCCGGCGCCGCCGCCACACGCAGCGCCCCAGACTGGCGCACGAGCTCGGCCAACTCATCCCATTCGCCTGCCTCGGCGGCAAGCGCCATGCGCCGATAGAGTTCAAGCAGGGTGCGAGCGTTCTCCAGCGTAAGCATGGCTGTGATCCGCTCCTATCCCTGAACCTGCGACTCGATCGCCGCCCACGCTTCGCGCAGGCTGCCAAGCAGCCCGATGACCTCTTCGATCGCCGCCTGGTTGTTGTGAAGGTTACCGTGCAGCAGGCGATCGGCCATGTACTCATAAAGGGCGTCGAGACGCTCCGCCAACTCGCCGCCAGCCTCGATGTCGAGACTGACCTTGAGGCCATTCATGATGATGTCGATGGCTTTGGAAATGGACTTGCCCTTGGTCGGGATGTCCTTGTTCTGCATCGCCACCGTCGCGGTGCCCAGTGCCAGAAGGGCGCCGTCGTACAGCATCAGGATGAGCTTGTGCGGGGAAGCAGACTCGACGCTGGTCTGATTGCCGACGCGGGCATAGGCCGAGGCGCGATTGGGGTAGGAAGTACCAAACATGGAGATCTTGCTCCGATTGCTAGGATCGCCCGATGGACGGCAGGTTGGCCAGTTGCTGCATGAGATAGGTGCTGGTCTGGGTCAGGCCATTGAGTAGTGTGTCGAGGGTGGAATACTGCTTACGATAACGCTCTTCCATCTTCGCCAGGCGAGCCTCCATCGTGTCGTACTGCGTCGTCAGCGACTTGATGGTGGAGTTGATGCCCTCGGTGCGGCTGTTGATCAGCCCGTCGCGGGCAATGAGTCCGTCGAGCTGGGCACTGAAGCTTGAGGCAAAACCCTTTACGCCGTCCTTGCCAGTGAAAAAGGCCGCAACGTCCTTGCTCGTATCGTTGAGTGCGGCGGTGAACTTGGTGCTGTCGAGCGCGAGCTTGCCGTCCTTGTCGAAGCTGATGCCGACCTGAGACAGCGAATTCGCACCCGTCAGGCCAGTGATCGAGGCGCCCAGTGCGTTGCGCAACTGACTCTGGATGTTGCGTGCAGTGGAGTCGCCCGTGAGTGTGGCGCCGGTCTTGTTATCGGGGTTGTAAGCGGTCAGGCTGGCCAGGGTGCTCGCTACATCGTTGTAGGCCTTGACGAAAGCTTCGACGGCAGTTTTTGCCGCGCTTTGGTCCTCGCTCACCGAGAGGGTCCCGCTCAGGCTTGCGGCCGGCGCGACGGGTTCCTTGATGAGTGTGAGCGTCACGTTGTCGATGACGTCGGTGATCGTGTTCTTGCCGCGCGTGACTTCGATGCCATCGACGCGGATGCGCGCATCCTGCGCCGCTTGTACCGAGTACATCTTGTCGGCTGGCAGGGGTGTTGCGGCGGGGTCAAAGCTCAGATCCTCGAGCCCGTCCTCGCCCGTCAGCTTGAACGCCATGTTGGCGCCCGTGGCGGTACCGCTCAAGACAAGCTGCTTGGCCGTGCCGTTGTTGATGATATTGGCCTTGATGCCGAGCGCCGCGTTGCCGTTGATGGCATCGCGCAGTTCTTCCAGTGTGCTGCCTTCGAAGTCCAGGCTGGCAGTGCGAGGGGGACTGTCGCTCGTGAAGGACTTGCCCGAGCCAGCGTCCGTGACGGTACCGAACTCGATGGTGAGTTTGCCTGCCGCGGGGGTGAAGCTGCCGCCCACGGGGGTCGAAACGCGCTGGATCTTGGCCATCTGCAGCACGTCCACCGCATAGCTCGCGTTTGCAGCGCCCGCACCGGAACTGGCAGTGAAGCCGGCGTCGCCGGCCACACTGGCCTTGGTGGCAGAGAACTTGGTTGCGGTCTTGAGCCCGTCGGTGGCGGTCTGCAGGGACGACAATGCGCCCTTGATCTGGCCGAAGGCGGACAGCTTGGCCTGCTGGCTCGCCTCGCGCTGTGCCAGCAGGGTCAGGGGGCGGCTTTCCACCGACATCAAACCGCGCACGATCGAGTTGATGTCGATGATCGAACCACCGCTCGTGATCGTTGCCATGTCGGAACCTCCTGTCTGCTGTTCGGGTCAGGCCTTCTGTTCGACCAGCAGGCCCTGCAATTTATCCAGCGCCTTGGCGATGGAAATGATCTCCTCCGAAGGGATCTGACGGATCACTTCGTCGGTGCTGGCATCCACGACCTTGACGATCGTTCTGCCGGTGTCTTCGTCGATAGAGAAAAGCAAGTCGCGTGCCACAGGCGAAATCGCTTTGCGGACTTCGTCCATTGCCTGCTCGACCTGCTCGAGCGAACTGGGCTTCTGCGCTGCGGCGGCGTCTTCGGCCGCGGTGCGCTTGCTCTGTTCTGTACGGGCCCCGGCGGCGGCTGCACCTGTTTTTGCCGTGCTGCTTGGGTCCGTAGCGGCGGCTCGTTCGGCCGACGGACTGCGGGCGCTGGATGTGGTCTGGAGCAGGTTTTCGGTCGGAACCGAGGTATTCACCGAAGAGATGTTCATTGTGGTCACCCTCATGGTGTAACGGCGCGGGGCCCTTGCGAACCCCGCGCCGTGCCAAGCGACTTAGCCTACACCGCTTACCGGAGCAGCGAAAGCACGTTCTGCGGCAGGGCGTTGGCCTGGGACAGCATCGCCGTGCCAGCCTGTTGCAGGATCTGCGCGCGGGTCAGGTTGGCGGTTTCCGATGCAAAGTCGGTGTCGCGGATACGGCTGCGGGAGGCCGACAGGTTTTCGGTGCTGGTCTGCAGGTTGGCGATCGTGGTCTCGAAGCGCGACTGCAGGGCGCCGAATTTTGCACGTTGGCTGTTCACCGCGGCGAGTGCAGAGTCGACCATCGCCAGCGTCCGCTGTGCTGCATCGACCGAACTCACGTCGAGATCGCTCACCTTCTGCAACTGACCTGCAGCCGCTGTTGCGGTGAAGAAGTCGCTCGTGTTCGCCGCCGCAATGCTGAAGGACTTTTCCGAGTCGAGGACCAGCTGGCCGGTGGCGACCGCGCTCGCGCCTCCAGCGGTGGATGCGCCGCCGATGGTCGCCGTCGCCGAACCACTTGCCGCATTGGCGATGGTGATGTTCTCGCCGTTCGCATTGAGCAGCGTGATGCCGTCGCCGCCGTCATTGACGCGTGCGGTGACGCCGGTCTTGGAGGCGACGTCGTTGAAGGCATTTACTGCCGAGGCCAGGCCGTCCTTGTCCACCGCTGCGCCCAGGGTGAAGGAGATGGTGACCGCGGTTGCGTTGTCCGAGCTGACGTCGAACTTGTAGGACGTATTCGCAGCCATTAAGGTGACGTCGATCTCGGTCTTGGCAGAGGCCTTGACCCCAGTGGTACCGGTTTCGCCGTTGATCTGTTCTGCCGCCTTCTTGGCCGACGCGCCGGCCGCGATCGTGACCGTGGCCGATCCGGTGGCGCCGCTGATGGTGATGGCACCGCCGACGACGCGGCTGCTTGTCGCCTGCGCGTTCGAGGTGATCGCATTCGCCGTGCTGCCGGTGGTCAGGTCGCCCTTGGCGCCGGCGTCCGTCGCAACCTTGGAGCCGACCCGGTAGTTGCCGTACTGGCTGGTGGAGAAGTTGGCGGTGCTGGCCGAGATCGACTGGCCGGCGTTGGCGCCGACCTGGAAGGTGGCGCTGCCGAAGGAGCCGTCGAGCAGCTTGGAGCCGTTGAACTCGGTGGTCTTGGCGATGCGGTCGAGCTCGGACGTGAGCTGGTTGACTTCGGCGTTGAGCGCCTGGCGGTCGGAGGCGGAGTTGGTCGCGTTGGACGACTGCACGGCCAGCTCGCGGATGCGCTGCAGGATGTCGCCGGAGGACTGCAGGGCGCCTTCGGCGGTCTGCGCAAGCGAGATGCCGTCGTTGGCATTGCGGCGGGCCTGGTCGAGGCCGCGGATCTGGGCGGTGAAGCGCTCGGAAATCGCGAGGCCTGCGGCGTCATCCTTGGCACTGTTGATGCGAAGACCCGACGACAGGCGCTGCAGCGAGGTGGCCAGCGAGCCGCCCGAGGTGCTCAGGTTGCGCTGGGCGTTGAGCGACTGAACGTTGGTGTTGATCACTTGTGACATGATTTTTCTCCGTTAGAGAAGTATCAAAAATGTTCCGGCGGTGGCCGGGTTGTCCTCTGCGAGCCAGCCTGCGAAACCTGCCAGCTGCACTCTTGGAACCTTTAACGGTCGGCCCTCGCTGAACTTTAGGAATATTCGCCGGGGCTGCTTGCTGCACTGGTCGCGGAGGCGGGCGGTTAAGATGCGGGCCGGCTTGCTTCCATGTGACAGAGGGTGTGAATGAAGGTCCAGCTTCCTTTATCGGCTCGTGATCAGGAATTATTGAGTCAGGCCGCCAGCCTCTTTTCACAGGGGCGTTACGATCGGACGATTGCACTGGCGGCAGAACTCGGTGCCAGGCATCCGCGACATCAGGTTGTCCACAAGCTCCATGGCTGCGCGCTGCAGCTTGCCGGTCGAAGTGAGGAGGCCGTGGCCGCGCTTAGGATTGCCGTCCGCCTGGCGCCATCCGACGCACAGGCCTGGAGCAACCTTGGGAATGCGCTCGCATCGTGCGGGTTGTTCGAGGATGCATTGGACGCCCATCGGAGGGCGTTGGTGTTACAGCCTGTCAGTTCGGCGTTCAACCACAATCTCGGGTGTGTCCTGCTGCAGGTTGGCCAGCGTGCCGAAGCGCTGGACCATTTCTGGCGGGCCTTCGATTTCGCCCCATCTGATGCCGAACTCGCGCGCCTGTGCCGTGAACTGCTGGCCGAGCTCGGCGACCTCGACCGTGCGGCACTTTTCTGCCGGGTCAACCTCGAGCGTTTGCCTGCGGACGCGGGTGCGGCGGCAATGCTTGGCGGCATCGTGCTGCAGCAAGGGCTGATCGATGAGGCGCTCGTGCTTCTGGACGCCGCGGTGAAGTCAGTGCCTGGCGATGCGGTCGCCTGGTCCAATCTGTCGGTTGCGTTGAGGGGGGCGGGGCGGTTTCAGGATGCAGTGGAAGCTGGACTGCGCGCTGCGAGCCTGGCTCCCGAGTGGGCGCAGGCCTGCAACAATGCGGCGGTGGCGCTGCGCGACGCCGGACAGCTGATGCAGGCGAGAACCATGTTGCTGAGGGCGATCGAGTGTGATCCTGCGTTCCCGGACCCGTACTACAACCTGGGATGTACCAGCGCTGATCTCGGTGACAACGAGACCGCGCGTGAGGCCTTGATAGAGGCAATCAAGCGCGAGCCGAGAATCGACTGGATGCTGCAGGCGGCGCATGCTTGCCGGCAGCTTGCCGACTGGGACGGGGCTGAGCTGATCGAAGCCGCGTTCTTCCAGCAATTCGGTGAGGGTCTGCAAAGTCAGGCGCATGTGCTACCGTCGCCGTTTGCCTACCTTGCCACGCCAGGTACGGGCCCGGTAGACCAGCGCGTTGTCGCCGAGCATTTTGCGGCGCAGTATGTGGCGAGGGTAGCTGTGGCGCGAACAGGCGCCGCGTCCGCTCGTGGGCCATTGCGACTGGGCCTGTTGTCCGCCGACTTCAGGGATCATGCGACGGCGCATCTTCTGGTGGGCGTGCTTGAGGCGCTCAGCCCCGAGCGTGTCGTGGTGTTTGCCTACGATTACGGTCCGGCTGTCGAGGACGCTTACAGCGACCGTCTGCGGCGGGCAGTAACGAATTGGGTGGTGCTGCGGGATATGTCCGACCGTGACGCGGCTCAGCGCATCGCAGATGATCGAATCGATATCGCGATTGACCTGAAAGGGTGGACTCAGGGGTACCGCGGGGGGATTCTGGCGCACAGGCCGGCGCCCTTGCAGATGCAGTGGCTCGGCTTTCCCGGGACGATGGGTGCGCCCTGGATCGATTACATCATTGCCGATTCAGTCACCATCCCGCACGGCGCAGAGGGCGCGTACAGCGAACGCATTCTTCGACTGCCGGGCTGCTATCAGCCAAACGACGCCCTGCGCGCGGTGGCAAAAACGCCGGCACGTAATGCGCTTGGTCTCCCCGAGGGGGCGCTGGTGCTCGCAGCAATGCATCAACCTTACAAGATAACGCGCGAAGTCTTCTCGCTCTGGTTGCGCCTTCTCGATAAGGTGCCTGACGCAGTGCTCTGGCTTCTGGTTCCTCCAGAGCAGGTTCGCCTGCGCCTGCTCGACGCCGCACTTGCTGCCGGTATATTGCCAGAGCGGTTGATCTGGGCGCCACGATTGCCGATGGCCGACCATCTCGGCCGGTTGTCCGCGGCCGATCTCGCCCTCGACACCTTTCCGGTGGGTGCGCACACCACGGCGAGCGATGCCTTGTGGGCGGGCGTCCCGCAGCTCGCCTGTCGTGGAGACTCGTTCGTGTCGCGCGTGTCTGCCAGCATAGTAGAGGCTGCGGGCATGGCCGAACTCGTCGTCGACAGCGAGGCCGGTTATGAGGCACTGGCGCTTGCACTCCTTTCCGACCGGCAAAGGCTGGGGAGGCTCCGCCAACGGCTCAGGGCACAACGTGCCGACTGCGCGCTGTTCGACACCCGGCGTTTTGCCGATCGACTCGCCCACGGCCTGGAGATGGCGAGGGGTGGGCAGCCGCTTGGTCATATTGACGTGACGGACTGATCAGCGCGTCCACGCCGCCAGCCAGTCCTGCAGGCGAGCATCGATCATCCAGTCCCTGCGCACCTCGGCCTGGAGCGCCCGGCCAAGCGCTTCCCGTTCCGCGCCGTCTGCCACAAGGCGTCGTATCGCGGCGACCCACTGCTGGGTGGTGTTTGCAACCCGGACGACCGGAAGTCTGCCCTGGTAGGGCAGGAGGTTGCTGCAAACCACGGCGTAGCCCAGCGCGCCGTATTCGAGCAGCTTGAGGTTGCTCTTCGCTTCGTTGAATGCGTTGGCCGCAAGAGGCGCGATTGCAACGTCGAGGCCGAGCGAAGCGAGCGCCTCAGGGTAATCCTTTACCGCGACCGGAGGGTGGAACTCGCGGACATAGGGCTTGAGCAGGTTTGGGCAGTAGCCGAGGAAGATCCAGTCGACTTCGGCGGCAAGAGCTTTCACGACGTCCTCGATCAGGTTGAGATCGCCGCCGTGGCTGTTGCTGCCGGCCCAGCCGACTCTTGGCCGAGCCCCTTCCCTGCGCTTGGCTTGCACGGCCCCCCAGACGGCGTTATCGAGCAGGTTCGGCGCAACCACGGTCTCTTGGGCGTAGCGACCAAAGGCTGCTGCGAGTGGTGCGGTTGACACGACGAGCCGGTCGCACAGACGGATTGCGCGGGCGAGGCGTGCCTCGATGTCGGCGGGGAACTCCCTAGCGTTGTCATTCTCGCGCGGAATGCGTGTCAGCAGGTCGTCCAGTTCGTAGACGATCAGGCTTTTCGCGTGACGTCGGTACGACTGCAGCCATTCCAGCCCAAGGTCGCTGAAGATGCGTTGGGTGACCAGCGTGTCGGGGGCGAGTGCCGCCAAGTCCCAGGGGCCAAGGAAGCGTGTGCCGGCTGCGCCCTGGACCAGGGTAGACCGGGTCAATGCACGCAAGGGCGTGAGGATGCGCATCTCCCCGCAACCTGTGGTGTCGGCGGGCTGAGCATAGATACGTGGTACTGGATGCCACGGCAGCGGGTCGCGCGCGAGCGCAGCGTCGGTCTGGAGCCGTGGTCGATTGAGGTGGCGGGTGAGTTGTTGGTTGAAGTACGGGTCTGCCGGCAACTCGCCAAGCCAATCGTCCAGCAGCGCGGCATCGGCTGCTCGTGGAGGACGGAACGAAGGGCGCGGCACAGTACTGACCGAAATGACGGTTGAGAACGGCGTCCACAGGTTGCGCCGCCCGCTGCGGGCAAGTCTAAGGCAAAGGTCGATGTCGGCGTGCACGTCCGGGTAGCGACCGGCTGCGAAACCGCCGATGTCGATAAGCAGATCGCGGCGAATCATCAGGCATCGCATGGTGATGGCCGAGCAGTTCTGCTCGAGTTGCAGTTCGGCACCGTTGCCGGTGTGGGCAGCGGAAACCCCCTGGAAGGGCGAAGCGGCGACGCCCATTTGTCCGAGTCGGATCAAACCATCGCACAGCGATCCGTCGGTAGCCAGGACGCGACCGCCGACTGCGCCGATCTCCGGGCGCAGGGCATGACGGGTCAGACCGTCGAGCCATTCGGCGTCAAGCGGAATGAGGCCCTCGCCGAGAAACAGGATCAGGTCGGCATCTGCTGCGGTCCACAGTGCGTTGGCTATGGCGGCGGGCGAGTCGCTTGCCACCTCGACGACCCGGATGCTTGGAGACCCCAGCGCAGCCAGTTCATCGAGGCATCGACGTACCTCGGGCTGCGCCGACGGGGCCAGGGGCAGCATGATGTCTGCAGGTGCACTCGAGGCATGGCTCAGGATGCCCTCGATCGAGCGCAGAATGCTGGCCCGGTCCGTTACGGTGGGGATCACTACGGTGACTCGAACGGGATGCGCGTCGTGCTCGTAGCGGATACGAACGCTGTCTTCGAACAGGCCGTGTTCGATGTGTGCCTTCAGACCGAGCCGTTGCAGGTGCTGCTGGAGCAACTCCGCACGAAAGCCCAGTGGTATCGACTGATCGGGCAGCAGGCGCTCGAGGGCAACGTTCGCGATGTGCTCGATGCCCCGGCCGTCGTCGCGCTCGAGCGCGCGCAGCATGGCGGCGAGCGCCAGCGCGTCGGTTGGCGAGTCGCCAATGTCGTCGAGGGCCGCCAGCATCAGCGTCCGGCGACCGATAACGGCGCCACCTACCGTCAGGGTTGAGCGTAGCCAGTCCGGATTGCAGCCGGGGGCCAGCCATGTCCGTACGGGGCCGTCAGCGCCATGCCGTCCGTCTCCATCGGTGAACACGAGCGTCGCGTCCGGGGCTGCGATGAGTCTTTGCGCTACGAACAGCAGGGCATCTTCCGTGAGTGTGTCGCCGCCGTTCAACAGGGTGACCCAGTCCTCCTGAGCTGTATCGATGATGCCTCGCGCGACGGCTGCCGCCGCCTCCTGGGGAAGCGTGTGCCAATCGAGTCGATCGGAGCCGATTTGCGGCGCCGGATGGCGGGAGAGCACGTCGAGATGCCAGTGCTCGTAGAGTTGTGCTGCGATGGCGTTGAGCGATCTCTGCAGCGCTTCGTCTGAGCAGCGCGTTGCATCGAGCACGACCCGAATCGGTGGCGGCGTAACCGAGGCCAAGTGCAGGTCATGCAGGCGCGCAGCCGGCTTGCCGATTTTCAGACCGGCCTTCCATTTCGCGTAGGCTTCACGCGGGACGAATCCTTGGTGATCGAGCGCGTCTACCAAGGGCGGTGACTTGAGGCTGTCGGTGGCAAGCGCTGAGGCCAGCGCCCGCCGCGTTGCCTCGAGGTAGCCGCGACCGAAGCGCTGATCGGGTTCGAGGTGGTTACCCTCGGCCCATTCGTTCCAGGCGTTGATGAACACGAGCTGCTGGCTTTCGGGGCGTGCCGCGACGCTGCGCAAGGTCTCGGTCAGCCAGTGCTCATAGGCCTCGGGCGAACTGTCGGCGATGATGAAGGCGTTCTTCCTGCGGCGGGCAGAGTTGTCCCATGACGGCGTGACGCCGGGGAAGCGCAGATGCGGAACCTCGGGCCGGGCGAGTTCGGTTTCGACCAGATCGCGGTAATCGACGACGAAGTGGCCATCCGGCAGCACGACGCTCGGGTTGTCGTCAGTAATTGCCATCCAGTCTGGCTGGAAATCGACCGAAGCGTCGAATCCGAGCGCGTGAGGGTTGTCGCGCTCGTTGAAGAAGTTCTCCACCCGGCAGACGAAGAGTTCGCCGATGCCGGCCTTGCGCGCTTCATTGCGCCAGATGGAAAGCGTGCGCTGCGGGTCGGGTAGGTGGCGGGCACGGTAGATCAGGATCAGCGGCTTGCCGTCTATCCGGATGTAGCGCGGATCTCTGAACGCCGTGATCAGGTAGCGGATGTGTTCGCGGTCGTCATCATCGTTGTAGTTCTGCCCGATCAGGACCTCCTGTTCCGCGCCATCCCAGCGCCGCGTCCAGTTCTCGTTCGCCCAGCACAGGCAGAACGGGAAGTCCGGTTCGCCCGACGCGAGGATTTCCTCGAATGGGCGTTCCAGCAGGCGTTTGCCGTTGAACCAGTAGTGGTAGTAGCAAAACCCGTGGATACCATGCTCGCGCGCGAGTTCCGCCTGAGCTGCGCGCGCTTCGGGCAGGCGCAGGTCGTAGAACCCGAGATCTGCAGGCAACTGCGGTTGATGATGGCCCGGAAAACGCGGGACGGCCTTGGTGACATTCGTCCACTCGGTGAAGCCCTTGCCCCACCAGGCATCGTTCTCTGGAATGGGGTGGAACTGAGGGAGGTGGAAAGCGATGAGTTTGGGGGGCATGGAGTCGATTTTTCGGAGAACAGTCCTGATTGCAGTTCTTGGCGGACGAGATAGTCCAGACGGCGAACTACAGTCAACTTGCCTGAGCAATCCGATCTGCGGACTGATCAGGCGCGTGATTCGCAAATACACTCCATTGCGTCAAGCGAGCCCGCTGCGGAGCCACACCTCCTCAAACCGCTTGGTAACCCATCGATAGAGCTTCTGATCATCTGCAGTCATGAGCTGCAGTTTCTCAATCAGGGGCGGTTCGATATCGTCAGCAAATTTCCTGGTTGCGGTCTTGTTTTTGAATGGTAGGGTAAGCTGAGGCAGGTTGAGGCGTTTCGAAAGCAATGAACAGAACTCCGGAAGTTGCTCTATTGCAGCAAAAAGGAAGTACTCATTTTCAAGGGTCGTTCTCGCTTGTTCGAAGTCGCCTTCGCCGCAGAGATACCAACATTGATTGTTCCCTTGGGCCTTTGATTCGCCCATGTAGTCGATGTACTCGGATAAAGACATTGATCCGAGAGTGTCTCGCAGTGGGTGGTCTTGCTTGCCCCGGATGTAATAGTAAGCAGACAGCGCCCTGTCTACTGGCTCGCGAACCAATGTAATGATATTGCGATCGGAGATATCCCGCATCTTGAATTGCGGAAGCAATAGATGTCCACCGAGCACGGTCAGACGATGAAGAAGCTCTTCAGACAGGCCATCGTATAGAGCCAGATCGCCCTTGCCCCCACGCTCGAAACGCAGGCAGTTCTGCTTTCCGAAGGCGGACTCTAATGCCGAAAAAAACGATACTCCAGCGGTCTTCGGGACGTGAACGAACAATAGCTTGGCGTAGCTACTTGCAGCTGTGTTTGTAGCAGATGCCATGCTTGCTTGCACAGGATTACGTAGCGCACTTTCTGGGTGCGCTGGCACTGCGGTGTCTTGGCGCGAAAGTTCAGCAATTCTGGCGCGTAGGCTGCCGTTCTCCGTGTTCAGCGCGGCGAGTTGCTGGCGAAGGGACTCGCACTGATCGATGGCTCGCTTCTGCTCGGGCAAGGGGGTACGCAGGTCGGATAGTAAACGCGCCCAGGCGATCGGTCCGAGCGCCGGAGCCTTGCCCAGGATGTCGCGTACCAGCCCGTAGTCGTCGTTGCTTACCGAGCCAGAGCGCAGGATCGGGCTGAGCGTGGCGAGTGCATCTTCAAAGCGTTGTTCGATACCTTGTGTCAGAGCCAGGTTGCGCCTGGCTGAAACGGACTTCGGGTCGCGCTCCAGTGCCATGCCGAAAAGCGATATAGCGGTCTCTGCATCGCTCTGGCGAACGGCGATGCAGCCCAGATCATGGTAAGCATCGGCAAGCGGCGTCCCTGCAAGTACCAATGCGCTCAGGATGTCGGTGGCCTCAGCGAGTTTGTCGCTGGCGATGAGGGCACGTGCGACCTCCAGTTGCCGGCGATCTTCTGCGAGTGCAGGTGCCTGCAAGTCGGGGAGCGCTTCCGGCTCGTTCGATAGGGCTTGAGTGGGCAGTTCGCTTGCGGCGGCACCCTTCGAGGCGACACCGGGGGCAGGTGTTACCTCGGTGGTCAGCATGTCCTGAGCGGCAGAGAGGGCGCTTGCAGCAGCAGCGCGCAGCGTCTCCAGGGCGAAGTCTCGGCTGGAGAGTTCGGCGCGCAGCGTTGCAGCCTCATAGCGCAGGTCGGCGAGCAAGCGTGCCCAGGCGACTGCGGACAGCTCGGAGGCCGCACCGAGGATGCCACGAACAAGAGTCAGCGCCCCTGTGTCGTGCGGATGCTTGCGCAGGAAGGGGCTAAGCGTACTCAATGCGCCCTCGAAGTTGCCCCCTTCGGCTTGCAAGGTCGCCGTGCCCAGCACTGCACGAGCGCTGTCGGGCGCACGTTCGGTTGCCGCCTGCATCAACTCGAGTGCAGCGTCGCGCTCGCCCTGAGCGAGCGCGATCTCGGCGAGGTCGGCATAGACTTCCCAAACTGGCGTTCCCTCCGTAGCGAGGGCGATCAACGCCTCCGCACCGTCCACGCGGTGTCCGGCAGCCAGCAGCTCGGCCGCTGCCTCGTAGCGCGGGTAGTCGTCCGATCGAAGTGGTGCCGGTGCACATTCGGCAGTGGGGGCAAGAGCCGTCTCCACAAGCCTGAGCACGGTCGCGGCCAGCGGCTCCGCGGGTGTGGCCGCGGTATGGTGGGCGCGCGCAGCAAGACGGCGGTTGAGCGGCAGCGTCGGATCGATATGCCATTCCGTCGTCCCCGGCTTGCGGTGCGGAACCAGCGGGTGCGGATCGTGTGCGAAGCCGAGAGAGTGAGAGCCGTGTGCCAGCTTTTGCCATGAGCTTGCGATAAGCTCGCGGACCTCAGCGCGAGCCTGGCTCTGCCCGGCATGAATGCGGAAGCGGCTGAGCGGGCGGGCGATATAGACGGCGTCGCCTTGCGAGAGCAGGTTGTGCCAAGCAGCGATGTCGCCAACCACGCGGATGTCGTCATGGCCGTCGAAGGCGGCATAGTGCGGTCGAATCCAGGCGATATCCGCACGGCGGAACATCACCGTGCTGGGTTCGCCGATGAAGTTGCTCTGGAGCGCAATTACCGCACCTGCCAGGGCCTCGCCACGGAACACGCAGTCTTGCTCGGCGAGCGCCTCCGTGTGGTGATCGTCGGAGAGTGCCTTGCCATCGCCGTCGATGCGTTGGCGGCGCGAGAAGACCAGTGTGGCCTGCGGATCGCTGCGGAATGCCTCCACCATGCGCTCGACGCAGTCGGGTTCGAGCACATCGTCGTCGCACAGGAATTTGATGAAGTCGCCGCGCGCTCGTTCGATGCACTGGATGAAATTCGCTCGCCCGCCCAGGGTGGCTGGGTTCCTGATCCACTCGATGCGATCGGCCGTGGCAAGGCGGCTGGCGATCTGGCGAAGGAGATCGTTGCCACTGTCGTCGCTGACCAGGATCTGGAGGCGGGGATAAGTCTGTGCCAGCGCGCTCTCCAGGCAGGCAGCAAAGTGCCCGGGCTTGAACGCGGGGATCGCGATCGTGACCAGCGGCAGCTCTCCTTCAACCATGCGGCGGTCCGCGGTGTGCAGCACCAGCGTGTCCGCATGAGGGGTTGCGGTGGTGAAGCCTGCATAGCGGGCACGTTCGATCAATACGTGGGCCTGCGCGCCGACCGCGGCGATGCGTAACTCGCCGCCCGGGCGCAGACTGCGGCGAAATGCCCGCATCAACCGGAGCTGCTCGCCGACTGGTCTGGCAACCAACGTGCCGTCGTCCTCGATGGCGGCGAGCGCAGGCAGTTGGTCGGGCAGGGCGGTGTCTTCATGCCCCTCTGTTTCTGCTTCAGTGGGGCCGACAGTCACCGCATCGTCCGCCCCCGCGGTCGAGATCGGGCGCGACGCGATGCGGGAGAAGATGAAGGCGTGGTTCTCGAAGCGCGCGAGATCCAGCACCTGCCCCCAATCGCGATGGAAGGTCTGTTCGAAGCCGAGCTCGGCCATTCTTGCGATCAGGTCGTTGTTGGTGATTCCCCACTGCCAGATGTGGTGGACGTCGCGCCAGTTGCGATCGTGCGCAGGGTGCTTTTCGTCGAGCTTGCGGAAGAGGTCGGCATAGGTCGGGTGGTTGCGGTCGTGCGGGACGTTGCTGAAGTACGCATCCTCTCCAAGATCGAGCAGCCGGATCGACTGCTCGCCGGTGTATTGCTGGTTGAAGATCACCACGTGTGACGCACGCGAGGCGTACATGCGCAGGATTTCGCCCCAGTCGGGGCTGACCTGATGGAGCAGGGTGTCGAAGAGGAACACGACGTCAAAGTGCGGTAGCTTGGCGAAGACCTCGCGATCACCGAAGTTGCCCTGGACATAGGCCAGTAGCGGTTCGTCGGCAAGCGCACTGAGGAAGTTGCGGGTCGGATGAGTGTCGACTTCGGTTCCGCCCACGCAGCCCGGTTGCGCGAGTGCGTGAAAGGCGTACACACCATGCACGGCCCACAGCCCCCCAAGGTCTGCGAAGCGCCATGGGCCCTCGATGCCGCGGGCAACGCGCTCGATCAACTCGAGCTTGCCGGGATGGGGCGGGTTGACCGGTTCAGTGGCACTGCTCATGGCATGGACCTTCGGTTCGGAGGTTGCATAGGTACCTGCCGACTTCCTCCGCGCTACACCACATCAGCACGTCCAGTATCGACAGGTTGGGTTCGAAGACATAGGGGCGGCAGGCGTAACGCAGGTCGTTCATCTTTGTGAAGCCGAGTTCGATCCCGGCTGCCGACCACTCCTCAGGGCGAAAGATATCCTGTCCGCCGGGGGGATTCAGATAGGCATCTGCGCCAAGGTGGGCAGCAATGCGCAGCGCCCATTGTCCTGCGTGCTCGATGTTGTCGAGGGCAAGGTCGAGCGCGGAGCAGCGCTGAGGTGAGAAGGCAATACCGATCCGCTGCGAGACCGCGGCCAAGCTCGCCAGATTGAGACCGACCAGCGAGTCGGCGTCAGGATGGGAGAATGTTTCGCGCACTAAATCGACGACCTCGCGGAAATACGGTGCATGGCGGCGGTAGTGCTGCAGCTGGGCGAGCAGTCTGCGCTCGGCCTCGGCAGGCGCGGCAAGGCGTACGGCGGATAGTGCCGTTCCGTGTGGTACTTTCTGCACGGGTATGCAGAAGTACTGCCAGCCGCTGGTCGGATGCAGGATGCGATTGCGGTTCATCCAGCTGCGTCGGTTGTACTGCACGACATCAAACGCCACCCAGCGGTCGACCTTGGCCATCAGCTCGAAGTAGCCGATGTATGGGAACGGGTAGGGTTGCATGATGCCAAGCTTCATCAGCCAGGTACTCCTTCGCGCCTGGCCTGCAGTCGGCGGCCGATCTCGTCGGCGTGCGCAAGCGCAAGGTCGATGAGCCCGCATATCACCTCGGCGATTCCCTCATCGACGCGCGGCCCCAGCGGAATCTGAAGACTGCTGCGACACAGCGCGTCCGTGACCGGCAGCAGCGGAGGCCTTGCCTGCGCGGCATACGGTGACAGGTGATGAACACCGGGGTGGAAGTAGCGTCGAGCAAGGACGTTCTCGGCTCGCAGCAGATCGAGCAGATCGTCGCGCGACAGGCCTGCTGCGGAGTCGACCTCGAGCACCGCATACTGGTAGTTGTGTGCTTCGCCATTCGGGTAGTCGTAGAGCCTGACCCCCCGCCAGGCGGCGGCGCGTTCGCGGTAGCGCATGAAGATGCGACGGTTGTGATCGCGGTGGGCGTCGAAGTGTCGTAGCGACAATAAGGCCATGGCTGCCTGGGCCTCGCTCATCTTGCCATTGATGCGCAAGCCAACGTCGGCGAAGCTGTGCGCCTGGTGGAAATTGCGGATCGTGCGTGCTCGCGCTGCGATCTCGTCATCATTGGTGGTGAGGCAACCGCCTTCCGCTCCGCTGATGATCTTTGTCGCATGAAACGAGAACGCTTCGATACGACCCAGTCCGCCAATGAACTGGCCTGCATGGCTGCAACCGAAGGCATGCGCGGCGTCGTAGAAGAGTTGGAGCCCATGTGCATCGCACAGCGCTGCAAGCCCGCTCGGGTCGCACGCGGTGCCCCAAAGGTGAACCCCTAGCACAGCGCTGGTCTGCGGGCCGATATGGGGGGCGACGGAGGCTGCGGTCAAGCCGTGCGTATGCGCGTCAACATCCGCAAATACGGGCTCCAGTCCCGCCCATGATAGTGCCTGAACGGTGCCGGGAAACGTGAATGCAGGCACGATCACTTGGCCACCGAGCCTCAGCGCGCGTGCTGCGATTGCGAGCGCGATCGTGCCATTGGTGACGCAGATTGCGTGCCGTACCCCGAGGGCATTCTTCACCGCCTCTTCCAGTTCTGCTACGAGAGGGCCGTGGTTCGTGTAGTGGCCGCGCGCGAAGATGCCGTTGAACGCGGCTTTGAACTCGTCCCAAGGGGGCAGGTTTACCTGGCCGACGGGGATCTCCTCCGCGAAGCTTGGGGGGCTGCCGAAGAGCGCCAGTTGCTCGAGAGTCTCTTTTCTCATTTGGCCTCCTCGATTGCGGCGAGCGCAACCCGTACGGCGGGGGCGTTGAGTACGATGAACCGGACCAACGCGGCGATGCGCTCGATATCCTCGACGCTCACCGACTCTCCGGTGGGCATCTGGATGATGCAGGTCGATAAGGTCTCGGCAACCGGCAGGGGGGCGTGGTGGGGGTTGTCCTGCAGGTGCAGTGCTGGCGCGTAGTAAGGGCGCGCCAGGGCTCCTTCCGCACGGAGCAAGGCTACAAGCGTATCGCGTGACAGGGGCCAGTCGTGGGATAGGCGAAGCAGCGGAAACTCCGCGTTCGTGGCTTCTTCCTGTGGATAGGGTATCCAGGATAGACCCGGGATGTCGCGAAATGCCTCTTCGTAGGCTCTCAGGCGCGCTCGGTTGCGGGCGATGATGGCGGGCAGCCCGTCCAGTGCGGCGAGTGCGCTGGCAGCATGGATCTCGTTGAGCTTGGCATTCATGCCGAGCGTGTCGATGGAACACTCGCCGGAGTAGCCGAAATTGCGCTTGCGCCTGAGCAGGGCCGCGAGTTCATCATTGTCCGTTGTGACGTAACCGCCCTCGAAGCCGTTGAGAAGCTTTGTCGCGTGCAGGCTGAAGACCTCCGCGATACCGAATCCGCCGATCGGCTTGCCGCGGTATGTGGCGCCCAAGCCATGCACAGCATCATAGAGCACGGGTATTCCGCGTTGCTTGCACAGCGCTTCGAGTTCATCGATGGGGCAGGGGCTGTTGGCCTGGTGGACACCGAGGAGCATGAGCGTGTCATCGCGGAGCGCGTTCGCGACGCTGGCTGCAGTCAGTGTGTGGGTGTCCTTATCAACGTCGCAGAAGATCGGCTCCGATCCCGCCCAGCGCACGATATGGGGCAAACCGGTGTACGTGAAGGTTGGAATGACTACGCTGCCCTTGCGGCCGCCTGCGACGCTCTCCATGAGCGCAATGAGGGCGAGTCCTGCATTCGCGTACGCAATGCAATGCCTAACGGCGTGAAAGTCTGCCAGTCGTGCTTCCAGCTGTTGGACGAGAGGGCCGTTGTTCGACAGGCGGCGGCCTTCGAATGCGCCTCGCATCAGCTCGAAGAAGTGCTCGGTGTCCGGTTTGGCAAGCTGCCCGATCGGTCGTGGTCGATCGAAGAGGGCTGGCCCGCCAAAGAGGGCAAGGTCGGCGACGGTGTGTTTGTCATTCATTGTGGGGGCTCAGGACAGGAACGACGCAAGTGGCGTGCCCTCAAGTTCGGCGACGATCGCTGCGCTGATCGTGGGGTCCAGCTTACCGGCCCAGCGGGTGGTGACGCTCGGGTGCTTGAACACCGCGCGCGGATGGCTGCTGTGCTCGACTCGGGATGCCTGCAGAAAGATCTCCGTCTGCGGGTGAAGCGTCAGCCCAAGTGCCTCCAGCATGCGGGCGGTGTACGCAGCCGGCGTTTGTACCCACTGCTCGTAGCGGGCAAGGTGAAAGCGCTTGGGATAACGCCGAGCCAGGTCGAGGTAGAGAGAGGTGACGGCCTTCCAGTCGTCGAAGCCCCAGTACTCGCCTACTGCAGTTTTACGGCAATTTCCGCTTCGCCACTCGGCGTTCGGGTCTGCGTTGGCAGGAAATTCGAGCGGATTTGCCAGCCACGAGTGGATCGTGGCTCGTGGATCCCTGACGATACCGATCACCTGCGCATTGGGTACGAGATCGAGTAGGCAGGGCAAGAGGTGGTGGTAACGCGTGGATTTGATTGCCAGCAGGGGCGGTGCATCCTCGCGCTCGGGGAAGTCAGGGATCAGCGCATCACGGCGAAGATAGTCCTGGTCCAGGTAGTCGCTACGGGTGTCGTAGGTTGCCTGCAGTAAGGCCGACCAGGCAGCTGCGGAGCTGTGTTCGTCCAGTGCGTTCTTGAATTCGTATGAGAACAGCGGGCACAACTTGTAGCGTACCGAAGGGTGTGAGGCGAAGATCTGTCCGATCCAGTTGGTACCTGAGCGGGGCATGCCAGCGATCCAGACAATGTTCTTCATAGAACGTCTCCGGCCTGCGGGGTGAGAATTGCGTCGAAACGATAGTGGGCAGCGTAGAACTCGGGCGGCATGACACGCGTCCGGCAATCCCAGCCGCTCTTGCGCGCCAAGGCAATGAAGTCGCGCTGAGTATGCCAGACACCGATCGCCGACCGCGGCGTATCCAGTGTGTCGGGACTGGGCATGTTCGCCCCGAAGAAGGCCGCTGCGCGGTCACGGTCTGGAATGTTGCCGATGAACACGCGACTCAGTCTCGGGCAGTTGCTACGCAGCGCGGAGAGGACGGCCCCCGCCCGTTCGGGCGAGAGATACTGCAGCGAGCCGTAACACACTGCCTTGGTGAAGTCGCTGCGCAGCGTGCTCGACAGAACATAGTCCAGCACCTCCGACAGCTGGAACCGCTCCTGGCTGTCCGCGGCGAAGCGACTGCGCGCAATCTCGATCAGGTAGGGGGAGGCGTCCACACCGACTCCGTCGGTACAGCGTGCGAACCAGTGTGTGGAGAGCGCGCCATTCCCGCAGCAAAGATCGAGCAGTACGTCGTCCTCGGACAGCTCCAGCGCAGCCGCCGTGCAATCGAGTATCAACTGAATCTGATCGCTCTCGAGCGGGGCGCCTCCGAGCGTGCGTTTCACCTGCCCCCAAAGGTCGTCGGGTGCGCAGCTGCGGGCGTGGGCATCGTAGCTATCGTTCTCGGGCCTGGATCGCTTCATCGCGGTCTCCCGTTCTTGTGGGCTGGCTCATCATCAGCCAGGCGAAGATGGTCGCCAGCTTCTCGGCGCTTAGCGGCGGTGCAGGCACGTCTTCGCACGTGGGTTCAAGCGCAGGCGGGAACAAGTCACTTCGGTCGAAATAGGTGCGGGCGACGGCACTGTTTCCCGCCTCGTAGCGTCTGCGGACGGCGTTGCGGCTCGCCTGGGTATGAAGTGGCGTGTCGTCGAGTCCGAGCGTGGCCGCCTCCTCCGAGAGTCGGATCAGCTGTTTGTGATAGCGACGCTTATCAGCCGTGGGCAATGGCAGACGGTTGATGATGCGCTGGAATTCGAGCAGGTCCCTGACCAACCGGAGGTTCTCCCTGCCTGCAGGGTAGCTCAGCGATGGAGCAGGAACTTCGAGCAGTTCCAAGAAGTCGCGGCGCACATCGAAGCATTCGTCCTCCTCAGCGTAGGTGCGCACGACCATCTGCTGCAGCCCGAAGACGCTAGCCCACCGGCCGAGCCTGTACTCGTAGTCCCACAGATCGTCATGATCAGCAATGCTCTGCTCGAAGCTTCCGCTGTAGCCCAACGCTTTGACCGACTGGTTGTACCAGGATTCGATGGCGTCTTCCTGGCGACGGATATACACCACGATCGCCACTGTATCTGGCGCATAGCCGAGTGCGGCGAGCATGTCGCTGACCGCGCTTGGGTCCGATAGCCAGTAGAAATTCTCGCTGCTCAGTACAAGCTGCGAGCCTGAAGGATGCGCGTCGAGTTCGCGTCGGAGCTTGCCGATGAGCACATCGAACGGGAGACGTTCCCCCGTTGCCCAGTCCGGGTAGCCGCCTCCGGTGAGGAACGCAAGCTCGTGCTGGGCAAAACCGAGCTCTATCGATTCCGGGTACACGAGCCCCGAGCGCGCAAGCTGTCCGCGGTTCTGCTTCAGAAAGTACTGCAGGGCAGTCGATCCGGTCTTGGGCGTACCGATATGGAGTATGCACCGCACCCGTCGAAGGGCTGGCTTGTCTCGCACGAGTGGTATCGGCATTCGCTTGTGGTCTCAGGGTTGATCTGTCAGGTCACAATCCCCGCCTCGTAACGGGTCGCCCGGTCGCAGCCCTTGTCGTGTCCCCCGCTGGTGGTTCCGGTGGGACCGAGCGGTGATGGTCATGAGACTGAAGGGCGGATCCGGATGTCGATAGCGAGAGTAACGCATCAGCTCAATATCGAAGGCGCGGAATAGGCGGGTTATCAGCCTGCCAATTCGATCGTTTCCGTCCGATGCTCCATCGGGGGGAGGGTTCTTGTTCCTCAAGCACGAAAAGCGAGAGTCCCGCCTGGGGACTCTCGCTTCACGGCATCACACCTTAATCAACCTTGCAGTAACGACAACACCTGCTGCGGCAGCGCATTGGCCTGAGACAGCATCGCCGTGCCGGCCTGCTGGAGGATCTGCGCACGGGTCAGGTTGGCGGTCTCGGAGGCGAAGTCGGTGTCGCGGATGCGGGAGCGCGACGCCGACAGGTTCTCCGACGAGATCTGCAGGTTGGCAATCGTGCTTTCGAAGCGCGACTGCAGGGCGCCGAACTTGGCGCGCTGACCGTTGATTGCGGACAGGGCCGCGTCGACCATCGCCAGTGTTCGCTGCGACGACTCGACCGAGCTGACATCCAGATTGCTGACAGCCTGCAGTTGGGATGCAGCAGTCGTGTTGTTGAAGAAATCGGTTGTGTTGGGCGCTTCGATGCTGAAGGAGCGATCGGAGTCGATGATGAGCTGCCCGGTGCCGATCGCAGTTGCACCAGCGCCTGTCGAGGTCCCCCCGATGGTCGCCGTTGCGGACCCGGAGGCGGCATTTGCAATGGTGATGTTCTCGCCGGCTGCGTTCAACAAGGTGATGCCGTCGCCCGTATCGTTCACTCGCGCGCTCACGCCTGTCTTGGCCGAGACATCGTTGAAGGCATTGATGGCTGCTGCCAGACCGTCATTGTCTTCTGCGCCGATGGTGAAGGAGATCGTCAGCGGCGCAGCGTTGTTCGAGGTGATGTCGAACTTGTAGCTGGTGTTCGGTGCGCTGAAGTCGATGTCGAACTCGGTGCGCGCACTGGCGGTAACCCCTGTCGTGCCGCTTTCGGCATTGATCAGTTCGGCGGCGTTCTTTGCCGAGGCGCCTGCACCGATCGTCACCGCTGCAGTGCCTGCGGCACCGCTGATGGTGACCGTTCCGCCCGCCACGCGGTTCGTAGCCGCCGCGGAGGAGCCAAGTGCAAACGCGGTGCTGCCCGGGGTCAGATCCCCCTTCGCGCCGGTGTTGGCTGCAACCTGAGAGCCGATTCTGTAGCCGCCGTACTGGTTCGTGCTGAAGTTCGCGGTGGTGGCCTGGATGGTCTGGCCGGCGTTAGCGCCGATCTGGAAGGTGGCGGTGGAGAAGGAGCCGTCGAGCAGCTTGCGGCCGTTGAACTCGGTCGATTTGGCAAGGCGATCGAGCTCCGATGTCAGCTGGTTGACCTCGGCATTGAGCGCTTGGCGGTCCGATGCAGAGTTGGTTGCGTTGGCCGACTGCACTGCAAGTTCGCGCACACGCTGGAGGATATCGCCGGCAGACTGCAAGGCACCTTCGGCCGTTTGCGCAAGCGAGATACCGTCGTTTGCGTTGCGGCGCGCCTGATCCTGGCCGCGGATCTGCGAGGTCATGCGTTCCGAGATCGCCAGGCCCGCGGCGTCGTCCTTGGCGCTGTTGATGCGCAGACCCGAGGACAGGCGCTGCAGCGAGGTGGCGAGCGAGCCGGCCGAGGTGTTCAGGTTGCGCTGCGCGTTGAGCGAAGCGATGTTGGTGTTGATGACTTGAGCCATGATTGATCTCCGAGGGTGTCCGTTGCGTCTGCAGTACGGCCAGCGTTGTCGGAATGCCAGGTCCGGGGTAGAGCGTGGTCGTGCTTGACCGGCTCTCAGCGAATTCCGTGCCAGGTGGTCAAAGCGGATTCTATGGGGCCGGATCGGCGATCAAAGGCCGGAAAATGCCGGTAAATCAGCGGCTATTCGGCAAAGCTTGCCGGTTTTGTCATGGTCACTGCGCATAGTTTGCCGCCTGCCCGTGCCGCGCTGCCGGTTGCCGGCAGGCAGCGGAGTGTGCATGGCAGGCGGTTCAGCGTGACCACACCCTGACCGACCCGTCCGAGAAACCGGCGATGATGCTGCGGCTGCGGAGGTCGTGTGCGACCGCGGTCGTGGTCAGGCCGCTGCTGCGCACCGCGGAGGGTGCGTCGGCCTGCCAGTGCCTGACGAGTGTGCCTGCGCTTACGTTCCACTCCTGGATCCGGCCTGCGGGCAGGCCGGCGAGCAGGGTGAGGCCGTCAGGCGCGAAGCGCGCACTGACGATGGAGGTTCGGTCATGACCGATCGCGCTGACCGCCTGGTTGCGCTGCAGGTTCCAGACCATGCCCTTGCCGTGATAGCGGCCGACGAAGAGCAGGCGGCCGTCCGCGGACAGCGCCAGCGTCGAGATGCCGCTGGCAAACTTGTGTGCGAGCAGCGTGCTGCCGGTATCGAGGTCCCAGGCGCGCAGCATGCCGTCGTCGGCGCCGGTGATGCCGATGCGGCCGTCCGCGGTGATGGCCACCGCCTGTACGCCGTTGCCATGGCGAATGCGCGCAAGCGGTTCCTCGCGGGCGGTGTCGATGAGCAGCGCCGAGTTGTCCTGCAGGCCGACGAGCAGGCGCTGGCCGTTGCCCGAGACGGCGATCGACAGTACCGGAGCTTCCATCGCCCAGGTGGCGATGGCACGGCCGCTGGCGACGTCCCATAGCGCGAGTTGATGGCGCTCGGCGGTCGCTGCGAAGCGCCCTTCGGCCGAAAAGGCAGTCGCTACCAGCGCAGAGACCTGGTCCGGCTTGTGGTTCCAGTCGTAGAGGCGTGCGCCGTCAGCCGTGCGCCACAGGCTGCCACCGTGCTGCACCGCGCCGACCAGCACGTGTTCGGCATCCTGGCTGATGCTGAGCGAGAACACCCCCCCTTTTTCCGTGGTGCGCCACTCTCGCAGTGGGGTGTCGCTGCAGCCCGCGAGGGCCAGTGCGAGGGACAGCAGCAGGGGGCGCACGGGAAGGATGTTCATCTTCATGGCGTCAGCGCCGCATTGCTGCGGGCTCGGGTTAGGGCATGAGCCAGGGAGGCTCTTCATGGTGCATGGCTGGCGTGAGGCGCCTCGATGCCCGAATCCTATCGCCTCACGGTGGGTCAGGCCAGCCTGGATACAGCATTGTCTGTGTCGGCGTCAGCCGCGAGCTTCTCTGGTCCCGCCCCTGGCGGTGTCGCCTTCAGCCCCTCGCGGCTGGCGCCGCTCCTACAGCAGACCGTGGCGCGTCTCCCCCGTAGGAGCGGCGCCAGCCGCGAGCTTTTCCTGTGCCCG
>NZ_AMXA01000002.1 GCF_000310145.2 Thauera sp. 28
TGAACAGCTCGGACAGGAACTGCTCGCTGCCGGCGTCACCGTGCAGCACGCAGTTCTCGCCGCCTTCCTCGTAGTTGAGCACGAACTGAACGGCGATGCGGGCGCGGCCCGGCCAGTCGGCATGCGGCGGGTTGCGGCCGTAGCCGACGAGGTCGCGGGGGTAGGCAGGATTCGAGGTCATGACTGACTCAGTTCTGCAGGAAACGCTTGCAGGCGCCCCAGTGATTCATCAGCAGCCAGTAGGTGAGGCCGGCCGGGATCAGGCTGGCGTACCAGGACACCGCGGAGAAGCTGAGCGCGACCGCCGCCCCCACCAGCGAGGCAACGATGCCCGCCCAGTTGACGCCGCGATAGGGGCCGTTCTCGTCATAAAGCTTGCCGAGATCGAGGTTGCGGCGGCGGATCAGGTAGTAATCGACCACCAGCACGGCAAAGATCGGGCCGAGGAAGGCGGAGTAGGTTTGCACGAAGACCTGCAAGCCGGCGGCGGACTCGTCCTTAACCAATTCCCAGGGGAAGGTGCCGAAGGCGAGCAGGCCGACGATGACGGCCGCGCTGCGGAACGAGAGCTTGAACACATCCATCAGCACGTAGGTCGGTGGTACGACGTTGTTGAGTACGTTGGTCGTAACCTGGGCGAAGGCGATGAAGAGCAGCGTGATGATGAGCAGCGGCTTGTTGTCCACCGCGCTCGAGAACACCTGGATCGGGTCGGCCACACCGGTGGCGCCCGACACCATCAGCCCGATCAGACCCATGAACAGCGTGCACGGCAGGATGGACATCGCATAGAGCGTGGTCAGCGGCCCGCGCCGGATGCCTTTCTCGAGTTCGCGCGAGTAATCACTGACGTTGAGCATCATGGTGCTGTAGATGCCCAGGAAGAGCATGGTCGCCCCCCAGAACGGCAGGCCCCAGGTGCCTTCGATGTTCACCAGGTTGGCACTGATCTCCTCGCCATACTTGTCGATGACGCTGAAGAACATGTAGGTGAGCGATACCAGGATGAAGCCGCTGCCGATGTTCTCCAGCCACTTGATACCCTGGAAGCCGAGCACCGACAGGCCGATCTGCAGGATCTGGAAGATGATGAACCAGGCCACCAGGTTGTCGAAGCCGAACAGCGAGGCCGACACCAGGTTGAGCGCACCCGCCCCGACCCAGCTCTGGAAACCGTACCAGACGATGGCCGGCACTGCCCGTACCAGCCCGGGGAAGCGCGTGCCGGCGAAACCGAAGGCCGTGCGGGCCTGGACCATGAAGGGGATGCCGTACTTGAGGCCGGCCGCGCCATTGAGGGTGAGTGCGATGCCGATCACGAAGCAGCCGATGGCGATCGCCATCGTCGCCTGCAACAGGTTGAGCGTACCGACTACGCTCGAGCCCATGGCAAAGGTGCCGATCGACACGCAGCCGCCGAACCAGGCGAGCAGATACGACCACTTGCCCATGATTCGAGTCTGCTGGGGCGCGAGCGACTCCTCGCCAAGGGCTTTTGAGTGAGTCTCGTGATGGGGCTGCGCGCCGGTACGTCCTGTACCGGCAGTGCCAGCCAGGGTGACGTCATGTGCCTTGCTTGTCATTTCGTTTGCTCCTCCAGGGGTGCTGGACCGGCGGTTCGGCGACCGCTCGATGGTTTGGGCTCCGGGCACTGCCGCCCGGCGGGGAAATGAAGCGCTTGTCCTGCTTGGGGTGGGAGGTTGGGGTTGGGGGGGGTTGGTGGCGGCCAGTAAGTCCGGGGTGGTGGACGCTCAGCTGCCGAGGTAGTCGAAGCGGCCGGTGAAGGTCTTCGCGCGCGGGAAGGCGAGATCGCCATGCTTGCTGGTCCCCAGGCGCAGGCTCACCAGCGACTCGGCCAGTTTCACGGCAGCAGTCACGCCTTCGACGATCGGCAGGCCGACGGCCTCGCGAATCTCGTCGGTGAGGTCTGCCATGCCGCCACACCCGAGCACGATCGCGCCGATGCCATCCTCGGTCTTGGCACGACGGCATTCGTCAATGATTCGGCCGAGCGCGCAGGCGCCGTCGTCCTCCAGGTCGAGCACGGGGATCTCGGCCGCACGCACCTTGCGGCAGTGGTGAGCAAAGCCGTAGTTCTGCAGCAGGTGCTCGGCGATGATGCAGGTGCGTCCGAGCGTGGTGACCACCGAGAAGCGCGTACTGATGAGCGTGGCGAGATGAAAGGCGGCCTCGGCAATGCCGATCACCGGCGCGGTGGTGAGCTCGCGTGCGGCAAGCAGGCCCGGGTCGCCGAAACAGGCGATCACATAGGCGTCTACACGCTCGCCCCCATCCGCGCCCTCCCGTTCACCGCGACGGATCTCGTCCAGCACGCCCAGCGCACTGACGGCCTCGTCGAAGTGACTCTCGATCGAGACGGGACCGGCATCCGGATTGGTGGCCGAGACCTGGGTACCCGCTGCGGCGACGCGCGCCCCAGCCACGCCGATCTTGGCGGTCATCGACGCAGTGGTGTTGGGGTTGATGAGCCTGATGTGCATGGTGTCCTCTCGATTCTTCATGCTGTGATGCGTACCGACATCCTGAACGCTGCCGTTACAAAAACATTAATCGTCTTTTGTACACAAAACAAATAGTTTTTTGTGTTCATTTAAACATTTGATGAAGCCATCGCAACGACACCGGCAGACGCCCCCCTATGGCTGCAGCCGCGCCTCAGGAAAGGTCTTGCTCGCTGCGACACGGAAACGGCGATATCGCGAGGGATTCCGCCCGCCCCTCGGCATCATTCTTGAGCGCTTATTGGGCGGATCAGCGCGCTGATATGAGGCAGAACCACTCAAAAGTCGATTCAAAATGTTTTGTATACGATTATTTTTGTCTTCGCATACAATTTTTGAGAACCTCTCTCCTCACACTCAACCAGGAGCTCCCCCATGGCCAGCCACACTCCCGGCGCCCCCGTCTTCGCCCCCCCTGCCGAGTTGCCCGACTGGGCGCTGCGCTCGGTCGACCTCGCCAACCCGCGCCTGGGCGCCAAGGCAATCGCCGCCTCCGACGACTTCTTCGCCGAGGTCGCACGCATGCTCAACCCCGAGCCCGCACAGTTCGTCCCCGGCAAGTTCGACACCAACGGCAAGTGGATGGATGGCTGGGAGTCGCGCCGCAAGCGCGTCGCCGGGCACGACTGGGCTCTCGTCAAACTCGGCGTCAAGGGCGTCATCCGCGGCTTCGACGTCGACACCTCTCACTTCACCGGCAACTACCCGCCCGCCGTCTCGATCGAGGCCTGCGTCTCCGACGCCGATGACGTGGCCGCGCTCCAGGCCGCGACCTGGACCGAGATCCTTCCGGCCACCCCGATGGGACCCAACAGCCATCACCTCCTCGAGTGCGCCAGCACCGCGGCCTGGTCCCACCTGCGCGTGAACATGTATCCGGACGGCGGCATCGCGCGCCTGCGCGTCTATGGCCGCCCGGTGGGCTCGCTCGCGGCCAAGGCCGCCGCGGGCGAACTCGTCGATCTGGTGGCGATGGAAAATGGCGGCCGCGCCGTGTCGTGGAACGACGCCAGCTTCGGCTCTTCGGCCGCCGCGCTGTTGCTGCCGGGCCGTGGCATGAACATGGGCGATGGCTGGGAGACCCGCCGCCGCCGCGAACCGGGCAACGACTGGTGCGTGCTCGAGCTCGGCGCCCCCGGCACGGTCGAGCGCATCGAGGTCGACACCGCCTTCTTCAAGGGCAACTACCCCGATCGCTGCTCGATCCAGGCCGCCTATGTCACCGGCGGCACCGACCGCTCGATCACCACCCAGTCGATGTTCTGGCACACCCTGCTGCCCGAGCAGAAACTGGAGATGGATGCGATCCATACCTTCACGGAGCAGGTTGCCAAACTCGGGCCGATCACCCACGTGCGCTTGAACATCTTCCCCGACGGCGGCGTCTCGCGACTGCGCCTGTGGGGCAAGGTCGAGGCCAAATAAGAAGACCGGCGCTGCGCGGGCGCAGCCCTGCGCCCGGGCGCCCGACCGCCGTGTCGCCCCCTTCCTCACCCGAGAGCACACCATGACCGCGCACCCCGCCCTCCCCCTCGCCGTCGAGCCCCTCACCCACGAGGCCTTCGCACCCTTCGGCCAGCTCATCGAGGCCCGCGACGCCGCACCGCACTTCACCATCAACGCCGGCAACACCGAGCGCTACCACGACCTCGCTCGCATCGAGCCCGGGCCCGAGGGCCGCGTCATCGTCTCCATCTTCCGCGGACAGCCCCGCGCCCTGCCCTTCACCGTGAACATGATGGAGCGCCACCCGCTCGCCTCACAGGCCTTCATCCCCATGTCGGGCAAGCCCTATCTGGTCGTCGTCGCCCCCGCGGGCGCACCGCCCACCGCACAAGACCTGACAGTCTTCCTCGCCCGCGGCGACCAGGGCGTCAACTACGCCCCCGGCGTCTGGCACCACCCCCTGCTCGCACTCGACGAAATCTGCGACTTCATCGTCATCGACCGCAGCGGGCCAGGGCACAACTGCGACGAGATCCAGCTCGAGACCCCGGGCAGGATCGCAGCGCCGGGCTGAAGTCACACCCCGGGGCTGCCATGCGCCAGGACAGTGCGCAAGCCCCAGACCGCACACGAATGCGGTGCATGCACGCCACAGACAGGGCCGTGAGCACACCTATCAGCAAACCATCAAACAATCCCAACAAACTGTTTTTACTGATTATTTTTTGTATTCTTAAATCGATACAGCGATTTTTACAATCTGGCACGAGAGATGCTTAGAGAAGATCACCTCACCCACAGGAGATCTTCATGAAGCCTCTCGCCGCCCTACGCGCCCCGCGCGCACTGCGCCACACGGTCCTTGGCGCAGGCCTGCTGTCTGCGCTCGCCATCGGCGCCACCCTACCTTCGACTGCACTCGCCCAGGGTACCGTGCGCATCGGCATGACCGCCTCCGACATTCCGCTCACCTCGGGCGCACCCAACTCCGGCTTCGAGGGCGTGCGCTTCACCGGCATGACGCTCTACGACGCACTGGTGAGCTGGGACCTGTCGAGCGCCGACCGCGCCGCGCCACTGGTGCCGCAGCTCGCCACCGAATGGAGCGTGTCGAAGGAGGATCCGCGCAAGTGGACCTTCAAGCTGCGCGAGGGCGTGCGCTTCCACGACGGCTCGACCTTCAACGCCGACGCGGTGGTGTTCAACTTCGCCAAGGTTTTCGACCAGACCGCACCGCAGTTCGATGCCAAGCAGGCCGCACAGGTCGTCGCTCGCCTGCCGGCCTACGAGAGCATCCGCAAGGTGGATGACTACACGGTGGAGATCACCACCAAGACGCCGAACGCGATGCTGCTCAACCAGCTGCCCTTCATGTTCTTCTCCAGCCCGGCGCAGTGGGAGAAGCTCGGCCGTGACTGGAATGCCTTCGAGACCCAGCCCTCGGGCACCGGCCCGTTCAAGCTCGAGAGCCTGACCCCGCGCGAACGTGCGGTGCTGGTCCCCAATACCGACTACTGGAACCCGGCGCGCCGCGCCAAGGCCGACCGCCTGGTGCTGATCCCCATCCCCGAGGGCAACACCCGTGCCAATGCCCTGCTGTCGCGTCAGGTGGATTGGGTGGAGAACCCGCCGGCCGACATGCTGCCGATGCTCGGCAGCCGCGGCTTCACCGTCACCAGCAACGGCTATCCGCACATCTGGCCGTGGCAGTTCAGCTTCGCCGAGGGCTCGCCCTGGCTCGACAAGCGCGTACGCCAGGCCGCCAACCTGGCGGTCGACCGCGAGGCGATTCGCCAGCTCCTCGGCGGCAACATGGTGCCGGCGCAGGGCCTGCTGCTGCCGGACGACCCGGCCTTCGGCAAGCCCACCTTCGAGATCCGCCACGACCCCGCGGCTGCCAGGGCCCTGCTCGCCGAAGCCGGCTACGGCCCGGACAAGCCGCTGCGCGCCAAGGTGCTGATCTCGGCCTCGGGCTCGGGGCAGATGCAGCCGCTGCCGATGAACGAGCTGATCCAGCAGCAGTTGAAGGCGGTAGGCATCGAGGTCGAGTTCGAGGTGCTGGTGTGGGAGACCCTGTTCAACAACTGGCGCCAGGGTGCCAAGGACCCGGCCTCGCTCGGCGCCCACGCCACCAACATCACCTTCGCCACCCACGACCCCTTCGCCGCGATCATCCGCTTCATGGACAGCCGCAACGTGGCGCCGGTGTCGCTGAACTGGGGCTACTACGCCAACCCGAAGGTCGACGCCCTGATCGGTGAGCTGCAGACCGCCTTCGACCCCGCGGAGAACCGCCGCGTCTATACCGCGCTGCACGAAACCCTGGTCGAGGATGCGCCCTTCCTGTTCGTCGGCCATGACGTCGGTCCGCGCGCGATGAGCAGCCGCGTGCAGGGCTTCGTGCAGGCCAAGAGCTGGTTCCAGGACCTCACCCCGGTCCACATGAAGCCGTGATCCGGCACCGGCGGCGGTGTGCGCTAGGCACGCCCCGCCGGCCATCCACCGGCCGCGCCTGAGCGCCCCTGCTCGAAAGGGGGGGCGTACGCCGGCCGCTTCCCGGACTGGAGGGCAAGCATGTTCGCATTCATCTTCAAGCGCATCCTGTATGCGATTCCGATTGCACTCGCGGTGGCCGCAGTGTGTTTCTCGCTGGTCCACCTCGCCCCTGGCGACCCGCTGACGGCGGTAATCCCCGCCGACGCGCCGGCCGAGGTGGTGGCCGCGATCAAGCAGGCCTACGGCATGGATCGCCCGCTGGTGGTGCAGTTCGGGGCCTGGGTGCAGCGCGCGCTGCAGGGCGACCTGGGCCTGTCGGTGGCCACCGGACGCCCGGTGATGGGTGACATCGCGCTCGCCCTCGGCAATACCCTGCTGCTGGCAGTCGCCGCGGCAGTGATCGGCTTTGGCGGCGGCATCGTGCTCGGCACGCTGGCCGCCTTCTTCAACGGGCGCTGGATCGACAAGCTCGCCACCGCAATCGCGATCACCGGCGTATCGGTGCCGCACTACTGGCTCGGCCTGGTGCTGGTGATCGTGTTCTCGGTGCAGCTCGACTGGCTGCCCTCGATGGGCGCGGGCGCGGATGGCTCGGGCGAATGGCGCTGGGACTGGGCCCACCTGCAGTACCTGGTGCTGCCGGCGGTGACGATGTGCTTCATCCCCATGGGCATCGTCACCCGCACCGTGCGCGCCACGGTGGCCGAGATCCTCAACGCCGAGTTCGTCAGCGCACTGCGCGCGCGCGGTCTGGGCGCGCTGGCCATCACCCGCCACGTGGCCAAGAACGCCGCCCCCACCGTGCTGTCGGTGATGGGCCTGCAGTTCGGCTACCTGCTGGGCGGCTCGATCCTGGTGGAGACGGTGTTCTCCTGGCCGGGCACCGGCTTTCTGCTCAACACCGCGATCTTCCAGCGCGACATCCCGCTGCTGCAGGGCATCATCCTGGTGCTGGCGATGTTCTTCGTCGCGCTCAACCTGCTGGTGGATGTCGTGCAGACCCTGCTCGACCCGCGCATCAAGAGGAGCTGAACGATGACGAACGCGTCTTCCACCACGGCCGCCGCCGCTGCGGCCCAGGCCACGGTCGTGGCGCCGCTGCGCTCGCGCGGCTACTGGGCCACGGTGTGGTTGCGCCTGCGCCGCGACAAGGTGTCGATGGGCTGCGCCGGGCTGCTGCTGGGCCTGATGCTGATGGCGCTGCTGGCACCCTGGCTGGCCCCGCACGACCCCGCGCAAGGGGTGATGAGCCAGCGCCTGGCGCCGATCGGCACCCCGGGCCACTGGCTGGGCACCGACGAGCTGGGCCGCGACATGCTGTCGCGCCTGATGCACGGCGGCCGCATGAGCCTGGTGATGGGCCTGCTGCCGGTGTTCATCGCCTTCGTCGTCGGCACCGGCCTGGGCGTGGTGGCCGGCTTCTTCGGCGGCTGGCTCAACAGCGTGATCATGCGCACGACCGACGTCTTCTTCGCCTTCCCGGCGGTGCTGCTGGCGATCGCGATCTCGGGCGCGCTCGGCGCCGGCTTCGCCAACGCGATCATCTCGCTGACCCTGGTGTTCATCCCACCGATCGCGCGCGTGGCCGAGAGCATCACCACCTCGGTGCGCAACCTCGACTTCGTCGACGCGGCACGCGCGACCGGCGCCGGCGCATTCACGCTGATCCGCGTGCATGTGCTGGGCAACGTGCTCGGCCCGGTGTTCATCTACGCCACCAGCCTGGTATCGGTATGCATGATTCTCGCCGCCGGCCTGAGCTTCCTCGGCCTGGGCGTGAAGCCACCGGTACCGGAGTGGGGCCTGATGCTCAACACCCTGCGCCAGTCCATCTACCTGCAGCCCTGGGTCTCGGTGCTGCCTGGCCTGATGATCTTCATCACCTCGCTGTGCTTCAACCTGCTCTCGGACGGGCTGCGCAGCGCCATGGACATCAAGCGGTGAACGTCATGAACACTCCAACCCCCTCCGCCCCCCTGCTCCAGGTCCTGGACCTGAAGAAGCACTTCCCCGCCGGGCGCGACTTCTTCGGCCGCCCGCGCCAGTGGGTGCGCGCCGTCGAGGGCGTCAGCTTCGACGTCCATCGCGGGCGCACGCTGGGCATCGTCGGCGAATCGGGCTGCGGCAAATCCACCACCGCGCGCCTGCTGATGCACCTCATCGAGCCCGACGAGGGCCGTATCCGCATCCGCGGCCAGGCGTTCGGCCACGGCGTCGGCCGCCACCCGCTGACGGCGCTGCGCAAGCACATGCAGATGGTGTTCCAGGACTCCTACGCCTCGCTCAATCCGCGCCTGACCATCGAGGACAGCATCGCCTTCGGGCCGCAGATCCACGGTGTCGCCGCCAATGCCGCACGGGCGCTGGCGCGCGACCTGCTCGACCGCGTCGGCCTCAAGCCGGACGTGTTCATCCGTCGCTACCCGCACGAGCTCTCGGGCGGCCAGCGCCAACGGGTGAACATCGCGCGCGCGCTGGCGATCCGGCCGGAGATCGTCATCCTCGACGAGGCCGTGTCGGCACTCGACAAATCGGTACAGGCCCAGGTGCTGAACTTGCTCGCCGAGCTCAAGCGCGAGTTCGACCTCACCTACCTGTTCATCTCGCACGACCTCAACGTGGTGCAGTACGTCAGCGACGAGGTGATGGTGATGTACCTCGGCCAGGTGGTCGAATCCGGCCCGGTGGCCGAGCTTTATTCGCGCCCGCTGCACCCCTATACGCGCGCCCTGCTCGAATCGGTGCCGGCGCAGACGCCGGGCGAGCGCCGCCAGCATGCGGTGCTCGAAGGCGATCCGCCCAACCCGATCGCGCCGCCCGCGGGCTGTCGCTTCCACCCGCGCTGTCCGCATGCCGAGCCGGTATGCGCGCAGCAGGTGCCCGCGCTGCGCCGTGTCACCGGTCAGCAGGTCGCCGCCTGCCATCGCCTGCAGCCGGACTCCGGCTACAGCCGCGTGATCACCTTCGAGGAGTTGCCCGCATGAGCCACCCCATGGTTGAAGTCCGCGACCTGCGTGTCACCTTCCGGAGCGAGGAAGGGCCGATCTACGCCGTCGACGGCGTGGATCTGGACCTGGCGCCCGGCGAGACGCTCGCCCTGCTCGGCGAGTCGGGCTGCGGCAAGAGCGTGACGATGAAGTCGCTGATGCGGCTGCACCCGGCGCACAAGACCCGCATCGAAGGCAGCATCCGCATAGCCGGCGAGGACGTGCTGGCGATGAACGCCGGCGCGCTGTCGCGCCTGCGCGGCAAGACGGTGGCGATGGTGTTCCAGGAGCCGATGCTCGCCTTCGACCCGGTGTTCACGATCGGCGAACAGATCTGCGAGGCAGTACGCCGTCACGAGGGCTGCAGCGGGGCCGATGCCCGCGCCCGCGCGCTGGAGATGCTCGAGCGCGTGCAGATCCCTTCGGCGCGCAAGCGCCTGGACGCCTATCCGCACGAGATGAGCGGGGGCATGCGCCAGCGCGCGATGATCGCGCTCGCGCTGTCGTGCCAGCCAAAGGTGCTGCTCGCCGACGAGCCGACCACCGCGCTCGACGCCACGGTACAGATCCAGGTACTCCTGCTGCTCAAGGAACTGCAGCGCGAGATGGGCATGAGCATGATCTTCGTCACCCACGACGTCGGCGTCGCCATCGAGGTCGCCGACCGCACGGCCGTGATGTACGCCGGACGCGTCATCGAGCAGGGGCCGATCGACTCCGTCATGCGCGCGCCCTGGCACCCCTACACCCAGGGCCTGCTGGCGGCGACGGTGCATCCGGGCATGGACCGCCGCCAGGCGCTGAACGCGATCCCCGGCTCACCCCCGCAGCTGACGCGGCGCATTCCCGAATGTGCATTCGCACCGCGCTGCACCCTCGCGAGTGCGAGCTGCCACGATCCGCTGCCCCCTGCACGTATGGACGGCGACCGCCTGCTGCGTTGCATACAGCCGGCAAGCGCTCGCTGAGAGGCGTGCACAAACTATTTGTGCGCAATCGGCATGAGATCCTCACCTTATCCGTTTACGTCGCGCGCAGAGCCCACGAAAATGAGGGTTGTGCGATAAACCCAGTGTTGCCACATGCCCACAACCCGCCCGGCCCGCCCCCGCAAGTCGCCCGAGACACCCGTCGTCCTTGCCGACGAGGCATCCGAACGCCGGCGCGCACCACGCGCCCGCGATGCCGGGGGCACTTCGGCTGCGCCAGCCCTCGACAACCAGCGCATCTACGACCTGATGTTCGAGGCCATCGCGCACCGCAAGCTGCCCCCCGCCACCAAGCTGTCGGAGGAGCGCCTTTGCCGGGTGTTCGGTGTCAGCCGCACGCGACTGCGCGAGATCTTCTTCCGTCTTGCGCAGGACCGCATCATCACCCTCAAGCCCAATCACGGCGCCTATGTCGCGAGTCCGAGCGCACGCGAAACCAGCGAGGTCTTCGCCGCGCGGCGCGCGATCGAGACTGCGGTGGTCGAGACCCTTGCCCAGGGAATCACGCCCGAGGCGCTCGAGCGCCTTGAGGCGCATCTCGCCCAGGAGGGTGCCGCACGCCTGGCGCATGACCACGCCGCCCTTACCCGGCTGACCGGGGATTTCCACCTGCTGCTGGCCGAGCTCACGGGCAACAGCCTGTTCATCGACATCACCCGTCGCCTGGTTGCGCTCAGCAGCCTGATCATCTCGCTGTACGACTCCCCGGACGCCAGCGCCTGCAAGGACCACGAGCACCTCGACATCGTCGAGCACATCCGCCGGGGCGACGGCGAGGGCGCGCGCGAACAGCTGCTGGTGCACCTCAAGCATGTGGAGCAGACGCTGAGACTGGACGACGATGATGAGCACTTCGATCTCGAGTCGGTATTCGAGGCCTTGCTGAAGGCCTGAACAAGGGCAGATACGCAGTCGCTGATGTGCCTTATAGGCACGCGCGCACCCTGCCCCGGGAGCTCGGGCCTAAACTTCGCGTCCAGCGTCGCCGCGCACCGGCGACAACGGCCTTCGAAACCAACGCCCAAGCCTCATGCTCCTCGGCCTCTCACTGTTCTATGTCGGCGCAGTACTGATCCTCAACGGCCTGTGGATGCTCGAACGGATCGGTGATCGCGAGATCTCGATCATCAACCTATTTACCGGCGGGCTGACGCTGCTGGTGTCCCTCAGGCTTGCCTTCGGCGCCGATGCCGACAGCGCTTCGATTCGGGCAGCTGCACTATCCCTGCTGTTTTCATTCACCTACCTGTGGGTCGCCTACAACCGCTTCACCGGTGCAGACGGGCGCGGCCTTGGATGGTTCAGCCTGTTCGTTGCGATCACAGCCGTACCGGTGGCGATCGATAGCCTGGGCCAGGCGGCGAGCGCCCGGGACTGGTGGCTCGGCCTGTCCTGGGCCGCGTGGGCGGTGTTGTGGCTGCTGTTCTTCCTGCTGCTCGCATTGCAGAAGCGGATCGTGCGCCTGACCGCCGCCGTCGCCATCGGCCAGGGGATATTCACGGGCTGGCTGCCAGGCTACCTGCTGCTGACCGGCACCCTGCACTAGGCGGCGCCCTTTCCGCTGCGCACGCCCCCTTCTGCTGCGCGCGGCGCCTCCCAGTAGCCCGGTGCGTTATAGATCGCCTTCAGGTGGTCGATGAATCGACGCACCTTCGCCGGCAAGTGGCGTTGCTGCGGATACACCGCCTGGATGTCGTAGCTGGGCACGGCAAACTCGTCGAGCACCGTGACCAGCTCACCGCGCTTGAGCTCGGCCTGGATCTCCCAGGTCGACCGCCAACCCACCCCGAGTCCCTGGCGAACCCAGTCGAACAGGAGCTCGCCGTCGTTGCAGGCCAGGTCGCCCTCGACCCGCACCGCAAACAGCTTGTCGTCGCGCTGGAAGGTCCACCCGCGCTGCTGGCCACCGGCAAGGTTGAAGGCCAGGCAGTTGTGACGGGCGAGATCCTCGGGTTGGCGCGGAATACCATGGCGTTCGAAGTAGTCCGGGGTGGCACATACCACCCGTCGGTTGGGGAACAGGCGTACCGCAACATAGTTGGGATCCGTGACCTCACCAATGCGGATCGCCATGTCGTAACCCTCCCGCACCAGGTCGACCAGGCTGTCGGTGAAGTTGAACGACATGCGCAGCTCCGGGTGCAAGGCCTTGAACGCCGTTGCATGCGGCGCCACGTGGCGACGGCCAAAGGCGGCAGGCGCTGAGACGACAAGGTGGCCCCGTACCACGTCGCGCCCCGCGCTGAGCGCACGCTCGATCTCGTCGAACTCGCGCAGCAGGCTGCGGCCCTGGTCGACGAGCTGCTCGCCGAGCTCGGTGAGCGTGAGACCCCGCGTCGATCGGTGCATGAGCTTGACGCCAAGACGGCGCTCGAGCGCATCCAGGCGGCGTCCCATGACGACCGGCGTGACGCCCTCGACCAGTGCAGCCGCTGCAAAGCTGCCCTTCTCCGCCACCAGCACGAAGCTGCGGATTTCGGTATAGCGATCCATGTCTCCTCCAGATACTCGGACGCGGGGTGCTCAAGCCCCTGGCGGAACATACATTCGAGTCATGTTCACTTCGAATACAGCCCATAAAGGCCCGTAGATAGTGCGCGCGAGAACCCGTCGAAGCCCTCGGTCGATACTTTACATATCGACAGAACCGACCGCCAGCCCAATTCAGGCAGCTGGCGAAGGCTCGTATGCTTCAGCCATCGATTTCAACGACATCCACCCCAGGAGACGAAAATGGCCCGCATGAGAGCAGTCGATGCCGCAGCCGCGGTGATGCGCAAGGAAGGCGTGAGCACGGTGTTCGGCGTGCCCGGCGCCGCGATCAACCCGCTTTACTCGGCGATGAAGAAGAATGGCGGCTTCCAGCACATCCTCGGTCGCCACGTCGAGGGCGCCTCGCACATGGCCGAAGGCTACACCCGCGCCAATCCGGGCAACATCGGCGTGTGCATCGGCACCTCGGGCCCGGCCGGCACCGACATGATCACCGGGCTGTACTCGGCCTCGGCAGACTCCATCCCCATCCTGTGCATCACCGGCCAGGCGCCGCGCGCCCGCCTGTACAAGGAAGACTTCCAGGCGGTCGATATCGAGTCGATCGCCAAGCCGGTGACCAAGTGGGCCGTGACGGTGCGCGAGCCGGCGCTGGTTCCGCGCGTGTTCCAGCAGGCCTTCCATATCATGCGCTCGGGCCGTCCCGGCCCGGTGCTGATCGATCTGCCCTTCGACGTGCAGATGGCCGAGATCGAGTTCGACATCGACACCTACGAGCCACTGCCCGCCTACAAGCCCGCCGCCACTCGCGCCCAGGCCGAGAAGGCGATGGCCATGCTCAACGCCGCCGCGCGTCCGCTGATCGTCGCCGGTGGCGGCGTGATCAACGCCAACGCCGCCGACAAGCTGCAGGCGTTCGCCGAGCTCACCGGCGTGCCGGTCATCCCGACCCTGATGGGCTGGGGCACGATCCCCGACGACCATCCGCTCATGGCCGGCATGGTGGGCCTGCAGACCGCACATCGCTACGGCAACGCCACCATGCTGGCGTCCGACTTCGTGTTTGGCATCGGCAACCGTTGGGCCAACCGCCACACCGGCTCGGTCGAGGTCTATACCGAGGGCCGCAAGTTCGTGCATGTGGACATCGAGCCGACCCAGATCGGTCGTGTCTTCGGGCCGGACTACGGCATCGTCTCGGACGCCGGCGCGGCACTCGACCGCCTGATCGAAGTGGCGCGCGAGATGAAGGCTGCTGGCCAGCTCCCCGACCGCAGCGCCTGGACCGCCGAATGTCAGCAGCGCAAGCGCACGATGCAGCGCAAGACGCATTTCGACAACACGCCGATGAAGCCGCAGCGCGTGTACGAGGAGATGAACCGCGTCTTCGGCCAGGACACCTGCTACGTCAGCACGATAGGCCTGTCGCAGATCGCCGCCGCACAGTTCCTTCATGTCTACAAGCCGCGTAATTGGATCAACTGCGGCCAGGCCGGCCCACTCGGCTGGACCATCCCGGCCGCGCTCGGGGTGTGCGCAGCCGACCCGCAGCGCAAGGTTGTGGCGATCTCCGGCGACTACGACTTTCAGTTCATGATCGAGGAGCTGGCGGTCGGCGCACAGTTCAAGCTGCCCTACATCCACGTGCTGGTGAACAATGCCTACCTCGGCCTGATCCGCCAGTCGCAGCGCGGCTTCGACATGGATTACTGTGTGCAGCTCGCGTTCGAGAACATCAACGCACCGGAGACCGAAGGCTACGGCGTCGATCACGTGGGCGTGGTCGAGGGTCTGGGCTGCAAGGCGATCCGCGTGCGCACGCCGGAGGAGATCCAGCCCGCCTTCGCCAAGGCGCAGCAGTGGATGGAGACGTACCGCGTGCCGGTGGTGGTCGAGATCATCCTCGAGCGCGTCACCAACATTTCGATGGGTACCGAGATCAACGCCATCAACGAGTTCGAGGAACTCGCCGAGAAGGGCGCGGATGCGCCGACCGCGATCTCGATGCTCGACTGACCCCCTGCCTCACCCCGCCCCGCCGCCGCGGGGCGCAAGCGAACCACGGAGAACACGACATGCCCAAGTTCAACGCCAACCTAACCATGCTCTTCAACGAGGTGCCCTTTCTCGACCGCTTCGAGGCGGCCGCGGAAGCGGGCTTCAAGGGCGTGGAGTACCTTTTCCCGTATGCGTTCGACAAGGACGCGCTTGCCGAGCGCCTGGACAAGCACCGCCTGGTGCAGGTCCTGCACAACCTGCCGGCCGGCAACTGGGAAGGCGGCGAACGTGGCATCGCCTGCCATCCGGACCGGGTCGGAGAGTTCCAGGACGGCGTCGGCCGTGCGCTCGACTACGCCACCACGCTCGGCTGCAGGCAACTGAACTGTCTCGCTGGCATTGCGCCGGCCGGCGTGGATAGCGGCAAGGTGCACGAGACCTTCGTCGCCAACCTGCGTTTTGCCGCTGGCAAGCTCGCAGAGGCCGGCATCCGCCTCCTGGTCGAGCCGATCAACACCTTCGACATCCCCGGCTTCTACCTTAACCGCACGGCGCAGGCGATCGCGCTGATCGATGAAGTCGGATCAAGCAACCTGTACCTGCAGCACGACATCTATCACATGCAGCGCATGGAGGGCGAACTCGCCAACACGATCGCCAAGCACCTGCCGCGGATCGCCCACATGCAGATCGCCGACAACCCTGGCCGCAACGAGCCCGGCAGCGGCGAGATCAACTATGCCTGGCTGTTCGGCTTCATCGACCGGCTCGGCTACGACGGCTGGATCGGCTGCGAATACAAGCCCGCCGCAGGCACCCGCGAGGGGCTGGGCTGGATCCAGGCACTCGCGGGTTGAGACAGGCTCGCGCCTTGCGGCGCTCCTGCAAAGAATGACCCAGCTTCAATCACATCCAGGAAACAAGATCATGGCAAACATTGGCTTCATCGGCCTCGGCATCATGGGCACCCCCATGGCGGGCAACCTCATCAAGGGCGGCCATACCGTCTTCACCCACACCCACGGCGACACCCCCGCCGTACTCCTCGAAGCCGGCGCCCAGCCCTGCACCAACGGCGCAGAGGTCGCACGCAAGGCCGACATCATCATCACCATGGTGCCCGACACCCCGCACGTCGAGGACGCGCTGTTCAACCCGGAAGGCGTCGCGGCCGGCTTGTCGGCGGGCAAGATCGTGGTCGACATGAGCTCGATCTCACCGGTTGCCACCAAGGACTTCGCCAAGCGCGTCAACGCCCTCGGCTGCGAATACCTCGACGCCCCGGTCTCCGGCGGCGAGGTCGGCGCCAAGGCAGCCAGCCTGACCATCATGGTCGGCGGCAGCGAGGCGGCATTCGACAAGGTCAGGCCGCTGTTCGAACTGATGGGCAAGAACATCACCCTGGTCGGCGGCAACGGCGACGGCCAGATCACCAAGGTCGCCAACCAGATCATCGTCGCACTCAACATCGAGGCGGTGGGCGAGGCCCTGCTGCTGGCCGCGAAGGCCGGTGCCGACCCGGCCAAGGTACGCCAGGCGCTGATGGGCGGCTTCGCCAATTCGCGCATCCTCGAAGTGCATGGCGAACGCATGGTCAAGCGCAGCTTCGACCCGGGCTTCCGCATCGAGCTGCACCAGAAAGACCTCAACCTGGCGCTCACCACCGCCCGCCAGCTCGGCGTGTCGCTGCCCAACACCGCCACCGCGCAGGAGCTGTTCAACGCCTGCAGCGCGCACGGCGGCGCGAAGTGGGACCACTCGGCGATGGTGCGCGCGCTCGAGAAGATGGCCAACTTCGAGATCGGGCAGTAAACGCTCGCCGGTCCGCCCCCAACCCCTTACAGCCCATAATCACAAAGCGCCGGCACGGATCGGCGTAACCCGGGTGGCACGTTCTCCCCGACGTGCCACCCACCCACCGAAGGAGATTCCGATGCGCCACCTCGCCATCGACGTCGGCTCGTTCCGCTTCGTCGCCCGCCTGGAAGAAGCTGCCGCGCCCAAGACCTGCGCCGCCTTCCTGGACCTGCTGCCGTTCTCGAACCAGGTGATCCACTCGCGCTGGAGCGGCGAGGCCGTATGGGTGCCGCTGGGCGAGTTCGATACTGGCCTGGGTTTCGAGAACCACACCAGCCATCCTTCGCGCGGCGACATCCTGCTCTATCCCGGCGGCTTCTCCGAGACCGAAATCCTGTTCGCGTACGGCAGCAGCTGCTTCGCCAGCAAGATGGGCCAGCTCGCGGGCAACCACTTCCTGACCGTGGTCGAGGGCATGGACCAGCTCTACGAGATGGGGCGGACGGTGCTGTGGAAGGGCGCGCAGTGGATCCGCTTCACCGACCTGGGAGAGCGCTGACGGAGCGCCTCGCCGGCATCCAGGCGCCGCCAAGGGCGCGGGCATGATCGCGCTCGACTGCAACGACCAAGAGACAACGACTATGAGATCAACCCACGCCCTCACCCTCGAGGATGCACGCTCCATCGCCACCGCGGCCGAGGCAGAGGCACGCGCCCACGGCTGGGCGGTGAGCATTGCCATCTGCGACGCCGGCGGGCATGCCCTTTGGCTTCAGCGCATGGATGGCGCGCCGCTGATGAGCGCAATGGTGGCACCCGAGAAGGCGCGCACCAGCGTGCTCAGCGGCAAGCCGAGCAAGGCCTTCGAAGAGATGGTCAATAACGGCCGCTACGCGGCGCTGGCAATGCCGGTGGTGCCGCTCGAAGGCGGCGAACCCATCCTGGTAGACGGCAGCGTGATCGGCGCAGTCGGTGTTTCCGGGGTCAAGGCCGGCGAGGACGCACAGGTCGCCCGTGCCGGCGTTGCTGCACTTGCAATCCGCACCGAGCCCGCCACCCTGGAGAAAACCGCATGAAACGCGAACGTAGTGCCCGCATCCTCGCCACGCTGGGCCCGGCCAGCGCCAGTCGCGAGCGCATCCGTGAACTGGCGCTGGCCGGCGCGGACGTGTTCCGCCTGAACTTCAGCCATGGCAGCCACGAGGACCATGCCGAGCGGATGAAGCAGATCCGCGAGGTCGAGCACGAGCTCGGCCGCCCGATCGGCGTGCTGATGGATCTGCAGGGGCCAAAGCTGCGTGTCGGTCGCTTCGCCGAAGGCCGGGTGACACTCGGCCCGGGCGAACGCTTCCGGCTTGACCTCGACCCGACGGCGGGCGACGCCGTACGCGTCAACCTGCCCCACCCCGAGATCTTCGCCGCGCTCGAGACGGGCACCGAACTGCTGCTGGACGACGGCAAGCTGCGCTTGCGGGTGGACGCCTTCGGTGCCGACTTCGCCGATACCACCGTGCTGGTGGGCGGCGTGTTGTCCGATCGCAAGGGCGTCAACGTGCCCGGCGTGGTGCTTCCGATCTCGCCACTCACTGCAAAGGATCGGGCCGACCTCGACTTCGGCCTGGCGCTCGGGGTGGACTGGGTGGCACTGTCCTTCGTGCAACGCCCGGAGGACATCCGCGAGGCGCGAGAAATCATCGGCGACCAGGCCTGGATCATGGCCAAGCTGGAGAAGCCGGCCGCCATCGAGCAACTCGAGCCCATCGTCGCCCTGGCCGACGGCATCATGGTCGCGCGCGGCGACCTTGGCGTCGAGATGCCACCGCAGCAGGTGCCGGTGCTGCAAAGGCGCATCGTACGTGCGGCACGTGCCGCTGGCCGCCCGGTTGTGGTCGCGACGCAGATGCTGGAGTCGATGATCGGTGCGCCGGTACCGACCCGCGCAGAAGCCTCGGACGTGGCAACGGCGATCTATGACGGCGCCGATGCGGTGATGCTGTCGGCCGAATCCGCATCCGGCCAGTATCCGGTCGAGGCGGTATCGATCATGCACCGCATCATCTGCGAGGTGGAGCACGACCCGGCCTGGCGCAGCGGGCTGGAGGCGAGCCACACGCCAGCTGCGGCCAACACCCCGGACGCGATCTGCTGCGCGCTGCGACGCGTGGCCGGACTGCTCGAGCCCGCTGCCACGGTGGCCTACACGACGACCGGCTTCAGCAGCCTGCGCGCCAGCCGCGAGCGCCCTGCCACCCCGATCCTGGCACTGACGCCGCATGTCGGTACGGCACGACGCCTGGCTCTGGTGTGGGGCGTGCACGCGGTGCCCTTCGAGGAAGTACACGACGTCGCCGAGATGGTGGACCATGCCGCCAGCGCCGCGGTGGCGCACGACTTCGCGGCCCCCGGCGACGTGGTGGTGGTGATTGCGGGTCTGCCGTTCGGGCGTAGCGGTAGCACCAACCTGCTGCATATCGCCCGCATTCCCGACTGAGCACCGCACGCAGCATGAAAAAAGCCGCGGGTCACCGCGGCTTTTTTCATCAGTACTGCGAGGTAGCTTACTTCTTGCCTGCGGCCAAGCCGTTGACGATCTCCTGCTTGGCTTCCTCGACCGTGCCCCAGCCCAGGATCTTGACCCACTTGCCGGGCTCGAGGTCCTTGTAGTGCTCGAAGAAGTGCACGGTCTGCTTCATCAGCAGCTCGGGCAGATCGTCGGTGCTCTGCACCTTGTCGTACAGCGGGGTCAGCTTGGACACCGGCACGGCGACGACCTTGGCATCGACGCCGCCATCGTCTTCCATCTTCAGCACGCCGACCGGGCGACAACGGATCACGACGCCGGGCGCGAGCGGGAACGGGGTGACGACCAGCACGTCCACCGGGTCACCGTCGCCAGCGATGGTGTGCGGCACATAGCCGTAGTTGAGCGGGTAACGCATCGAGGTACCCATGAAGCGATCGACGAAGACGGCGCCGCTGTCCTTGTCCACCTCGAACTTGATCGGATCACCCTGAGCGGAGATCTCGATGATGACGTTGATGTCGTTCGGCACGTCCTTGCCGGCGCTGACCAGATCGAAACCCATACATCCCTCCCGTGGAAAAATTGTGCGCGGATTATAGGGGGAAACCACAATGTCTTGCACTGCACCACGCCCACCGGCCACGCTCAGGCCGGCGCATCGAACCCGGCATCCTCCACCGCTGCACGCATGGCGTCGACCGAAACCTGCGCTGGATCGAAGCGCACGGTCGCACTGCCCTGTTCGAGGGACACCTGCACGTCCTCGACACCGGCAATGCCCTTGAGCACGCCGGTCACGTTCCTGACGCAGCCGCCGCAGCTCATGCCTTCGACCTTGATCGTCACTTCGCTCATGCAGCACTTCTCCTCATCATTGATTGACGGCCCGCCGCGCCAGGGCCTCAGGTAATGCACACCACGCCGCTCCACAGGTCGCCGCCGAGCGTGGGCGCGTGGTAGAGGCCGAACAGCCCGAAGCCAAGCACGAGCAGCCCCGAAGCGATGCGCACCTTGCGATTGCGGGTGAAGTCGCGGAAACGCTTGAACAGCATGCCGGCCAGCAGCAGGTTGGGGAGCGTCCCAAGACCGAAGGCGAGCATGAGCCCGGCGCCGCGCACACCCGAACCGGTGACGAGCGCAGTGGCCAGAATGGAGTATGTGAGTCCGCAGGGGATGAAGCCCCACAGCATGCCAAGCGGCAAGGCCTGCCTGGGCGACCGCGCTGGCAGGAAACGACGTGTCGCCGGCTGGATGCGCCGCCACAGCACGTGGCCGGCGCGCTCGAACGGCGCAAGCGGGCGGGTAAAACCGGTGAGGTAAAGGCCGAGTGCAACCAGCATCAGGTTGGCCAGCACATAGAGCGTCATCTGCACCGGCAGCATGCCGTCGTACAGCATGCCGACCGAACCGATAAAGCCCACAGCGGCGCCGAGCGCGGTATAGGTGCCGATCCGCCCCAGGTTATAGGCGAGGTGCAGCGGCCACTGCGGCTTCCCGCCGGGCACCTGAACCTGCATGGTGAGGGCGCCGACGATGCCGCCACACATCGACACGCAGTGAGTGCCGCCGAGCAGGCCGATCAGGAAGACGGCCAGGTAACCTGTTTCGGGCATGGGGGAAGAGCGATCCGGTGCGGCGCGAGGCAAAAGCGCATTTTACGCCTGCACGCCCGCAACCGCATGCGACAAATCGCTCCGCCCTCGCGATCGCGTGACTCAGATCACCCTGGAGTAGCGCGCGCGCTCACGGTCTGCGCGCAGATAGCGGTCGAACACCATGGCGACACCGCGCACCAACAGGCGACCAGCAGGCTCGACGCTGATCCAGTCGCCCTCGATCTTCACCAGCCCGGCCTTCTGCATCTCCTGCAGGTCGGCAAGTTCCTCGGCGAAATAGGAGCGGAAGTCGATCAGGTGGGCGATCTCGATCGACTGCATGGACAGCTCGAAGTGGCACATCAGCGCCTGGATGATCGAACGCCGCAACAGGTCGTCGGCGGTAAGTTCGATGCCACGCAGGACCGGCAGCTCGTCACGGTCGAGCGCATCGTAGTACTCGTCGAGCGTCTTGACGTTCTGCGCGTACACCGGACCGATCTTGCCGATTGCCGATACGCCGAAGGCAAGCAGATCGCACTCGGCCTGGGTGGAGTAGCCCTGGAAGTTGCGGTGCAGACGGCCCTGGCGCTGAGCAACGGTGAGTTCGTCATCCGGCTTGGCGAAGTGGTCCATGCCGATATAGACGTAGCCGGCCTCGGTAAGGCGGCGGATACCGAGCTGCAGCAACTGCAGCTTGGTGTCTGCAGTGGGCATGTCGCCGCTGTTGATGCGGCGCTGCGGCTTGAACAGGCCCGGCAGGTGGGCATAGCTGTAGAGAGAGATGCGATCGGGCGAGATCTCCAGCACCTGCTCGAGGGTACGGTTGAAGCTGATCACGTTCTGCTTGGGCAGACCGTAGATCAGGTCCATGCTCACGGACTTGAAGCCCGTGGCACGTGCCGCGTCGATGACGAGCTTGGTCTCGTCATAGCTCTGGATGCGGTTTACCGCCGCCTGCACATCTTCGGCGAAGTCCTGCACGCCAACGCTCATGCGGTTGAACCCAAGCTCGGCGAGCAGTTTCACGGTGTCGAAGTCGACCTTGCGCGGGTCGACCTCGATCGAGTATTCGCCATTGGGAACGAGCGTGAAGTGTTCGCGCACCGCGGCCATGAGCTCGCGCATCTCGTCATGCGACAGGAAGGTCGGCGTTCCCCCACCGAGGTGGAGCTGCGTGACCTGGCGGCTGCCCTCCAGGCATTCCGCCTGCATCGCGATCTCCTTGGCCAGGTATTTCAGATACTTGGCCGAGCGCCCATGATCCTTGGTGATGATCTTGTTGCAGGCGCAGTAATAGCAGATCGTGTTACAGAAGGGGATGTGGAAGTATAATGAGAGCGGTTTGCTGACGCCGCCGACCGCCCTTTTTGCGAGCCAGGCCTTGAGCGCATCGGCGTTGAAGGCCTCGACGAAGCGGTCCGCTGTCGGATAGGACGTGTAGCGCGGTCCGTTGATGTCGAATCGGCGGATGAGTTGCGGATCGAAGATGAGTTGGTTCTGGCTTGTCATGATCTTGCTGCGGCAGTGTGTGCCAAACAATGGCAGATCGCCGCGTTTTTTTGGTTGACGTGGGTCAACGGGCGTGATGTGTTGCCCGATCGAACCACTCCTGAGCCAGGTCTGGCGTCTTTTGTCGGGGAAGCAGGATTATCGTGCAGATGAGGGCGAGCGTGCCAATTACCGTGAACGGGCTCAAGTCTGCCTGTTCGCAGTGCAACCTGGTCGAGTTGTGCCTGCCCTTCGGGATGTCCGACAGCGAGTTGAACCGCCTGGACGAACTCGTTGGCGCGCGGCGCAAGGTCAAGCGCCAGCAAAGCCTGTATCGTGCGGGCGATCCGTTCGAGGCGATCTACGCCATCCGCGCCGGTTCGTTCAAGACCGACGTGCTGCTCGAAGACGGCCGCGATCAGGTGACCGGCTTCCAGATGACCGGAGAGATTCTCGGCCTCGACGGCATCAGTGCAGAGTCGCATACCTGCAATGCGATCGCCCTCGAGGACAGCGAGGTCTGCGTGATCGCCTATGACAAGCTCGAGCAGATGTCACACGAAGTGGAAGGCCTGCAACTGCAGTTCCACAAGGTGATGAGCCGCGAGATCGTGCGCGACCACGGCGTGATGATGCTCCTCGGTTCGATGCGCGCCGAGGAACGGCTGGCGGCGTTCCTTCTCAACATGTCGCAGCGCTTCAATGCGCGCGGCTTCTCGGCGCAGGAATTCCACCTGCGCATGACGCGCGAGGAGATCGGTTCCTACCTGGGGCTCAAGCTCGAGACGGTGTCTCGCGCTTTCTCCCGCTTCCAGGACGAAGGGCTGATCTCGGTACAACAGAAGCACGTGCAGTTGCTCGATCCCACCGGGCTCAAGCGCCTGATCCAGCACCAGCACGGCGCGCGCTGACGCTGGCCGCTCCGCCTCGACGGCCGCCATTGTTCAGGCAAGGAAGCCTGCGGGATTCTTGGTGAAGGCGACCGACACGATCCATACGTACACGAACAGGGCGGCCGCAAAGGCGCCCGCACGCACCGGCTTGGTCGGGCCGCGCTTGAGTGCAAGCGTGCCAAGCAGCACGTATGCAACCAGGCCACCGACCTTGGCGGTCACCCAGTCGGCGGCAAACGGGTACTGCGCGATCATGACCGCCAGCGTGATCGCTGACAGCAGCAGCAGGCTGTCGATGATGTGCGGCAACACACGGGTGAGCCGGTGCGAGAGCATCGGATTGCCCGTCAGCATCCACATGCCGCGCAGCAGGAAACCCGCTGCGCTGAGCACGACACAGACGACGTGAAGGTGTTTGATCGCGTAGTACATCCTTTCTCCTTGCAAGGGCTGGCAAGCTGCCGGTCTCGGGCAACGGGTATTGTCGCCCGTCTCGGGTAAGATTACGAATCGTTCCGGAGTCAAAGCAATGTCCCAGCACCCCCATGTCGACATCCCTGCCCTGCTGCATCGCATCCCGCTGTTCAGTGAGTTGTCGGAGTCGGATATCCAGCGTGTGTCGCGCTACACCCGCGATCGGCATGTCGGCAGGGGCGAAGTGCTGTTCCAGCGCGGCGACCAGCCCCACGGCTTCTATTTCGTCGTATCGGGCCAGATCAAGCTGGCCTTCTCGTCGCCACAGGGCACCGAGAAGGTGGTCGAGATCGTGGGTGCGATGCAGAGCTTCGGCGAGGCGGTGATGTTCATGAACCACCCCTACCCGGTCTTTGCGGAGGCCTTGTGCGACACGGTGCTGATCCATGTCGGCCAGGCGGTCGTGACCGAACTCATCGACCAGGATTCGACCTTCGCTCACAAACTGCTGGCCGGCATGGCGATTCGTCTGCACAGCCTGATCCAGGACGTCGAAACCTACTCGCTGCGCTCGAGCATGCAGCGCGTCATCGGCTACCTGCTGCAGGTGGCGGACAGCGACACGCCATGCGAGATTGCGCTTCCCACCAGCAAGCAGGTGATCGCCTCGCGCCTCAACCTGACCCCCGAGACGCTGTCGCGAATCTTCCATGACCTCAGCGAAGCAGGCCTGATCAGCGTGCAGGGCAAGCGCATCACCCTGCACGACCCTGCACGCCTGGCACGGCACAACGCCTGAGGCCGTTGCAGCACGGTAGCCGTTCAGGGCTCGAGCACGTACTGCCCTGGCGCATCGGCAAGCGCGGGAAAAGCCTCGGTCGACACCGGGCGCGCCGCCACGAGCGCGCCGCAGCGTGGCTTGAGCCAGCGCATCCAATCTTCCCACCAGCTCCCCTCGCAACGCTTGGCGCGCTGACGCCAGGTTTCCGGCGTATCGTCGCGTGTGCTGGCTTCGACCCAGTAGTGGCGCTTGGGCGGATCGACGACGGGATTGACGATGCCCAGGATATGCCCGGAACTCGACAATACCTGCCGCACCGGTCCGCCAACGTGATGCACCACTTTGAAGGTTTGCAGCCACGGCGCGATGTGATCGTCCTCGGCCGCAACCGCATAGAGCGGCTGCGAAACGGCCGCGAGGTCGAGCGCCTCACCGGCGACCTGCAAGGCCCCTGGCTGGATCAACTTGTTGTGCAGGTAGAGTTCGCGCAAATACCAGGCATGCATGCGGTACGGCATGCGGGTGGTATCCATGTTCCAGAACAGCACGTCGAATGGCGGCGGTGACTCTCCGTACAGCCAGCCATGCACGACGTAATGCCAGATCAGGCTGTTGGAGCGCAGCAGCCTGAACGAGGCGGCCATCTCCTTGCCGTCCAGGTAGCCCTTGCGAGCCATCTGCTCGGTCAGGTAGCGGATGCTGCTCTCATCGATGAAGACCTCGATGTCGCCTGGTTTGTGGAAGTCGACCAGCGTCGTAAACAAGGTCCAGTCGGCGACCGGCATCTCGGCCTCACCATAGCGCCGGTTCGCCCACGCCATGTACATCGCCAGTGCGGTGCCGCCAATGCAATAGCCGGCGGCATGCACTTTTGCGGCGCCCGTGAAGGCGCGCGCCTGACGGACGATCTCGTCGATGCCCTCGATCAGGTAGTCATCGAAGCCCACCTCGCTCATGCTGGCATCAGGGTTCTTCCAGCTGGTGATGAACACGTCGAGCCCCTGATCGAGCAGGAAGCGGATCATGCTCTTTCGCGGCACCAGATCGAGCACGTAGAACTTGTTGATCCAGGGCGTGATGATCACCACGGGCTCGGCACGCACGCGCTTCTGGGTCGGGGCATAGTGGATCACCTCGAGCAACCTGTTGCGGTAGATCACGGCACCAGGCGTGGTGGCGAGATTCTCGCCCACACGGAAGTCATCCGGGCTCGTCATGCGAACGTTGCCGGCCTGCAGGTCGGCGAGCCAGTTCTCGAAGCCACGCCTCAGGCTGTCGCCATTGGTCTCGATCGCGCGCCTGAGCGCAACAGGGTTGGTCCAGAAGAAGTTGGTCGGCGCAACCGCATTGAGCCATTTCCGCCACCAGAAGGCTGCGCGCCTGCGCTCCTTGTTCGACAGCCCCGGCGTCTCGTAGAGCATGTCCTGCGTATGGCGGGTGAAGGCGAGGTACCACTCCTTGATCAGGTCCCAGGTCGGGCGCTCGGTCCAGGCAGGATCTGAGAAGCGCGCATCATCGGCATTCGGGCTGATCGGATCCTCGCTCGGAATGCCGCGCATGCGATCCCACGTGTGCATCTGCAGCCGGAAAAGGTCGCGCGAGAGACTCAGCAGGTGCTCGCTCAGCTCCTGTGGATGCGCCATCCAGGCAAGCTGCGCGTGGACTATGGGCGCGGTCATGCCGAGCGGATCGACCGACCCCTCCACCTTGTCGTGCAGTCGACGCAGCAATTCATTGGCACGCCCGCGCGTCGCCCTCGGGTGCGACGATGGACGACTCCTGCGGTCCGGTGTAGTCATGTGCTTCGCTCTCCTCGCAACGATTCATCGGAGCTGGTACGGATGTCGGGCGACAGCCACCTCGACACCGCTCCAGCCTAGCTCACCCTCCACTGCCGAAGCCAGGCCGGCAGCGGCAAGCACCTCGCCATGGACGACGAAAGTCCTCGTTGGCGGCGGCGTGAAGCCGCGCAGCCAGTCGAGCAAGGCCGGGCGGTCGGCATGCGCGGACAGGCCACCGATGGTGTGCACGCGCGCGCGAACGGGTACTCGCTCCCCGAACAGCGTGACTTGCCTGGCACCATCGACCAACCGGCGACCGAGCGTGCCGGCAGCCTGGAAACCGACGATCACGATCGCACATTCCGTACGCGCCAGGTTATGACGTAGATGGTGCTTGATTCGCCCGGCGTCGCACATGCCGCTCGCCGAGATGATCACGCGCCCGCCACGCACGGCGTTCAACGCGATCGATTCCTCGACATCCTGGACGAAGCGCAAGCGAAAACGTTCGCCATTGGCCTGCACCCAGTCGTACAGCTCCCGCGTCTCGTCATCCCAGAGCTCGCGGTGGCGAACGGTGAGCTCGGTCGCCGCTGTGGCCATCGGCGAATCAACCGCAACGTCGAGCCGGCTCACCCGCCCGGAACGGACAAGATCGGCGAGCACGAACAGCATCTCCTGGGTTCGCCCCACTGCGAAGGCCGGAATGATCACGTTGCCCGTATCATGTGCGAGCGTGGTGTTGAGCACATCGGCAAGCTCCTCGTAGGTGTCACCCACCGAGCGATGAGCGCGATCACCGTAGGTCGACTCCACGCAAACGATGTCGGCGCGCGTAACCCGCACGGGATCCTGCAGGACAGGCCGCAAGGGCTGTCCCAGATCGCCCGAGACGACCATGCGGCGCCCGCTCCCGACGAACTCGATCTCGATGATCGCCGAGCCCAGGATATGACCGGCATTGCGAAACCGGCAGCGTACACTAGGCGCGGGCGCAAACCAGACATCATATGCGATCGCACGCAGGCGCCCCAGGCTCGCCCGCGCCTGCTCGACCGTATACAACGGCGCAAGCTCCCTGTACCGCTGCGCCTTCCTCGAGCGCGCATTGCGCAAGGCCCACTCGGACTCCTTCTCCTGTATGAAGGCCGAGTCCATCAGCATGACGCCCAGGAGGTCGACAGTGGCAGCGGTAGCGTAGATCGGCCCCCGGTAACCCAAGGCAACGAGCCGTGGGACGAGGCCGCTATGATCTAGATGCGCATGGGTAAGGAGCGCAAACTGGATCTCGCGCAGATCGAATTCGAGCGCCTCCCGGTTCTTGCGATCGGCCTGCCTGCCACCCTGAAACAAGCCACAATCGACGATGAATGCACCGTCAGGATGATCCACCTTGAGGCAGGACCCCGTCACCTCTCCAGCGGCGCCGTAGAAAGTCAGTTGCATCGTCAACAAGCCTCCCTATGCGTACTGCTTGCAACGCCCCGCATGCACCTTACACGCACGCCACAAGAATCACGGAGCAATCCGCAGGCTGTTTGATCGCGATCAAGCGCCCTCAGCACGTGGCGCTGGCTATAATCGGATCGTGACACACAACAGGGAGTCTCCGTCATGTTCAAGCACATCCTGGTCCCGACCGATGGGTCGGCCTTGTCCGAAAGCACGGTGGCCCGCGCCGTCTCCTTCGCCAAGGACGCCGGAGCGCGCATCACCTTCTTCTACGCCCAGCCCGACTTTCCCATGCCCATTTATGGCGAAGGCGCACTGATCGACCCCACAACGCCGGAACAGTTCGCAAAATCGGCCGCGTCCGAGGCAAGCGCCATCCTGGCCAAGGCCAAGGCCAGCGCAGATGAGGCTGGCGTGGCGTCGGACACGGACACTGCCGTCAACGAAGTCCCCTACGAGGCAATCATCGATGCAGCCGATCGCCATGGCTGCGACTTGATCTTCATGGCCTCCCATGGCCGGCGTGGCATCGCAGGTCTGCTTCTGGGCAGCGAAACACAGAAGGTGCTCACCCACAGCAAGACGCCCGTCCTGGTCTATCGCTGAAAGGGACAGGAACCCGCGCTTATGCAAAACGGCCCTCACGGGCCGTTTTTTTGTTTACCGGTGTGCTGATCAGCGCCCGGCGCTCGCCCTGCGTTCGTCTTCGGCCATGTGCCGACGCGCGAAGCGATACAGATAGATCGCCATCACGACCACGAACAGGATGGTGAACAGACTCAGCAAGCCGATATCACTGGTGAACAACAACTCCCAGGCCATGACATACCTCCTTAGCAGAAAAATCAGGCATTCGGATCAATGGTGATCTCCATCTCTGCAGGGAGGAACGCGGCCCCGTTCATGCGCCAGCTGCGGGACTCATCTTCTATCAGGAACAACCAGCGCCCGGTACCAAGGGGCGCAATTGCACTTTCATACAACCCTTCGCCCTTGCGGGTGAGAACCAACTCCTGGTCCAGACCACCCCGTGTGGGGTGCGAGATCGTGAGCCGGATCCGCTCTGGCACATCGACCGCGTTGGTCGCGCCCAGCTCGATCCTGATCTCCTGACTACGAATCCGGAGGTCGGCCTTCAGACCAAGGTCGCGGGCGTGCTCGGCCCTGCCCATGGTCTGAACGATCGCCCGGCCTTCCTTGTAGTAGTCGTCAACAACCATGCCATCGAAAGTCTTCACGGCAATGACGAAGGTTGCGATGCCGGCAATCACTGCAATTGCCGGAAACGTGATCAGAAACCAGGGCCAGCCCTGCCGATACCACGGCGGAGGGGGGGACTTGTCGGACGCAGCAGTACTCATGTCACCTCGGGATCAGGAAAGTGGTTTCTTCATTCACGCTCAGCGCCGGGTTGTCCTCGGCCGTGATGCGGAAAGCAATCGTGTTGGCACCGGGAGCACCCGCGTCGTAGGGCACCAGGACCTGAAGCGTCACCGCCTGGGTAGACGCCGCCGGCACCTCGACGCGCTCGACACCACCGATACGCACCCCGGGCATGCCGGACACCGCGAGCTGGAACGCGCGCGGCGCCTCGGTCATGTTCATGACCTGAAGCTGGTAGACGTTCTCGATGAAGCCGCCTTCGATCTCACGACCAAGCGACGAGCGGTCACGAATGATGTCGACACGCAGAGGATCGCGCGCCGCGAGCCCCCAGACGAAGGCAAGAGAGACCAGTACCAGCACGGCGCCATAGATCAATGTCCGCGGCCGCAGTACATGCAGCAGGATCTCCTTGCGCCCCCAATGCTTCTTGAGCGCGTTCTCCGTGGAGTAGCGGATCAGGCCACGGGGATAGTTCATCTTGTCCATGACCTGGTCGCAGGCATCGATACAGGCTGCGCAGCCGATGCATTCGTACTGGAGGCCATCGCGGATGTCGATACCGGTCGGACAAACCTGAACGCATATGCCGCAATCGATACAGTCCCCTTTGCCGACGCTGCGCGGGTCGATGTTCTTCTTGCGCGTCCCGCGCGGCTCGCCACGCTCCTCGTCATAGGTAATGACGAGCGTATCCGGGTCGAACATGACGGCCTGGAAACGCGCGTAAGGGCACATGTACTTGCAGACCTGCTCACGCAACACCCCGGCGAAGAGGTAGGTGAAGCCTGAGTAGAAGAGGATCCAGAACAGCTCCCAAGGGCCGAAGCCAAGCGTAAGCAGGGAGGCGAGGAGCTCGTCGAGCGGCGAGAAGTAGGCGACGAAGGTAAAGCCGGTCCACAGCGCGACGAGCCCCCAGGCCGCAAACTTGCTGCCACGACGCGCGGCCTTGCCGACGCTCATGGGAGCCTGGTCGAGCTTCTGCCGCCTGACATGATCACCCTCGATCTTCTGCTCGATCCACATGAAGATCTCGGTGTAGACCGTCTGCGGACAGGCGTAGCCGCACCAGAGTCGTCCGGCCACCGCAGTGAAGAAGAACAGCGCGTATGCGGAGATGATCAGCAGGATGGCGAGGAAGAAGACATCCTGCGGCCAGAACACCCAGCCGAAGATGTAGAACTTGCGCTCGGTGAGGTGAAACAGCACGGCCTGCCGATCGTTCCAGCTGAGCCAGGGCAGTCCGTAGAAAACGAGTTGGGTGAACCACACCAGGGCCCAGCGCCAATTGGCGAACAGGCCGGTGACTGCGCGCACGTAGAGCTTCTTGCGTGCGGCGTAAAGCGTATCGAAACTGGCGTCGGAGTTGGCTTGCGCCGGCTTGCGGGGTTCTGGGGTCGTGCTGCTCATGGCCTAGTGTACCGATGAAGTGTTGTTATTGTTGTTATGGTAACCCCGGGGGAACCCCCATTCCCCCGGAGATGGAACTGCAGACTGCGGTGCGACTGTTACTTCTTGCTCAGGCTCAGTACGTAAGCGGTCAGGATGTGGACCTTGTCCTCGCCGAGGAACTCACCGAAGCCCGGCATACGGTTGTTACGGCCGTGCGTGATGGTCTCGATGATGACGGCCTCGGACGAACCGTAGAGCCAGATGTTGTCGGTCAGATTGGGCGCGCCAAGCATCGGGTTGCCCTTTGCATCGGCACCGTGGCAGGCCACGCAGTTGGTCTCGAAACCTTCCTTGCCGCGCTGCGCCCGCAGGGAGTCATGCGCCAGGCCGTTCAGCGAACGAACATAGTTGGCGACATCCTTCGCACCCTCTGCACCAAGCGCCGGCCCGAACGGGGGCATGATGCCGTTGCGGCCGTTGGTGATCGTCTCGCGGATGTTGTCCGGCTCGCCGCCCCACAGCCAGGCGCTGTCGGTAAGGTTCGGGAAGCTCTTCGCACCCTGGGCAGCCGAACCGTGACACTGCGCGCAGTAGGTCAGGAACATGCGTTGCCCCATGGCGCGGGCGTCGGGATCCGCGGCCACGGCCATGACGTCCATGTCGCGATACTTGGCAAAGACGGGGCCGAAGCGCTCTTCCGCGGCCTGCATCTCGGCGTCGTATTGCGCCCACTGCCCACGGTGCTGGTTGACGTTGCCGAAGCCCGGGTAGATCGCCAGATAAACCACACCGAACACGATCGTGATCCAGAACAGGTACATCCACCAGCGCGGCAGCGGGTTGTTGTACTCGGCGAGCGTCTCGTCCCACACGTGGCCGTGAAGCTCGACCGGCCCCTTTTCGCGCTTGGTCATGTTCGACACCAGCACGAACACACAGAACAGGATGGAGAGGGCCACGAGGACCATCACATACATGTTCCAGAAACCGCTGATAAAGTCAGCCATTTGCTTTTCCCTCTTGGTCTTGCCGCCCCCCCTGGGCCGGCAGGTCGTCGTCGCTCAGGGGCAGGCGCGCCGCCTCGTCGAAGCCGGCCTTGGCGTGCTTGCTGTACGCCCAGGCGCAGATGCCGAGGAAGCACAGGAACCCAAGCACCGTGATCAGGCTTCTGAAGTCATTTATATCCATGGCGCGCCCAGCTCCTTACCTGAAGTTCGAAATCGCGGTGCCGAGCCCTTGCAGGTAGGCCACGATCGCATCGAGTTCGGTCTTGCCCTCGAGCGCTGCAGGCGCCGCGGCGATTTCCTCCTCGCTGTACTTGTGCAGGCCGACCTTGTTGAGCGCACGCATCTTCGCCTGGATGTCGTCCGCCTTGACAGGACGATCCAGCCACGGGAAGGCCGGCATGTTCGACTCAGGCACGACATCACGCGGGTTGATCAGGTGGACACGCTGCCACTCATCGGAGTAACGACCACCAACTCGGGCCAGGTCCGGACCGGTGCGCTTGGAACCCCACTGGAACGGGTGGTCGTAGATGAACTCACCCGCCACCGAGTAGTGGCCATAACGCTCGGTTTCGGCGCGGAACGGACGAATCATCTGCGAATGGCAGTTGTAGCAGCCCTCGCGCACATAGATGTCACGGCCGACCAGGCGCACCGGATCATAGGGTTTGACGTCGAGCGCATTGCCCTTGTGGTCGATTGCAGTGGTGGTCGAGTGCTGGAAGAACAGCGGCACGATCTCGACCAGACCACCCACGCTGACAGTGAGCAGCGTGAGGACGATCATCAGGAATACGTTGCGTTCGACTTTTTCGTGTTTCGATTGAGCCATGTTGTTGTTCTCCGATCAGGCGTGGGCAGCCGCAGGCGCAAGCACCGGGGCGTCATAGGCCTTCTGGCCGGCGATGGTCTTCACCATGTTGTAGAACATGATGAACATGCCGCCGAGGAAGAGCGCGCCGCCGATGAAACGGATGGTCCAGAACGGGTAGCTGGCCTTGACGCTCTCGACGAAGGAGTAGGTCAGGGTGCCATCCGGGTTGGTCGCACGCCACATGAGGCCCTGCATCACACCGGAAATCCACATCGAGGCGATGTAGAGCACGATGCCGATGGTCGCGATCCAGAAGTGAGCGTTGATCAGCTTGACGCTGTACATCTCGCTCCGGCCATACAGGCGGGGCAGCAGGAAGTACACCGCGCCGATCGAGATCATCGCCACCCAGCCGAGCGCACCGGAGTGCACGTGACCAACCGTCCAGTCGGTGTAGTGCGACAGCGCATTGACCGTCTTGATCGACATCATCGGGCCTTCGAAGGTCGACATGCCGTAGAACGAGAGCGAGGTGATCAGGAACTTGAGAATCGGGTCGGTGCGCAGCTTGTGCCAGGCGCCGGACAGGGTCAGAACCCCGTTGATCATGCCACCCCAGGACGGCGCAAGCAGGATCAGCGAGAAGACCATGCCCACCGACTGGGTCCAGTCAGGCAGCGCGGTGTAGTGCAGGTGGTGCGGGCCAGCCCACATGTAGGTGAAGATGAGCGCCCAGAAGTGCACCACCGACAGACGATAGGAATACACCGGACGATCGGCCTGCTTCGGCACGAAGTAGTACATCATGCCCAGGAAGCCCGCGGTCAGGAAGAAACCCACCGCGTTGTGGCCATACCACCACTGGATCATTGCGTCCTGCACGCCGGCGTAGGCGGAGTAGGACTTCATGCTGAACAGCGACACCGGGATGGCGGCACTATTGACGATGTGCAGCAGCGCCACGGTGAGGATGAAAGCACCAAAGAACCAGTTGGCGACGTAGATGTGCGAAATCTTGCGCTTGACGATGGTACCGAAGAACACCACCGCGTAAGAGACCCACACGACAGCGATCAGGATGTCGATCGGCCACTCCAGCTCGGCGTATTCCTTGGAGGTCGTGTAGCCCAGCGGCAGCGTGATCGCCGCGAGCACGATGACCAGTTGCCAGCCCCAGAAGGTGAAGGCCGCCAGCTTGGGCGCGAACAACGTAGCGTGGCAGGTACGCTGGACCACGTAGTAGGAGGTGGCGAAAAGTGCACAGCCGCCAAACGCGAAAATCACGGCGTTGGTGTGCAGCGGGCGCAACCTGCCGAAGTGCAGGAATTCGTGAACGTTCAGTTCGGGCCACACGAGCTGTGCTGCGGCGATGACACCGACCAGCATGCCCACGATGCCCCACACCACCGTCATGATGGCGAACTGACGCACGACTTTATAGTTATAAGTCGCTTGCGATTGCATGTGAGTCACCTCTTTGTTTTGAAAGCTTTGCGAGCACGACGCGCGACGACTGCGGCGCACTTCCTGAAGACCGGCCGAGAATACGCGTTGGCGTAAATCCCAATTTGACACAGATCAACATTGTATTGCAGCCGAGGGGGGCGAGGAAGCAAAAATTGGACGAAATCCAGATCCATGTGCCCGATCAGGCAAGACCCTCGTCACAAGGCTGAAAGCGCAGTCAGACGGGCGTTTGCGGGCAAGCGCCGCACGCAACAGGAGCGCCTTCGCCCCCATATCGGACCGACCGCAGCAACCACGGGCCGCATACCCAAAACGCCGAAATCGAGAATGACAGACGAAAAAAAAGGGTGCGTATCAACGCACCCCCAACCCCAACAGAGAGACATAAAAACACTCGTTGCCCACCGTCTTCCAAGCCCGATCGACAACCACGGCACAATTATCGCCACGCCGCCAAAGCGCGTGTTGACCTAGGTCAACCTGTCCGCATCTGCACCACCCCTGGAGCAAGCGCCGAAGCGACATGTCAGCGCTCACCCTCGTCACGCCCTGCGGTCCGCTTCGCGTCACCCCCCTCCCGCTCCCGGGCGTCCGGAGCCGGCTCGTCACGGTCGTCCATCAGCAGCCGATAGGCTGGCCCCTCCATGTCGTCGTACTGACCACTGCGCAGCGACCACCAGAAGATCACACCGATCACGAACACCAGCAGCACCGATAGCGGGATCAACAGGTACAGGCTCTCCATGCCAGCTCTCCTATGCAAGCCTCAGGCTCGGCCCCGCGGCACGCGCTGCAGGCGCAGCGCATTGAGAACGACGAGCAGCGAACTCGCCGCCATGCCGACCCCTGCCATCCAGGGCGTCACCAGCCCGGCCATTGCGAGCGGGACGGAGGTGAAGTTGTATGTAAACGACCACCAGAGGTTCTGGCGAATGATCTTCAAGGTCTTGCGCGACAGGTCGATACCCCGTCCGAGGCTGGCAAGATTCTCGTTGAGAAGCACGATGTCAGCCTGGTTGCGGGCCAGATCCGTCCCCCCACCCATGGCGACCGACACGTGGGCCTGCGCAAGCACGGGGGCGTCATTCACGCCGTCGCCCACCATCGCGACGACGGCCCGAGCATCTTCCTGCAAGACGGCGATTACCTGCTGCTTGCCCTGCGGGCTCATGCCACCGCGGGCATCCTGCACACCCAGCGCCCCAGCCACGGATTCCACCACTGGCTGGGCATCACCCGACAGCACACTCGTCGGGATCTGCTCGCCGGCGAGACGGCGCATCAGCATCCCCGCCTCCTCACGGACGCTGTCTGCCAGCCTGAACAAGCCCAGCCAGCCCGACCGCGATGCCAGCGCAATCACGGTTCCACCCTCGGACGCAAAACCCTCGAGTGCCGATGGCATTGCAAGCCCCGTCGCGCCGGAAACATACTCGGGACGACCGATAAACACGGTCTGGCCGTCGATGAGCCCGTGCATGCCTTGCCCGGTCTCGGCTTCGACTTCGCTTGCCAGCGGCAACTCGAGCCCGGCGGCAGCCTCACGCAGACCGGTCGCCACCGGATGCTCGGAACCCTGCTCGATCGCCGCAGCCATCGCCAGCACGGCAGCCTCGTCCGCGGCACCGAGAGGCAACACACGCTCCAGGCTCATGCGCCCATGGGTCAGCGTTCCGGTCTTGTCGAACACGAACCGATTGGCATTAGCCAGGGTCTCGATCGCATGCCCGCGCGTCACCAGCACCCCCATTCGAGCGAGGGCATCGGTGGCCACGGTGAGCGCGGTCGGTGTCGCCAGCGACAAGGCGCACGGACATGCCACCACCAGAACGGAAACGAACACCCACAACGCGCGCTCGGAATCGATGAAGTACCAGCCAACACCGGTGATGCCCGCCAGCACGAGCAAGGTGACGATGAAATAGCCGGCCACCTTGTCGGACTGCGTGGCAAGCTTGGGCTTCTCGCTCGCGGCCCGCTCCATCAACTGACGGATGGCCGCCAGGCGCGTCGCGTCACCCACTTGCTCGACCCGCAGCAACAAGGGTGAGGACACATTGATGCTGCCACCCGTGAGCCGCGCGCCAACGCGCTTGGCAACGGGCAAGCTCTCGCCGGTGAGCAAGGCCTCGTTGACCTCGCCAACCCCCTCCACCACGACACCGTCGGCGGGCACGACTTCGCCCGGCCGCACGCGCACGATGTCACCCGGCGCGAGCTGCGCCGTCGGCACGCGCTCGCTGGCTGCGGACTGCGGCCAACCGGCCAGCCGCTCGGCAAAGGATGGCAGCACCTTACCGAGCTCCTCCACACCGCGCACCGCCTTCTGCCTTGCCAACATCTCCAGGTAACGCCCACCCAGAAGGAAGAAGACGAACATGGTGACCGAGTCGTAATACACCTCGGGACCATCAGTGAGCGTGGCCCACAGGCTGGCAAGAAATGCACTGCCCACACCCAGCGCGACCGGCACGTCCATGCCCAGGCGGCGCAGACGTATGTCACGCCAGGCGCGCTGGAAGAATGGCGCGGCCGAATAGAGCACGACCGGCAGGGTGAGCAGGAGGCTGGCCCAGCGCAACAGCAGCTCGATGTCCCAGGTCATCTCGCCCTCGCCCGCCACATAGACGGGGAAGGCGTACATCATGACCTGCATCATGCCGAAGCCGGCCACGAAGACCCGCCACAGCATCGACCGCCGCTCCTTGTTGGCGATCTGCTCCGAACGTTCGGCGTCGTAAGGGTAGGCGCGATAACCGATGGCCTGGATTGCGGCAAGGATGTCGGACAGCCTGATGCGCTGCTCGTCCCAGCGCACGCGCGCGCGCCGCGTGGCATAGTTGATCTCGATGGCTGACACCCCGGGCAGGCGGGCGACATGGTTTTCGTTCAGCCATACACAGGCCGCACATGTGATGCCCTCGAGGATCAGGGCTGCCTCACGCTCGTGCTCACCCACCGGGCGTACGAAACTCTTCTGGAAATCCGGGTGGTCGAACAGGCCGAGCTCCTGCAGTTCGACCGGCATCGCCTCGCGTCGCGACTCGGGCATCGCATCGCGGTGGCGGTAGTAATCTACAAGACCGTTATCGACGATCGACTGCGCCACCGCCTCGCAGCCAACGCAACACATGCGCCGCGATCGCCCCTCGATCCTGACGTAATGCTGCGTCTCGGCCGGAATCGGCAGGCCACAGTGATAGCAATCGACATCGGGTGCGGCGGCGTCCGCGGCGGGCAGTTCTGCAGAGGTCATCGGCGGCGATACAAAGCCGCCCCGGCGGGAAGCGCCAGCCGGGGCGGTCGGGGAAGGAGAGGCTTTTTTATCACAATCCCGCTGCTCGGGCCATTGCGCTGCACCATCGAGGCCCGCCTGCGCGCCCTGAGCGCGCCCCCATCGCCGCCTGCCCGAAGCCGACAGCGCTTACTTTGCCGCCATGCGGATGGCCCCATCGAGACGGATGACTTCGCCGTTGAGATAGGCATTCTCGATGATATGGCGGACCAGGCCCGCGAACTCGGCAGGCCGGCCAAGCCGCGACGGGAACGGCACCATCTTGCCGAGCGCGTCCTGGACTTCCTGCGGCATGCCCATCAGCATCGGCGTCTCCATGATGCCGGGTGCAATCGCCATTACACGGATGCCAAACCGAGACAACTCACGCGCCACGGGCAGCGTCAAGCCGACGACACCAGCCTTGGACGAGGCATAGCCGGCTTGTCCGATCTGGCCATCGAAAGCCGCAACCGAGGCGGTATTGATGATCACGCCACGCTCGCCACCCGCATCGGGCTCGGACTTGCTCATCACCTCTGCGGCCAGGCGCAGCATGTTGAAGGTCCCCACCAGATTGATGTTCACCGTGCGTGCAAAGCTGTCGAGCGCGTGAGCACCTTCACGGCCAACCACCTTTTCTGCAGGCGCAACGCCTGCGCAGTTGACCAGGCCCGTGAGCCGGCCAAAACGCGCGCCGGCGGCATCGATCGCGGCGCGAGCACTATCGGCGTCGGTGACGTCGGTGGCCACGAACACTGCCCCAGCGCCCAACTCGGTCGCCAGAGCTTCGCCCGCCTCGCGGTTGACATCGGCCAGCACTACCCTGGCGCCCGCCTCCACCAACATGCGAGCGGTCGCAGCCCCCAGCCCCGACCCACCTCCGGTCACCACGAAAACGCCATTCTCGATCTGCATCGCACTTCTCCTGTTCAGTGGGTTCTTGGAACTCGGCCCGGCCTGCGCAAGACTCGGCTGCCGACATCAGCGCGAACCATAGTTATCGTTAACGTAAACGTCAACATCAGAGCGTGGCGCGGGAAGCCACTCGCCCACCCGCGCGCGCTATGCGTCGGCGAAGTCGAGATCGACCATCAACTCGTTGGCGAGCGCCTCAAGATCCAAGCGCACCGGTCCAAGCTCCAGCGTCGCCGGCACAGCCAGCTCCGCACGCGCGCGAAACAGCGGCTCACCACTCATCGACGCACTTTCGCAGGCCGTCTCGAGCGACTCGATACTGACCCCATGCCGGGCCAGCACCGCCGAGATATCGCGCACGATACCCGGCCGGTCATGGCCGACGAGATCCAGGCCGACCTTGCGGACACTCGCAACTGGGCCGGCAGCACCACGGGCAACCGCGATGCGCAGCCCCTGCCCTTCGAGCGCTTGCAATGCGGTCTCGAGCTTATCCACCTGCCCTGCGTCAACCTCGAGTCGCACCACGCCGGCGAACTGCCCGGCCAGGTGGGCCATTCGACTCTCCAGCCAGTTCGCACCACACTCGCTGGCACACCGCGAAACCGCATTAACCAGACCGGGACGGTCTGGGCCGATAAGGGTCAGAACCAGGGACGTCTTCATTCCATTTCTCCGTCGGCGCATTGCTGCAAAAGCCCGTGGCCCACAAGCACTTGATGGTGATCTGCGCTATATCAATACTCGGGCCAGGGGAACTGCAATAATTATGAACGCAAGCGGCGCACCAGATATAGATGCCGCTGCGCAAGGAGGCGTCGCCGCACAGGCGACGGATGCATAGGAGACCCCCGAATGAAGGTGCCGCAGTTCCATGCCCGCAAGGGTGATGGACTTTACCAACCAATCGCATTCCTGTTCGTGACCGAACGGATGTGCGCAGAGATTCTTGCCGAGCGCGAGCATATCCTCGACACCCTGCCGCCGGACATGCGCAAGCGCCAGCAGGCGCTTTTCGCACGCTACGACCCGAGCGTGAGCGCACAGGCCTTCAACAGCCTGCTTCGCCTGTTCCACGGCCAGACTGCCTGAAAACAAGGGACCACAGACGCATGAAGGCAAAAGGCCAGCCCCATGGGGCTGGCCTTTTGCCTGAATCACTGGTGCCGGTGAGAGGAGTCGAACCCCCGACCTTCGCATTACGAATGGGATTTTCTATCAATTCTAGCGAATCCAGATCAACAGGCGATTCCGCATTTCTACATACAAATCAACACTTTCTAGTTATTAGATTGTTGATCTGTGTTCGCTTGCGTGCCATGATTCCCGTACACCAACGGTACACGGGCGCCGACTCATGGCAAAAGCGAAGATCACGGCAGGGCGAATCAGGGACCTCACTTTGCCCCCTGGGAAGTCTCAAGCGTTCCTACGCGACACCGACGCCCCCGGCCTCGCAGTGCGCGCGACGGCTGGTTCGAAGAGCTTTATCTTTCAGGCGCAGCTACTCGACGGCCGCACGATCCGCACCACGATAGGCGACGTGCGCGCCTGGGACATCGACAAGGCGCGCGAGGAAGCCCGCCGCCTGCAACTGCAGGTCGACCGGGGCGCCGACCCGCGGGAAGAGAAGGCCGCACGCCTCGCCGCACAGGAAGCCGAGAAGGTCCGCGCCGAGGCCGAGCGCACCGCCGCCGCCGAACGGCAGAAGTACACCCTGCGCGCGCTGTGCGACACCTATGTCGACCACCTCGCCACGAGGGACCGCCGCCGCGGTGCCGCCTCTGCCCGCTCGGCCTTCAAGCGGCACGTCATCGAGGCCAAGCCCGATATCGCCGCCCTGCCCGCATCGGAGATCACCCCGCACCACGTCGCGCAGATCGTCCGCCGCGTGATCGAGGCCGGCAAGGACGCGACCGCCGCAACCGTCCGCAGCTACCTGAGCGCGGCATTCAACGCTGCCCGCCGCGCCCCCTTCGATGCAAAGCTTCCCGCCGCGCTGATCGCCTTCAACGTGACCACTAACCCGGTAGAGCCAATCGCCACCATCCCCGGCAACGTCCGAAACCGCACCCTGAGCGCGGAAGAACTCCGCACCTACATCAAGGCCCTGGGGGACGATCCCGTCGACATGGCGCTGAAGGTGGCGCTGTTCTCTGGTGGGCAACGCATGGCGCAACTGTTGCGCGCTACCGCCGCCGACTACGACCCAGCGACCCGGACTTTGCGCCTGTTCGACCCCAAAGGCCGGCGCACGAGCGCGCGGGAACACCTATTGCCCCTTGGCCCCAAGTGCGCCGCGCTGGTCGCGCCCCTGGCAGAGAAGGCCAAGTCCACCCCGGCCGGCCTGCTGTTTTCGTCTTTCGGAACCCGGCCGATGGCAGAGACGACCCCCGGGAAGCGCGTGGTGGAGATCGTCCGCGATGAAAAGATGGTGCCGTTCAACCTGCTCGACGTGCGCCGTACCGCGGAAACCATGCTGGCCGGAATGGGCATCAGTCGGGACACCCGCGCACAACTGCTGAGTCATGGCATAGGTGGCGTGCAGGATCAGCACTACGACAGGCACGGCTACGCGGACGAGAAGCGCGCTGCGCTGATCGCCTGGGAACGCCGCCTGGACGAGATCGAGAAGGGCATCAAACCTGCAGGCAACGTGCGGCAGCTGCGCCGCAGGAGCAAAACCGCGGCCTGACGGATTCAGGCAAGAGAGGGAGAACCGGCCGTTGCAGCGACCGGCCTCCCTGACCACCACCCGATCGACAGGAGATCGAATCATGGCTGACCATCACCTTAACACCCCAGCACCGTGCGCACTGACTGACGCGCTGAAGAGCGCTGTCGCCTGCATTCTGGGCGCCGAGGCGCTGTCCACCTTCAGGCCCGATGCCGCCGAAGTGCTCGCGCTACTGGATGGTGTTGAGCGCTACCTCACACAGGCCCGCGCCGCGCTGGCCGCCACTGAAGGAGCATAGTCATGGATGCAGAGAGCACAGTAACGGTGCCGCGTGACGACCTCGATAGCCTGGCGTCGGCATTCGCCGCGATGCGGTGCATCATCGAGCACTGCGACGCCACCGCCGCGCGGCACGCTGCCGAGATTTTCGAGCGGCACGCCTGCGGGATCATTGACGAAGCCGACCGGGCAGCAAGTGTGAATACTGAGGTACCTTGACCGGGCCATGCCGCCCCTACTCCAACGGGAGGAAAAGCCGGATGCCTGGCCGGCTTGGGGCGGCACCTTCAACCAGGGCGCTGCATAGGTGGGCGATGACCGCTTTTGAAGACGATGTTCAAGACGCATTTGAGCGCTTCGAGGAGACAGGGAACGGCCTTGATTTGCTGCGCACGCTGATGCGCGCTGCGCAGTACGGCATTCCCGCCCCCTATGAGGCGTACTGGGCACTACGGGAAGCGCTGGAGCGATACGAATCCGCCGAATCCCGCACCCTCGACGATGCGCTGAAAGTCTCACGCCCTGCTCGCTGGAACCAGTCCGCAGAGAAAGAGCGAATCGGGCGAGGCAAGTGTCATGGCATCCCGGGTATGAGCAGAATTTCCTGCTTGTGGTACCGAGCGCGTGCGCTTCATGCTGAAGGGATGAAAAAAGACGATGCCTTATGGGAGACCCTGGCGGACGAGTTCCATGTTTCAGCAGGTAGAGCGAAACAGTGGTTCTACGAAATCGAGGCCATTACAAAAGCGTCTGACAAGTGATTTCTAAACCATTCGTCTAACGTTTGGAAATACAACCGCACCCAGGATGTATTGAATACGCATCACCTTCAACGCATATCAAGGTGATGCGATGCAACCGAATAACAGCACGGAAGAAACCGAGTTCCGCCTTTCCTGTGAGGAATTCGCCCGCCTCAACCAGATCAAGCCGCAATCAGTCCGCGCTCGCCTCTGCCGCTTCGGTAGCTACTACGGCATCAAGCCGAAGAAGTTGCTGAACGGCCGACTCGCCTTCCCTGCCGTTCAAGTCGCGCAGTGAGGGAGGCGCCGACCATGACCGGAAAAGAAAAGGGCACGCAATGAATGCCGCGCTGCCCGCATACGCTGGCGCCATGGTGAAGGCGCTTCGCCGTGGCCATCGGCCGGCAGGTAACACCGTTATTGCTCGCCTGGACCGCTGGCCGCCGAAGGATCGCCCCGCGCTGGTCCTGTGGCCTCAGATCGTCATCGCCAAGGATCAAGATCCGGCCGCGCTCGATTTCCACTTCCTGGCCGATCTGGACGCCGTGGTGATGTTCTGGCGCTCGCTGTCACCGCCTGCCCGTCTGCGCGCGGCGCTGGTGGCGATCCTCGCTGCACAGCCGGCGCGACTGATCGTGCTGGACGCCGAGCGCGGCGGGCGCGCGTGGTGGGTGAAGTCGGTCGCGCGAGGCGTGGAAGTATCGCTATGAACGCCCCCGCCTTTCCGACCGTCGCGGACAACACCGCAACGGTGCGCCGACTCCAGAAGCGGGCACCGGAGCTAGCCGACGATGCCACGCAGCACGAGATCGCCGCGCACACCATCAATACCGTGACCGACGAGACTGGCCGGCCTCCCATTCACTACCAGGGCACCGCATACCGCGTCGACCCTGTCGACCAGTTGTGGAAGCCCTGGCCGAAGGATCGCATCGAGGTGGACGTGGCGAGCCGCTACGGCACGCAGAAGCTGTGCCGGCGCGCGACCGATTACCGGCAGATCGTCGGGCACCTGTGCCAGTTGTGCGAGGACTCCGAATTCTTCTCGAGCGCCCCGGCTGGTATCGCCGCAGATGGGCAGTTCTGGCGCGTGACGGCATCAGGCGAGATCAGAAGCGAGCAGATCACCCCCGAGCACCGCCAACGCATGCAAGTCATGCAGACGCCTGCATTCGAGGCAGAGGCCCCGCATTTCTTCGGCATCCTGCGTAACGCTTTCGGGCCTGGCGCCGATGGTGACGGCCAGCGCGAGCTGCTGCAAATGGGACTCGGCGCCGCACTCACACGGCAACTGTGGCGCCACCGTATCGCCCTGCTGCTCTACGGCAAGACCTCAACCGGCAAGTCGACCATCCTCGAAATCTTCCGCGCGCTCTTTCCGCTCGACGTGATCGGCGCGACCAGTCCGCAGAATTGGGCGAGCGAATACTACGTGGCCGCCCTCGCCGGCAAGACCCTGAACATTGTGGGCGAACTCGACCCCCACACGCCGATCCCTGGCGGCCCCTTCAAGGCGGTGACGGGTGGCGACGTGGTGGAAGGCCGGCACCCGACACACCGCCCATTTTCGTTCGTGTGCGAGGCCGCGCACATCTTCAACTGTAACCGCCTGCCGCCGACGCGCGACAAGTCGGACGCCTTCTTTCGCCGCTGGCGCATCGTGGAGTTCTCCAATCCGATCCCCGTAGGGAGCGAGATCACCGGCCTTGCCGAACGCATCACCGCCGAGGAATCCGGCGCGGTCCTGGGCTGGCTGCTCGACGGTGCGGCAAAGCTGGCGCAGCGCGGGAGCCTGCCAGAGACGCCCCAGCATTCCCGCCTGATCGAGACCTGGCGCAGCGCGAACAACAGCGCATTGCAGTTCCTGATGGATGTCGAGTACTGCACGACGGGCAACAGCCACGAGCAAGCTGCAGCGCTGGTGTTCGAAAGCTACCGCAAGTGGGCGAGCACCGAGGGCGTGAAGCCGCTGGGGCGCACTGGCTTCTATGAGGCCGTTGCTGATGGTGCCGGCCGCCTGGGCGTGACCATCTTCAAGTCTCGCGAGAACTATCAAGTCATCAAGGGGGTGAGTCTGAAGGCGTGATGTTCAAGGCGCCTGCATAGATTGCGAGTGTTTTGCACCCCCCCCTAGCTTATAGGGAGGACCAAAAAGGGCATCACGTACGCGCCACCCGCACACACACATGGACTCACCCCCTACTGAAAACACTCGCAATACCTGCGCTGTCCCTTCGATCAGCGCCAAGCAAGGACCGCAGCAACCATCTGATAAGGAGATTTGCATATGACACCATCCGACGTACTCGGCGTTCGCTGCACGACGCCCGAACTATTGGTCCAGATCGAGGGGCAAACCTTCGCCGAGATCGTGGCACATCTCGGGATTGCTGCAGGGCTGGTTTATCGGATTCAGGAGCATGTGCGAACCGTGAATTTCGACCAGGCCGATGAAGAGCTGTGCGAGGCCGGTATAGCGCTCGTGGCGCTAGAGCGGATAACGCGAACGCTATTTCTTGAGCATCGCCGGTGGGCCACCGAGCAAGGGCTTCAGTTCGAGTTCGACGGACAAAAGCCTGCGGGTCCTTCCTGGCCGAATTGAACGCGGGTAATCGCGACCGCACTTTTCAATCAGTTACGATAACTATCAAACTGGAAACAGGAAATAGGAAATGCCTATAACACAAACAGAACTCGCCCAGGCTCTCGGGCTCAGCAAGGGACAAGTTTCGAAGCTAGTTGCTCGCGGCATGCCGGCGGAAGACGTTGAGGCTGCTGCAGCATGGCGCATGGAGCATCTGAACCCGGCGTGGATGAAGCAGAAGTCCTTGGTGGCGCACCATGCTGGACAGCCGCTTATCGACCCGCTGGAGGCGGTGCATAACGTCTTGTGCGCCTTCCTGTGCCGTTCGGCGTTCTGGCCCATCTTCGACCCGCTAGCCCTGTCCGCAGTGCTGCACGAGGCAGGGATTCAGGCCAGCGACGACCAGGCGCGGCGCTTCGCTGGACTGTTGCTTGTAACGTGGGCGAGCTACGCAGACGAGTTGGTCGACGGCGATGAGCTGCTATTCGAGGTGCCGGCCTGGGCGGATGATGATGCGCTCCCTTGACGACCGCCGTGCTCCGGAGCGTCGGCGGAACTTTCTTGCCTAGTTTTGCCACGCCCGCCCCGCTACCGTATGCACACGTTTGAGCTTCCGTCGATGCTCAGCGGCATAGAGTTCAACGGCTTCGCGCTTGCTCTTGTGCTGCTGGGTGATCCGGAAAGCGGGAGTTACCGCAAGGCGCGGGAACTGGTCAAAGCGTGGAATGCTGCCCAAAGGGGCAGTGTATTCATGTGGCCGGTCCTGCGCTTTTTCTATGCGTGGCCGGCATGACAAAGGACTGATCATGCAGCAATACCGCGTGATAACGCTCGAACGCAGAGACGATGCCGCGCGCACCGTTGAAGCGAGTCTGTCGAGCGAAACGCCAGTGACAAGGCCGGGCCTGGGAAACGAGATCCTCGTGCACACACCTTCGGCCGTCGACCTGTCGCGCTGTCCGCTACCACTCCTCACGTCGCACGACTCAAGCAGCACGCCCGTAGGGATCATCGAGAACGTTCACCTATCCGGTGGGAAGCTTCGCGGTGTCCTGCGTTTTGGTGGCGGGTCGCGCGCCCTTGATGCCTGGGAAGACGTGAAAGCAGGCGTACTGCGCAGCATCAGCATCGGCTATCAAATCCTCGAAGGCAAACAGGATGGTGATGACTACCGCGTCACCCGTTGGATGCCATATGAGGCCTCTCTCGTTAGCGTGCCCGCTGACCCGACCGTTGGCATTGGCCGCAGCTTCAAAGGAACTCCCATCATGAACGATTATGAAGTCCAAGAATCGCGCGACCAGGTGTCGCGCTCTCAGCGCCGTGCGGCGAACCGATCGAGCGCCGAGACCATGGAGGCGATGATCGAGATCAACGCCATCGCCCAGCAGTTCAACATCCCCCACCACGATGTCAGTGACTTCTGTCAAAGCCAAGGCGCCAACCTCGACGCCTTCCGTCAGTTCGCCCTCTCGCGCATTCGTGACAATGGACGTATCCGAGTGGCAGAGTCGAGTGAGATCGGCCTGAGCCCGCGCGAGGTGGAGAAGTACAGCTTCCGCCGTGCGATCCTCGCCCAAGCGGATGCGAAGTATCGCAACGAAGCCGGCCTCGAGCTCGAAGCCTCACGCGCTGTTGCACAGAAACTCGGCCGTGAGCCGAGCGGGCTCTTCATCCCGCAGGAGCTTCTGACCGCTCAACGCACGATGGCGGTCGGGTACGCCTCCCAAGGGCAAGCACTGCGCCCGGTCGAACACATGGGGGGCAGCTTCATTGACGTGCTGCGCGAGAACAGCGTCGTCATCGCTGCAGGAGCGACGGAACTGAAGGGGCTTCACGGCGACGTTGCCATTCCGAGGAAGAGCGGCAGCACCGCTCCGTTCTGGGTGGATGAACAAGAGTTCATCACCCAGAGTGCCATGACGCTCTCGCAAGTGGAGATGAGCCCACACACGTGCGCTGCCCACGCCCGCTACACACGCCGGCTGCTGCTTCAGTCGTCACCCGATATCGAGCTGCTGCTCAAGCGCGACATTGCGGAAGAGATCGCCGAGGCGGTGGACAAAGCAGCGATCAACGGCACCGGGGGTAGCAAGCAGCCCACGGGGATTCTGAACACGGTAGGCGTGTCGTCAGTCGCCGTCGGGACGAACGGCGGCCTGATCACCTGGGATCACCTCCTGCAATTGGAAGAGGCCTTGTGGCTGGGTAATGCCGTTACCGAGACCTGCGTCTATGTCACGTCTCACGCCCTGCGTCGGAAGATGAAGGGCACGCTGAAGGTGCCGGGTGATGCGGGCGCCGGCTTCCTTTGGGAGAACGGTCGCAAACCTGGAGAAGGCATCGTCAACGGCTATCTTGGCCTCGCCTCGAACAACGCGCCCAGCACGCTGACGAAGGGTAGTGGGACCGGGCTTTCCGCGATGATCTTCGGCCGCTGGTCTGACCTCATCCTGGGGCAGTGGGGTGGCCTGGACATCATTGTCGACCCCTACACCAACGCACAAAACGGCGTGATTGCGGTAACTGCCGCGCTCGATGTCGACATGGCGATCCGACGTACCGCCAGCTTCGCTGTGACCAAGGACGCCCAAACCACACCCTGACCTTCGCTCCGGCGCGCGTGAGGAGCGGATCATAGCGCGCGTTCGTTCCCCGGCTTGTGTCCGGGAAGAGGTGTCCCTATGATCCGCACCCCGCCGAAAGGCACGACACCAGAGGGGGCGCTCGATAGGCCGAGTGGATAAGGTGTCACCCCATCGAATGGGCAACATCTGAGGATTCAACAGTGGCAGCCCCTCTTCTTCTTGGCGGCATTATCCGTGCAGCGGCATCGACCGTGATCCGCGCAGGCGTTCAGATGGCGGCCCGCGCTGCTGTCCGCAGTGTCTTGGACAGAGGCGGGAAGCTGAACCTGCGCATTCTGTTCGAACACAACGAGGCTGAGGTTCTTAAGGACCTACGGGACATATCAGCCCGACATATGGCATATGCACTACCTCAAACCCTGAACGAGATCGGCAAAGACGTAAAGCACGAGCTCAAAGACAGGCTACCAGGCGTGTTTGACGGCGTCTCACCGTTCATTCAGAACTCACCGTTCAGCACGTTCGCGCCCCTGAATACGTTCGCAAGCCCGCACATCTGGGCGGGAATCCGGGATCTCAATCGAGGGCGCGTCGCGCCGGCCGCCTATGTGCGAGAACACTTTGCGGGAGGAGCACGCGGTTACAAGCCGATGGAGCGCGTGATGCAGGCCATGGGAGTTCTTCCGGCCGGCTGGCATGCTGTACCAGGCACAGGGATGAAACTGGACCGCCTTGGCAACCCCAGCAGACGCCAAGTAGCAGAGGTGCTTGGCGCACTCAAGAGCGGTATGCAAGTCGCGAGCGGAAGAGGCGCGAGAGCTACACAGACACGCTACTTCTTCAAAGCGCCTGGCAACTCCGATGGCCGGGCAGCGCACCTTGCCCCCGGCATCTGGAAATCCGAGAAGGGCATGCGTGGTTCAACGCTCGAACCGATGTTTCTTTTCGTTGACTCAGCAGAGTACAAAAAGGTGATCGACCTGCCGGCGATGGCGGGCCGCATCGTAGACCAGCGATTCCCCGTACTCTTGGCCGCGGCCGTGGAAAGGGCAAAGACGAAATATCCGCCGCGGTCCGGTTCGCGGTAGGCCCTCGCCAGCGCAGAGTGGCAAGTTGCCCACTTTGGGGCGTCTAGCAAACCAGCAGAATTGGTACACCTGAAGTACACAGGCACCTAAAAGCAAAAAGGCCAACCCCAAAGAATTGACCTAAGTGCTTGAATTTACTGGTGCCGGTGAGAGGAGTCGAACCCCCGACCTTCGCATTACGAATGCGCTGCTCTACCAACTGAGCTACACCGGCTAAGGGCGCGCATCATACAACAGGCCCCACACAACGGCAACCATGCGCTAGCGATCGCGTCGCACCGAACGGTCCGGCATGGGATGCCCCGCCGGAAGACGCGCGTCAATACAAAAAACTTTTGGCCGCATCTTCTGTTTATATCGGGAGTCGACTAAACTTCGCGGCAATTCGGGGCGGAGGAGACAGCCCGAACCAGAACGCGGCGCCGCGGGGCATCTGACTCCGCGGCAGCTCGCGCAACACCACGGGCCCACCCCACGCTGTCGCAGCGCCACCGCCGCACTGCACCTCGCAGCCTGCCCTCCAAGACGCCCCTCATGCTCGGCCTCGACTTCCTTGACATCGTCCTCATCGGCGTTGCCGCGTTTGCAGCCGGCGCAGTCAACTCCGTTGCAGGCGGCGGTACATTCTTCTCCTTTCCTGCACTGCTTGCCGTCGGCGTGCCACCCGTAATGGCCAACGCCAGCAACTCGGTCTCGCTATGGCCGGGCAGCCTGGCCGGCGCCTGGGCCTTCCGTCGCGAACTCAAGCGCTTCTCCAGGAGCCTGCCGGCACTGTCCGTGGTTGCCTTCTTGGGTGGTATCGGCGGCGGGCTGCTGCTGTTGCAGACCTCGAATGCGGCCTTCTCCGCGCTCATCCCCTGGCTGTTGCTGCTGGCGACGGTGCTGTTCGCCTTCAGCAGCCAGATCTCAACGCTGGTGCAGAGATGGAAACCTGCGCCGGCCGGACGAGATGAACGCCACATCGGCCCAGGCGGCTATGTGTTCCAGCTCCTGGTGTCGATCTACGGCGGCTTCTTCGGTGCCGGCATGGGCATCCTCATGATCGCCGCGCTCGCCATCCAGGGCTTCAAGGACGTACACGAGATCAACGCGCTGAAGAACTGGCTGTCGGCAATCATCTACAGCGTCGCGGTCGCAACCTTCGTGCTCGCCAATGCCGTCTCCTGGCCGCACACGGTGATCATGCTGCTCACCGCCACGCTGGGTGGATACTGGGGCGCCACCATGGCACGCCGGTTGCCGGCAATCTGGCTGCGGCGCTTCATCATCGCCGTCGGTGGCCTGCTCACGCTCTACTACTTCGGCAAGTCGGCCTGAGCGCGATGCATTCCCTCCTCGCACCCCTGACCGACAGCGGCCGCAGCATATGGACCTGCTGACCCAGATCATCCTCCAGGCCGGTCGTTCGGCCGTGGAGCTCGCGCTCTTCGTGCTGCTGCCGATCATGGTGGTGATGCTGTCGCTGATGCGCATGCTGGAGGCGCGCGGCGCAATCGACTGGGTGGTCGCACGCCTGGCTCCCCTGCTGCGCCCGGCGGGCTTGACCGGGCTAGGCGTGTTCGCAGCCCTGCAGATCAACTTCGTCAGCTTCGCCGCGCCGGTCGCCACGCTGGCCATGATGGAGGGCCGTGGGGCCTCCGACCGCCACCTTGCAGCCACACTGGCGATGGTGATGGCCATGGCGCAAGCCAATGTCACCTTCCCGATGGCGGCGATGGGGCTCTCCTTCGGACCAGCACTGCTGCTGTCCTGCGTCGGCGGCCTGGCGGCCGCGGCGGCGACCTACCATGTCTTCGGGCGCGGTCTTTCGAGCATCGAAGGCCCCCTAGACGAGACACTGCGCCACCCCGTCGCCGACGACACCAAGGGCGTGCTAGACGTCATCAACCGCGCTGGCGCCGAGGCCTTCAAGATTTCGATCGGCGCCATTCCGATGCTGGTCCTCGCCCTCGTGGCCGTGATGGCGCTGCGCGCCAGCGGTGGCATCGATCTGCTGACCAGCCTGCTCACACCGCTGCTGCGCCTGTTCGATCTCGACCCGGCGCTCATACTGCTCACGCTCACGAAATACATCGCTGGGGGCACGGCGATGATGGGCGTCATGGATGAGATGCTCAAGAGCGGCGGCACCTCCGTCGCGACCCTGAACGCGAGTGCTGGCTTCCTGATCCACCCCTTCGATGTGGCCGGCGTGGCCGTCCTGATCTCGGCAGGACGCCGGGTGGCGGCGGTATGGAAGCCTGCCGCGCTCGGCGCAGTCGTCGGCATTGCAGTGCGTACGATCGGCCACGGGCTACTGTAGTAGGCTTGGGCGTTACACCGACGCCCGCCCCCTCGCAGCCCACTCGACAGTCACCACGATGATCGCCGCCCTGACCCTGCTTCTCGTCTTCCAGCTCGCCGGCGAAGTCATCGCCCGCGGCTTTGCGCTGCCGATTCCCGGACCGGTGATCGGCATGGCGCTGCTCTTTCTCGTGCTCATGCTGCGCGGCGGCCCGGGCGACGACCTGCGCCAGACCGCCGGCACCCTGCTGCAGCACCTGTCGCTGCTGTTCGTGCCCGCGGGCACAGGCATCGTGCTCTACGGCGATCGCATCGCCGCCGAATGGCTGCCCCTGCTGGTCGCACTCTTCCTCAGCACCTTCCTCGCCATCGCGGTGACCGCGCTCGTGCTCAAGGCGCTCACTCGCAACCGCGCACGCACGGCCGCGGAGCGCGAACAATGAGTCCGGACCTCGAGGAAATCTGGGTCTACCTGTCGGCGACACCGCTGCTTGGTCTCACGCTGACCCTGCTCGCCTACCAGGCCGCCTTCTGGATCTACAAACGCGCGGGCTTTCATCCGGTCGCCAACCCTGTGCTGATCAGCGTGGCCATCCTTGCCACCCTGCTGCTCGCCACCGGCACGCCCTACCAAACCTATTTCGATGGTGCCCAGTTCGTGCACTTCCTGCTCGGGCCGGCGACGGTCGCGCTTGCGATTCCGCTCTACGCACAATGGCCGCGGCTCAAGGCCATGGCGGGCCCACTCCTGATCGCGCTGGTCGCGGGCTCGCTCACCGCAGCACTGTCGGCTTGGGGCATCGGCGCCCTGCTCGGCGCCAGCCGCGAGTCACTGATGTCGCTCGCGCCCAAGAGCGTCACCACGCCGATCGCGATGGGCGTGGCCGAGCGTATTGGCGGCCTGCCCTCGCTCACGGCGGTGCTGGTCATCAGCGCCGGCATCATCGGCGCAGTGTTCGGGCGCGCCATCCTGCGCCGACTGCATGTCGGCGACCATGCCGTGCATGGCTTCGCGATCGGCATTGCCTCGCATGGCATCGGCACCGCGCGCGCCTTCCAGGTCAGTGAGCAGGCGGGCGCCTTCGCCGCACTCGCGATGGGACTGAACGGTCTCATCACCGCGCTGTCCCTGCCATGGATCATGCCCTGGGTGGAGCGCCTGTTCGCAGGTTGACGGCCCCCTCGGCAAAGCTTCGCCGCCACCTCCATGAACCGACCCGACGACAAGGCCGACAGAGTGCTGCACGCCATCTACCGCTGGATCGACCGTAACCTGCTCGAACTCGGCCGCGAAATGCGGCTGTCCTACCTGCCGCCGCTGATGGTGTATTGTGCGGCCGGCATCTCGGGACTCACCGGCATCGTCGGCACCTTCTTCGTCAAGGACTACCTCGGCCTGTCGGCCGCCTTCCTTGCCGCGCTGGGGTTCTGGGCCGGCATTCCGTGGGCGCTCAAGATGCCGATCGGCCATCTGGTCGACCTGCTGTGGCGCTACAAGGCCGGCCTCGTCTATCTCGGCGCCAGCCTGATCGCCGCCAGCCTTTTCATCATGATCGGACTGATCGGCAACCCCGACACGATGCGCGCGATCATGCCCGCCGAAGCCTGGTTCGTGCTGTCGGTGCTGCTCGCTCCTGTCGGTTACGTGATGCAGGACGCCGTTGCCGACGCGATGACGGTGGAGGCCGTTCCCCAGGTGGACGCCCACGGCCAGCCGCTCGACGAGGCGACCGTACGCCTGATGCACACCACCATGCAAACCCTGGGCCGGGTGGCCATCATCGGCGGCAGCGTGATGGTGTCGCTCGCCAACGTGGTGCTGTTCAAGGGCGCAGACGCACTGCCCGAGGCCGAGAAGGTCGCGATCTACCTGCACATCTACGAACTGGCGCTACTTATTCCGCTGCTGTCGGTCAGCGGCGTGCTGCTCGCCGGCTGGCTCAAGCGCCGCGAGGCGCGCCGCCTGGCTGCGCTCGGCCGTGACCGCGCCGAGATCGACCGCCTGCTGCACGAGCCCCAGGAACGCACAACCCCCAACTGGTGGATCCTGGGCGGCAGCGCGGTGTTCGTCGCGCTCACGCTCAGCGTCGGCCTGTCGGGCATGCCTTACGGCCAGGAGATCATCTTCGCAGGCTCGTTCACCGTCATCGCAGTGATGATGGGCCGGCTGCTGCGCGAACTCACGCCCACTGCGCGCAACACCCTGCTCGGCACCGCCATCATCATCTTCGTGTTCCGCGCCATCCCCACTCCCGGCGCGGGGTCGACGTGGTGGATGATCGACGAACTCGGCTTCGACCAGTCCTTCCTCGCCAAACTGGCGCTGATCGCCAGCAGCCTGACCCTGCTCGGCCTGTTCCTGTTCCGGCGTTTCATGGCCGAGCGCTCGATCGTCTACATCGTCGTCTTCCTGACGCTCGCCACCACAGTGCTGTCACTGCCGATCATCGGCATGTACCACGGCCTGCACGAATGAACCGCGGCACGCACGGGCGGTATCGTCGATGCGCGCTTCATCGCCGTCATCGACACGGCGCTCGAATCGCCGCTCGGCCAGATCTCGATGGTGCCGATGCTGGCGTGGATCGCCAACTCCGCTCCGGCGCACCTGAAGGCCACCTTCTTCGCGGTGATGAGCTCCTTCGCCAACCTTGCGCTGTCGGCCTCGCAACTTGGCACCAAATACCTCAATCAGCTCTACACGGTAACCCGCGAGGTGCGCGACGACTCGACTGGTGCAATCACGATACCCGCCGACTACAGCGAACTCGGCATGCTGCTGGTCACGGTCACGGCGCTCGGTCTGCTGCTGCCGCTGGTCGCGATCGGCCTCACGCGGAGCGCCGGCCTGCGCAGCGCGTGAGGCCGCAGCGGCAGGCCGGGCGCCTGCATGCATGTTGACCTTGCGCATTGCCTTCCAGCGCCCGCGGGCGGACACTTGAGGCCATTCAACCCCAAGGGAGGCGAAACATGACACCCAGCTCGGTACACGACATTCGCAACCTCGCCCTGCTCGGCCACGCGGGCAGCGGCAAGACCACGCTGGTCGAGGCGCTGCTTCTGGCCTCGGGCGCGATCGGCGCCGCTGGCAGCGTCGAGCGCGGCGACACGGTGTCCGATTTCGACCCCCAGGAAAAAGCCATGGGCCACTCGCTGCACGCCGCACTGGTGCATCTGGAGTGGGCCGGCCACTGGATCAACCTGCTCGACACCCCGGGCCTGCCCGATCTCGCCGGCCGCGCTCTGCTGACCCTGCCAGCGGTGGACACCGCTGCAGTGGTTATCAATGCCGCCGCCGGCGTCGAAAGCGGCACCCGCCGCATGATGGCAGCCGGCCGTGACAAGTGCCGCATGATCATCGTAAACCGGATCGATGCACCTGGCATCGACTTCGGCGCCCTCATGGACGACATCGTCGCAAGTTTCGGCCGCGAATGCCTGCCGCTCAACCTTCCCGCATCGGACGGCAGCCAGGTGATCGACTGCTTCTTCGCGCCCGACGAATCCGCCGCGACCGCGTTCTCCGGCGTGAGAGCCGCACACGATGCCATCGTCGATCAGGTCGTCGAACTCGATGAAGCGCTGATGGCGCAGTATCTCGAACAAGGCGAGTCGCTCGCGCCCGAGCAGCTGCATGCCCCCTTCGAGCAGGCCCTGCGCGAAGGTCACCTCATCCCCGTCTGCTTCGTCTCCGCGCGCAGCGGCGCGGGCGTGCGCGAACTGCTCGACATCCTTGGCAAGCTCGCGCCCGACCCCACCGAAGCCAACCCGCCCCAGTTCCTCAAGGGCGAAGGCAGCGCCGCCGAAGCGGTCGATGTCATGCTCGACGCCGAGCGCCACGCCGTCGCGCACGTATTCCAGATCGCCAACGACCCCTACCGCGGCAAGCTCGGTCTGTTCCGCGTCCATCAGGGGCAGGTGACGCCCAACTCGCAACTCTTCATCGGCGACGGCCGCAAGCCCTTCAAGGTTGCCCACCTGCTGCGCATGCATGGGCGCAACGCGATCGAAACCACACTCGCCGTGCCCGGCGACCTGTGCGCCGTTGCCCGCGTGGATGAACTGCAGCGCGACGCCGTGTTGCATGACTCGCACGACGAGGACTACTACCACCTCGCCCCCGCCACCTACCCGCAGCCGGTGTTCGGCCTCGCACTGATGACGCGCAAGCCCGCCGACGAACAGAAGCTCTCCGAGGCGCTCACGCGCCTGCTCGAGGAGGACCCCTGCCTCGAGGTGAGCTTCGACCCGCGCAACCGGCGCACCGTGGTGCGGGGCCTCGGCGAGCAGCACCTCAAGATCGTGCTCGACGAGTTGTCGGCGCGCTGGAACCTGCAGCTCGACACGGCCACGCCGAGCATCCCCTATCGCGAGACCATCGCCATCACGGCCGAGGCACGCTACCGACACAAGAAACAAAGCGGCGGCGCAGGCCAGTTCGGCGAGGTGGCGCTCCGCGTCGAACCGCTCGCGCGCGGCAGCGGCATCGAACTCGCCGACGAGGTGAAAGGCGGCACCATCCCGACCAACTTCATGCCCGCGGTCGAGAAAGGCGTCCGCCAGGCGCTGGAGGAAGGCGCCCTGGCCGGGTTTCCGATCCAGGATATCCGCGTCGTTATCACCGATGGCAAGCATCACGCGGTCGATTCGAACGAAGTCTCCTTCGTCACCGCCGGCCGCCACGCGCTCATCGAAGCCGTGCTTGCCGCGCGTCCGCTGGTGCTCGAACCCCTGCTCGACATCCAGGTGAAGGTGGCCGATGCCCTGTTCGGCGAAGTCAGTGCCGAACTCGCCAGCCGCCGCGGCCGCCTGACCGCCACCGACAGCCCCGCCGCAGGCTGGACGCTGATCTCAGCGCGCGTTCCGATGGCAGGCCTGGACGGCTTCGAGGGCAGGCTCAAGGCAATCTGCGCAGGAGAAAGCGAATTCGTCCTCGAAGCCGGCGGCCACGAGCCTGCGCCGCAGGACGTACAATCCGAACTGGCCCGCCAGCACACCGGCGGCGGCAACGGCAACGGCGCGCACTAAGCGCGCCCAGGCCCGGCGTGCAGGCGCCGGGCCGCAACACTGACATGAAGCTGAGCGAACGCCAACGCGCCTACTGGCGCAGCAACCTGTTGCTGACGTTTTGCCTGCTGTTGATCTGGTTCGGCGTGACCTTTGTCGCGGGTTACTACGCTAACGAGCTCAACAGCTTACAGTTCATGGGCTTTCCGCTGGGCTTCTACATCTTCGCCCAGGGCTCGATGATCACCTATCTGGTGATCATCGCCATCTACGTCACGGTGATGAACCGTCTCGACCGCCGCTACCGAGTGAAATAACGCCCGGCGTAGCACTGGCGGCAACCACTGCCCGCAGCCCTGCTCCTTACTTGCCGGAACCCGAGGCAGACTCGTCCGCTGCCTTCTTCTTGCGCCCCCAGGCGATCGGGTGCGCGTGGCGGCTGAGCATGAAGTCGAGCAGGAACTTGCTCCAGATGGTCACGCCGGCGGTCGAACTCCAGGTCTCATACTCGAGCTGAAGCACCAGCACGCCGTAGATCACCATCAGGATGATGATGCCGCACACGAAGTTGATCACCGCGGAGAAGGGCGCAAACTTCGCCGGGTTCGCCGGCGGCATGCCGCGCTTGAGCGCGACCTCGGAGAAATCGCGCTTGAAGACGATGCGCCAGGCCCGCCGCAGCCAGAAAAACGCGATCGGGAACAGGGCCACGAAGAGAATCCAGGTCAATACGGTGCTTACATCCAGAACCATTCACTGCTCCAGTCACGGCTGACGGAAAAAAGACCGCAGCCCGCAAGGTGCCATAAAAGAAAGAACCCCGCCATGGAATCCGCTGGCGGGGTTCTCGGGAGGCCCTCTGGGAGGGAGCCTCAGTACCAGACTCGAAGCTTAGTGCGCGCCGTCGACCGCCTTGGCGCCACGCGGGATACGCACTTCTTCAACCAGATGCTGGATGTGCTCCGGCGGCTCCTTGGTCACCTTATCCACCGCGAAGGCGACGATGAAGTTCACCACCGCACCGATCGCACCGAAGGCTTCCGGCGTGATGCCGAAGAAGCTGTTCGGGCCACCGATCAGATCGACGAACTCGGTGCCCTTGATGAAGAAGATGCCCTTGTGAGCAAACACGTAGAACAGGGTGACGGCCAAGCCTGCCAGCATGCCGGCGATGGCGCCTTCCTTGTTCATCTTCTTGGAGAAGATGCCCATCATGATCACCGGGAACAGCGTGGACGCCGCGATACCGAAGGCCAGGGCCACGGTACCGGCCGCGAAGCCCGGCGGGTTCAGACCGAGCCAGCCGGCGAGCACGATCGCACCTGCCATCGCGATTTTGCCGACCATCAGCTCGTTCTTGTCCGACATATTGGGCGCGAACACGTTCTTCACCAAGTCATGCGACACCGCGGACGAGATCGCCAGCAGCAGACCGGCAGCGGTCGACAGCGCCGCAGCCACGCCACCCGCCGCGACCAGCGCGATCACCCAGTTGGGCAGCAGCGCGATCTCGGGGTTGGCCATCACCATGATGTCGGCGTTGACCGTCAGCTCGCTGCCCTTCCAGCCAGCCTGCTCGGCCTTGGCCAGAACGTCGGCGCTCTTGGTCTTGTCGTTGTAGTACTGGATGCGACCGTCGCCGTTCTTGTCTTCCCACTTCAGCAGGCCGGTCTTTTCCCAGCGCGACATCCAGTCCGGACGCTCGTCGTACTTGAGGCTGGACTCTTCGGCGTACAGATCGCCGTTGGTGGTGATCGCGGAGTTGACCGTAGCGTGCAGGTTGTACTTGGCCATCGCGGCAACAGCGGGCGCGGTGGTGTACAGGATGGCGATGAAGACCAGCGCCCAACCCGCGGAGTAGCGCGCGTCAGCCACCTTCGGCACCGTGAAGAAGCGGATGATGACGTGCGGCAGGCCCGCAGTACCGATCATCAGCGACACGGTGTAGACGAACATGTTGAGCTTGCTGCCCGGCACCGAGGTGGTGTACTCGGCGAAGCCAAGGTCGGTGACGACCTGGTTCAGGCGATCCAGCAGGGACACGTCGGTACCCACCAGGTTGGCGCCCAGGCCGAGCTGCGGCAGGAAGTTGCCGGTGAGGTTCAGCGAGATGAACACGGCCGGGATGGTGTAGGCCGAGATCAGCACGATGTACTGCGCCACCTGGGTGTAGGTGATGCCCTTCATGCCGCCGAACACCGCGTAGGCAAACACGATGCCCATGCCGAGGTAGATGCCGGTCTCGTTGCTGACGCCGAGGAAGCGCGAGAAGGCCACGCCCACGCCGGTCATCTGGCCGATCACGTAGGTGATCGAGGCAATCAGAAGGCAGATCACCGCCACCGTGCTGGCCGACTTCGAGTAGAAGCGGTCGCCGATGAACTGCGGCACGGTGAACTTGCCGAACTTGCGCAGGTAGGGCGCCAGCCACATGGCGAGGATCACGTAGCCGCCGGTCCAGCCCATCAGGAACAGGCCGCCGCCGTAACCCATGTTGGCGATCAGGCCGGCCATGGAGATGAAGGACGCCGCCGACATCCAGTCAGCTGCAGTTGCCATGCCGTTGGTAACCGGGTGCACACCGCCGCCAGCGACGTAGAAGTCGCTGGTGCTGCCGGCGCGCGCCCAGATGGCGATACCGATGTAGAGGGCGAAGGACGCGCCCACCACCAGGTAAGTCAGAGTCTGAAGTTCCATGTCTCCCCCTGTTTATTCTTCGTGGACGTCGAACTTGCGGTCGATCTCACCCATCTTCTTCGCGTAGAAGAAGATCAGCGCGATGAACACGTAGATCGAGCCTTGCTGCGCGAACCAGAAGCCCAGCGGGTAGCCGCCGAGGTGGATCGTGTTGAGCACATCGGCGAAAAGGATGCCGGCGCCATACGAGACCAGGAACCATACGATCATGATCTTGGTCAGGAGGCTCAGCGTGGCTTTCCAGTAGCCTGCTGCATTGTTTTCCATAACGTCTCCTCGTCTGAAGTGAAACTCCCGCGCCGTCCTTCTCCGGCCGCAATACGGCCTGATCCACACGACTGCGGGCGCATTATAGAAACATCAGTCTTACTTATCCCTTACAGCGCCTTACAACAGGCTCCGGCCGCTCAAGCGATCTGCACCGTGTCGGAGCGCCCCCCTCCCCTGTTGTCGACCCAGCTCACGCTCAGCTCATCGCCCTTGGCGCCGCCCTCGAACCTGAACGCCAGACTGGGATTGGCCGACACCGAAGTGCTGAACTCGGCGGCCAGCACCACCCTGTCCTTGTGCCTGACGGTGACCGAGGTAATGAAGTGCGCGGGAATCAGCTCGCCGGACGCCGACCTGCGCTGACCGGTTTCCATGTCGTGCGACATCCGCATGCGAACTTCGGTAATGCCGTCCTTGGCGATGGCACGGATACGCGTCGGATTTGTCATAGCCTTGCTCTCCTTTTCCAATGCACACTCAGCCGCCGCAGCCGCCGAGGGTCACCCTGACTTCCCGCTTGGCGACGAAGTACTTGCCGTCAGCCCGCACCATGGCCAGCACATTGGATGTCTGCCCCATCTTGATGCTTGTCTGCACGTCGGCCATCGTGCCCGACGCAATCACGAAGGAGGCGGCGACCATGTTCAGGTTCTTCTCGACCATGATCACGATCTGATCGGTGCCGGGCAATGTACTGAGCACACCGACCGGCACCGCCGCACCATCTTCGGCAATGTCAGGGGCGGAAATCAGGATGCCGCCACTCTCGGCCGGCGTGGTGGCGCCAAGCGCGGCGACGACCGCATCCAGGCTCTTTGCGCTGAAGGCCGCCTCATTTCGGGCCGCGTGCGCAAGCTCCGGCCTGATGAAGCCGATGGCCGCAAGCAAGCCGAAAACACCCAAGCCCCCTGCAGCTTTCAGGGCGTCCCTGCGTTGATGATTCATCCTTTCACTCCTTGTCGACCAAGCCTTTCATTGTACCCAGGCCCTTCGGCATTGGCTGCGCCACCCCTGAGCCGAGGATTTCCTCCTCGGCCGATTGGATATACTCTGGCCTGTTACGGCCCAGGCCCCAGGACCCGAAAGCGGCTCGCGCCCCATCAGAAGACTTGAACGGCAACCCAACGGAGGAACAACGCAGTGCAACTCAGGATCGCAATCGCCGCACTCGGCCTGGCCGGCCTCGTCGGCACGGCACAGGCGCAGGACGCCGACCCCCATCTCGCCCGCAACCTTGCCGCGACGTGTGCGAACTGCCACGGCACGAACGGCAACGCACAGAAGGGCATGGCGTCACTCGCTGGCGAATCGGCCGAGAAAATCATGAAAAAGCTCGCTGACTTCCGCTCGGGCGACGCGCCGGCAACGATCATGCACCAGATCGTCAAGGGCTACACCGAGGAACAGCTGGCGCTGATCAGCGAATGGTTCGCCGCGCAGAAATAAGGCTCACAGGGGAACAACGATGATCAACAGACGCGACTTCATCAAGGCCATCGGCATCGCTGCGGGTGGCACCACGCTGACCGGTCTCTCCGGGCTGGCCAATGCGGCAGGCTCGACTGCAAAAGGGCACATCGTCGTCGTTGGCGGCGGCTTCGGCGGCGCCACCGTCGCCAAGTACCTGCGCATGTGGAGCCAGGGCAGCGTGGATGTGACACTGATCGAGCGCAACACGCGCTTCGTCTCCTGCCCGATCTCCAACCTGGTGATCGGCGGCCTGCAGCAGATGGACGACATCACGGTCAGCTACGACAACCTGCGTGAAAACTGGGGCGTCAAGGTGATCACGGACGAGGTGACCGCACTCGACCCCGACAAGCGCATGGTTACCACTGCCAGGCATGGCACGCTGGGCTATGACCGCGTCGTGCTGTCGCCGGGCATCGACTTCATCCCAGGCGCAGTCGCAGGCCTCGACGGCAACGAGGAACTCGTGCCGCACGCCTGGAAGGCCGGCCCGCAGACCGCACTGCTGCGCAAGCAACTCGAGGACATGCCCGATGGCGGCGTGTTCGCGCTCACCATTCCGCGCGCACCCTATCGCTGCCCGCCGGGGCCTTACGAGCGCGCCTGCCTGGTCGCCAACTACCTGCGCGACACCAAGCCGAAGTCCAAGGTGCTCGTGCTCGACGCCAACGACGAGATCCAGTCCAAGAAGGGCCTGTTTACCAAGGCGTTCGAGAGCTACGGCGCGCTTCTCGAATACGTGCCCGGCAGCAAGCTCGAGGGCGTGGATGCGGCCAGCCGCAAGGCACGGCTGGAGTTCGACGAGATCAAGGCCGACGTGCTCAATGTCATCCCGCCGATGCGTGCAGGCAATATCGCCGCTCAGGCCGGCCTGCCGCTGATCAACGAGCGCTGGGTCGACGTCGAATGGCTGTCGATGGAAGCCAAGGGCGTGCCGGGCGTACATGTGATCGGCGACGCGATCTTCCCCGCGCCCACGATGCCGAAGTCCGGTCACATGGCCAACCAGCATGGCAAGCTGGTCGCTGCAGCCATTCTGAACCTGCTCGAAGGCAAGGCTCCGAACGCAGCACCCGTACTGATGAACACCTGCTACAGCTTCGTCGATGACAAGAACGTCATCCATGTTGCTTCGGTTCACCAGTACAACGCCGAAAAGCAGCAGCCGTTGCCAGTGGAAGGCGCAGGCGGCGTTTCGGCTGCAGCCAATGAGCTCGAAGGCAAGTTTGCGATGGGCTGGGCGCGCAACATCTGGGCCGACATGCTCGCCTGACGAGTCCCCGCCGCTGCAGGCGCCTCCGCGGCGCCGCGCTGTCATGACGAAGGGGGCGCACGGATCCTGGATCCGTGCGCCCCCTTCGTTTCCGCCCCGAGGCCGTCGCCTTTATCAGTCCAGCGTACTGATGTAGAGCGACACCGCCTTGACCTCTAGCTCGGTGAGCTTCGAGGCGATCGAGTGCATGATCTCGTTGTCGTTGGTGCGCTGACGCTTGTTGAACGAATTGAGCTGGGCCTCGGTGTAGCGTGGCACCTGCCCTGCGAGGCGCGGCAACTGTTCGGTACCCAAGCCACGATCGCCGTGGCAGCCGGCACAGGCCGCCACCCCGGAGAACTCATTGCCGCGATGGAAGATGAAGCGCCCTACCGATGCGAGATCCTTGTCTCGTGCCTCGCGCGGCTTGGTCGGCTTGGTCTCGAAGAACACACCGAGCGCGAGCATTTCGTCCTCGGCAAGATCCTGAACCATGCCACCCATGGTGTCGCTGGCACGCCGGCCGGACTTGAAGTCCGCCAGTTGCTTGGCGATATATTGGTGATGCTGGCCCGCCAGGCGCGGATAGAGCGGCGAAGAACTATCGCCTTCAGGCCCGTGGCACAACATGCAACGCCCCGCATTGATCGCGGCGGCGCGCTCGAGATCGACCTGTGGCAGTTCCCCAGCCGCCGTGGCGAGCGAGGCGAACATGAACATTGACGCCGCAACCGTGATGCTTCTGCCTGCCCTCATTCCTGCACTCTCCTGTTCGCGACAGGACGGCCATCGGCAGCCTGTCAATGGTTCAAGGTTAGCAGAAGCGTCAAACGTGCAGAACGCCTCAGACCGGCTTAAGAGACCGATAGCCGCTCCGGGCGCGGACGGTCAGTCCCAACCCAGCTCGAGAAACCACGGACTCCCGCCCTGAGCCAGTGCCGAGCGCACATAAGGCACCATCTGCGTCGGCAGGCAACGCGGATCATGCCAGTCCAGCGCATCGCACTTGTCCGGTTCGCGGATCTCGGGTCGGCCAGCGAAGGCGTCGGCCCGGACGAAGAAATCGATCCGGTTGGTATCCGAACGTCGGTGGACAGTACCGACGTGACGCAGATCGCCCAACTCGACCCTGAGCCCTGTTTCTTCAAGCAACTCTCGCCTCGCCGCCTCGCCGATGGACTCACCCGGCTCGACATGCCCTCCCGGCAGACTGAACAAGCCGTCGAAAAAGCCGGTGCCCGCGCGCCGCATGAGCAGGATCCCTCCTGCATCCTCGCAGATCACATGAACACCCACGGGAATGCCAGCATGCCTCATCAGTGCTTCCCGGTACTGCCGAATCCGTCGGCGCCGCGTTCGCTCTGGGCGAACTGCTCGACCAGGTTGAAGCCAACCTGCAGCACCGGCACCACGACCAGCTGAGCGATGCGCTCCATGGGCTGAATAGTGAAACTCGCCCGCCCCCTGTTCCACACCGACACGAAGATCTGCCCCTGGTAGTCGGAATCGATCAGCCCGACCAGGTTGCCAAGCACGATGCCATGCTTATGCCCCAGTCCGGAGCGCGGCAGCACCATTGCAGCCAGCCCCGGGTCGGCGAGATGGATCGCCAGGCCGCTCGGCACAAGCGTCGTTTCTCCCGGATGGAGGGTGATCGGTGCCGGCAGGCAGGCACGCAGATCGAGGCCCGCAGCACCCTCGGTCGCATAAGCAGGCGGATGGGTCCTGAGGCGCTCGTCGAGCAGCTTCACGTCGATTCGATGCATATCCATTCTCCCTGCCCACCGCCAGCCCACGGCCGGGTGAGCGTCAATTCACCACAAAATCCGTCCGCCCAGCCCCCGCGCCGGTCACGCCTGCGGTCTGCAGCCATCGAGCAGGCGCGCAAGATGCGAAACAATCCCATGCGCAAGCTCTGCCTTCGGCGCACGTGGCAGCGGATGGCGGCCGGCGTCGTCATACAGGACCACGGTATTCTCATCACCGCCCATGCCGTCACTCACCAGGTTGCCGACCAGCATCGGCAAACCCTTCCTGCGCCGCTTGCCCTCCGCATACGCATCGAGATCCCGGCTTTCGGCCGCGAAGCCTACACAGAAAGGGGCGTCCTGCCTGGCAGCCACCTCGGCAAGAATGTCGGGGTTCGGCGTCAGCGCAATCTCGAGCGTCTCGCCGCTCTTCTTGATCTTGTGCTCGGCAACCTCCAGCGGGCGGTAATCGGCCACGGCCGCAACGCCAATGAACACGTCGGCTCCAGGCAGGGCGGCGAACACCTGCTCGCGCATACCCAGGGCACTCCCTGCGGTGACCCGGCGAACCCCCGCGGGCACCGGCAGGCTGACAGGCCCGCTCACCAGCACAACCTCCGCACCTGCCTGGGCACAGGCGCGCGCAAGCGCGTAGCCCATCTTGCCCGAGCTGATGTTGGTGATACCACGCACCGGATCGATCGCCTCGAAAGTCGGGCCTGCAGTCAGCACCACCTTGCGCCCGGCAAGCACACGGGGCACGAAAAAGCCCTCTAGACGCTCCACGATCTCCTCGGGCTCCAGCATGCGCCCCATGCCGACCTCGCCACAGGCCTGATCGCCGGCGGCAGGGCCGAACACTTCGACGCCATCCTCGCGCACCTGAGCAAGGTTGCGGCGAGTAGGAGGAGACTCCCACATCTGGCGGTTCATCGCTGGGGCAACGATGAGCGGCACATCGCGTGCAAGGCACAAGGTGCTGAGCAGATCGTCTGCCCTGCCCTGCGCGAGCCGGGCAATGAAGTCAGCCGTAGCTGGCGCAACCAGGATCGCATCGGCATCACGGCCAAGGTCGATGTGCGCCATGTTGTTGGGCATGCGCGCATCCCACAAGTCCGTCCACACCGTATTGCCCGACAGCGCCTGAAAGGTGACGGCAGTCACGAAGCGGGCCCCGCCCTCGCTCAGCACCACGTGGACGTCCGCCCCGGCCTTGCCGAGCAGGCGCACCAATTCGGCCGCCTTGTACGCCGCCACCCCCCCGGTGACACCGACGACGATCCTTCGACCCTTCAACATGATCATGCCATTCGCCTATAATAAAACCCGATACACATATACTGCAGCACCCAACCTGAGGAAAGGCCCACGATGGCGATCACCGACTGGCCAGCCGACGAGCGCCCACGCGAAAAACTCATCGCCCGCGGCGCAGCGGCACTGTCCGACGCCGAGCTGCTCGCCATCTTCCTGCGCGTCGGCATTCCAGGCCAAAGCGCTGTCGATCTCGCACGCGGACTGCTGAACCACTTCGGCAGCCTCACCCGGCTATGCTCGGCAAGCGCAACGGAATTCTCGGCCCTGCCCGGCATGGGGCTGGCGAAGTATGCCCAACTGCAGGCAGTGATGGAACTCTCGAGCCGGGCCCTTGCCGAGACCATGAGCGAGCGCGCCCTGTTCGACTCGCCACAGGCCGTACGCGACTGGCTGCGACTCAGGCTGGGGCATCTGCCGCACGAGACCTTCTGCGTCATGCTGCTCGACGCCCGCCACCGCCTGATCGTCGCGGTCGATCTGTTTCGCGGCACACTCACCCAGACCTCGGTCTATCCCCGCGAGGTCGTCAAGCTGGCCCTCGCCCATAACGCCGCCGCGGTCGTTCTTGCACACAACCACCCATCTGGCGCCGCCGAGCCGAGCACGGCAGACGAATTGCTCACCCGCAGCCTGAAAGACGCCCTCGACCTGGTCGACGTCCGCGTACTCGATCATTTCGTCGTACCTGCCCACGGCCAGGCCGTCTCCTTCGCTGAACGCGGCCTGCTGTAGGTATTCGCCCCCGCGCAACGGTAAGCACGCATCGAACCGGCGTTTTTTGTCTCACAGGGCTTGCCATTGGATGGCTGCGTGCATTATCCTCGCACGTTTTCCGCAATCAGAATTCCCTGGAGCATCGTATGGCTCGCGTCTGCCAAGTGACCGGTAAAGCACCGATGGTGGGAAATAACGTTTCCCACGCAAACAACAAGACCAAGCGTCGTTTTCTGCCCAACCTGCAGAGCCGCCGCTTCTGGAGCGAAGGCGAGAACCGCTGGATCCGCCTGCGCGTTTCCAACGCCGGTCTGCGCACGATCGACAAGAAAGGCATCGACGTCGTCGTTGCCGAGCTTCGCGCCCGCGGCGAGAAGCTGTAAGCAACCGAACTGAACGGAGAACGCCATGGCCAAGGGCATCCGCGAGAAGATCAAGCTGGAATCGACCGCCGGTACGGGTCACTTCTACACGACTTCCAAGAACAAGCGCACCACCCCGAACAAGCTCGAGTTCAACAAGTACGACCCGGTCGCGCGCAAGCACGTCCCGTACAAGGAAGTGAAGCTGAAGTAAGACCAAGCCTCGCGGGCAAGCCAGCGAGGCGCGATCCGCCGCCGGACATACCGTCCGCGGCAGGGTCGAAAAGTCACGGCAGATCGACTCCAGCTGTAACGAAAACGGCCATTGCTGATGCAATGGCCGTTTTCGTTACTACACTTTCGCTGTCACTCCCCACCTCGATCGAGGATCTCTCCTCGCCATTGGCGGACCTCCGCTCATGAGGAACTCAAGCGCGCTGGATGTTGGACGCCTGCTTGCCCTTCGGACCCTGCGTGACCTCGAAGGAGACCTTCTCGCCTTCCTTCAGGCTCTTGAAGCCACTCATGTTGATGGCGGAAAAATGTGCGAACAGGTCCTCGCTCCCGTCATCGGGTGTAATGAACCCAAAGCCCTTGGAATCGTTGAACCACTTCACGGTACCAGTTGCCATATTGCTTGAATCCCTCAAAGTTGCTTGATTAGACCGCGACGCCGAAGCACCCTCGGTCTGTTGCGACGCCGACAAAGACCTGCACAAGCCCCTGATGCCGCTCGGGAACAAGCTTCAGCCCAGTGCGCAAGCAAACTTTTACGCATTCGAACTGGGAGCGTCAACGGCCTTGCAGGCCCATTCGATTGCGCAACGCAGCAACCTCACCCCCATTCAAAACCGGACAACAGCAGAGATTCAAGGCGCTGCATGCACTTGCACCGGTGTCGCGGCGCACTATCGAGTACTCGCGCGTGACTCCGAAACCACACACTTGGTTCCCCGGGAAGCGCAGGATTCCGCCCTGGATACGGCTGTTGCACTCTGCCCCGACTTCATTAGAATGAGTTTCATGGGTACCCAGAAACGTGACGATTTAGTCCTGGAGGCGCAGCGGACGCGCACCCGTCCGCCGCCGTTATACAAGGTGCTTCTGCTCAACGACGACTACACACCAATGGATTTCGTAGTGCTCGTACTGCAGAAATATTTCGGCATGGATCGCGAACGTGCCACGCGAGTCATGCTCCAAGTCCACAGAGAGGGCATGGGGGTATGTGGCGTCTTCCCAAGAGACGTCGCGACGACCAAGGTTGAGCAGGTCGCCTCGTTTGCTCGTCAGCATCAACATCCGCTGGCATGCGTGATGGAGGAAAACTGAATGATCGCGCAAGAGCTTGAAGTGAGCCTGCACATGGCCTTCGTCGAGGCCAGACAGAAGCGGCACGAGTTCATCACGGTCGAGCACCTGTTGCTCGCACTGCTGGACAATCCCTCGGCCGCGCAGGTGTTGCGTGCATGCGCCGCCAACCTGGACGAACTGCGGCGCGAACTGACCGAGTTCATCAACGAGCACACACCACGTATCGAGGGCAGCGACGAGATCGACACCCAGCCCACCCTGGGCTTCCAGCGTGTGATCCAGCGCGCCATCCTGCACGTCCAGTCCTCCGGCAAGAAGGAAGTGACAGGCGCCAACGTACTGGTGGCAATCTTCGGGGAAAAGGACTCCCACGCCGTCTATTTCCTGCAGAAGCAGAACGTTTCGCGCCTGGATGTCGTCAACTTCATCTCGCATGGCATCGCCAAGGCGCCCCCCCAGGGTGCAGCACCTCAGAGCCGCAGCGAGGGCGAGTCGCCCGAGCAGGACCAGGAGGACAAGCAATCAGGCGGCGCCCTCGACAGCTACACTCAGAACCTCAACCAGCAGGCCCTGGTCGGCAAGATTGACCCGCTGATCGGCCGCGAGAAGGAAGTGGAGCGTGTCATCCAGACGCTGTGCCGCCGACGCAAGAACAACCCGCTGCTGGTCGGCGAGGCTGGCGTGGGCAAGACCGCGATCGCCGAGGGGCTCGCGCGTCGCATTGTGGAGGGGCGCGTGCCGGAGATCCTCGAGAACGCCCAGGTGTTCGCACTCGACATGGGTGCCTTGCTCGCAGGCACCAAGTATCGCGGCGACTTCGAGCAGCGCCTGAAGGCGGTGCTCAAGCAACTCGTCGAGAACCCGAATGCAATCCTGTTCATCGACGAGATCCATACCCTGATCGGCGCCGGCGCAGCTTCGGGCGGCACGCTGGACGCGTCCAACCTGCTCAAGCCCGCACTGTCATCGGGGCAGCTGAAGTGCATAGGAGCGACGACCTACAACGAGTTCCGCCAGATCTTCGAGAAGGATCACGCGCTGTCGCGGCGCTTCCAGAAGATCGACGTGGTCGAGCCCTCGGTCGCGGAGACGGTCGAGATCCTGAAGGGACTCAAGAGCCGCTTCGAGGAGCATCACGGCATCAAGTACTCGAGCTCGGCGCTGTCGAGCGCAGCAGAGTTGTCTGCACGCTACATCAACGACCGCCACCTGCCCGACAAGGCGATCGACGTCATCGACGAAGCAGGTGCTGCGCAACGCATCCTGCCCAAGTCGCGGCAGAAGAAGACCATCGGCAAGAACGAGATCGAGGAGATCGTCGCCAAGATCGCCCGCATTCCGCCCCGAACCGTGTCCAATGACGACAAGACCGCACTCAAGACACTCGAGCGCGACCTCAAGAACGTCGTCTTCGGTCAGAACGCCGCGATCGAGGCGCTCGCCAAGGCGATCAAGATGTCGCGTTCCGGCCTGGGCAACCCTCAGAAGCCCATCGGCTCCTTCCTGTTTTCCGGCCCCACCGGCGTCGGCAAGACCGAGGTTGCCCGTCAGCTCGCCTATACCCTGGGCATCGAGCTGGTGCGCTTCGACATGTCGGAATACATGGAGCGCCACGCAGTCAGCCGCCTGATCGGCGCCCCCCCGGGCTACGTCGGCTTCGACCAAGGCGGCCTGCTCACCGAGCAGATCACCAAGAAGCCGCACTGCGTGCTGCTGCTCGACGAGATCGAGAAAGCCCACCCGGACATCTACAACATCCTGCTGCAGGTCATGGACCATGGCACGCTAACCGACAACAACGGCCGCCAGGCGGATTTCCGCAACGTGATCGTCATCATGACCACCAACGCGGGTGCCGAAGCCATGCAGAAATCGGTGATCGGCTTCTCCGCCAAACGTGAGGCGGGTGACGAGATGAACGAGATCAAGCGCATGTTCACGCCGGAGTTCCGTAACCGGCTCGACGCCATGATCTCGTTCAAGGCGCTCGACAACGGCATCATCCTGCGCGTGGTCGACAAGTTCCTGATGCAGCTCGAGGCGCAGTTGCACGAGAAGAAGGTCGAGGCCCACTTCAGCAACGAGCTCAAGGCCTGGCTCGCCGAGAAGGGTTTTGATCCGCTCATGGGTGCGCGTCCGATGGCACGCCTCATCCAGGACACGATCCGCTCCGCCCTGGCCGACGAGTTGCTGTTCGGACGCCTGGTCAATGGCGGCAAGGTCACCATCGATCTCGATGACGACGACAAGGTGAAGCTCGTGTTCGAAGAGACCGAGACGGCAACGGCCTGATCGACACCGCCGCCCCCTCGGCAAGGACTGCGAGGCCGCTCCGGTAACGGGGTGGCCTCGTTTTTTTGTATATGATGCCGCCCGGAATGCAGCCTGCGCTGCCTCGCCCACCTGACACTTCTTCCGGGAGCTAGCATGAACATCCAGACAGCCGATCTCTGCGACACCCACGGCGACGCGCTTTCAGTGGTCGCACCGATGTTCTCGTCCTACGGCGGACGAAAGTCGTTCGGCGGCCAGATCGCCACCCTCAAGCTGTTCGAGGACAATTCCTTCGTACGCAAGGCAGTGGACAGCCCCGGCGCCGGCCGCGTCCTCGTTGTAGACGGTGGCGCGTCGATGCGCTGCGCCTTGGTGGGCGACCAGCTCGCCGAGCTTGCCGTGAAGAACGGCTGGGCAGGCATCATCGTGTACGGCTGCATCCGTGACTCGGCCGCGATCGGCCAGATGGATCTCGGCGTATTCGCGCTCGGCACCCACCCGCGCAAGACGGTAAAACGTGACGTCGGCGAGGTCGACGTCCCCGTCACCTTCGGCGGCGTCACCTTCGTACCCGGCCACCATGTCTATGCGGATGAGGACGGGGTCGTCCTGTCGCCAGACGCCCTGCTTTGAGCGCTGAGTGAGCCGCCTCCTGACTGAGGCGGCTCACAGGCACCGTGAATCGGCTTGCAGCGCAACACAGGATGGACGCAAACCCATTTCACTGTACCGATCTTCTTTTCACATCACGAAACATACATCACAACGCACTGTATTTAAAGTATAAATTTTTTTCTTATGTCTTATATAAGACATATTGCTGCTGCGCAGAATGCCGCCTATACTTCCACTCCATCTGCACGGCCCTTTCTCCCTCGAAGACGCCCGCAGTCCGGATAGGAGCCCGGTGCCTGAGCCGGCCCCCGATGGTTGAACCCTTCTGCTCTCTAAAGGAAGCATCATGACTCTGACCCGCGAACAGCAAATCGCCGCCCTCGAAAAAGACTGGGCTGAAAACCCCCGCTGGAAGGGCGTCAAGCGCGGTTACACCGCCGCCGACGTGGTCCGCCTGCGCGGCAGCCTGCAGCCCGAGTACACCCTGGCCCAGCGTGGCGCCAAGGTGCTGTGGGAGAAGGTCAACGGCGGCGCCAAGAAGGGTTACGTGAACGCCTTCGGCGCCATCACCGCCGGTCAGGCCATGCAGCAGGCCAAGGCTGGCCTGGAAGCCGTGTATCTGTCCGGCTGGCAGGTCGCCGCCGACGGCAACACCTCCGAAACCATGTACCCGGACCAGTCGCTGTACGCCTACGACTCGGTGCCGACCATGGTTCGCCGCATCAACAACACCTTCAAGCGCGCTGACGAGATCCAGTGGTCGCGTGGCATCAACCCGGGCGACGAAGGCTTCATCGACTACTTCCTGCCGATCGTGGCCGACGCCGAAGCCGGTTTCGGCGGCGTGCTGAACGCCTTCGAACTGATGAAGAACATGATCGCCGCGGGTGCCGCAGGCGTTCACTTCGAAGACCAGCTGGCTGCTGCCAAGAAGTGCGGCCACATGGGTGGCAAGGTGCTGGTGCCGACCCGTGAAGCCATCGAGAAGCTGATCTCCGCGCGTTTCGCCGCCGACGTGATGGGTGTGCCCACCCTGATCCTGGCCCGTACCGATGCCGAAGCCGCCAACCTGATCACCTCCGACTACGACGCCAACGACAAGCCCTTCCTCACCGGTGAGCGCACCCAGGAAGGCTTCTACCGCGTCAAGAACGGTCTGGAGCAGTCCATCTCCCGTGGCGTGGCCTACGCCCCCTACGCCGACCTGGTGTGGTGCGAAACCGGCGTGCCCGATATCGGCTTCGCCCGCGAGTTCGCCCAGGCCGTGCTGGCCGCCTGCCCGGGCAAGCTGCTGTCGTACAACTGCTCGCCGTCCTTCAACTGGAAGAAGAACCTCAACGACTCGCAGATCGCTTCCTTCCAGGAAGAGCTGTCGGCGCTGGGCTACAAGTACCAGTTCATCACCCTGGCTGGCATCCACGTCAACTGGTACAACACCTTCAAGTTCGCCCACGCTTACGCTCGCGGCGAAGGCATGAAGCACTACGTCGAGATGGTCCAGGAGCCGGAATTCGCTGCTCGCGAAATGGGCTACACCTTCGTGTCCCACCAGCAGGAAGTCGGCACCGGTTACTTCGACGAAGTCACCACCGTGATCCAGGGTGGTTCTTCCTCGGTCAAGGCGCTGACTGGCTCGACCGAAGAAGAGCAGTTCCACTAAAAGGCCGTGCGCGCCCGGCGCCTTCGCGGCGCCGGGCAGGCATGACGAGAAGGCCACCGCACTCGCGGTGGCCTTTGCGCTTCTGCCGCAGGGTGACCGAATCTTCAGCCGCGTCCCGGGCCCATGCCGCTACCGTCACGCGGACCGCCCTGCATGCCTCCTTTCATGCCACGCTCGCCCTTGCGCCCCATCTTCTCGAACTCGGCATCGAAAACGGTCTTCTGCGCATCGCTCAGGCTTGCATAGAACGTCTCGACCGACTTGCGCGCTTCGGCCAGCTCGACCTGGCGCAGCTTGCTCATCTCTTCCATGCGCTGCATGCGCTCGATCGCCGTCTTCGGCGGCTCGGTAGCGCGACGCTCTGCCATCTGGCTTGCCATGCGCTCGGCGCGCACCTTCATCTCGTTCTTGAAGGTGACAAATGCCGGCTTTTGCTCTGCGGTGAGTGCAAGTGCAAGCTCAAGACGAGCCATGTGCAGCTCGGCACGCTCGGTCATCCGCGCCTTCATCTGCTCAGGCGCCATCTGTGACCAGCCGGCCTTGCCGCCGCGGGGACCGTCCCCCATGCACTGCCCGCCTCCCCAGGCCAGGGCGGCGGTCGTTCCAAGCGCACCGGTCGCGATGAGGGCAGCAGCAAGCGAGTTCTTGATCCAGGTCTTCATGATTAATCTCCAATCAGGTTCGGGAAGGGACTTGCCCTTCTGAGGGCGCCCATCCGTTCGGGCGACGGAGCCATTACAGCACCCGCGTGTAAGCGGCGTTTGTCCAGGCACCGGGGTTTTGCAGCCTCATGTCTCAGAGGCCGGAGCAGATACGCTGGGATACAAAACGAAGCGCCCGAGACCTTAAGATGCGCGCATTGGAGAAGCCAAGATGAGCCAGCAAGACCATATCCTGATCGTCGACGACGACCGCGACATCCGCCACCTGCTTGCCGATTACCTCGAGAAACAGGGCTTGCGCTGCACCACTGCCGCCGACGGACGCGAGATGAAGGCCGCGCTCGAACAACACCGCATCGACCTCATCGTGCTCGACGTGATGATGCCCGGCGACGACGGCCTGACGCTGTGCCGCAACCTGCGCGCAGGCGGCGGAGCGCATGCCGGCACCCCCATACTGATGCTGACCGCGCGCGGCGAGGACATGGACCGCATCATCGGCCTGGAGATGGGCGCTGACGACTACCTGCCCAAGCCCTTCGTGCCGCGCGAACTGCTCGCGCGCGTGCGCTCCGTGCTGCGCCGGACCCGTGCGCTGCCGCCCAATCTCGACGCATCGCCTCCCGCCAATGCGCGTGCGCTGCACTTTGCCCACTGGCAACTCGATACGGTCAACCGCCACCTCGTCGACGCTGACGGCACCGTGGTGCCACTGTCCGGCGCAGAGTACCGGATGCTCAGCGTGTTCCTGTCTCACCCGCAGAAAGTGCTGTCGCGCGACCAACTGATGGAACTCACTCAGGGGAGAGAGGCCGACATCTTCGATCGCTCGATCGACCTGCTGGTAAGCCGGCTACGCCAACGCCTGGGCGACAACGCCCGCGAATCGAGCATCATCAAGACCGTGCGCAACGAAGGCTACGTGCTCGCGACCGAGGTAAGCATCGCCGCCGGCACGACGAGCACAAAGGCATGAAGATGCCTTGGCCGCGCAGCCTCTTCGCCCGCCTGATGCTGATCTGGCTGGTGGGCATGACGCTGGTGCTTGCGGTCAGCCTCGCGCTGTTCGTCGGCGAGCGCGAGCGCATCGGGCGCAGCGCCCTGTTCGAGGGCATTGCCCAGGAAATAGCTGCCGCGGCCGACCTGCTCGACCGCATGTCGCCCCCCGAGCGCGAACGCTGGATCGACGAGTTCGGCCGCCGCCGCCTGCGACTGAGCCTGCGGCCCGTCAGCGACGATCGACTGCGGTCACTGGCTGCCGACCACCCCTTGCACCTTGCCCTGCGCACGGCCATGCCTGACCGCCCGTTCTCCATCCTCACCGTGTCCAGGGGCGACCGACCGCACCCGATGCTGCTTGTCAGCCTGCAGCTTCGCGACGGCGGCCACGTCCAGGTGCGCCTTCCCAACATCCCCCCCGCGCCGCCGCTCCACACCCCTCAGCCCGGACGCCTGTTCGCAGCCTTGGCTGCGCTCGTCGTCGGCGTCGGCCTGCTGACATGGCTTGCCGTCCGTCTCGCAACCCGTCCGCTGTCGCGCATGGCCGCCGCCGCGCGCGCACTCGGCGAAGACCCCGCACGCGCGCCCATGGACACGCGCGGCCCGACCGAGGTGGCGCAGGCGGCCACGGCCTTCAACCAGATGCAGCAGCGCATCGCCGAACACGTCACCGAGCGCACCCGCATTCTTGCAGCCATCTCACACGACCTGCAGACACCGATCACCCGCCTGAGACTGCGCGCGGAGATGGTCGACGACGAGGCCCTGCGCAGCCGCATCCAGTCAGACCTCGACGCGATGCAGGGCCTGGTGCGCGAAGGCCTGGCCTATGCCCGCAGCCTGGACGAACGCGCACCGGCACAAGCCGTCGAACTCCTGCCGCTGCTCCATGCCCTGGCCGAGGACGCCCGGGACATGGGCTGGACGGTCAATGTCCCCGACTCGCCCGGTGTCCGTGTGGAAGCCAACCCCTCGGCCTTGCGTCGGGCGCTGTGGAACTTGATCGAGAACGGTATCAAGTTCGGCGGCACGGTCGACATCGCACTCACCAGACACCCATCAGGCGCCTCTGCCAGAGTCGCCATCGCCATCCGCGACCATGGCCCGGGCTTGCCAGAAGCGGAGCTGGAGAAGGTGTTCGAAGCCTTCTACCGTACAGAGGCCTCGCGCAACCGCGAAACCGGTGGCACCGGACTCGGCTTGGCCATCACCCGCAACCTGCTGCAGGGTCAGGGTGGCGAGGTCAGCTTGCACAATCACCCCGATGGCGGGCTGGTCGCCACTGTGGCGCTGCGCGCCCTGTAGCAGGCCGCCAGCGCTTCGAAGGCGCTCCGCTCGGCATCCGTACGGGCCTGGCTCCAGCCCCGCTGCCGCGCCATGACTGCAGCCACGCCGGGCGCGGCACGACGTGCTGCCTCGGCATCCAGGAACAGGCAGCGACTGCGTCGGGCCAGTACGTCCTCCACCCCAAGCGCCAACCCGGCTCGCACGGCATGACGCACCTCTTCGGCAGACGGCACGAAGGGCGATGCGCAGACGCCGTCCTCAGCCCCCAAAGCCGCCTCCCCGTGCATATCTGGCCGCCACAGCCCACCGCTGTCGAGTCTCAGCCTGTCGGTGACGGAGGGTCGATGGGCGAAGCCCGCGACCTCCTCGGCCACGTCTACGGCATGCTCGGCCATGCTGCGGTAAGTCGTCCACTTCCCGCCCAGGACGCTGACCAGCCCGTGCTCCGACACATCGACCCGATGCTCACGCGACAGGCTACCCGTGGCGGCCACGGCACCACCTCCGAGCAGGGGGCGCAGGCCGACGAAAACGCTGCGCACGTCCGCGCGCGTCGGCGCGCGTCGCAGGTAGCGTCCGACCGTCTCGAGCAGGAAGTCGATCTCGCCCGCCATCGGCTCGGGCTCCGCAGGCAGGTCGTCACGCGGGGTGTCGGTGGTGCCGACGAGGACCCTGCCCTGCCAGGGGATGAGGAAGACCACCCGGCCGTCATCGGTATGCGGCACGAGCACCGCGTCCGCTCCGGACAGGAAGTCCGCGTCGATCACGATATGGACGCCCTGGCTCGGACGCAGCTGCTGCGGCGCATCGGGCCTGAGCATGCGCATCACGTTGTCGGACCACACGCCGGTGGCATTGATCACCGCGCGTGCGCCCAGCCGATACGTTCGCCCGCTCTCCCGCTCACGTACGGTGAGGCCGCCTATCCTGCTGCCATCGAGCGCGAACGATTCGAGCGCGCAGTGATTGAGCACCAGCGCGCCATGCAGGATGGCTGTGCGCGCAAGCGCAACGGCGAGCGCCGCGTCGTCGAACTGCGCGTCCCAGTATGCAACGCCACCCAGCGCCCGCTCCGCGCGCAAGGTGGGCATGGCCGTGCGGATATCGGCCGCGGACATGAGCCTGCAGCGCCCAAGGCCGTTGGCGCCGGCGAGCAGGTCGTAGAGACCAAGGCCGAGCCCCATCCACGCCCGCTCGCTCCAGCGCTGCGTCGGCACAACGAAACGCAGCGGGTGCACCAGGTCTGCGGCATTGCACAGCAGGCGCCCGCGCTCGACGAGCGCCTCGCGCACCAGCGCCAGCCTGCCCTGGGCCAGGTAGCGCACGCCGCCATGAATGAGCTTGCTCGACCGCGAACTGGTGCCGGCCGCAAAGTCACGCGCCTCGACAAGCAGGATGGAGTACCCACGCGCGGCCGCGTCCAGTGCACAGCCGAGGCCGCTCGCACCGCCGCCGATGACCACGAAGTCCCAGGTCGACGATGCGTTCAGCCTGGCGAGCAATGACGCGCGTGCGAAGACCTCTCCGTTTTCGCGCGACTGCGTGTACCCCACCCCGCTCAGCTCCCCGCCCAGCCGCGCGCGCATGTAACCGCGCGCGCCCAGCGCGCACGCGCCGCACCGCGGCGGTCCGCCCCCCAACGCGGCTCGAAGCGCCGGTCGAGCCGCCACCCAGCCTCGATCTCGTGGGCATCCGCCCACAGCCCGCAGCCGAGCGCCGCCAGACAGGCTGCACCGTAGGCGGTGGTCTCGAGCAGGCGAGGACGCAGCACCGGTACGCCGAGCAGGTCGGCCTGCATCTGCATGAGCAGGTCGTTGGCCGCCGCCCCGCCATCGACGCGCAGTTCGCACAGGGGCGCGGCACCGTCCCGCACCATGGCCTCGACCAGGTCGGCGGTCTGCGCGGCAATGGCCTCGAGCGCAGCCCGTGCGATGTGCGCTGCCCCACTGCCGCGCGTCAGCCCGAGCAGGGTGCCGCGTGCATTCGCATCCCAATACGGCGCCCCCAGGCCGGTGAAGGCCGGCACCATCACCACCCCGCCGCTGTCGGCCACGCTGGCAGCGAGAGCCTCGACCTCGTCCGAGCGGCGTACGATCCCGAGCCCGTCGCGCAGCCACTGCACGATCGCCCCGCCCATGAACACGCTGCCCTCCAGGGCGTAGCAAACCCCGCTCCCCCCGACCCCCGACCACCCCACCGTGGTCAGCAGGCGGTTGCGCGAGGCCACTGCATGCGCGCCGGTGTTCATCAACAGGAAGCACCCCGTACCGTAGGTGTTCTTGGCCATGCCCGGTGCAAGGCAGCCCTGACCGATCGTCGCCGCCTGCTGGTCACCGGCAATGCCGGCGATCGGGATCGGGGCTCCGAACACGCGGGCATCTGTTTCGCCGCATACGCCACTGCTCGCCACCACCCTGGGCAACAACGCGGCGGGGATGCGGAAGCGCTTGAGCAGCACGGGATCCCAGTCCAGGGTGTGGATGTTGAACAGCAGCGTGCGCGCGGCATTGCCGGGGTCGGTCAAATGCAGCCGGCCGCCGGTAAGATGCCAGACCAGCCAGCTGTCGATGGTACCGAAGGCCAGCTCACCCCGCTCCGCACGCGCACGCGCGCCGGGCAGCGTATCGAGCAGCCAGGCGAGCTTGGTCGCCGAGAAGTAGGGATCGAGCTCGAGGCCGGTGCGCGCGCGCAGGTCGTCCGCCCAGCCTTGGGCGCGCAGGCGTTCGCACTCGGCGGCCGTGCGCCGGTCCTGCCACACGATTGCCGGCGCCAGTGCGCGGCCACTGGCGCGCTCCCACAGCACGGTCGTCTCGCGCTGGTTGGCGATGCCAATCGCCGCCACCTCGCCGGCCCGGATACCGGCGTTGGCGAGCGCCTCGCGCGCGCAGTCGAACTGGGTGCGCAGGATGTCCTGGGCATCGTGTTCGACGCGGTCGGGCGCCGGAAAATGTTGAACGAACTCGGCCTGCGCCACGCCGCGTACCCGGCCCCCCGCATCGAACACCATCGCCCGCGAGCTCGTCGTCCCCTGGTCCAGGGCAAGGAGATAAGCCATGTCGCCTCCGCACGCTAGGTTTGCCGTCACCCCTGGCTGACAGACTAACCCCGCTGCGCCAAGGCGACCACCCCGGGAAAGCCACGATATGGTTCAATGCGCCACCGTATCGCTGCAGCGCAACACCCGCCATGCCCGCCATCTGGATGATCGTCTCCTGCTTCCTGTTCGCCTGCATGGGCGTGTGCGTGAAGCTCAGCTCGGGCAGCTTCTCGACCGGCGAGATCGTGTTCTACCGCGGCGCAGTCAGCATGCTGATGATGGTGGCGCTGGCGGCCCTGCAGGGGCAGCGCCTGACCACGCCGCACTGGCGCATGCACCTCTCGCGCAGCCTGTCGGGTTCGCTCGCACTGTGCTGCTACTTCTTCGCCATCGGCTTGCTGCCGCTGGCCACGGCGGTCACGCTCAACTACACCTCGCCGATCTTCGTCGCCCTGTTGCTGGCTGCTTTTTTCGGCGAACGCCTGCGCTGGCCGGTCCTGGTTGCAGTGCTGGTCGGCTTTGCCGGCGTCGTCATCCTGCTGCGCCCCACCCTGCAACCGGCGCAGTGGCTGGGCGCCGCCGCAGGCCTGGGTTCGGGTGCAGTCGCCAGCCTCGCCTATATCAGCGTGCGTGAGCTCGGACGCGTGGGCGAACCGGAGGTGCGAACGGTATTCTGGTTCTCACTCACCACCACGCTGATCGGCCTCGGCTGGGCCCTGGCCAGCGGCGTGCACCGCCCTGATGGCATGCAGTTGCTGACCTTGCTCGGCGTCGGCGTGTTCGGCGGCCTTGCCCAACTGGCAATGACGCGCTCGTACCGCTTCGGCCGCACCGTGGTGTCGGCCAACCTGAGCTACGCAACGGTCGTGTTTGCGAGCCTGTTCGGCATGCTTTTCTGGGGCGAACTGATGCCACCCTCCTCGTGGCTGGCGATCGCACTGATCATCTCGAGCGCCATACTCATCTCGTTCGCCACCCGCAAGGCGCGCTGAACACGGCAGCGAGACTCGCAAGGCCCCATCCGCGCGCCGTCACGATTGAGCCCGGGCCTGCTCGGGACTATAGTTGAGCCATCCCCGAGCCATAGCAAGGAGGCAGTGATGATCAACACCGAGCATACCGACAAGATGGTGGCAGTCGCCGTCTTCGGCGAATTCACGCTGGCCGACTACAAGGAATTCGAGGAACTGGTCAATTACAAGATCCAGTTCTCCGGCACGGTCGACCTGCTCTTCGACCTGCGTGAGATGGCAGGCTTCACCCTCGACGTGGCCTGGGAGGAGATCAAGTTCTCGCGCCAGCATGCGCACGATTTCCGCCGTATCGCAGTGCTGACCGAGGACCAGTGGCTGACCTGGAGCGCCTGGGTCTCGCAGCTCTTCGTCGATGCCGAGGTGCGTGTCTTCGACGATGAAGGCGAGGCGCGCGCCTGGCTGGAGGCAGATGCAGCCGCAGAAGCGGCTTCCTGACCGCCGTGCAATGAACGCGTCGTATTCGACCCTGATCGGGGCGCTCGACCTGGCTCAACGCCTGCACGACCCTGACTGGGTGGTGTTCGACTGCCGCTTCGACCTTGCCAACCCGGCATTCGGCCACCAGGCCTACCTCGATGGTCATGTGCCGGGAGCCTTCTTCCTCGACCTCGACGACGACCTGTCGAGCGCGAAGACCGGACGCAACGGCCGCCACCCCCTGCCAGATCCGGCCCGGCTGGCCGCCAGGCTGGCCGCATGCGGCGTCTCGAACCACAGCCAGGTGGTGGCCTACGATGACGCAGGCGGCATGTTCGCCGCCCGCCTGTGGTGGCTGCTGCGCTGGCTGGGCCACCACCGCGTGGCTGTTCTCGACGGCGGCCTTCAATCCTGGCTGAGCCTCGGCCAGCCCCTGGACAGCACCCTGCCCGAAGCGCAACAGCGTACCTATACCCTGTCGCTGCGTTCGGAGCGCGTGGACGCCGACTACGTCCTCGAACACCTTGGCAGCGCAGATATGGTGCTGATCGACGCGCGCAGCCCAGACCGTTTCCGCGGCGAGAACGAGGCGCTCGATCCGGTGGGAGGCCATATCCCGGGCGCGATCAATCGCTTCTTTCGCGACAACCTCGACAGCAAGGGCTGCTTCAAGCAGCCGTCCGTGCTACGCGAAGAGTTCGGCGCGCTGCTCGGCGCCCACGGACCGCGACAGGTAGTCCACCAATGCGGGTCTGGGGTGACGGCCTGCGTCAATGCTCTCGCAATGGAGGCGGCAGGCCTGCCCGGCTCGCGCCTGTATGCCGGATCGTGGAGCGAGTGGTGTGCGGACCCCAGCCGACCGGTAGCGCGCGGCAGCGCTTGATGCCGACGCCATGCCTGCGCAGGCGGGCGAACATCGCATGTTTCACCAGTCGACCTTCTCCACCGCGCCGAGCGAGCGCCCGAGAAAACGCTCGCCAATGGTCTGGAAGCGCAGCGGCACGTCGCTGACGACAAACCGATACCCCGCGCGCGCGCCGGCACTGCGCATCAGGCCTGCCTGCTGCAGGCGCTCGGCCGCGAGTTCGGCGGTGGTCACCGCCGAATCGATGAGGCGCACCGACGGGCCCGCGACATCTCGCAACAGCGGCTTGAGCAAGGGGTAGTGGGTGCAGCCAAGGACCAGGCTGTCGACCTCTTCCGCCAGCACAGGCCGCAGGTACTCCTGCGCCGTCAGCCGCGTCACCTCGTGGTCCAGCCAGCCCTCCTCGACCAGGGGCACGAACAACGGGCAGGCCTGCGAATACACGCGCACCGTACTGTCGAGCTCGTGCATGCGCCGAGCGTAGGCATTGCTGTTGATCGTCGTCGGCGTGCCGATGACGCCGATGCGGCGCCCCGTCGAGCTCGCCACCGCCGCACGCGCGCCGGCCTCGATCACGTCGAGCACCGGGACACTGCCGGCGAGGCGATGCACCACCTCGGCCGCCACCGCCGCCATCGTGTTGCAGGCGATGATCAGCATCTTGACCTCGCGCTGGAGCAGGAACTCGGTGATCTGTGCCGTGAAGTGCTCGATGGTGGCAACCGACTTCACGCCGTAGGGGACGCGCGCCGTGTCGCCGAAGTACACGATGCTCTCCAGCGGCAGGCGCTCCATCAGGGCGCGCACCACGGTCAAGCCACCGACCCCGGAGTCGAACACGCCGATCGGACGCGCGGCCTCAGGCTTGCTCAAAAGTGTGCTCCAGCTGCGGCCACGGCGCGGTAAGCGCGGCTCACGACAACACGACCGACGCGAACTTGCGCTTGCCGACCTGCAGCACCACCGTTTCTCCGGCACGCAAGACCAGCGCCTTGTCCTCGGCACGCTCACCGTTGATGCGCACCCCGCCCTGGCCGATCATGCGCATCGCTTCGGACGTGGTGGCGGTCAGCCCCGCCTGCTTGAGCACCTGGAACAGCGGCATGCCGTCGGCGCCGGCGCTGACATTGACCTGCGGGATGTCGTCGGGGATCGCGTTGCGCTGGAAGCGCGCCTCGAAGTCGGCCAGCGCCTCGTCAGCCGCGCACTGGCCATGGAAACGAGCGACGAACTCCATCGCCAGCATCACCTTGACGTCACGCGGATTGCGCCCGCCGTCCACGTCGGCGCGCAGTTGCGCGATCTCGGCAGTGGAGCGGAAGGACAGCAGATCGTAATACCGCCACATCAGCGTGTCGGAAACCGACATGGTCTTGCCGAAGATCTCCTTCGCCGGCTCGGCAATGCCAATGTAGTTGCCGAGCGACTTCGACATCTTGTTGACGCCGTCCAGGCCCTCGAGCAGCGGCACCATCACCACGCACTGCGGCTCCTGGCCGTAGTGCTTCTGCAGTTCGCGCCCCATCAGCAGGTTGAAGCGCTGGTCGGTTCCGCCCAACTCCACGTCTGCCTTCATCGCCACCGAGTCGTAGCCCTGGCACAGCGGATAGAGGAACTCGTGGATCGCGATCGGCTGGTTGTTGCCATAGCGGCGCGCGAAGTCGTCGCGCTCGAGCATGCGCGCCACGGTCTGCTGCGAGGCCAGGCGGATCATGCCTGCAGCGCCGAGATCGTTCATCCACGCCGAATTGAAGCAGATCTCGGTGCGCTCGGGATCGAGGATCTTGAACACCTGGTCCTGATAGGTCCTGGCGTTCTCCATGATCTGCTCACGGGACAGCGGCGGACGCGTGGTGTTCTTGCCGCTGGGGTCGCCGATCATGCCGGTGAAGTCGCCGATCAGGAACTGGACCTGGTGGCCGAGCTCCTGGAAATGGCGCAGCTTGTTGATCAGGACCGTGTGACCAAGATGCAGGTCGGGGGCGGTCGGGTCGAAGCCAGCCTTGACCCTCAGCGGGCGGCCGCTCTTGAGCTTCTCGACCAGCTCGGCCTCGATCAGCAGTGCATCGGTACCGCGCTTGATCAGCTCGATCGCCGCCTGGACATCAGTCATTCAATTTCTCCAAAAATACCTTCCCGAACAAGGGTATTAGTTTGCTAAACTTCGGCAAATTTTTTTCGCCCATTCCAGCGGACAGCGCTCATGAAGGCCAGAAAGACCCGAATTCTAGCCGATCTACCGGCCCAGCTCCTTCTTCGCCCCCGCAGCTGGCTCCTTGCCGGCATCACCGGGGCATCGCTGCTCGGCGTTGTGGCCGCGACCGCAGTTGCACCGGGCAGCGACACGGCCGACATCCAGTTCGCGCGCGTAGTCGAAAGCCTGCCCGCGCCGGTTGCGGTGATCGAAGCGGAGAACGACCTCCCCTTCGTGTACAGCGAGCGCATCCAGGCCGGAGACACCCTGCAGTCCATTTTCAGCCGCCTGCATATCGACGACGCCGAGGCACTCGCACACCTGTCGGCCTCGGCAGAGGGCAAGCAGGCCGTGCGCCAGTTGCGCGCCGGGCGCTCGGTCACCGCCATCGTCTCCCCCGATGGCCGCATCGCATCATTCAGCGTGCCGATGGGCAACAGCGGCACGCAGCTGGTGCTCGAGCGCAACGATCAGGGGCTTGCCTTGCGTGAGTCCAGCGGGGAAACCCAGGTCACGATGACGGAGATGCGTTCAGGCACGATCACGCACTCCCTGTTCGGCGCCACCGACGCGGTCGGCCTACCCGACAACGTCGCCACCCAACTGGCGACGATCTTCGGCACCTGGATCGACTTCCATACCGACCTGCGCAAGGGCGATCGCTTCAACGTCATTTACGAAGCGATCTACGAAGAAGGCAACCCTGTTCGCGCTGGCCGCATCGTCGCCGCCGAATTCATCAACAAGGGCGAGCGCCACGCCGTCGTCCTCCACCGCAGCCCGAGCGGCAAGGAGCAATACTACAGCGACGACGGCCGCAGCCTCCAGCAGGGTTTCCTGCGCTCACCGCTGGAATTCTCGCGCGTGAGCTCGAGCTTCGGCCGCCGCCTGCATCCGATCCACCGCAGCTGGCGAAACCACAACGGCACCGACTTTGCCGCACCGACCGGCACTCCGATCAAAGCCACCTCGGACGGCACCGTCGAGTTCGTCGGCAGCCAGCGCGGCTTTGGCAACCTCATCGTGCTCAAGCACCGCAATGGCATCACCACCCACTACGCCCATCTCAATGGTTTCGCCAAGGGCCTGAGCAAAGGCCAGCCAATCAGCCAGGGCGACCTGATTGGCTATGTCGGCTGCACTGGGTGGTGCACCGGCCCCCACCTTCACTACGAGGTGCACATCAACAAGGTGCCGCAAGATCCGATGACCGTGGCGCTGCCGATGGCAGACACGCTGAATGCGCGCGAACTCGCCGCCTTCAAGCGCGACACCGCGCCGCTGCGCAATCGCTTCGCCCTGCTCAACTACGAGCTTGCCAGCGCTGAATGAATGCTGATCGCAGCCCGCGCGCGGGCTGCAAAATAAAACGGGGCGCCGCGGCGCCCCGTTTTTATTCTGCAGTGCCTACGTCTCACGCCGAGAAAGACGAACCACAGCCGCAGGTGCTGGTCGCATTCGGGTTGCGGATGACGAACTGCGAACCTTCAAGACCTTCGGTGTAGTCGATCTCTGCGCCGATGAGATACTGATAGCTCATGGCGTCGATCAACAGCATCACGCCGTTCTTCTCATAGGTCGTATCGTCCTCATTCACTTCCTCGTCGAAAGTGAAGCCGTACTGAAAGCCCGAGCAGCCACCGCCCGAGACGAAGACGCGCAGCTTGAGCTGCGGATTGCCCTCTTCCTCGATCAGCTCGCGGACCTTGTTCGCTGCGCTATCGGTGAAGACCAGGATATCGGGGGTTTCAACTTCTGCGCTCATGTTTTCTCCTCTGTTGGGGGGTGTGCCGCGAATGATGCGCTCTTCGCGACCCTACCGTGCAAATCGGATCGTCGTCCGAATACCAAGTTCCCGTCAAGGGCTGACGGGAACGATGTCCAGGCCGGCGTCCTCGTCGAAGCCGAACATGATGTTGAGGTTCTGCACCGCCTGCCCGGCCGCACCCTTGACCAGGTTATCGATGACCGACAGCACCACCACGGTGTCACCACCCTGCGGCCGATGGACGGCAATCCGGCACAGGTTCGACGCACGCACGGAGCGGGTTTCAGGATGGCTGCCCGCCGGCATCACGTCGACGAAAGCCTCGCCCGCATAGCGCCGCTCGTACAGCCCTTGCAGGTCAGATGCATCGACACCCGGCTTGAGCCGCCCGTACAAGGTGGCATGGATGCCACGGATCATCGGCGTCAGATGCGGCACGAAGGTCAGGCCGACCTGCTGCCCAGCCGCGAGCGAGAGGCCCTGACGGATCTCGGGCAGATGGCGATGACCCGGCACGCCGTAGGCCTTGAATGAATCCGCTGCCTCAGGCAGCAGGGTATGCACCTCGGCCTTGCGCCCCGCGCCCGACACGCCCGACTTGGCATCGGCGATCAAGTGACCGATATCGATGAGCCCCGTCTCGACCAGCGGCAGAAAACCCAGCTGGACAGCAGTCGGGTAGCACCCCGGGTTGGCCAGCACGCGCGCACTGCGAATCTGCTCACGATTGACCTCCGGCAGTCCATACACGGCCTCGGCGACGAGTTCGGGCGAGGCGTGATCCATCCCGTACCACTTCTGCCACTCGGCAACATCGCGGATACGAAAATCCGCCGCCAGATCGATCACACGCACACCCGCGGCGACGAGCTCCGCAGCCTGCTTCATTGCAATGCCGTTCGGCGTGGCAAAGAAGACCGCGTCGCACTTCTCGAGGCCCGCATCCTGCGGCGTGACGAACTTGAGACTCACCCGACGACGCAGACTGGGGAACATGTCCGACACGGCCATGCCGGCCTCGCCACGCGAGGTGATCGCCGTGAGCTCCACCCCTGGATGCCGCGCCAGCAGACGCAGCAGCTCGACGCCGGTATATCCGGTACCGCCAACGACTCCAACCTTGATCATGCTTGCTCCTCGCAACGAAAGACCTCAGGGCCGGATTATCGCACTGCCGGCTGCGGTGCGCGCATGCCTGACGACGTCACAACGTCCGGCAAAGCTCTTCCCGAAGCCCCTGCACCGGGCAGGGTCAAGCGTGCCGCAGAAAGCACAAAAGCCGCCCCATGGGGCGGCTCCTGCAGACACGGCAACAAAAAGACGATCAGCGCTTCGAGAACTGCTTCGCGCGGCGCGCCTTGCGCAGACCGACCTTCTTACGTTCGACTTCACGAGCATCGCGAGTTACGAAGCCTGCTGCACGCAGATCACCCTTGAGCTCGGCGTTGTAGTCAACCAAGGCACGGGTGATGCCGTGGCGCACAGCACCAGCCTGACCCGACTCGCCACCGCCGGTGACATTCACCATGATGTCGAAACGGCCTTCGTTGCCGGTGAGGATCAGCGGCTGGCGCACGATCATGCGACCGGTTTCACGCGAGAAAAACTCGTCGACCGGCTTACCATTCACGACGATGTTGCCGGTACCCGGCTTGATGAACACACGAGCGACCGCGGTCTTGCGGCGGCCGGTACCGTAGTTGTAAGTCACAGCCATTGTCGGCTCCTTCAGATCTCGAGAACTTGCGGCTGCTGAGCGGTATGCGGATGCGACGGCCCCGCATAGCACTTCAGCTTCTTCAGCATGGCGTAGCCCAGCGGGCCCTTCGGCAGCATGCCCTTCACCGCCTTTTCGAGCACACGCTCGGGGAAGCGCTGCTGGAGCTTGGTGAAGTTGGTTTCGTAGATACCGCCCGGGTAACCCGAGTGACGGTAGTACTTCTTGTCCTGCGCTTTGTTACCGGTCACGCGCAGCTTGTCGACGTTGACAACGACGATGAAGTCGCCGGTATCGACGTGCGGGGTGTAGATAGCCTTGTGCTTGCCACGGAGGCGACGGGCGACTTCGGCGGCGAGACGGCCAAGCACCTTATCCGTGCCGTCGACAACGAACCAGTCGCGCTTGACCTCGTGCGGCTTGGCGGAAAACGTCTTCATGTGAATCCTCGATCTTTGTCGGGCCCTTGGATTTGGCCGTCAAACGGAAAGCTCGCAATCCTAATGCGAACATGGCCCGCGTGTCAATCTCAACTTACAGATTGACGCGAGCACAACAAGCAAAAAAAAACGCAGTCCGCTAGGACTGCGTTAAATCCACACCAAAGGAGGAGGGTGGAGGAGACACCATTTGGATCGGCGCGTCGTCTTCGATGCCGCGTCAGCGATCCGACTGAGGCGAATTATGGCGAGACGAACCCCCTCGCGCAAGCAGTTTTTGTGCATTGCATTACAATTGTTTTGATTGTTCAATAGAGTATCCTTATCGAAAAGCAGTATATTGTTTTATATCAAATTTTCACCCCATCCCGGCCTAGTCAAAGCGCTCGAACCTCTAGCCCATGATTCCAGTGCGGTCTATTTTTGTGCACCGCATGAATACGGTGCCGTACTGGCCACTGGCACGCCCCTGCTCTCCCCGCACCACTCATATCCAAATCACTGACGGAACAGGGAACCCCGCTGAGGAGCAAGCTCACCGCGCAAGCCTGCGGCACTGCGATAAAATCGCGGCCCAACTACCGCCAGACAGGACACATCGGGCGCACAGCCCCAGGAGCAAAATCGAATGGAATGCACGATCAAATGGCTTGACGGGATGAGCTTCGTCGCCGAGACCGGAACGGGGCACATGGTGACGATGGACGGCGCCCCTGAGGCGGGAGGCCGCAATCTCGCTCCTCGACCGATGGAGCTCATGCTCGCGGGCGCAGGCGGCTGCACGGCCTTCGATGTCGTGCTGATCCTCAAGCGTGGGCGGCACGACGTGCGCGGCTGCACCGTGCGCCTCGAGGCCGAACGCGCAGACACCGACCCCAAGGTATTCACCCGCATCCGCTTCATCTATACCGTGAGCGGGCGCAAGCTCAAGCGCGAAAGCGTCGAACGCGCAATCCACCTTTCCGCAGAGAAGTACTGCTCAGCCTCGATCATGCTCGGCAAGACTGCCGAGATCAGTCACGAACTGGAACTCGTCGAGGCCGACTGACCGCCATGGAGTGGACGCTCACCACGCGTCCACAGTGGACTCAAACGCGATAGGTCACGGTGGTCATCAGCCTGGCCGCGAACTTCATCGCCCCCTTCACCGGCGCGGGAAGTTCATGTGCGCCCAGCCGCACGGCCATGTCCGCATGCTCGGCCTCGTCGACCTTCATCTGCTCCACGATCGCACGCGAACGCGCATCGTCAGCCGGCAGCGTCTCCAGATGCCCCTTGAGATGGCGCTCCACCTGGCGCTCGGTCTCGGCCAGAAAACCGAGGTTCCAGCGATCGCCGAAACGCCCGGCAAGCAGACCAAGGGCGAGCGCCCCGCCGTACCACACCGGATTGAGCAGACTCTTGCGCCCGCCCAACTCTGCAATACGGCGCTCGGTCCAGGCCAGGTGCTCGGTCTCTTCCTGCGAAGCCTGACGCAAGGTGTCGCGGATCGCCGGATCACGCGACATCATGGCCTGCCCTTGATAGAGAGCCTGCGCACAGATCTCGCCAACATGATTGATGCGCATGAGGGCTGCGGCGTGCCGACGCTCGGCGTCGTCAAGCATTGCATCCGGCACTCCCTCATCAGGCACGGGACGCACGCTGCGTGCCGGTGCGAGCACGGTACGCAAAGCCTTGTCGAACTCGATGATGGCACGATCAAGCATTATCTGACTCCGAAGGGCTGAATCACGTCGCGCCGCTGTTGCAGCAGCTGCAAGGCATGCTGCCGACTACGGGGCGCGGCCGGGCCATCGCACAGGTAATCCTGCGCCAGGGCAGCGCGAGGGCGGTTGTACGTGTTATCGGAGATCGGCTGCCAGGTATCGTTCCTCGCCGGCACCCAAGACCCATCCGCGCGGCCTGTGGCGTACAGGCGACGCTCACCGGTCGCGCAGCGGATCCCCTCGAAAGTCACGTTCTGCGCCCCACCGGGCGTGCGTACGACCAGCGTGAAGCGCACTACGCCGTCATCACCAACAGCGAGACTGGCCTCGTCGACGAAAAAAGCATTGGGCGTGGCCGCACTGACGTAGAACGCCCTGAGGCGCGACTCCTCGACGGGCGGAGGCATCACCACCTCGCTCTCTTTCCAGTTCGGGTCGGCGTCAAAAAGCAGGCCTGCAGAAACACCCCCCGAAAAGCAGCCCAGGGCAAGCAGGCCCACAGGGGCGATACGACGGAGAATCGAGTTCAAACGTGCAATCTCCACATTGGGACCAAGCAGCCTGCCCCGCATGCAAGCCGGCAGGTGCCACACCCCTTAGGCTTCCCGCAAGCGACGCCTGCATTCAACATCTATGCGCCCGGCCCACTCAAGCCTTGAGACCCCAATTCTGCCGGCTCTGCAAGGCCCGGCAGACGGTAGGGCTCGGGCAGTTCGAATGCGCGCGAGCGATGGAGAATGCGAGCGAGCTCGATGAGCGCCATCTGGTAGACCTGACGCTTGAATTCAATCACCGCATCGAGCGGCACCCAGTAGTCACTCCAGCGCCAGGCATCGAATTCCGGATGAGAGCTCGCGCGCAGGCACACGTCGGAATCCCGCCCCACCAAACGCAACAGAAACCAGATCTGCTTCTGTCCACGATAGGTGTTGCGCCATTCACGCCGTATCCAGTGCTTCGGCACCTCATAGCGCAGCCAGCCGCGCGTGCGGCCGAGGATCTTGACGTGCTCCGGGCGCAACCCGACTTCCTCGAACAACTCCCGGTACATGGCCTGCTCCGGCGACTCGCCGTGCTTGATGCCACCTTGCGGAAATTGCCAGGAATGTTCGCGAATGCGCTTGCCCCAGAACACCTCGTTGCGCGAATTGACCAGAATGATGCCGACGTTCGGGCGAAAGCCTTCACGGTCAAGCATGTCGAACCTTCAAATTCGGTTTATTGACGGCAATTTTTTCACACTTGCGCCCCGTTTGAAAGCGCACCATGTCCGTGCATCACCTACGCTGAACGACGAGCGCGCGATCGTCATGCACGCCATGCGCTAGAATCCCGCGCTCGACAACGCCTTCTACGCAAAAGACCCTCATGCGCGCCAGCCAGTTCCACCTGTTCACCCTCAAGGAAGCCCCGTCGGACGCCGAAGTCGTCAGCCAGAAGCTGATGCTGCGCGCCGGCATGATCCGCAAGGTCGCCGCCGGCATCTACAGTTACATGCCGATGGGCCTGCGTGCCATCCGCAAGGTCGAGACCATCATCCGCGAGGAGATGGACCGCGCCGGCGCCATGGAGCTGACCATGCCGATGGTGCAGCCCGCCGAACTGTGGAACGAGACCGGGCGCTGGGACAAGATGGGCGACGAGCTGCTGCGCTTCAAGGACCGTCACGAACGCGATTTCGCGCTGCAGCCCACCTCCGAGGAGGTCGTCACCGACATCGCGCGCCAGGAGCTGAAGAGCTACCGCCAGCTGCCGAAGAACTTCTACCAGATCCAGACCAAGTTCCGCGACGAGCGCCGGCCGCGCTTCGGCGTCATGCGCGGGCGCGAATTCACCATGAAGGACGCCTACTCCTTCGACCGCAGCGAGGAAGCCGCCGGGCGCAGCTACGACATCATGTTCGCCGCCTACAAGCGCATCTTCGACCGCATCGGCCTGGAATACCGGGCGGTGGCCGCCGACACCGGCGCTATCGGCGGCGATCGTTCGCACGAGTTCCAGGTCATCGCCGACACCGGCGAGGACGCCATCGTCTATTGCCCGGACTCCGACTACGCCGCCAACATCGAGCTCGCCGAAGCAGTGTCCTTGATCGCGCGCCGTGCCGAACCTGCCAAGGCGCTGGAGAAGACCCCCACACCCGGCAAGGCCACCTGCGAGGACGTTGCCGAACTGCTCAAGGTGCCGCTGGCCACCACGGTGAAGTCGCTGGTGCTGGCGACCGACGACCTCGACGACAAGGGCAAGCCGGCCGGCGTCACCGTGTGGCTGCTGCTGGTGCGCGGCGACCACGCGCTCAACGAGGTCAAGGCCGGCAAGCTTCCGGGCCTCAAGTCCGGCTTCCGCTTCGCCACCGAGGCCGAGATCCTCGAGCACTTCGGCTGCAAGCCGGGCTACCTCGGCCCCATCGGGCTGAAGAAGCCGGTCAAGGTCATCGCCGACCGTACCGTCGCCCACATGGCCGACTTCATCTGCGGTGCCAACGACGCCGACTTCCACTTCACCGGTGTCAACTGGAGCCGCGATCTGCCCGAGCCCGACCTGGTGGCCGACATCCGCAACGTGATCGAGGGCGACCCCAGCCCCGACGGCGGCGGCGTGCTTGCCATCCAGCGCGGCATCGAGGTCGGCCACGTGTTCTATCTCGGCACCAAGTACTCCAAGGCGATGAACGCCACCTTCCTCGACGAGGACGGCAAGCCCAAGCACTTCGAGATGGGCTGCTACGGCATCGGCGTCACCCGCATCCTGGGCGCCGCGATCGAGCAGAACCACGACGCTCGCGGCATCATCTGGCCGCGCGCGATCGCCCCCTTCGAAGTCGTCATCTGCCCCGTCGGCTGGGGCAAGTCGCAGGCGGTGCGCGAGGAGGCCCAGAAGCTCTACGACGCGCTCGTCGCCACCGGTGTCGACGCCATCCTCGATGACCGCGACGAGCGTCCCGGCGTGATGTTCGCCGACTGGGAGCTCATCGGCGTGCCGCACCGCGTCACCATCGGCGACCGCGGGCTCAAGGAAGGCGTGGTCGAATACCAGGGCAGGCGCGATGCCGACGCCGCCAAGCTGGCGGTCGGCGAGGTGCTCGGCCACATGCTCGACCGCCTCAAGCAGGGCTGAGCCTCCGGGAGCCCGCAATGCGCCGCCTGCCCACCCCGCTCCGCCAGCTTGCCGCCGCGTGCCTGCTCGCGCTCGCAGCGGGCGGCGCGCAGGCCGGCGCACAACAGTACGAGCCCATGGCAGCCAGTGTCCGCGCTGCGCTGCACGCCGCGGTGAGCGACGCTGCCGCCCCCATGCTGCCGATTCCGGACGCCGGCGAACGCGCACAGTGGCTCGCCGAGATGTCGCGCCGGCTGGCCAGGCGGATCCCGGACGAGGCCTACCGCACGGAACTCCTCACCAGCATCCACTACGAGGCGACCCGCGCCGGGCTCGACCCCCAGCTGGTGCTCGGCCTGATCCAGGTCGAAAGCGCCTTCCGCAAGTACGCGATCTCCTCGGCGGGCGCACGCGGCTACATGCAGGTGATGCCGTTCTGGATCAAGATCATCGGCCGCGAGGACGACAACCTCTTCCACATGCGCACCAACCTGCGCTATGGCTGCACCATCCTGCGCCACTACCTCGACATCGAGAAGGGCGACCTGTTCCGCGCGCTGGGCCGCTACAACGGCAGCCTGGGCAAGGCGCAGTACCCCAACCTGGTCCGCGCGGCGTGGGAACAGCACTGGAGCTGGAACCCGCAACAACTCGCTGCCGCCGGACAGGATACGGGTACGCCAGCAGTGCGCTGAGCCCCGGACCAGCCGGGGCCTGCCGGCGTCAACCAGCGGCGGCCAAGGGCCGCATATCGGCTGTGCGCTCCACTGCGCGCAGCCCGTCCTTCGCACCCGCAACCAGCGACTGCACGTCGCCCGAGATCTCGCCCCCTTCTTCGATGAGGATCTTGCCGTAGCGGATCTTGCCACTGACACGTCCGGTCGAGTGGATCAGCAACTGCACGCGCGCGGTCAGCTCTCCTTCGAAGTGCCCATGGATCTCGGCAATGTCGATACCAACCGTGCCCTTGTAGGCGCCCGCCTCGGCAATGCGAAGCACGCGGCTGTCCATGGTGGCCTCGACGCGCCCCTCGACGACGAGCGTGTCGCAATCAAGGATCTCGGCCCCCTTCAGCTTGACGTCGGGGCCGACGATCAAGCGACTCTCGCCGCTGCGCTCCGTCGGCACTGCCGTCACCGCCTCGACCGCGTTACCTTGAGCTGCCGAGACCGCCTCGCTTGCGGCGACATCGGCAGCCGCTGGCGTCGCCGGCATCTCCGGGCTCACTGGCCGTGCGCTGACCGCGCCACCAAGAGGACGCGGGCTGCGGGCTGCAGGCATCTCGGCTGTCTTATGAAACAGATTGGGCTTGTTGAACATGCTGACTCCTTGAGGTTGATGCAGTCCTTGTGCTGCCATCGTCAGCCATGAGCATGGAACGTGCCGGGCCCCTCACCACAGGCACTTTCCGCAGGCAGTTCAATAACCTGCAGCTCATTCCCGAGCCCATTCCCAACCCAGGGCAGCTGCGCTGGCGTCGCTGCAGCCCGACACGATGCCCTCCTGCCAGCGCCATCCCCCTGATTGCGCAAAGAATCTCCCTGTCGCTTGCAGGCGACAACCGGCAGGCCGTCCTGCGCCGGACGTTACTTCACCTTGCATTTGCGTCCGCGCAGCCCTCGGCTGACTGACCTACACTGCCGCGTTTGCCGACGGCATCTCCCCCTTCAGCCTCCCGGGACCGCCTGCCCATGTTCCGCCCTTCGTTTCGCAGCATCATGCTCACCGCCTTCCTGCTGATCGCGGGCGTGCTGGCTGCCGCGGCAGTGAGCGGATGGCTGAGTCTGGAGGCGCTTGCGCGCTCGATCCACGACGGCAAGCGCAACGCCCTGGCGCTCACCGCCGCCTCACGCGTACTCGGCGAGCGCTCAGTGGACCTGGAACGCAGCGCCCGCCAGTACCTCGTGCTGGGCGAACCTGCCTTGCGGCAGCGCTTCGACGACGCCCTCAGTGAAGCGCACCTTGCTCTGGACACGCTCGAGGCCAGTGCGCAAGGGCTTGCTGCGCCAGTCGGCGAATGGCGTGCCCTGGCAGCCGCCATCGAACGAGGCCTCGAAACCACCCCCGACGGGAGCGGCGCTCAAGCCGCAGCGGACTTCAGCGCCGACTTCCTCGCCCTGAGCCAGGTGAGCGAGGCTGTAGAGCGCACCATCCAGGCGCGTCTTGCGCGTGAGAGCGAGGACCTCCTGGCAGAGCTCGAGTACCGCCGGCACCTGCTCGCCCAGCACATTCTCGCGGCGGTCGCACTTGCGGGCGTACTCGCGGCGCTCACATCATGGTGGCTGCTGCGTCCACTCGCGCGTATGGAACGCGCCATCGCCGCACTCGGCGACAACCATCTCGAATCGCCCATCCGCATCGGCGGACCCGCCGACCTGCGCCAACTCGGCGAGCACCTGGACTGGCTGCGCCAGCGGCTGGCCGAACTCGAAGCCAACCGAAATCGGGTTCTGCGCCACGTCTCGCACGAGCTCAAGACCCCACTCGCGTCCCTACGCGAAGGGGTCGCCCTGCTCAGCGACGGCATCCTCGGTCGACTCAACGCCGAACAGCGCGAAGTTGCCGGCATCCTGGACAGCAGTGCACGCGCACTGCAGGAGCGCATCGAACAGCTCCTGCACTACAACGCCACCCAGTTCGATGCGCGCCGCCTGGACCGCAAGCCAACTGCCCTGCTGCCGCTGCTGTCCGAGGTCGTAAGCGAGCATCAGCTCCTCATCCAGGCGCACAAGCTGGAGGTTCGGATCGAGGGTGACGCGCCGATCCTTTCGGCCGACGTCAGCAAGCTGCGCATCGCCTTGTCGAACCTCATCGCCAACGCAATCCGCTTCAGTCCCGAGCACGGCCTCATCCGCATCGATGTCCAGGTCCAGGAGCCTCAAGTCATCATCGACTGCCGCGACGACGGACCGGGCGTCGCCGAAGAGGAACTTGAGCGAATCTTCGAACCCTTCTTCCGCGGCAGCCGCAGCAGCACCGCAAGCACCAAGGGCAGCGGCATCGGGCTGGCCATCGTGCGCGAGTTCGTCGCCGCGCATGGCGGGTACGCCAGGGCCCTGCCGAGTCCGCAGGGCGCACACTTCCAGCTGGAGCTCCCCCATGCATGATGCACACCCGCACCGACACCCGACTGCGCGCCTACGGCACGCACTCTCACTCGTCCTCGCATGCATTGCCCTTGCTGCCTGCACGAACCTTCCGGGCCGGGACGCACCGCACGCAACAACGGTCACTGAGGAGGCGCCCCCATCCGAGCAGGCAGCCATGAATCGGCTGCACGCAGCAGTACAGGCCAGCCAGCCCGACCGCGCGCGGCTCAATGAAGCACGCCGCCAGCTCGAGCACCTGCTGGAGGACGACAGCACCGAGGCGCGCGCCCATCACCCCTTTGCACGCGCTCTGCTCACCCAGATCCGCGAACGCCAACGCCAGGCCGCCCAGCTCGAGCGCCTGGAGCGCGAAATCGAAACGCACAAGGGCGAGCTCACCACGAGCCGCAGGCACGCGGCCGAGTTGCAGCGCAAACTCGACGCCCTGACTGCAATAGAGCGCACGCTGCCTGCGCCCTCGAGCGTTCCACCCTACGGTCAGAATGGCCTCGCTCCGCGATGAGCGCCAGGGCGACAGCTCCGATCCCTGCCGCCGCACGCCTGCTGCTCATCGACGACGACACCGATCTGCTGCGCCTGCTGTCGATGCGGCTCAAGGCCAACGGCTATCGGGTAAGCACGGCATGCAGCATCGCCTCGGCGCACGCGCGCCTGGCCATGGAGACCTTCGACCTCGTCCTCAGCGACGTCCGCCTGCCCGACGGCGACGGCCTCACGCTGTTCGAAGACATCCGGCGCCACCACCCCGCGCTGCCGGTGATCATGATCACCGCACACGGAAGCATCCCGGACGCGGTGGACGCGACGACACGCGGCGTCGCCGACTATCTGACCAAACCGTTCGACGGCCAGGCCCTGCTCGACCGCATTGCCAAAGCGCTCGGAAATGCCTCCTCGACAAGCATTGCCGAAGGCGACCGGGCCGACTGGTGCAAGGCCATCATCAGCCGCAGCAGCCGCATGCGCGCACTGCTCGCCGAGGCGAGACTGGTCGCGGCTTCCGACGCCAGCGTCCTGATCCTGGGTGAGAGCGGCACGGGCAAGGAACTCCTCGCACGCGCAATCCACAACGCCAGCGCACGCGCGCAAGGCCCCTTCGTAGCGATCAACTGCGGGGCAATCCCGGACCAACTGCTCGAATCCGAGCTTTTCGGGCATGTACGCGGGGCGTTTACCGGCGCCACCTCAACCCACGCCGGCCTGATCCAGGCGGCAGACGGCGGCACCCTGTTCCTCGACGAAATCGGCGACATGCCGCCCGCACTGCAGATCAAGCTGCTGCGTGTCCTGCAGGAGCGCGCAGTACGGCCGGTCGGCAGCACGCAGGCGAGTTCGGTAAACCTTCGCATCCTGTCGGCCACGCACCGCAATCTGGAAGACGCGCTGGGCAACGGCCAGTTTCGCGAGGACCTCTACTACCGGATCAATGTCGTCAGCCTAGACCTTCCGCCGCTTGCCGAGCGTCGCGAGGACATCCCGCTGCTCGCCGAGCATTTCCTGCGCACGCTGGCGAGGCGCTATGGCAAGGACGTGAATGGATTCGCCGCCGACGCGCTCGAGACACTGGCCATCAGCCAATGGCCGGGCAATGTGCGCCAGCTCCACAACGTGGTCGAGCAGGTCTGTGCCCTCAGCACCACGCCCCTGGTCCCGCGCAGCCTCGTCGAGCGCGCGTTGCGCGCACAACCGATCGAAGCCTTGAGCTATGCCGAGGCCAAACAGCGCTTCGAGCGAAACTACCTGATACAGCTTTTGAAACTTACCGCGGGTAACGTCACCGATGCTGCACGCTTGGCAGATCGCAACCGCACCGAGTTCTACCGGCTGCTGCAGCGCCATGGGCTCAGGCCGGAACCGTTCCGCGCCGAGAACCAGCCAGACGAAGAACAAACCCGCAGCCCTTCAAGGAGACCCGCATGAGCATGCGTCAGACCGTAACCACCATCCTCGCCACCACCGCACTGGCCTGGTCGGTGCATAGCCCCGTGATCGCGGCAGGCCCGCAGGCGGCAGCGCCACAAGTCACCGCCAATAGCTGCGCCGACGACAAGAAGGCCGGCGCCGACGGCAGCACGCCGCAGAAGCCGACCTCGACCTGAACGCTCCAACCGTGGGCGGCCCGCTTCAGGCCGTGCCGCCCACGGTAAGACCGTCGATCCGCAGCGTCGGCTGACCGACGCCCACCGGCACGCTCTGGCCATCCTTGCCGCAGGTGCCGACGCCCGGGTCGAGCATCATGTCGTTACCGATCATCTTGACCTTGGTCAGCGCATCCGGACCGTTGCCGATCAGAGTCGCCCCCTTGACCGGGCGCGTCACCTTGCCGTTCTCGATCAGGTAGGCTTCGGCGGTCGAGAACACGAACTTGCCCGAGGTGATGTCCACCTGGCCGCCGCCGAAGTTTGCGGCATACAGCCCCTTCTTCACCGACCGGATGATCTCTTCGGGGTCCTTGTCGCCATTGAGCATGTAGGTGTTGGTCATGCGCGGCAAGGGCAGATGGGCGAAGGACTCGCGCCTGCCGTTGCCGGTTAGCGGCATGCCCATCAGGCGCGCATTCATCATGTCCTGCATGTAGCCGGTAAGAATGCCGTCCTCGATGAGCACCGTGCGTTCGGTCGGGTTGCCCTCGTCATCGATCGACAGCGAACCGCGCCGGTCCTGCAGCGTGCCGTCATCGACCACGGTAACGCCTTTCGCCGCCACCTGCTGGCCGATCCGCCCCGAGAAGGCCGAACTGCCCTTGCGGTTGAAGTCCCCCTCCAGACCGTGGCCGATGGCCTCGTGCAACAGGATGCCCGGCCAGCCCGGCCCCAGCACCACCGGCATGGTGCCGGCCGGTGCCGGATCGGCGCCAAGGTTGACGCGGGCCTGATGCACCGCCGCGCGCGCATAGTCGTGCAGACGATCGTCGCAGAAGTAACCGTAATCGTAACGGCCGCCGCCGCCGCCGCTACCCTGCTCGCGGCGACCGTCCTCCTCCATGATGACGGTGATCGACACCCGCACCAGCGGCCGAACGTCCGCAGCCATATGGCCATCGCTGCGCGCCACCATCACCACCTCCCACGAGCCGGCAACATGGGCCATGACCTGGGTGACGCGGGGATCTTCCGCACGAGCAAAGCGCTCGAGGCGTTCGAGCAGGCGCACCTTGGCGGTGTCGTCAAGTGAGTCGAGCGGGTCGTCAGCGCGGTAAAGGCGGCGCTTGAGCTTGTGCGCACGCATATCCACCTTGCGCCGCTCGCCTGCGGCGGCGATGGCACGGGTAGCCGTGGCAGCGCCGACCAGGGCATCAAGCGAAATGTCGTCGGAATAGGCGAACGCTGTCTTCTCGCCGCTGATCGCGCGCACACCCACGCCCTGCTCGATGTCGAAACTGCCCGACTTGACGATACCCTCTTCCAGACTCCAGGCCTCCGAGCGCTGATACTGGAAGTACAGGTCGGCAAAGTCGATATCGTGGCGCATCAGCTTGCGGAAGGTCTTCTCGAGCTCGGCCTCGCCCAAGCCATAGGGCGAGAGCAGGTAACGGTCGGCGACCTTGAGTGGATTCTGGGACTTGCTCATTGGAATTCCTTGCAGGTGTCGCCAGCGTTGACCGGCCCCACACCAAAACGATCTTCGGGATTAAAGGAGTGCATGCTCAGCCCAGGCGGCGGTGACGCAGCGCAGGCAGGCTGTCGCGCACCGCAGCGATGCGCGCAGGATCCAGTTCGGAGACAACGACCCCTTCGCCGACCTCGCGACAGGCGAGCACCTCGCCCCAGGGGTCGATGATCATGCTGTGCCCCCAGGTGACGCGCCCGTTGGGGTGGCGACCGCCCTGGGCCGGCGCCATGACGTAGCACTGGTTCTCGATCGCGCGCGCGCGCAACAGAACCTCCCAATGCGCTCTCCCCGTCGTGTACGTGAAGGCGGCAGGCAGGACGATCAGGTCAAGCTCGCCCATGGCACGAAAAAGCTCGGGGAAGCGCAGGTCGTAGCACACCGACAAGCCCGTGCGTCCGGCTGGAGAGTCGAAGCAGCACGGCGTGCTGCCCGGCTCGATTGTGGCAGCCTCGTCGTAGCGCTCCTCGGCACGCTGAAAGCCGAACAGATGAATCTTGTCATAGCGCGCGGCAAGCCGGCCCTGGGCATCGAACACCAGGGTGCTGTTGCGTACCTTGTTCTGTACCTCGGCCTGCAGCGGGACCGTGCCGCCGACCAGCCAGATCCCATGGCGACGCGCGGCATCGGCCAGAAAGGACTGCAACGGCCCCTCACCCTCGGCTTCACGGATGCGCACCTTGGCCATCTCGTCGCTGCTGATGAGCGGAAAATACTCGGGCAGGGCGACCAGACACGCGCCCTCGGCCGCGGCCTCGGCAATCAACGCATCCACGGCCTTCAGGTTGGCGTCGACATCGGGGCCCGACACGGTCTGCACGGCGGCGATGCGGACGGGCGCCTCAGGCAGGGCGGCTTCGACAGATTCGGCAGGCTTGGTAATGGTCATATAGCGTACTCGAGGACAAGTCGCAGGGCTGGCAGGATCCCCATTCACGTCATTGAGCGGGCGGCAACTCGACGTTGCCACGCTTGGCAACCTGTGGGTCTACCCAACTGCCTGTAACGGCATACTCGAACGCGAACAGCTTCTCGATCGGGTCGCTGAGCACCTTCTGGGCGAGATAGGTGACAACCCCCACGGCCGGATTGAGCAAGCCCGCCGCCGCACCGATGGCGATCGACTCGGACAGCGTCGGCTGTACGATCACACGCAAGTCCTGGGTCTCGGCAACGAGGTCGGTCGTACCGCTCATCCGCACCCGCGCCGCCGGCCCGCGGATCTCGAGGTCGTCGGTGCGCATCACCCCCGCGGTCACGTCGATGCTACCGGAAATGCGATCGAAGGCGAATCCTTCCGAGAACACGTCGCGAAAATCGAGTGTAATGCGCCGCGGCAAGGATTGCAGGCTGAGAATGCCGAGCAAGCGCCCGACTCCAGGCTCGAGCTTGTTGAATTGGCCGGCCCCGGCCTCAAGCTGCAGACGACCGGCCAGCGACGCGTAGTCGATCGCGGTCGGCGCGCCCTGCCAGCCAAGCTCGCCGCTCAGCGCTGCCTGACCACCGCGTACGACGTCAGGGTAGCCGATACGACGCGAGAAGCGTCCGACGTCGGCGGTATCGAAACTGAACTCCATGCGCGTGCGCTGGCGCCCTGCAGCCAGCCACTGCCCGCTCCCGGACAGCCGCCCATCATCATTGGCGATCGCGAAGCGGTCCAGCTCCCATAGACCGCCACGGTTGCGGGCAAGAACCTCGAGGCGACCGAGATCCATCCCACGCAGCTCGAAGCGCTCAGCCACCACATCCAGGGCAGGCAAACGGCGGGGAGGGGTATCCCCGATCCGGTCCTCCGCAGCCTCGGTGCCACTGGCACGACTCTGTGCATCCGCCGCACCAATGCGCAGGAAGCGCAGCCGCGCTGCCAGCGCACCACTGCCCGCACTGCGCCAGTCGAGCTCGCCGGCAGCGAGATCGCTGTCGATGCGCGCCGTCCAGCCCCCCTGGTCGGGCACTGCACGCAGGTCCACCGCGCGCAGACGATGACCGAAGGCGGTAAGCTCATCGGCCGCAAGCGCGACGGCGGCCAGCGGCAAAGCCGCCAGGCCATCACCGCCACGCTCGGCCACGGCATCGGTCCCGTCATCGTCACCGGCGTCGAGCACACGCCGCCATGCATCCAGATCGAGGCCATCGAGCACGCCCGCGACCGCCACCCCGGAGGACGATCGCGGCACCGCATCAGCCGTCGCACGGCCCAGTGCGACCCCACCGCTCAGGCTCGTCCACTGCCCGTCGGAACGCTGGAGCTCGGCACGCACCAGCCCGCCGAGCCCGAGCACGAGCTCACTGTGCGCCTGCCCTGCCGGGTAGCTGACCGCCAGCTTCAGCGGCCAGCTCTCGCTGGCAGGCTTGTTCACCGGCGGCGGCAGGCTGGAAGCTACCCCCAACAGATCGGAGCTCACTTCCAGACGCGTACCGTCCTTGCCGACCAGGACGCTGGTCGACCACGCTGCCGTTCCCGACAGACCATCGAGCAGGGGAATGTCGTAGGCGGCCCTGAGCGCCGCTGCGTCGGCCTTGCCTGCTGCCTCGAAGCGCACGCTGCCGTCGGTGGCGGTCCGCGCGCTCAGGCGTAGCGGATGCCCGAACAACTGCGCGCGCGCCTCGGGAATGGCGAGGCTGTCAGCGGTGAAGCGCACACGCCCGGCCGCGCGTTCGAGCGCCGGCAGGCCCTCGACCAGCGCAATGCGGTTGGCCGCAAAGCGGTACTCGCCCTCCACCGTGGTATCGACCACGCTACGCAACGGCATCACCAGCTTGAGCTCAAGCTCTCCCTTCCCCTCTGCGCGCATGCCGTCGGTGAAACCTCCGATGCGCCGCGACACCGGGCTGGCGGACACGAAGCGCAGGAAATCGGCCGTCGCCCCCCGCGCCTGACCGGTAATGGTCATGAGTTCGGTGGGACGCTGGTCCAGGTCCGGCACGTCGGCCACCACCCCCGCCAAGTCGACGCCGAGGACACGCCCGCGCTCGGCAAGGATGCGCATGCCGGGCCCTTCGAAGCGCACCTCGCCATGAATGCCCTCGATCGACGGCCAGCCAGGTGCATAGTCGAGCAGGGCATCTTCCACCCGAACGCTGACCAGGAAGGTGCCATCACCATCCCGGAAGGGGAAGTCGGCCAGCCGGCCGCGCAGGCGCAGGCGCGCCTCGGGCACCACGGCGGCGCGGATGGCGGTGCGCACCCAGTCATGAGTGTGGCGATTGACCACGCGCGGCAGGTAGCGCCACACCGCCGTGCCCTCGGCGCGGCTGAGCCTGGCCTGGAGGTCGATCTCGCCCGGCCCCTCGCGGCCCGGCCAGTACCGCCCGGACGCCGTACCAGCCGCGTCGATGTTGTCGAACTCCGCACCATCGAGTGCGATTTCAAGCCCTCTCTCGCGACGCAGCCAGCTCCCCTCGGCGCGCAAGCGGTCAAACGCCAGGCGGCCCGACTCGAACACATCCGGCAGGTCCAGGTGCGCCGTACGCGCATCGATTCGGTAACGGCCTCCGCGCTGGTCGCCGTCGATCGTGCCCGACACCCCGCCCAGGCCCGGCAAGCCATCGCGCGCGAGCAGGCCGAGCTCGGCAAAGCGCGCCCTCACGCGCCACGCCTGGGGAGCCGAGGAGTCGCCGTCCCAGCTCAGGCTGAGATCGTCGACACGGCCATGGGGAGCCAACCCCGCGAGGCGCGCACGCACGCCCTCATCGACCGGGAGGTAAGCGACAAGCCCTGCCAGTGCGGCGAGATCGAGGTGGCTCGCCGTCACGCTGCCGCCAGCTTGCGCGCCATCGGGCGCCTTTCGCAGCTGCACATCGAAGTCGGTTGGCGCCACGGCAAGGCCCGCCACCGTGCGCAGCGCGAGCTGCTGCCCGCTCAAGCGCAGCAGGCCCAGCTTGCGCTGAAGTGACAGGCGGCCGTCGAGATGGCTCACCGCAAGCTCCGGCAGGCCGGGCGCAAGTGTCGCCACGACGCCATCGAGCACGACGTCTGCGGTCATGTCGAGCGCACCACCGGCCGAGGCCTCGAACCAGGCCCGCACCCCTCCATGCCCGGCAAGCGGAAGCGGGTAATCGATCCAGGCCGTCCATGCACCGAGGTCGGCGCGCTCGAGCTCCACGTACATGCGCGCCTCGAGCTCACCGGCCTGCGCCGCCCCAGGCAGCTCGAGCCGGTCGAGTTCTCCGCGCACGACCAGAGTCGAGGCGAGCGCCTGTTGCGGCCGTGCCTGCAGGGCGAAACGGGCTGGCGAGGCGCGCTGATCAAGGCGGAACTCGAGCTGATCGAGCTCCAGCACAGGCGCGCCTCGGACCTTGTCGGTCCAGCGCAGTCGCGAATCGTGGACGACGATCTGGCGCTGAGCGAGCAACCACTCGAGCCCCCTGCCCTCCTCGCCCCCGCTCGTGTCCGCCACCAGGCCGGCGACCAGGATCGTTCCATCGGCCTCGCGCCTCACATCGAGCTCGGCCGCGGCGATATCGAGGCGATGGAAGTGGGGCTGCAAACGCAACAGCGAGGACCATGCCAGGGTGGCATCGACCTTTGGCAGCACCAACGCCGGACGCCCATCGGCATCTGCGATGCGAAGGTTCTCGATCAGCAGCCTCGGCCGCCATCCGGCCCAGCGCCCCTCGACGGCCGCAATCGACACCTCGACTCCGAGGCTGGCCGTCACTGCCGCCGCGATGTCGTCGCGGAAATCGCCCACTGCGGGCATCAGCACATGGCGCACCACCAACACCGCCCCGGCACCCAACAGCCAGGCCAGCATGATCAGCCTGAGACACCACGCGACGAGGCGGCGCCAGCCGGAAGCCGGGGCACGCGGCGTGGGCGGCAAATCGGAACTGCCGGGGGTCAGGGCATCGCTCATGAAAAGGGGTGTTGGCCTGCCGGGCGATAGCCGGCATGGATAGAATGTGTGTCTGCCGCCCCTCGCCTCAGGGCCGACCCAGCGCGCATTTTACCAACGAACACTGCGCCCGCAGCGGAGCTTCGCCATGTTTGCCTCGTCACCCGCCCCCGCGAACGAATACGAAACCGCCGTCGTCGAGGCGCGCAGGTACTCGCGCTATCTCAGCCGCATGCTCGACAGCCAGCCCTGGCTCGCACCCGCACTGGCGGCAAGCCTGGGCCAGCCACTCAGGGCCGAGGACATGCAGCGCTTCATCGCCGAGCGCGAAACGGCGTTCAACGACGCCGAAAGCGCGCTCGGACCGACGCTGCGCCGACTGCGCAGCTGGGTGATGTGCAATCTCATCGTCCGCGACCTGCGCCTGGGCGCCCCCCTTGCCGAGGTCACCGAGACGATGACCGTGCTCGCCGAGGTCGCCGTGCGCCACGCCCACGACGTGTTGCGGGCGGCCCTGGTGCAACGCTACGGCCAGCCGCTGTCGCCCACCGGCTGGGAGCAGGAACTGCTCGTCATCGGCATGGGCAAGCTGGGAGGGCGGGAGCTCAACGTATCCTCCGACATCGACCTCATCTTCCTGTACCCCGAGGACGGCGACACCGGCGGTGCCAAGGTGATCAGCAACTTCGAGTTCTTCGAGCGCCTCGGCAAGCAGCTGATCAAGGCACTCGCCGAGGTGACCGAGCACGGCCAGGTTTTCCGCGTCGACATGCGTCTGCGTCCGAACGGCGATTCGGGCCCGCTGGTGGGCAGCCTCGACATGCTGGAGAACTACTTCATCACCCAGGGGCGCGAATGGGAGCGTTACGCCTGGATCAAGGCCCGCGTCATGCTCGGTGAGCGCTGGACCGAGCTCGAGAAGCTCTCCCGCCCCTTCGTGTTCCGCAAGTACCTCGACTTCGGCGCCATCAACGCCATGCGCGACCTGCATGCGCAGATCCGCCGCGAAGTCGCGCGCCGCGACCGCGCGCACAACGTCAAACTCGGCCCGGGCGGAATCCGCGAGATCGAGTTCATCGCCCAGGTCTTCCAGCTCATCCGCGGCGGCCGCGACAGCGCGCTGCAGGTCCGCCCGACGCAGAAGGTGCTCGCCCTGCTCGCCGAACGCGGCATCCTTGCGACTACCGCGGTAGAGGAACTCGGCGCCGCCTACGTCTTCCTGCGGCGCCTCGAGCACCGCCTGCAGTACCTTGACGACGCACAGACCCACGACCTGCCGCAGAGCGCAGCCGACCAGCAGCTGATCGCCGAGGCCATGGGCTTCGGCAGCCATGCCGAGCTCATGACGGCGCTCGACACACACCGTCGCATCGTCAGCCAGCACTTCGACAGTGTGTTCGGCGACCCCTCGGACGAAGACCACAGCCTGGACGCAACCTGGCAGGGCGCCGAGGATATCGAGACCGTCACCCCGGTGCTTGGCGAACTCGGCTACCGGCACCCGCGCAGCGGCGCCGAGCGCCTTGCATCGATCCATGCCAGCCCGCGCTACCGGCAACTGCCCAACAACATCAAGGGCCGCTTCGATGCGCTCATTCCCCGCGTCATCGAAGCCGCAGCCTCCACACCGGGCCCCGACGACACGCTGGCGCGCTGCCTCGACCTCATGGAGGCGATCGGCCGCCGCGGCGCCTATCTGGCGTTGCTGCAGCAATACCCTCAGGCCTTGCGCCGTGTCGCCGACCTGATGAGCGCCTCGCGCTGGGGCGCACAGTTCCTGACCCGGCACCCGATCCTGCTCGACGAGATGCTCGACGCCCGCAACCTCGACACCGCCCCCGACTGGAAAGCCTTCCGCGCCGCGCTCGGCAGCGAACTCGAGGCCCTCGAACCCGACATGGAGCGCCAGATGGACGTGATGCGCGAACAGCACCACGCCCAGGTATTCCGCCTGCTGACGCAGGACATCGCCGGCCTGCTCACGGTGGAGAGGCTCGCCGACCACCTATCCGAACTGGCGGACATCATGCTGGACCTGACCCTGCCGCTGTGCTGGCGACGGATCAAGATCCGCCACCGCGACACGCCACGCTTCGCCGTGATCAGCTACGGCAAGCTCGGCGGCAAGGAGCTTGGCTACGCCTCGGACCTCGACATCGTGTTCCTCTACGACGACGAAGCCCCCGAGGCGGCGGAGATGTACACCCGGCTCGCGCAACGCACCAACACCTGGCTGTCGAGCCAGACCGCCGCCGGCCAGCTCTTCGACACCGACCTGCGCCTGCGCCCGAACGGCGAGTCGGGGATGATCGCGACCTCGCTGGAGGCCTTCCGCAAGTACCAGCTCGAATCGGCCTGGGTGTGGGAGCACCAGGCCCTTACCCGAGCGCGCTTCTCGGCCGGCGATCGAGCACTCGGCGAGGCCTTCGAGCGCATCCGCTGCGAGGTGCTGCGCTTGCCCCGCGACCTCGGCACGCTGCGCGCCGAGGTGCTCGGAATGCGCCACAAGATGCGGGACGCACACTCGGGCAAGAGCGAGCTGTTCGACCTCAAGCACGACCGCGGCGGACTCATCGACGTCGAGTTCCTGATCCAGTATCTCGTGCTCGGCCACGCCCACCGCCACCCCGAACTCACCGGCAACCTCGGCAACATCGCATTGCTGCGCATCGCCGGCGAACTCGGTCTGATCCCGCCCCCCCTCGCCGCCGCCTGCGCCGACAGCTACCGTGAATTGCGCCGCCTGCAGCACCGCCAGCGCCTCAACGACCGGCCCTCGCGCATCCACCCCGAAGAAGCCGAGACCGCGCGCGAACCCGTGCAGGCGCTGTGGCGACACATCTTCGACGAGTGAGGCGCCCCCCGGACCCGACGCCGCACATGGAGATGAGAGATGAAATATTTCATGTCATGAAAGCAAGCATGACGCACCGCGTCATGGCGACTAGAATCGGCCGGATATCACTTCTCGCCCCGCCAAGGGACTGCACTCGATGAACCAGGAAATCGAACTCAAGCTGACGCTGCCCAAACGGGCACTCGCAGCCCTTCGCCGCCACCCGCTGGTGAGTGAATGCGACAAGCTGGGCAATGCCGTCACCCTCGACAACACCTATTTCGACACCCCCGAACTAAGCCTCAAATCGCGTCGCGTGGCGGTCCGCATCCGGCGCCAGGGGCGACAGCTTCTGCAGACGGTGAAGTGCGCGGCAGTTTCCAGTGGCGGCCTGTCGCAGCGCCCCGAGTGGGAACAAGCCTATTCCGGGGCATTCGATTTTTCTGCGGTCGATGCCCCCGAGGCCGCAAAGCTGCTGCACCGCCACGGCGAAGCCCTGGTGCCCGTATTCACCACCCGCTTCCGCCGCGAGACCCGGCGCTATGCCCCGCGCCCGGGGCTGAGCATCCTGCTCATGATCGACACCGGCGATGTGCTGCTGAGCACTGCCGACGGTGAGCAACGCAGCACCCCTATCTGCGAACTGGAACTCGAGCTCGAGGAGGGGCGCGCCCAGGACTTGCTCGAGCTGGCGTGCACACTCGCGCAGGATATTCCCCTCATGCCTTCGGACATTTCCAAGGCCGAACGCGGCTACAGGCTGTTCCTCGGCACCCCGGTTGACGTGGTGCGTTCCGAACCCTCGCCGATCAGGTCCGGACAGAACGTGGTCGAAGCCTTCCGCTGCCTCGCCCAGTCCTGCGTACGCCAGTGGCAGGCCAACGCCGCCGCTGCACTGGCGCACCCGGACCCGGACAGCATCCACCCTGACTTCATCCACCAGCTGCGCGTCTCGCAGCGCCGCCTGCGCGCGCTGCTCAAGTCTTTCGCGCCGGCGCTGCCCACGGATTTCGTAGGCGAGTGGAACGCACGCCTGCGCGACAATGCCAGCCGCTTCAGCGATGCCCGCGACCTCGACGTGTTCTGCACCGAACTGCTCGACGCCGTCAGCGCCGAAGGTCTGGCCGATGCCGCTGCGCTCGAAGCCTTGCTGGAGAAGGCTCATCGCGCCCGCGACGAGGCACGCAGCAAGGCGTCCCACAGCCTCGACATGGCCACACAGGGACGCCTGCTGCTCGAGTTCAGCGCCGCGCTGATGCGCCTGCCCACCAACAGCCTTGCCATCGCAGCAGACCTGCGCACCTTCGCCCGGCTGCGCCTTGACCGCCTGCGCAAGCGCGCACGGCGCCAGTTCGAGGCGGCGTCGGCCCTTGTCCCGGAGCGTCTGCACGCGCTGCGCATCGGATTCAAGCAGTTGCGCTATGGGGTCGAGTTCTTCGGCCCGCTGTTCCAGGCCAAGACGATGGGGCGTTACCTCGAAGGCATGGTTCGGGCGCAAAGCACACTCGGCTTCCTGCAAGACGTCGACACCGCACATCAGCGCCTGCGTCTGTGGGCAGAGGAAACCCCGGCCACGGCCAGCGGCGCGGCCTTCGTACTGGGCTGGCACGCATCCCGTTACGCACGCCTGCGCCGACGGGTGCTGCAGGACTGCGAGCCCCTGCTGTGGGGCAAGAAACCATGGTGAACGACACCTGCCCGGCGCGATGCTGCGCGCAACGGCATGACAAGCCGTCACGCCGCTGCAACATGCCTACGCAATGATGCCGACCCCACCATCCCGGAAGGAAGACATGGATCTCTTGCTGTGGCGTCACGCCGAAGCCGTGGACGGCAGCCCCGACCACACTCGGGAACTCACCGCGCGCGGCCACAAACAGGCGCGCAAGGTCGCTGCCTGGCTGGATGAGCACCGTCCAAAACAACTCAAGATCCTCGTCAGCCCCACCGTGCGCACCCGCCAGACGGCAACCGCTTTCACCGACAGCTTCCAGATCGTGCCAAGCCTGGGGCCCGATGGCAACGTCGCCGACCTGCTCGCTGCCACGGGCTGGCCGGACGCGAGTGGCGCCGCACTGGTGGTCGGCCACCAACCGGCTCTGGGCCGCCTTGCCGCTTTGTTGCTGGCCGGACAGGAGGCCGACTGGACGATCAAGAAGGGCGCGCTATGGTGGTTCACCAACCGCGTCCGCGAGGGCGAAAGCCAGACCGTGCTGAGAGCGGTGATCCCGAGCGATTTCGCTTGACTGCAGCAGCGCCGGTGCCAGCCGACGCAAGAGTACGGCAAGGAGTGAATTCCTCACGGCACCCGCGGTCTGAAGGGTTCAGAATCGCACGACGCCGGAGCATGGCCGCCGCCTGCGCGGCCTGCGGGCGGACGCTTGTGCTTTGCCGCGCAATGCGTAAGATGCCGTCTTCGGCCCGGAACGGAACATGTTCGAACGCTTTTTGCCCTCTCGCGAAGCCATCACGCAAAGCCGCATGCTGCGCTGGCTGGGGCCGCGTATTCATGATCCGCTGCTGTGGCACATCAACCGCCGTGCAGTCGCACGCGGGGTGGCGATGGGGGTGTTCTTCGGCCTGATGATCCCGATCGCGCAGATTCCTGCGGCGGCCATCGCGTCGCTCGTCCTGCGCGGCAATCTCTGGATCGCCGCCGTCTCCACGCTGGTCAGCAACCCGCTCACTTACGGGCCCATCTACTATTTTGCCTACCGCCTCGGCGCAGGCGTCATCGGCACGCGTACGCCGCCCGACCTGACGCCCGAGGATGTCGAGGCGCCCATCCGCATGATCGACTCCCTGGCACAGGCATGGGCCTGGGTATCGGGCATCGGCCAGCCGCTACTGGTAGGCATGGTCATGATGGCAGTCACCGGCTCGCTCATCGCCTACTGGGGGGCGCAGCTGTTCTGGCGCTTCAAGGTCGTCAACAAATGGCGCCGCCTGCATCGCGAACGCCGGGCGCGCGCGGCATCTGCAGCCAGAAGGCCGCTTGGAAGCGCCTGAAGCGCGGCGTATCCTTACCAGCCCGGTCAACCGCAGAGCGAACAGCCCGATCATGGACGAGCCCATCCCCGACGGCACCCTCGCCACTATCGAGGGCGTGCGGCGCATCCACCACGACGGCTACTGGCTGAAGGTCTACGATCCGCCGGCTGATTCCCTGCAAGCCAAGAAGCAGCTCATCCAGGCCCTGACGCGGCGCCTGTTCAATCACGTCGAGCACGGCATCAACATCCCCGGCAAACGCCTGGACGACGCCCGCCGCGCCTACGAAGCCGAGACCGAGCCCGCGCGCAAACGCGTCAAGGGGGCCATGTTCGCCGGCGCCCTGTTCAACCGCGCGACCGACATTTTCACCAAACTGGTCGAGTTGCAGGAACTCGGCATCGAAATCGACACCGACAACGCGCTCATGCGCGAGTGCGGGCTATGCCTGCAGGAAGCGCTGAACCTTGGACGCCTGGTACTGCATCGCAGCGGGGACGAGGGCATCGACGAGCTCTGGGGCGAGCCTTTCCGCGCGTTCTCGATCCCGGTGGAGGCTTTCTACGAAAGCCGTTACATCAAGATCGCGCAGGCCCTGCGCGAAATAGACCGCATCGCCACCGTCATGGCGGCCACCTTTGCCGGGTCGCCGCTTTTCCAGGGCATAGACCCCCTGGTGCTCGAATTTGCCCGCATCGCGAAGGTCAAATGCGAGACGCTGCGCACCGATCCGGACATCTTCGAGGTCTGGGCCGACTTCGTGGTCGCATCGGAGCGCCTCGGCGCCGTTGCCCCCTGTCTGTCGCCCACCTCCACGCCGGCAGAGCACCAGCTTGCCGCCGACGGCCTTCGCCTGATCCTGCAAGGACGCAATCTGCTCACCGACATCACGCGGGCACGCGTGACGATGCCCAAGAGTGCGCGTGAGTACATCGAGCGCTGCGAGACCTACGCGGCACTCGCCCAGGCTGCAGCACGGCCCGCGCTGGCAGTGGTCGGCAGTCGCCCGCGCAAGCGCGGGCCGACCGCCCCGGCGGTGCTCAGACGATAATACCGCCGCCCAGACAGACCTTCGACTCGTAGACGACCACACTCTGACCCGGCGTCAGCGCCCATTGCGGCTGGGCAAAGGCGATCTCGGCTCGACCATCGGCGATGCGGTCGATCTCGCAGGGCTGGTCGGGCGTGCGGTAACGGGGTTTGGCGGTATAGACCCAGTTCGTGTGGGGGTCGCGGCCGGCGATCCAGTTGAGATCGGTCGCGAGCAAACGCTCCCTGAGCAGCGCGGGATGCGCATGCCCCTGCACCACGTAGAGCACGTTCGCCTTGATGTCCTTGCTGGCGACGTACCAGGCATCGTGCTCGCCCGCCTCATCCTGGTTACCCTTGATGCCGCCGATGTGCAGCCCCTTGCGCTGGCCAATGGTGTGGTACATGAGGCCCTGGTGTTCTCCGAGCAGTCGACCATCGTCAAGCGCGCGGATCTCGCCCGGCTGCGTAGGCAGATACCGCATCAGGAACTCGCGGAACGGGCGCTCGCCGATGAAGCAGATGCCAGTGGAGTCCTTCTTCGCCGCCACATGCAGCCCGGCCTGCTCGGCAATCCGGCGCACCTCTCGCTTGTAGAGCGTACCGAGCGGAAACAAGGTTCTTGCCAGTTGTGCCTGACCGAGGCGGTACAGGAAGTAGCTCTGGTCCTTGGTGCCATCCTCGGCCTTGAGCAGCTGGAACTCGGTACGCCCGTCGTTCGTCCACTCGCGCACCTGCGCGTAGTGCCCAGTGGCAATCCGATCCGCGCCCATCTGCATGGCATGATCGAGGAAGCAACGGAACTTGATCTCGGAGTTGCACAGCACGTCCGGATTGGGCGTGCGGCCCGCCTCGTACTCGCGCAGGAAGTCGGCGAACACGCGGTCCTTGTACTCCTTGCTGAAGTTCACGACTTCGAGCTCGATGCCGATCACGTCGCACACCGAAGCGACATCGACGAGATCCTGGCGACTCGAGCAGTACTCGGAGTCGTCGTCGTCCTCCCAGTTCTTCATGAACAGCCCGGTAACGTCATAACCCTGCTGCTTGAGCAACAGCGCCGTCACCGACGAATCCACCCCGCCAGACATGCCGACGACCACCTTCATCCCGTTCGGGTCCTTAATGGACATTCGGTCCGCCTCCCTTTAGCCATTCGTCGAGCGGCAGGACCACCGCCGGCTCGCCGTGATCGACGAACCATGCGTCGATCGCAAAACGTTCTCCGGCGGCAGTCGCCGGTGCCTGTGCGTGCTCAGGCGCGACATCGTAGCGCGCTGCGCCATGCTCTGCAGCGGCGAGCATGGCAGGCTCGAGGGCGGGCGCATCCGCGGCCGGTTCTTGCGCCAGGACCTCGACCACCGCGCTGAAGTGCTGCAGGATGAAGCGCGTACGCCGTGCCGGCTCGAGCACGCGATGAAAGCGCAGCATGCCGCGCGCCTCTAGCAAGGCCAGCCAGCGCGTACTGGTGGTGGCGTGATCGATGCAGTCCATGCGTCCTTCCACGCCATCGTCCAGAAAGTTGCCGGCGCGGTCATTGCCGACCGGCGACTGCCGCGCCGCCAGCCGATACAGCTGTGCCAGTACCCTGCTCAACGCCTCCCGCTCGGCGGCGGCATTTGCCGACGCCTGCAGGACGTCATCTATCCACCACAGCGTGCTGGTGTCGACGCGTACGGCAGCCTGCTTGGCACAGCCGTAGTTGTGGCACACCATGACCACGGCCGGGGAATGGCGGACGCCTGCTGAATCGGCCCCGACCACCGGGACCATCCCCGCCAGCAGTCCGGCACACAGCAGCCCGGCCAGCCCCCTGCGGCCGAGCCCGCCCGCAAGCGAGATCCGTCGCACCACGCTCAGGATGCGCTGAGCAGCGCGAGCGGAAAGCGCCGGCCCGCAATCCAGTCTTCCACACACTGCAGGATCAGCGGGCTGCGGTGACGCGCCGTGCTTGCGCGCACCTCGTCGGCCGTCATCCACAGCGCACGCACGATTCCCTGATCCAGCGCCCGCCCCGCCTCCTCGCCCCCCAGCCGGCCACCGAACGCGAACCGCAGGTAGGTGATATCACCCTGCGGGCGCGTCCACTGGTAAATGCCGACGAGGTATTCGGGGGCAAAGCCCCACGCCGTCTCCTCCAGCGTTTCACGCACCGCGGCGTCGACCAGGGTCTCGCCTTCCTCGAGATGGCCCGCCGGCTGGTTCAGCCGCAGACCTTCATCGGTCTCCTCCTCGACCAGCAGGAAGCGGCCATCGCGCTCGACCACCGCGGCAACAGTGACGTTGGGTTTCCAGATGCGTTCCTTCACTTTCAGCTCCACGCCGGTGCAGCCGCGTATTCTACCGCGTGCGGCGGGCAACACCCACGACCGCCCGCCGCGACCCGCCTTTACGCTAGAATTGTCAGGCTTTGGCCCTTGCTCGGTTACATCGGGGCCCCACGACTACTCTCGAACACACTTAGAGGCGGAGATCTTCATCATGTCCATGGCTGACCGCGACGGTTTCATCTGGCAGGACGGCAAGCTCATTCCGTGGCGCGAGGCGACCACCCACGTGCTCACCCATTCCCTGCACTACGGTCTCGCCGTGTTCGAGGGCGTGCGCGCCTACAACACCGTCAAGGGCACCGCGATCTTCCGTCTTGCGGAGCACACCCAGCGCCTGATCAACTCCGGCAAGATCTACATGATGGACATCCCGTACTCGAAGGATGAGCTCATGGAGGCCCAGAAGGAGGTGGTGCGCGCGAACAAGCTCGAATCCTGCTACCTGCGTCCGATCGCCTACTATGGCTCGGAGAAGATGGGCATCTCCACCGTGGGCGCGACCGTGCATGTCGCCATCGCCGCCTGGCCCTGGGGCGCCTACCTCGGCGAGGAAGGCCTGGAGAAGGGCATCCGCGTGAAGACCTCGTCCTACACTCGCCACCACGTCAACTCGACGATGCCGCGTGCCAAGGTCGCCGCCACCTACCCGAACTCGATCCTCGCCAACCTCGAAGTGACCCGCATGGGCTATGACGAGGCGCTGCTGCTCGACAACCAGGGCTTCGTTGCCGAAGGGGCGGGCGAGAACCTCTTCATCATCAAGGATGGCAAGATCTACGAGCCGGAGATCGCCTCCGCGCTGACCGGCATCACCCGCGACTCGATCCACGCCATCGCCCGCGAGTTCGGCTACGACGTCACCACCAAGCGCATCACCCGTGACGACATCTACCTCGCCGACGAAGCCTTCTTCACCGGCACCGCAGCCGAGGTCACGCCCATCCGCGAACTCGACGATCGCAAGATCGGCGAAGGCAAGCGCGGCCCGCTCACCGAGAAGATCCAGGCTCGCTTCTTCGACGTCGTCAACGGCCGCGCGCCCGAATACGACCAGTGGCTGGCCTACGTCTGATTCCCTGCGAGAGGAAACACGTCATGGTCGAGAACACCGACAAGACCCAGGCCGTCGCGATCAGCGCCAAGGACCTGCCCCTGCACTGCCCGCCACCGGGCGCACCACTGTGGGCACGTCACCCGCGCGTCTTCCTGGACATCCTGAAGACGGGCGAAGCAGTTTGCCCGTACTGCAGCGCGCATTACGTCTTTGCCGGCGAGCGCCCCAAGGGTCACCACTGAACCCAGGCTGTCCGGCGTGGTCTGCCGGTTTGCCGAGTTGCATTCGACGGGGGCTTCGGCCCCCTTCGTCATTGCGCGCGCGCCGTGGCAGCTGAGTCCTTGACCACCTTTTGCATGATCGCCAACGCTGGGCTCATCACTCAACCGATCCGAACGTACCCGTGAGCAAACCTACCTTCACCACTGCGCTCGAAGCCGAGGCCGCCTTCTACCAGGCCCTCGCCCAGGGCGATCTCGACGCCTTGATGGCCGTCTGGTCCGAAGAAGAGGATGTCGTCTGCGTCCATCCCGGCGGCCCGCGCATCGTCGGCCTTGCCGCCATCCGCGAGACCTGGCGCCAGATCCTGGCCGGCGGCAACCGGCTGCAGATCGAAGTCAGCCAGCCGGTCATCACCGCCAGCGCCGCGATGGCGATGCACTGCGTGTTCGAACAGGTTGCCCTCGAGAGCCGCGAGCAGCGCTCGGCCACGCTGGCCGTCACCAACGTGTTTACGCGCGGCGCCGACGGTTGGCACATGGTGCTGCACCATGCTTCACCGGTGCCCGACCTGAGCGATTTCGGCGACCTCTCGCCGCGGGTCGTACATTGACGCCCCCCGCGTTCGAACACTCCCCCGAAAGCAAGGCCGGCACCGCCCCTGCCGCAAGCGCCCCCTACCACAGCCCGTGGTGGCTGCCTGGCGGCCACCTGCAAACAATCTGGCCGCTGGCATGCAAGGCTCCGCTACCCCGCTATCGGCGCGAACGCATAAGCACACCCGATGGCGACTTCATCGAGCTCGACTGGGCAGCGAGGCCGACGGCCGCGGCATCGGCGCCGTTGCTGGTCCTGTTCCACGGACTTGAGGGCTCGAGCCACTCGCACTACGCACGCACGCTGATGGGCGCTGCAGCACAGGCAGGATGGCGCGCGGTGGTGCCGCACTTTCGCGGCTGCGGCGGCGCGCCCAACCGCCTCGCCCGTGCCTACCACTCCGGAGACAGCGCCGAGATCGACTGGATCCTGCGCCACCTCAAGCGCGCTGCTGGCAGCGCGCCGATGCTGGCCGTCGGCGTATCGCTCGGCGGCAATGCCCTGCTGAAGTGGCTCGGCGAACGCGAACACGAAAGCTGCGAACTCGTCGCCGCCTGTGCAGCGATCTGCGCCCCCCTCGACCTGAGCATCTCCGGAAAGGCCCTCGGGCGCGGCTTCAACCGCGTCTATGCCAGGCACTTCCTGGCCACGCTCAGGCGCAAGGCGCTGGCCAAATGCGCAGCCCACCCGGGCGCGTTCGACGCTGCACGGATCGCAGGCGCGCGATCCCTGGAAGCCTTTGATGACGCCTATACGGCCCCCGCCCATGGCTTTGCCGGCGTCGACGACTACTGGCGACGCGCCTCGGCACGCCCCTGGCTGGGCGGGATCCGTGTGCCGACACTGCTCCTGAACGCGGCCAACGACCCCTTCGTTCCTGCGCCTGCGCTGCCGCGGCCAGCAGAGCTGTCGGCGGCGATTTGCCAGGAGCTGCCCGCCGGCGGCGGCCACGTCGGCTTTCTCGCCCCACCCTGGCCAGGCACGCAGGACTGGCTTGCGCATCGGATCATCACCTGGCTCACCCGCCACGCGGGGCCACACCCCGCTCAGTCGTAGGTCTGCGCGTCTGCGAGCAAAGAACCGCGCGCATCCTTGTCCGACAGCACCGGAGGCGACGGCAACGGCCACTCGATGCCGATGTCGGGATCGTTCCAGGCAATGCAGCGCTCGTGCTGCGGCGCATAGTAGTCGGTGGTCTTGTAGAGGAAGTCAGCGGACTCGCTGAGCACCAGAAAGCCGTGCCCGAAGCCCGGCGGCACCCAGAGTTGGTGATGGTTGTGCTCGGACAGCTCGACGCCGACCCACTGGCCGAAGCGCGGCGAACTGCGGCGCAGGTCCACGGCGACGTCGAACACACGGCCACGCACGACGCGAACAAGCTTGCCCTGCGGCTGTAGCAACTGGTAATGCAAGCCGCGCAGCACCCCTTGGGCGGACCGCGAATGGTTGTCCTGCACGAAATCGACGTCGAGGCCGGTCAGCTCGGCAAACTGGCGGGCATTGTAGCTCTCGAGGAAAAAGCCGCGCTCGTCGCCAAACACGCGGGGTTCGAGCAGCAGGACCTCGGGAAGTGCGCATCGACTGACCTTCATCAGAACACCTTATCCTCGAGCAGACGCAGCAGATACTGGCCGTAGCCGCTCTTGGCGAGCGGCGCCGCGAGCGCACCAAGTTGCTCGTCATCGACCCAGCCCGCACGCCACGCAATCTCCTCGGGACATGCGATCTTCAGGCCCTGGCGCTTTTCGATGGTCTGGATGAACATCCCTGCCTCGAGCAGGCTTTCATGCGTGCCGGTGTCCAGCCAGGCGTGGCCACGCCCCATTACCTGCACGTCGAGCTCGCCCCATTCGAGGTAAGCGCGGTTGAGATCGGTAATCTCGAGTTCGCCACGCGGACTTGGCTTGAGGCCGCGCGCGATATCGACCGCGCGTTCGTCGTAGAAGTACAGCCCGGTGACCGCGTAACGGCTCTTGGGCCGCGCCGGCTTCTCCTCCAGGCTGATCGCGCGCCCGGCGGCGTCGAACTCGACCACACCATAGCGCTCGGGATCCTGCACCGGATAGGCGAACACCGTTGCACCCGCAGTTGCGCAACTTGCTGCGCGCAACTCGGCCGCCAGGTCATGACCGTAGAACAGGTTGTCGCCCAGCACCAGCGCCGAGGGCGCGCCCGCGAGAAAGTCCTCGCCGATCAGGAAGGCCTGGGCCAGCCCGTCGGGACTGGGCTGCACGGCGTAGCTCAACTGCACGCCCCATCGGCTACCGTCACCCAGCAACTGCTCGAAGCGCGGCGTGTCCTGCGGCGTGGAGATGAGCAGGATGTCGCGAATGCCCGCCAGCATCAGCGTGCTGAGCGGGTAATAGACCATAGGTTTGTCATAGACCGGAAGCAGCTGCTTGGAGACGGCAAGCGTGGCCGGATGGAGACGGGTGCCGGAGCCCCCGGCGAGAATGATGCCCTTGCGAGTAGTCATGGCGCGATTACGGTCCTGTTGATGGCGGCCAAACTGGCGTTGCAGCATTGTAGACGCCAGCGCGCCGACATAGAATGTCGGTTTTGCCACCCGTCATTACAGCATTCGCCTACCGGACCGATTCATGACCTACGCCCTGCCCGCCCCAGAGATCTTCAAGGCCTACGACATCCGCGGCATCGTCGACACCGTGCTCACCCCCGACGCCGTGCGCGCAATCGGCCATGCACTCGGTTCCGAGGCCGCAGTCCGCGGCCAGAAGGCGATCGCGATTGGTCGCGACGGACGCCTATCCGGCCCGGCGCTGGCAGGCGCGCTCGGCGAGGGCATCCGCGCCGCCGGCATCGATGTCATCGACATCGGTTGCGTACCCACTCCACTCACCTACTTCGCCGCCTATCAACTCGGCTGCGACTCTTGCGTATCGGTCACCGGCAGCCACAACCCACCGGACTATAACGGCCTGAAGATGGTACTCGGCGGCCAGACGCTGTTCGGCGAACTGATCCAGGCCCTGCGCCGTCGCATCGCAGAGAACGATCTGGTGCACGGTGACGGCGAACTCCGCCACGCCAGCGTGGATGCTGCCTATCTCGAACGTATCGTCGGCGACGTCAAGCTCGCGCGACCGATGAAGATCGTCCTCGACTGCGGCAACGGTGTGGCCGGCGGCATCGCCCCGGAGCTCTTCCGCCGCCTGGGCTGCGAAGTCATCGAGCTGTTCTGCGAAGTCGACGGCAACTTCCCCAACCACCACCCCGACCCTTCCAAGCCCGAGAACCTGCAGGACGTCATCCGCGTGCTGCGCGAGACCGACGCCGAACTCGGACTCGCCTTCGACGGTGACGGCGATCGCCTCGGCGTGGTGACCAAGGATGGCGAGATCATCTTCCCCGACCGCCAGCTCATGCTGTTCGCCGAAGACGTGCTCTCCCGCGTACCGGGCGCCGAGATCATCTACGACGTCAAGTGCACGCGCAACCTCGCCACCTGGATCCGTGCGCGCGGCGGCAAGCCGACGATGTGGAACACCGGCCACGCGCTGGTCAAGGCCAAGCTCAAGGAAACCGGCGCCCCACTGGCCGGCGAGATGAGCGGCCACATGTTCTTCAAGGAGCGCTGGTTCGGCTTCGATGACGGCCTGTATTCAGGCGCCCGTCTGCTCGAAATCCTGTCGGCCCGCGCAGATGCCAACGCCACACTGAAGGCGCTGCCCGATGCGGTCAGCACACCGGAACTCAACATCAAGATGAAGGAGGGCGAGCCCTTCGAGCTCGTCCGCCGCCTCCAGCAGGCCGCACTCGCTACGCCCTCGTGCTTTGCTGACGCAAACGAAGTGATCACCCTCGATGGCGTGCGAGTCGAGTTCGCACGCGGCTTTGGCCTTGCGCGCGCCTCCAACACCACGCCAGTGGTGGTGTTGCGCTTCGAAGCCGACGACGCTGCTGCGCTGACCGCCATCCAGAGCGCGTTCAGGCACGCCATCGACGCCGCCTGGCCGGGACTGGCGCTCCCCTTCTGAGGCACGCACGGCAATGGCACAGGGCGCGCAAACGCCCCCGTACCGAGCCGTGCCACTTTCTCGCGCTTGAACCGGTATGAGCTGAGGATACGAATGAAAACAGCCGTGGCAAACGACAAGGATGTCGAACTGGCACTCAAGGGGGTGAGGATTCCGTCCTGCCCGGATATCCTCATGCAGTTGATGACGGAACTGCGCGACCCCGGAGTCAGCGGCAAGCAGATTTCCACCCTCATCGGCAGGGACGTGGGGCTGGCGGCAGCGGTCGTGCGATCGGCCAATTCGCCCCTCTTCGGTGCGGCGCGCAAGCTCGACTCGATCGACGACGCGATTCGCATGCTCGGTTTCGGCTCCCTGACCAACATCGTGCAGGAAGCCATGCTGCGCAACGCGATCCCGGACAGCAGCGCCACCCTCGAGCGCTTCTGGGACAACTCGCGCTACACCGCTGCGGCCAGCGCCCTGCTCGCGCGCCGCACCGGCGCCGTTCGGGCTGAAACAGCCTATACCTTCGGCCTGTTCCACGACTGCGGCATCCCGCTGCTGGTCAAGCGTTTTCCCGACTACAAACGCATCCTGGGCGTCGCCAACCAGACGACCGACCGCTGGTTCACCGCCGTCGAGGACGAAGCCTTCAACACCAACCACGCCACGATCGGCTACATCCTTGCCCGCTCCTGGGGCCTGAGCGAAGCGATCACCCAGGCGATCCTGTGCCACCATGACTACTCGGTGCTCGCCGGCGACTCCGGACTCGACCACGAAGCGCGTGCGCTGATCGCGATCAACGTGATCGGCGAGTACGTGGCCGGCACCCACCTGCGCACCCGGCAGGATGCCGAGTGGGACAAGGGCCGCGATGCTGTGGCCTGCTTCCTCGGCATGCCGCTGACGGACATCGAGGACCTCGCCGAGGACGTCCTGCTGGCGCTCGAGAGCCAGCGCAGCGCCGAGACCGCCTGAGCGTCTTGCGCTGCAGGCAGCGTGCCTCACCCGACCGGCGGGCGAGGCACGCCGCCTAGGCCGGATCCAGCTTGGCGACACCAAGCAGCAACCACTTCACGCCCGCAGGCCCGAAGTTGATCTGCACCTTGGCATCGGCACCGCTACCCTCCGCGGCAACGATGACCCCCTGGCCGAACTTCGCATGACTGACAGCCTGGCCAATGCGCAGACCGTTAGGCAGCGTAGCGAATGAAGGCCGCGGCGCCCGCGCCACCTGCGCCTTGGCCGACGGCTTGAAATAGCCGCCCCCCATGCCGCCAGACGCGCCGCCTTGCACGGAACGCGCGCTTGGCGGCGTCAGCCACTTGGTCAGCTCCGCCGGAATCTCCTCCAGGAAGCGCGAACGCAGGTTGTAGCGCGTCTGCCCGTGCAACATGCGACTTTGGGCAAAGCTCAGGTACAAGCGCTCACGCGCCCGCGTGACGGCCACGTACATCAGCCGGCGCTCCTCTTCCAGGCCATCGGTCTCGAGGATGCTGTTCTCGTGCGGAAACAGCCCCTCCTCCAAGCCGGACAGGAAGACGACATTGAATTCCAGCCCCTTGGCCGAATGCACCGTCATCAGCTGTACGGCATCAGCCCCCTGGTCAGCCTGGTGGTCACCCGCCTCGAGCGAGGCATGGGCCAGGAAGTCGGCCAACAGCGCATGCGCCTGGGCGAGCGCATCGCCTGCGCCCGCTTGAGCCTGCGACTCAGCGAGGAAATTGGCCGCAGCGTTGATCAACTCGTCGAGGTTCTCCAGGCGCTCTCGCCCCTCCTTGTCAGCCTTGTAGTGAGCACGCAGACCACTCATGTCGAGCACGTGATCGACCAGCTCCGGCAGCGGCAAACCCGCAGTGTCGCGACGCAAGTCCTCGATCAGGCGCACGAACTGGGCGAGCGAAGTGCCTGGCTTGCCGGTCAGATGCGGCACGGTGGCATACAGACTGGTGCTGTAGACGCGCGCGGCGTCGGTCAATACCTCGAGCGAACGCGCGCCAATGCCGCGGGTAGGAAAATTCACCACGCGTGCGAATGAAGTGTCGTCGTCGGCGTTGGCGATCAGGCGCAGGTAGGCGAGCGCGTGTTTGATCTCCTGGCGCTCGAAGAAGCGCAGACCGCCATACACGCGATAGGGAATCGCGGCCGAGAACAGCTGGTGCTCCAGCACCCGCGACTGCGCATTCGAGCGATACAACAGCGCGATCTCGCTGCGCAATGCACCGTCACGCACCAGGGACTGAATCTCCTCGACAACCCAGCGCGCCTCATCACCGTCCGAGTAGGCCTCGAACACGCGGATCGGCTCGCCGGCCCCCTGGTCGGTCCACAGATTCTTCCCCAGACGGTTGCTGTTGTGGCGGATGATCGCGTTGGCAGCATCCAGGATATTGCTGTGCGAGCGATAGTTCTGCTCCAGGCGGATCACGTTGTGCACGCGGAACTCGCGCTCGAAGTCACGGATGTTGCCGACCTCGGCGCCACGGAAGCGGTAGATGCTCTGGTCGTCGTCGCCGACGCAGAACATCGCAGCACCGCCTTCGCGGCCTTCGTCGGCGAAAAGCTTCAACCAGCGATACTGCAGGCGGTTGGTGTCCTGGAATTCGTCGACAAGAATGTGGCGGAAACGGCGCTGGTAATGGCGGCGCAGTGGCTCATTGCGCTCGAGCAACTCATAGCTGCGCAAAAGCAACTCCGCAAAATCCACAACAGACTCGCGCTGGCACTGTGACTCATACTCCTGGTACAGCTGAACGCGCTGGCGGGTGTAGTCGTCCCAGGCCTCCACCGCGTGCGGCCGGTTGCCTGCTTCCTTCTGACCATTGATGAAATGCTGCAACTCACGCGGCGGGAACTTCTCGTCGTCGACGTTGAGCGTCTTCAACAGACGCTTGATGGCGGCGAGCTGATCCCCCGAATCGAGGATCTGGAAAAGTTGAGGTAGCCCGGCATCCCGGTGGTGCGCTCGCAACAAGCGGTTGGCCAGGCCGTGAAAGGTACCGATCCACATGCCACGCGTACTGACCGGCAACATCGCGGACAGACGGGCAAGCATTTCCTTGGCGGCTTTGTTGGTGAATGTAACAGCAAGAATGCCGGCGGGATCGACCTGGCCGGACTGGACGAGCCATGCGATGCGAGTCGTGAGCACCCGGGTCTTGCCTGAGCCTGCACCGGCAAGGATGAGCGCGTGCTGAGGCGGCAGGCTCACAGCCTGCAGTTGTTCGGTATTCAAGTTGTCTAGGAGCGTGGACATCGTGGTTCCTCTGCAAGCCGGCATTGTATCGGCGACACCCGGGCGTTACCCGGAAGCTGCCGCGAAGATGGATGTTGCGTCGCAGCAACAGCACCTTTGCGCAGCGTTCCTTTTGCGCTAGATTTGAATTGTGCATTGCAACAAACGGCTGGCGTACCGTGGAACTTTTCACAGACGTCAGCGCCTAATTTGCGCACAATCAAGGAAAACTACAGGACTGCCCTGCATATTGCACCACAGCATACGAAGCGTGGTGGCGAGCCCAGAAGGCAGGCCATGATTTTTCGAGCCCTACCCGGCCCGACAGGAGAACTGACATGAAGACCCCGAAACTACTGCCCTGGTACGCACGCAAGGCCGGCGTCCCCCTGGAGCGAGCCGAAGCCCTCTGGCGCAAGGCCGTGCGCGAAGCGACCAGCGAAACCGGCTGGGTTGGCAACGCCGAATACTGGGGTGCGGCGATGGATCACTTCCAGCGCCTGCTCAAGGAAGAGCGCAATACCCTGTGCGCACCGCAGATGCTGCCCTACGTCCGTAGCCAGAACCGCATGTGGCGCCTGCCGCTGCTGGCCATGGAGGACATGATTTCGGCCGTGCATGCAAACTGGCAGCGCAATCATGCTGCCTCCAGCGGCAAGAACGCCTGCCGCGTGGCCTGAGCGCACCGCTAGCCCTCCAGGCCACCCCGGCCTCACCGTCTCCCTCCCTCCTTAAATGGAGTTCGGCACTCTGCCCCTCGGGCAGAGTGCCTTTTTTCGAACCGACCGTGCCCCGTACAGCGGCTTGCAGCGCTCGCACCTTGGCTTGGACTCCGCGCTAACGCGCCCTTCAAGGTATACTGGCGTGTTTTCAACGCCCTGAAGCCCGCACGCACGCTCATGCAGGACAAATACCAGCCCGCCGCCGTCGAAACGGCCGCCCAGCAGCACTGGGACTCCACCGACGCCTTCCGTGTGACCGAGGACACCAGCCGTCCGAAGTACTACTGCCTGTCGATGTTCCCCTACCCCTCGGGCAAGCTGCACATGGGGCACGTGCGCAACTACACCATCGGTGACGTGCTCGCGCGCTTCCACCGCATGAAGGGCTTCAACGTGCTGCAGCCGATGGGCTGGGACGCCTTCGGCATGCCGGCCGAGAACGCCGCGATCCAGAACAACGTGCCGCCGGCAAAGTGGACCTACGCCAACATCGAGTACATGAAGGCGCAACTCAAGCGCCTCGGCTTCGCCATCGACTGGTCGCGCGAGCTCGCCACCTGCACCCCCGAGTATTACCACTGGGAGCAGTGGCTGTTCACCCGCCTGTTCGAGAAGGGCCTGATCTACAAGCGCCTCGGCACGGTGAACTGGGACCCGGTCGACGAAACCGTACTCGCCAACGAACAGGTCATCGACGGCCGCGGCTGGCGCTCGGGCGCGCTGGTCGAGAAGCGCGAGATCCCCATGTACTACATGAAGATCACCGCCTACGCCGACGAACTGCTGTCCGCGCTCGACGACCTGCCGAACTGGCCCGAACAGGTCAAGCTGATGCAGAAGAACTGGATCGGCCGCTCTGAAGGCGTGGAGATCAGCTTCCCCTTTGATGTCTCCAGCATCGGCCACGAAGGCACACTGAAGGTGTTCACCACCCGTGCCGATACACTGATGGGCGCGACCTATGTCGCCGTGGCAGCCGAGCACCCGCTCGCCACTCAAGCCGCCACCAGCAACCCGGCACTCGCCGAGTTCATCGAGGAATGCAAGCGCGGCGGCGTCGCCGAAGCCGACATCGCCACGATGGAGAAGAAAGGCATGGCCACCGGCCTGAAGGTGCGCCACCCGCTCACCGACGAGCCGCTCGAAGTCTGGGTCGCCAACTACGTGCTGATGGGCTACGGCGAAGGTGCGGTGATGGCAGTGCCGGCGCACGACGAGCGCGACTTTGCGTTCGCCACCAAGTACGCCCTGCCGATCCGCATGGTAGTGGGCTCGGACGCCTACACCGACACGGTCGCCCCGTGGCAGGACGCCTACGCCGAGTACGGCCGCCTGGTGAATTCGGGCAAATACGACGGCCTGGACTTCCAGGCCGCGGTCGATGCGATCGCCGCCGACCTCGCCGCCAAGGGCCTGGGCGCCAAGCGCGTACAGTACCGCCTGCGCGACTGGGGCATCTCGCGCCAGCGCTACTGGGGCTGCCCGATCCCGATGATCCACTGCGCCGACTGCGGCGACGTGCCGGTGCCGGACGAGCAACTGCCGGTGGTGCTGCCCGAGAACGTCGAGATCACCGGTCGCGGCTCTCCGCTGGCCAAGATGCCCGAATTCTACGAATGCGCCTGCCCCAAGTGCGGCAAGCCGGCCAAGCGCGAAACCGACACCATGGACACCTTCGTCGAGTCGTCCTGGTACTTCCTGCGCTACGCCTGCGCCGACAGCACGACCGCGATGGTGGACGAGCGCGTCAACTACTGGGCGCCGGTCGACCAGTACATCGGCGGCATCGAGCACGCCATCCTGCACCTGCTTTACTCGCGCTTCTTCACCCGCGCGATGCGCGACTGCGGTCTGGTCAATGTCTCCGAGCCCTTCAGCGCCCTGCTCACCCAGGGCATGGTGGTGGCGGAGACCTATTACCGCGAGCTCGACGGCGGCAAGAAGCAGTGGATCAACCCGGCCGACGTAGTGGTCGAGCGTGACGAGCGCGGCCGCATCGTCGCCGCCAAGCTCGACTCCGACGGTCTGCCGGTGGTCATCGGCGGCACCGAGAAGATGTCGAAGTCGAAGAACAACGGCGTCGACCCGCAATCGCTGGTGGACCAGTACGGCGCCGACACCGCGCGCCTGTTCATCATCTTCGCTGCTCCGCCCGACCAGCAGCTCGAATGGTCCGACTCCGGCGTCGAGGGCGCCTCGCGCTTCCTGCGCCGGGTATGGAACTACGGCCACGCCTTTGCCAGCGAGACGCGCGCCGCGCTGCCGGCCGAGCGCAAGCTCGCGGCCAACGCGCTCCCCGCTACAGCCGCTGATGTACGTCGCGAGATCCACATCCATCTCAAGCAGGCGAGTTACGACTTCGGCAAGCACCAGTTCAACACCGTGGTGTCCGCCGCGATGAAGATCCTCAACGCGCTCGAGAAGGCGCACAAGGATCTGGCCGCCGGCGAGCCGGCCGCGCATGCCGAGGTCGCTGAGGAAGGCTTCTCCATCCTGCTGCGTCTGCTGTCGCCGATCACGCCGCACATCTGCCATGCACTGTGGCAGGACTGCGGCTTCGGCAGCGACATCCTCGTCGCGAACTGGCCGGAGGTCAGCGCCGAGGCACTCAAGCAGGACGAGATCGAGCTCATGGTTCAGGTCAATGGCAAGCTGCGCGGCAGCATCAAGGTTGCCGCAGACGCTGCCAAGGCCGACATCGAGGCGCAAGCGCTGGCCTCGGAAGCTGCACAGAAGTTCATGGAAGGCAGGCCGGCGAAGAAGGTCGTCGTCGTGCCCGGCCGCCTGGTCAACATCGTCGCCTGACGGAACACGCCCATGCAGATCCGCCGCCCAGCAGCAGCCACTGCCCCTCAGGCGAACGCCCAGCACTGCGCGCACAAGCGCCGCAGTCTGCTGCTGGGCGCCTGCGGCATCGTCGCACTTGCAGCATCCGGCTGCGGATTCCGCTTGCGTGGACCTCAAGCGCTCGGCGTGTCGACGCTGCATGTCAATGCGCCGGCGCAAACCGAGCTTGGCGCTCAGTTGCGTCGCCTCATCGCCACGACCGGCACCACCACCGTCGTAGACGACGCCGAACAGGCGTCGGCGCGGCTGCAGATCCTTGCAAACAACCGCGGCCGCGAGATCCTCAGCCTGACCGGGGCCGGCAAGGTCCGTGAATACCAGCTCACGCAAAGCCTGCGCTTCCAGATGATCGACCGCGAAGGCCGCAGCCTGGTACCGCCGACAACCCTGTCGGCGCGCCGCGAATACACGTTCGACGACTCGCAGGCCCTGGGCAAGGAGCAGGAGGAGGCGCTGCTTTATCGGGACATGCAGGCCGACCTCCTGCAGCAGCTCATGCGCCGCCTGGCTGCCGCCAACCCGGCAGGCTGAAGCGCCCGAACGAGGCGCGTCGCGCGTGAACATCCGGCCCGACCAGCTCGCCGCCAGTCTCGCCAAGCCGCTCGCGCCGCTCTGGCTGCTGCACGGCAACGAGCCCCTTCTGGTCATCGAAGCCGCCGATGCGATCCGCGCCGCGGCGCGCACGCAAGGCTACGACGAGCGCGAAACACTCGTTGTCGGCCAGGGCTTCAAGTGGGATGCGCTGACCCTTGCCGCCGGCAACATGTCGCTGTTCGGGGGCGCCAAGCTGATCGACCTGCGCATTCCTACCGGCAAGCCGGGGCGCGAGGGTGGCGACGCCCTGCAGCGCTACGTGGCCGATCTGCCCGCACAAACCCTTACCCTGATCACCCTGCCCGAAGTCGACTGGGCGACACGCAAGACGGCCTGGTTCAAGGCCCTCTCCGAATCGGCAGCCACGCTGGAGCTCAACGCCCCCGAGCGCGAACGCCTGCCCGAATGGGTCGGCCGCCGGCTCGCTGCGCAGCAGCAGTCGGCAACCCCCGAGGCGCTGGCCTTCATTGCAGAGCATGTCGAAGGCAACCTGCTCGCGGCCCATCAGGAGATCCTCAAGCTCGGTCTGCTGCACGGTGCAGGCAGCTTGAGCCTGGAGCAAGTGCAGGACGCGGTGCTGAACGTCGCCCGCTACGACATCGACAAGCTGCGTCTGGCAGTGGTCGAGGGTGATCCGGCACGCTGCGCCCGGCTGCTCGAAGGGCTCAAGGGCGAAGGCGCCGCAGCGCCGCTGGTGCTGTGGGCACTCGCCAACGAGACGCGCACCCTCGCCAGCCTGTGCGCCGCACGCGACACCGGCCAGGCGCTGCCCGCCGTATTCAAGGCCGAGCGCATCTTCGAACCACGCCGCCAGCAGGCCCTGGGCCGGGCGCTGGGTCGCCTCAGCCAGGGTGGGCTGCGCGCTGCGCTGATGCATGCCGCTCGTATCGACCGCATGATCAAGGGCCTCGCCAGCGGCGACGTGTGGGACGAATTCCTCCAGCTTGCACTGCGCCTCGCGGGTCGACACTGAGTCCCGCCGGGGTTCATGCGCGCGCCATTCGGTGCTTTAATGCGCGCTTGCCCTGCGGCAACCGACATTGCCGCAACCATCGCCGACGAAGAGCCCCAAATGGATATCCAGCACTACATGCAGACTCTGGGCCGCCAGGCCCGCGCCGCTTCGCGCGTGCTCGCCGCCGCCTCCACTGAAGCCAAGAACGCCGCCCTGCTGGCGATGGCCACCGAGATCCGCGCCCGTCGCGCCGAACTCCTGGCCGCCAACGCACAAGACCTCGCCGAGGCACGCGTCGCTGGTCTGGAGCCGGCACTGATCGATCGCCTGACCCTGAACGACAAGGGCGTCGAAGCCATGGCAGTCGGCCTCGAGCAGGTCGCCGCCCTGGCCGACCCGGTGGGCGAGATGACCGACATCAAGCGTCGCCCCTCGGGCATCCAACTCGGCAAGATGCGGGTCCCCCTGGGCGTCATCGGCATCATCTACGAGGCCCGCCCCAACGTCACCGCGGACGCTGCTGCGCTGTGCCTGAAGTCGGGCAACGCGGCGATCCTGCGTGGCGGCAAGGAAGCTATCAACGCCAACCGCGCCATCGCAGCCTGCGTGCGTGCGGGCCTCATCCAGGCCGGCCTGCCCGAGCACGCGGTACAGGTGGTGGAAACCACCGACCGTGAGGCTGTGGGCGCGCTCATCGCGATGCCCGAGTTCGTCGACGTGATCGTTCCGCGCGGCGGCAAAGGCCTGATCGAGCGCATTGCCAGGGACGCCCGCGTGCCGGTGATCAAGCACCTCGACGGCAACTGCCACGTCTATATCGACGACGAGGCCGACCCCGCGAAGGTCGTGCCGATCGTGGAAAACGCCAAGACCCAGCGCTACGGCACCTGCAATACCGCCGAGTCCCTGCTCGTCGCGCGCGACGTCGCCGACATCTACCTGCCGGAAATCGGCCGCATGCTCGCAGCCAAGGGCGTCGAGATGCGCTGCTGCGCCGAGTCGCTCGCCCTGCTGACGGAAGCGGGCGTCGATGCCGGCAAGCTCGTCGCCGCCACCGAAGCCGACTGGCGCGAGGAATACCTCGCCCCGATCATCGCGGTGAAGGTGGTCGACGGACTGGAGGCGGCGATCGCCCACATCAATACCTACAGCTCCGGCCATACCGAGGCCATCGTCACCGAGAACTACAGCCACGCAATGCGCTTCCTGCGCGAGGTGGACTCGTCGTCCGTGATGGTCAATGCCTCCACGCGCTTCGCCGATGGCTTCGAGTACGGGCTGGGTGCGGAGATCGGCATCTCCACCGACAAGATCCACGCCCGCGGCCCGGTAGGTCTCGAGGGCCTGACAAGCCAGAAGTGGATCGTATTCGGCAACGGCGAGATCCGGCGCTGAGCAGCTGCGCCGTGGCCGGACACGCAGGGACAATGGTGAAGCACACGTTCGAGGCGGGGGCGCAGGACCTTGCCGCCGACCTGGATGCCGTCATCGCCCTGCCCTTCGGCCCCTTCGGCATCCGCTGTGATGACGGCGCCGTGCGCGAACTGGTGTTCCTGCCGCCCGGCACCGCCCTCGTGACGCCACGAACAGCGATCGCGGGCGCCGCAGCACACGCGCTACGGGCCTGGATCGACGACCCCGAGCTCCCCTTCCCGGTCCCCCTGGCCGACCATGGGACGCCCTTTCGCCGCCGCGTATGGGCAGAGATCAGCGCGATCCCACGCGGCCAGACCCGCAGCTATGGTGAGCTTGCCGCCCGCCTCGGCAGCGCCCCGCGGGCCGTCGGCCAAGCCTGCGGCGCCAACCCCTTCCCACTCGTCGTGCCCTGTCACCGTGTGACCTCGGCCACCGGGCTGGGTGGATTCGCAAACGCCCGCGGCGGCTGGCTGCTCGACGTCAAACGCTGGCTGCTCGCATTCGAAGGCGCCCGGTGAGCGGGCGCACACCGGCGGTGGAAGCCGGCCTGCTGCCCGAGCACCGACGCGAACTCGACCGCTTCGTCGACGCGCTGTGGCTCGAACACGGCCTTGCCGCCAACACGCTTGCCGGTTATCGCAGCGACCTCGCTCGCTTCGCCGCCTGGCTCGAAGTCCGTGGCCAGCGCCTTCCCGCAGCCGGCCCGCCCGAACTCACCGCCTACATCGGCGAGTTCAGCCGTGGCGCCCGCCCTGCCAGCCAACGCAGGCTGCTGGCATCCTGCCGGCGCTATTACCGGATGCTGCTCATCAACCGGGAGATCGCCGAGGATCCCACCCTGCTGCTCGACTCGCCACTGGCCGCCGAACGCTTTCCACGGACCTTGAGCGAAGCCCAGGTTGAAGCCCTGCTTGCGGCGCCCGACGACGGCAATCCGCAGGGTGTGCGCGACCGCTGCATGCTCGAGGTGCTCTACGCTGCGGGCCTGCGCGTGTCGGAACTGGTTGGACTCAAGGTCTTCGCAGTCGGCCTCAATGACGGCGTGCTGCGCATCATGGGCAAGGGCAGCAAGGAACGCCTGGTGCCGATGGGCGAGCTTGCCGCAGACTGGCTCCGGCGCTACCTGCTCGAAGCACGGCCAGCACTTCTTGCCGGACGCAGTTGCGACGAGGTCTTCGTGACACGCCTCGGTAGCGGAATGACGCGCCAGATGTTCTGGCGAATCATCAAGCAGTACGCCGTGCATGCAGGCATTCCCAGCGAGCGAATCTCACCGCATACCCTACGCCATGCCTTCGCAACGCACCTGCTCAACCACGGCGCCGACCTGCGTGTGGTGCAGCTATTGCTCGGGCACGCCGACATTTCGACGACGCAGATCTACACACACGTCGCACGGGAGCGCCTGAAGCAATTGCATTCAAAACATCACCCACGTGCCTGAGCAAGGCGCGGCGGAATACAATCAGGGTAACAGCGCAAATATTTGCAACCCGATCCCGAGCAGACGAGTCCGACCATGCATAAACCAGACACCCGCGCACCCGAGACGCCGGCAACCCGGTTCCTGCGCCAGCACGGCATCGCATTCTCGAGCCACCTTTACGAATACGAAGAGCACGGCGGGACCGCCGTATCCTCGCGTGAACTCAATGTGAGCGAACATGCCGTGGTGAAAACCCTCGTCATGGAGGATGAAAACGCCCAACCGCTGATCGTACTGATGCATGGCGATCGCAAGGTATCCACCAAGGAACTCGCGCGCCAGATTCCATGCAAGCATGTCGAAACCTGCAAACCCGAAACCGCCAACCGACACACGGGTTTTCTCGTCGGCGGCACGTCGCCGTTCGGTACTCGCAAGACAATGCCCATTTACATGGAACGCACCATTCTCGATCTACCGCTCGTCTATATCAATGGCGGACGCCGCGGCTTCCTCGTTGGCATTCATCCGCACGACCTGTTGCGCGTGCTCAAGCCGGTGCTGGTGCAGGTTGCAAACTGAGCGGATTGACCCAGTCGACCACGTTGTGAAATCCCTCAAGCAATCCCATGTTGGCAATTTCAATTCGCTTCGGTAAATGGCACAATTCGAATTGCACGTGAATCACTCAATGAAGCACAGCCAGAACTGAGTGCCAGTATTTCTCAGCGCTCAATTCAAGGGCCTCGATTCGCCATTGAACATACCCGGAGACCTCATGGACCTATCCACCTACACCCTGCCCGAGCTGCGCAAACTCCAAGCAAAGATCGAGGCCGAAATCCGTCGCCGCAGCGATACGACGCGCCGCACCTTGCTCAAGCGCATGCAGAAAATGGCAGCAGACGAAGGCCTGACGCTGGGTGATCTGCTCGAAGCTGCTCCTGCCCCCGCCGCCGAAACCAAACCGGCAGCCAAGCGCGCGGCACGCGGCACGGCTAAGAAGGCCAAGCCAGCTCCCGTGGTCAAGTACCGCAATCCTGCCAACCCGGAACAAGGGTGGAGCGGGCGCGGGCGCAAGCCGCAATGGGCCCTTGACTGGATCGCCCAAGGCAAGCCGCTTGAAGAACTCGCCGCCTGACGCTTCTCCAGCTCAAGCGGCACAGGCCGCAAGCGTCAATCTGAAGAATGCCGTGATCGCCTGGTCAACACATCCAGGCCATTACGGCATTTTCACGCAGGCCATGCACTGCGTTCACTCAGCGCTCATATCCGGGCGCCATCAACAGCGCCCTTCAATAGCCGCCATGCAATGACGCCATTGCCGCACAGCGGCGAATCAGGGCATTGCTGAGGATTCAGGCGGTCGGCGGCACGACGACGCCATCGCGGCTGCGCTGAATGAACACCCCGACGCGCCTCACGTCCTTCATCACCCCGATCTTGGCCAGTTTGAGCTTGACCCAAGGAGCGCGAAACTCGTCGAACAGCAGATTCACGATGAACTCACCGAGGCTCTCAATAAGATTGAAATGACGCTCCGCGAGCTCCTGCCGGATACGGGCAGTGACAACCGCATAATCAATCGTGTCGGCAATGTCATCATGCGCTGTCGCGGCCTCCGGAACGCCGAAAGTAAGATTGAGCTCGACAACCTGAGGCCCTGTCTTCTCGCGCTCGTAGATCCCGACCCAGGCCTTGACGCGCAACTCTTCGATGAAGATGAAATCCATGCTGCTTCCCGTTTAGAATCCCTGCAATTCTAGCCTGCCCCCATGCCAGACGGCCGGACCGCATCGCATTTGCCGCCCCGAAGCGCCCACGCGGCGCTCATCCGCCCCCACCAAAGCGGGCGCCCTGTCGTCGCCCATCCGAGGAATCATGATGTCGCTCCTGTTGCTGATCGTCGCAGCCTACCTGCTCGGTTCGATCCCGTTTGCCATCGTCACCAGCAAGCTATTCGGCCTGCAGGATCCTCGCCAGTATGGCTCGGGCAATCCAGGAGCCACCAACGTGCTACGCAGCGGCAACAAGGCTGCGGCCGCACTGACGCTGCTCGGAGACAGCCTTAAAGGCTGGTTTGCGGTATGGCTGGCGATGCGGCTTGGCTTTGAGCCGGGCGAAGCTGCCCTTGCCGGGCTCGCGGCCTTTCTCGGCCATGTGTTCACGATCTTCCTGCGCTTCAATGGCGGCAAAGGCGTCGCCACTGCGCTCGGCGTACTGGCCGGCGTTGACGCCCGGATTGCCATCTTCAGTGCCATCATCTGGCTGATGATCGCCTACACGACGCGCTACTCCTCGGCCGCGGCACTCGCGGCCGCAATCGCGGCGCCGCTGGCCAGCCTGCATTTCGTCGGACCAGGCATGGCGACGGGGGTACTGGCGGCAATGTCGGCGATGCTCATCTGGCGTCACAAGGAAAACATCGCCCGCCTGCGCGCGGGTACCGAAGGCCGCATCGGCGGCAAAAAAAAGGACGCGGGCAACGCAAACTGAACACCATTGCCGCAACCGCAAGCCCCTACTCAGGCGGCAGACATATTCGGCGGCGCCAGTTCGACCAACGGCCAGCGCGGACGAATCTTCACCGCGCGGGCAACCGCCCCACGCTCACCCGCAGCCAGGCGCATCGCACCGGCAAACGCAATCATCGCGCCATTGTCGGTACATAGCGCCGGCTCGGGGTAATGAACCCGCCCGCCGCGCCGGGCGAGCGCGGCGTCGAGCGTCTCACGCAGGCAACGGTTGGCACCGACCCCACCAGCCACGACCAGCGTCTTGAGTCCGACCTTCTTGAGCGCTGCGATCGACTTCGCGCACAGGACCTCCACCACAGCCAACTGGAAGTCGGCAGCCAGATCCGCCATGTAAGCCGGCTGCCAGTCAGCCCCCTGGACGACATTGAGCACGGCCGTCTTCAATCCGCTGAAGCTGAAATCCAGATCGCCCGAATGCAGCATCGGACGCGGCAAACGAAAACGCCCTGACTGCCCCTGCGCTGCGAGCGCGGCAAGCTGCGGCCCGCCCGGATAGCCCAGACCAAGCAATTTTGCAGTCTTGTCGAAGGCCTCGCCCGCGGCGTCATCGACCGACTCCCCCAGCAAGGCGTAGTCACCCACCCCGCGCACGCGCATGAGCTGGGTATGCCCGCCCGACACCAGCAGAGCGACGAATGGAAAGGCCGGCGGATCGGCCGACAACAGCGGCGACAACAGATGCCCTTCGAGGTGATGCACAGGCAAGGCGGGAATCCCGCGCGCAAGCGCAAACGACTCCGCCACGCTGGCACCGACCAGCAGCGCCCCGGCCAATCCGGGCCCTGCGGTATAAGCCACGGCGTCGATATCACCGAGCCCCAGCCCGGCCTGCCTCACGGCCTCCTTCATCAGCAAGGGCAAGCGCCGGATGTGATCGCGCGAGGCGAGCTCGGGCACGACGCCACCATAGGCCGCGTGAAGGTCGATCTGCGAGTGCAGGCAATGCGACAGCAGGCCCGCCTCGGTGTCGTAGATCGCCACACCGGTCTCGTCGCAGGAGGTCTCGATACCGAGCACTTTCATGTCTTGCACCTCAGGGTTCCAGGCCGGCATTCTAACCGCAGTCGACAGCCGATCGAAAAATGCCCCTTGCGACAACGTCCCGAGTCAGTTATATTCGCGGTCTTTCTGCCCACCAGACACCCAAGGAAGTCCGCAATGCCCGGTATCCGCGTCAAGGAAAACGAGCCGTTTGAAGTTGCGATCCGCCGCTTCAAGCGCACCATCGAGAAGACCGGTGTGCTGACCGAACTGCGCTCGCGCGAGTTCTACGAGAAGCCCACCGCCGAGCGCAAGCGCAAGCTGGCCGCCGCAGTGAAGCGCAATCACAAGCGCCTGCGCAGCCAGACGCTGCCGCCGAAGCTGTACTGATTCGTCTCGCACCCGCCCTGCGGGTTGCATGCACGCCGGCCGAAGATCGTCCGATCCTCGCCCGGCGTAGTGCTTTTTGACGTCCGTCGCGACACGGCCACACGGCCAGGCCTGCACGGACAGACGCCTACGCTCGATGATCCCCCAGTCCTTCGTCCAGGAACTGCTGTCTCGCATCGACATCGTCGACGTCATCGAGCGCTACCTGCCGCTCAAGAAGAGCGGCGCGAACTACTTCGCCTGCTGCCCTTTTCACGGCGAAAAGTCCGCCTCGTTCTCGGTCAGCCCCTCCAAGCAGTTCTATCACTGTTTCGGCTGCGGCGTGCACGGCAGCGCCATCGGCTTCCTGATGGAATACAGCGGGCTCGGCTTCGTCGATGCAGTCAAGGAGCTCGCCAGCCAGGTTGGTCTGCAGGTACCCGACGACGGCCGCAACGCTAACACCCATGACGACGCCAGCGAGCGCCTGTACGAAGCCGTAGCACTGGCCGCACGTTTCTACCGCGACCAGCTCAAGCCTGCGCGCAACGCGGTCGACTACCTGAAGCGCCGAGGCCTGTCGGGCGAGGTTGCCGCACGCTTCGGGCTGGGCTACGCACCCGACGAATGGCAGGCACTGCAGAAGATCTTCCCCGACTACGACGCCAAGACCCTTGCCGATGCCGGACTCGTCATCGACAACGACCAGGGACGGCGATATGACCGCTTTCGCGGTCGCATCATCTTCCCGATCCACGACCGCCGTGGGCGCATCATCGCATTTGGCGGGCGCGTGCTCGACAAGGGCGAGCCCAAGTACCTGAACTCGCCGGAAACGCCGCTGTTCGAGAAGGGCCGCGAACTCTACGGCTTCTTCCTCGCACAAAAGGCCATCCGCGACACTGGCTTCGCCGTGGTGGTCGAGGGCTACATGGACGTCGTCGCCCTGGCCCAGTACGGCATCGAGAACGCGGTCGCCACGCTTGGTACGGCAACCACGCCGCAGCACATCCACACCCTGCTCCGCCAGACCGACCGGGTCGTATTCTGCTTCGATGGCGACGCCGCAGGCCGTCGTGCAGCCTGGCGTGCATTGGAGAACGCGCTCGAATCACTGCGCGACGACGCCACCCTTGCCTTCCTGTTCCTGCCAGCCGAGCACGACCCGGACTCCTTCGTGCGCGCCCATGGCGCAGACAGCTTCCGCACCGCTGCGACCGCGGCCACGCCACTGGCAAGTTTCCTGATCCAGGAGCTTGCCGGCCGCCACCCACTCGACACCGCCGAGGGGCGGGCCGCCTTCGTGCACGAGTCCGCCCCGCTGGTGAACCGGATCGGAGCCCCGCTGCTACGCCTGCAGGTCGTGAAGTCGGTGGCGGAAACAAGCGGACTGACCCAAGCCGAGGTCGAACTGGCGCTGAGCGAACTGGCGGCGCGCACGCCGCGCCGACGCGCCACACCCGACGCACCCCCCAAGGCATCGACCACCACCTCGCCTGACGAGCCGAGCGCTGCACCGCCGCGCCCGCGCCGCAGCCCGCAGCCCACCCAGCGTTCGCGACCGCACGGCCGCCGCAAGCCGCCGTCGACGACGGGAACGCTGCTGCGCCTGGTCCTGCAGCACCCGACCTGGGCCGCTCGCCTGCCCGTGAGCCTGGTACCCGACAGCAGCCCCGAAGGCCTTGCACTGATCGCCATCATCGACATGCTGAGCCTGGGCGAACCCATCCCCGCGGGCGGCCTGGGCGCCCTGATAGAGCGCTTCCGCGACACTCCGCACGCCGAAACCCTCTCCCGCGTCGCGGCGGAACTCGTCGAATCCGAATTTGACGAAGCCGTGGTCGAGACGCTTTTCGAGGACGCATTGCGCAAGCTGCACGCCGACAGCGTCGGCAATGAGATCGCCGCCCTGCTACAAAGAGATCGTGAATCCGGCCTGGACGCCGCCGGACGCCACCGGCTCGGCGAACTGCTGATCGAGAAACGGAACCTCGCCAGCAGCGGCAAAGTCTCAGATTTATAGTACAATTTCGGGTTTCTCATTTTCTTACACCCTCACCTGAGGAGTGCTATGGCACGCGAAAAAGCCAAGGATCCGCGCAAGGACGGCGCCACGAAGGGCCGCCCCTCGAAGGCGAAGGACAAGGCATCACCGGTCGTCGAAAGCCCCGCAGCCACCCCGTTGGATGCGGAGGTGCGGCGCACGCGCCTGAAGACCCTGATCACGCTCGGCAAGGAACGTGGCTACCTCACCTACGCCGAGATCAGCGACCACCTGCCCGACGACGTCGCCGACGCCGAGCAGATCGAAGGCATCATCGCCACGTTCAACAACATGGGCATCCAGGTCTACGACGAGGCTCCGGCCGCGGAAGACCTGCTCATGTCGGACAGCGTCGCGACCAACGTCGACGAGGACGTCGCCGAAGAGGAGGCCGAGCAGGCACTGTCGTCGGTCGACTCCGAGTTCGGCCGCACCACCGACCCGGTGCGCATGTACATGCGCGAGATGGGCACGGTCGAGCTGCTCACCCGCGAGGGCGAAATCGAGATCGCCAAGCGCATCGAGGACGGCCTCAAGCACATGGTGCAGGCCATCTCCGCCTGCCCCACCACGATCGCCGAGATGCTCGAGATCGTCGACCGCATCGCGCGCGATGAAGCCAAGATCGATGAACTCGTCGACGGTCTGATCGACCCCAACGCCAGCAGCGAAGAAGGCGCGGACGACGACGCCGCAGCCAGCGCCGAGGAGGAGGACGAAGACAGCGAAGACGAGGATGGCGCCGACGACAGCGAGGACGAGGAAGACGATGCCGACAGCGCCGAGCGCGCCAACGCCGCCTCGCTGCTCCAGCTCAAGAACGATGCGCTCGCCCGCTTCGACGTCATCCGCGAACTGTATGCCCGCAAGATGACGGTCCTCGACAAGAAGGACTCGCAGGACAAGGCCTACCTCGAGCTCAAGCAGCAGATCTCGGACGAACTGCTCAACATCCGCTTCACCGCCAAGGCCATCGAAAAGCTGTGCGATTCGGTCCGCCACATGGTCGAGCAGGTGCGCAGCCACGAACGCCAGATCCTGCAATTGTGCGTCGACCGCGCCGGCATGCCGCGCCAGCACTTCATCAAGGTCTTCCCCGGCCAGGAAGTGAACCTCGACTGGCTCAAGGACGAGATTGCCTCCGGCAAGAACTACGCCGAAGGCCTCATGCGAATCCACCCGGCGGTGCTCGAGGAGCAGCAGAAGCTCATCGACCTGCAGGACCGGATCGGCATTCCGCTCAAGGAGTTGAAGGACATCAACCGCCAGATGTCCACCGGCGAAGCCAAGATGCGCCGCGCCAAGCGCGAGATGACCGAGGCCAACCTGCGCCTGGTGATCTCGATCGCCAAGAAGTACACCAACCGCGGCCTGCAGTTCCTCGACCTGATCCAGGAAGGCAACATCGGCCTGATGAAGGCGGTGGACAAGTTCGAATACCGCCGCGGCTACAAGTTCTCGACTTATGCGACGTGGTGGATCCGCCAGGCCATCACGCGCTCGATCGCCGACCAGGCACGCACCATCCGCATCCCGGTGCACATGATCGAGACGATCAACAAGATGAACCGCATCAGCCGCCAGATCCTGCAGGAAACCGGGCAGGAACCGGATCCGGCGACGCTGGCCGAGAAGATGGAGATGCCCGAGGAGAAGATCCGCAAGATCATGAAGATCTCCAAGGAGCCGATCTCCATGGAGACGCCGATCGGCGACGACGACGACTCGCACCTGGGTGACTTCATCGAGGACACGGCTACCCTTGCCCCGGCCGAAGCAGCGATGTACTCCGGCTTGCGCGACGCCACCTGCGAGGTGCTCGACTCGCTGACCCAGCGCGAAGCCAAGGTGCTGCGCATGCGCTTCGGCATCGAGATGAACACCGACCACACGCTGGAAGAAGTCGGCAAGCAGTTCGACGTCACCCGCGAACGCATCCGCCAGATCGAAGCCAAGGCGCTGCGCAAGCTGCGTCACCCGAGCCGCTCGGAGAAGCTGCGCAGCTTCCTCGACAGCGACGCGTAGAGGTTCCAGTAGCACCGGGCCTCTAGCTCATGCCTGGTTAGAGCAGCGGACTCATAATCCGTTGGTGCTGGGTTCGACTCCCAGGGGGCCCACCAATCGCATCAAGCACTTACGCCAGCCCTTCGGGGCTGGCGTTTTGCTTTTCGGGGCACCATTGCCTCGTTCGCGCGCAGGGCAAGTGCGCCCGTTCGCAATGCCAGCGCACAGACCTGTCGTCGTAACCGCGAATAATCGACACGAAGGGCCGTGATGTCGAAGGCGTCGACACATCGGTCGGCGCCGACGCGAAAAGCCGTGTCGTAGACGTGACGATGGGGACCGAAGTCCCCACCGGCTTTTCTTTGGTAACAAGGCTCAAGCAGCCTCGGCATAGACCTTAAGCGGCCAGTGCGAAACGCTCATCGTTGGCGTTTATGGATTTGCGCGGATTACGTCCGTCGCCTCTCGGGTTGCCTGCTCACCTTTGCCCGCCCTGTCGAAACCAGTACACCCCCACCCAAACGCACTCCCGAATGCCCTTGGGTGGAGGTGAGGGGAATCGAACCCCTGTCCAGAACGCCTCCAGATTGCCGGGATTACAACCATGACCGTGATGGTACGCAGTTCGGCTCACGCATTCAATGCCTGAGCCCGCTCAACGCCTCACGCTTTTGTAAGCGGATGCCACACCCCGCCCGCAGCACGGCGGACGCGGGAAACACGGGCTCGCGGCCAAACCGCCGCTACGTCGCGCATCGGAAGCCTCACGCAACGCTGGGCCCGGAGGCCGGGAAGAGCGATAATGGCGGACTTCCGACAAAGCGGACACGATTCGATGAAGCGCGTAGATGACTTTCGCCTGCGACTGGGCGCCGATGAACTGGTACCGATCATGGTGGGCGGCATGGGCGTGGACATTTCCACCGCCGACCTCGCGCTCGAAACAGCCCGGCTAGGTGGCGTCGGTCATATTTCGGACGCGATGCTCCCGACCGTGTCCGATCGTCGTTACAACACCAAGTACGTCAAGAACAAGCTGCAGCAGTACAAGTTCAACGTTGCCAACGCCGACAAGTCGGTGGTGCAGTTCGATCTTGGCCTGATTGCCGAAGCCACCGCCACCCATGTCGCGCGCACCATGGAACGCAAGCGCGGACCTGGCATGGTGTTCATCAACTGCATGGAGAAGCTGACCATGAACGCGCCCAAGGACACCCTCCGGGTGCGCCTGCGCACGGCCATGGACCACGGCATCGACGGCATCACCCTGGCGGCGGGCCTGCACCTGGGGTCCTTTGCGCTGATCGAGGACCATCCCCGCTTCAAGGACGTCAAGCTCGGCATCATCGTCAGCTCGCTGCGCGCGCTGCAGCTGTTCCTGAAGAAGAGCGCACGCACTGGCCGCATGCCCGACTACGTAGTGGTCGAGGGGCCGCTCGCCGGCGGCCACCTCGGTTTTGGCATGGACTGGGCGCAATACGACCTTGCTGCCATCGTCGCCGAGATCACCGACTGGCTGCGCGAACAGCAGCTCGACATCCCGCTGATCCCGGCCGGCGGCATCTTCACTGGCACGGACGCAGTGAATTTCCTCGAAGCCGGAGCGAGCGCGGTCCAGGTCGCGACCCGCTTCACCGTAACCAAGGAGTGCGGCCTGCCCGACGAGGTCAAGCAGGACTACTTCAAGGCCAAGGAAGACGAGATCGAGGTGAACCAGATCTCGCCCACCGGCTATCCGATGCGGATGCTCAAGAGTAGTCCGGCAATCGGCTCCGGTATCCGCCCCAACTGCGAGGCTTACGGCTACCTGCTCGACTCCAGCGGCAACTGCCAGTACATCGAGGCCTACAACCGCGAGGTGGCTGCTCACCCGGACGCGAAGAAGGTCAAGGTGTTCGACAAGACCTGTCTGTGCACCCACATGCGCAACTTCGACTGCTGGACCTGTGGCCATTACACCTACAGGCTCAAGGACACGTCCTCGCTGGACGACAATGGAGACTACCGCCTGCTCAGTGCCGAGCACGTCTTCAACGACTATCTCTACAGCACTGACAACAGGATCGCGCTGCCGGACTGAGCGTACGCGCGGGCAGTCGCCTTGACAATGCCCGCGGTGCGAACTAATTCCTCGGCAGGACGGCTGTGGAGACCAATACTGCCACCATGGACAGTCGCGAATCCGCTCCGATGAAAGTCGTCGTCGTCGACGACACGCCGCTCAACCTTGTGTTGATGGGCAAGCTCGTCGACCGTCTGCCGGGCACGCAGGCCCACACCTTCGAGCGCCCCATCGAGGCGCTGACCTGGTGCCTCGAGAACGAGGCCGACCTGATCATCGTCGACTACATGATGCCGGCGATGGACGGCGTGGAATTCATCCGCCGCATCCGCGCCAACCGCCGCGCCGACGACCTGCCGATCCTGATGGTCACCGCCAGCCACGAGCGCAGCGTGCGCTACGAAGCGCTCGAATGCGGCGCCAACGACTTTCTCACCAAGCCGATCGACGGGCACGAGTTCGAGCCTCGTGTGCGCAACATGCTCAAGTTGCGCGAGGCGCATCTTGCCACCCGCCAGCGCGCCGAGACCCTGGCAGAGGAGGTGCGCAAAGCCACTGCCGAAATCGTAGACCGCGAACGCGAGACGATCACCCGCCTGTCACGCGCCGCCGAGTTCCGCGACCCCGAAACCGGCGCCCACATCCAGCGCATGTCGCACTACTCAGCGCTCATTGCCGAGCGCCTTGGGCACGGCCAGGCATTTGCCCAGGACCTGCTGATGGCAGCACCGATGCACGACGTCGGCAAATTGGGTATCCCCGACACGATCCTGCTCAAGCCGGGGCGGCTGACTACCGATGAATTCGAAGTCATGAAACGCCACCCGCAGATCGGCTACGACATTCTCAAGGAGTCGTCCTCCAGCATCTTGCGCCTGGGCGCCACCATCGCGCTCACTCACCACGAGAAGTTCGACGGCAGCGGCTACCCGCGAGGCCTTGCAGGCGACAGCATCCCCCTCGAAGGGCGCATCGTCGCGGTGGCCGACGTGTTCGACGCACTCACCTCGGAACGCCCCTACAAGCCCGCATGGCCGCTCGCACGAGCGATCGGCCTGTTGCGCGAGGGTCGCGGCAGCCATTTCGACCCCAATTGCGTCGACGTCTTCCTGCAGTCATGGGACGAAGTCCAGCTCATCCGCCAGCGCTTCCAGGACGAGCACGAAAGCGCGGCGGTTGCCTGACCCCCAGCGGGCCCGCAAGAGTCACTCACTCTCAGCTGCGGCGCTCGATCAGCTCGACCTTGTAGCCGTCCGGATCCTCGACGAAGGCGATGACCGTCGTGCCATGCTTCATCGGCCCTGCCTCGCGAACCACCTTGCCGCCGCGCGCACGAATGTCCTCACAGGCCTTGCGCGCATCTTCGACCTCGAGCGCGATGTGGCCATAGGCGTTGCCGAGCTCGTAGCGGTCTACGCCCCAGTTGTGCGTCAGCTCGAGCACCGCGCCGTCCATTTCGTCCTGATAGCCGACGAAGGCGAGCGTGAACTTTCCGTCCGGGTAGTCCTGTCGGCGCAGCAAGCGCATGCCGAGCACTTCGGTGTAGAAGGCAAGGGAGCGATCGAGATCGCCGACGCGCAGCATGGTGTGAAGGATTCGCATGGTTTTTTGTCCTTGTGCTTGGGTTGGGTTGGGTTCAGTCTTCCTGCATGAGCGGCACCCCCACCGCCGGCGCCTCAGGACCGATGACGGGCAAGGTCGCCGCGGCCCGCCGCAATGCGGCACGCGCCTCGCGCCAGTCCGGATACAGCCGTTCGACGACCGCCCAGAAGCGCGGCGAATGGTTCATCTCGGCCAGGTGAGCCACCTCGTGGGCGACCACATAGTCGATCAGCTCGGGGACGAGGTGTATCAGTCGCCAATGCAGGCGGATGCCGGAGCGCTGGCTACAGCTCCCCCAGCGCGTGCGCGCATTGGACAGTCGCACCGCGGGCACGGCGCGGCCGAGCCTCAGGCAGTACTCCTCGACACGGGCACGATACCAGCCCAGCGCCCGTGCCTGAAGGGCGCGCAGAAGTGCCTTCTGGGCACTGCTGCAGGCGGCCGGCAGCAAAAGCTCCTCGCCACCGTCCTCGCCCACACGCCAGCGCACGCCCCGCCCCGCCACGAGCCGCAAGGTCAGCGGCTTGCCGAGGACGGGAAGTTGCACCCCGTCTGCGATCTCGATGCGCACTTGGGCTGGTGCACCGGCATGCGCCCGCAGCCGGTCGAGCAACCAGCGGCCATGGCCGCGCACGAAGCGCTCGACCTCGCCCAGGGGCATCTGCAATGGTACGGCAACACGCGCACCACGGTGATCGACCTGCAGCGCCATCGAACGTCGCGCGGAACGTCGCAGCACGAGGGCCACCGGTGTGCCATCGATGACCAGGTGGTAGGCCTGGTGCTGCGACGAAGGCGCCGCGACCGCCGCCAATGCCCCGCTCAAGCCTTGTCTTCCCACTCCACGCCACGCGCATCGAGATCGGCCCTGATGCAGGCCATCGCCTCGGCCACGCGTGCCGCCGTGCCCTTCATGCCGAGTTCGATCGATCGCCGCTGACCCTCTGAGGCGATCGTCGGCAGGCTGAACAGCGTCGCATCGGGGAAGTCCGCGGTGATCCTGCGCATCAGGCCGATGAGCTGGCCCTCATAGGCATCCCAGACGGTGACGGCCGCCTCGACATAGTCCTCGGCGTGATGCAGGTGGCCATAGTGCGTGTCCAGCACCCACTCGACCATCGGCCAGGCCATCACCGGAAAGCCCGGAGCGAAGTAATGGCGGCGGATCGAGAACCCGGGAATACGGTTGAAGCTGTTGGGGATGATGTCGCTTCCCACGGGGTACACACCCATCTGCAGACGCTCGGCGGTGATCTCGTCACCGAAGCGGGCGCGAATCTCGCGCTCTGCCTCGGGATGGAGGGCGAGATCGAGCCCGAGCGCCGCAGCGGCGGCCTCACGCGTGCGGTCGTCTGGCGTGGCGCCGATGCCACCGAAGCTGAAAACCACATCGCCGGTGGCGAAGGTCTGGCGCAGGGTGTCGACAAGGCGATCGAGGTCATCTCCCGCGTAACGTGCCCACGACAGCTTGAGCCCGCGCGCGCCGAGCAGTTCGATGAGCTTGGCGAGGTGCTTGTCGCTGCGGCGCCCCGACAGGATCTCGTCACCGATGATGAGTGCGCCAAAGTTCATGACAGCTCCCGCGAACCGGATCCCCGAGCACCTGGCTCGGCATCGAGCACGGTCACGCCGTGCTGCAGCCGATGCTTACGCAGGGTTTCCAGCATGTAATGGACAAAGGCAAGGCCGGCAAAGGCCGGCGCCACCAAGTTGATCACCGGCACATAGGCCAGCAGCGCACTGCCGCCGCCCACCAGCAGCATCTGCGGCCGCCAGTCGGTGCGCAGGCGCTGCATCTCGTCGCGATCGGCATGCAGCATGAGAGCGTCGTAGCCAAACGCACGCTGGTTGAGCCAGCCGGTCAGCACCACCGAGGCGAGCAGGCCGACACCGGGGATCAGCCAGAACGGCAAGGAGACGATCAAGGCCACGAGAAAGAGCACCCCGGCGACGATCGAGTTCCAGGCGCTGCCAAGGTTCGAGCCGCCACGACGCAGCTCGATGTCCGCATAGTCGCTGCGGCCGATGCGCTCGAGCATCAGCGGCAGCGCAATCGTGGCCACCAGCAGTGCCGCTGTCACGTAAATCAGGGGTACGAGGAGCAGCGCAACCGCAAACTTGATCAGCACCAGCATCACCGCCGCCGCTGCCTCGGATGCCGACAGCCAGCTACCGACGAAGGCCCAGCCGCTGACCCAGCCGAACACGCCCTCGGTAACCGGCGTCCACAGCAGCACCGCAAGTACGGACCACAGCACCGTCGCCAGCACGCCCGGCCATACCAGGTGCCAGAAGATGTCCCGCCTCAGCAGGCTGCGGCCAGCGCGACCGAAGGCAAGCACGATGTCCTTCATGGCTCCTCCACTCAGCGCGGCAGCCCCGGGAAGCCGCCGGGCATCATGCCCTTCATGGCTCGCATCATCTTGCCCATGCCGCCCTTGGAGAACTGCTTCATCACCTTCTGCGTCTGTTCGAACTGGTTGAGCAGGCGGTTGACCTCCTGCACCGTCACACCCGCACCCGCGGCGATACGACGCTTGCGGCTGGCCTTGAGCAGTTCGGGCTTGCTGCGTTCGAGCGGCGTCATCGAGTTGATGATGCCTTCGATGCGGCTGATCGCCTTTTCCTCTGCCCCGCCCTGAAGCTTGTCGGCGGCCGCCGCAAACTGCGCGGGCAGCTTGTCCATCATCGAAGCCAGGCCACCCATCTTGCGCATCTGGGCGATCTGCTCCTTGAAGTCGTTGAGGTCGAAACCCTTCCCGGTCTTGAGCTTTTGCGCGAAAGCACGGGCTTTTTCCTCGTCGACCCCGCGCCGGGCTTCCTCGACCAGCCCGAGAATGTCGCCCATGCCGAGGATACGGCTGGCCATACGGTCGGGGTGGAAGGGCTCGAGCCCGGAAAGCTTCTCGCCGACACCAGCGAACTTGAGCGGCTTGCCGGTGACGTGGCGCACCGACAGGGCTGCACCGCCGCGCGAATCGCCATCGAGCTTGGTGAGCACGACGCCGGTAAGGGGCAAGGCCTCGTTGAAGGCACGCGCGGTATTGACGGCATCCTGGCCCAGCATGGCGTCGACCACGAACAAGGTCTCGATCGGCGTTACCGCCGCATGCAAGGCCTTGATCTCGGCCATCATCGCCTCATCGACCGCCAGCCGGCCCGCGGTGTCGACGAGGAGGACGTCCATGTGGTGCTTGCGCGCGTGATCGAGCGCGGCAAGCGCAATATCCACCGGCTTCTGCTCGGCCGAAGACGGGAAGAAGCCCACGCCGGCCTGCGCGGCCACGGTCTTCAGCTGCTCGATGGCCGCCGGTCGATAGACGTCCGCCGACACCACCAGCACCTTCTTCTTGTGCTCTTCGTGCAACAGCTTGGCAAGCTTGCCGGTGGTTGTGGTCTTGCCTGCGCCCTGCAGGCCGGCCATCAGCACCACGGCCGGCGGCTGGGTCGACAGGTTCAGGCCCTCGTGGGCCCCGCCCATCAGCGCCTTCAGTTCGTCGTGGACCACGCCCACCAGCGCCTGGCCGGGCGTCAGCGAACCGACGACCTCCTGGCCGACGGCCTTTTCCTTGACGCGGGCGACGAAATCCTTGACCACGGGAAGTGCGACGTCGGCCTCGAGCAGGGCCATGCGCACCTCGCGCATCGCGTCCTGGATGTTGTCTTCGGTCAGGCGGGCCTGGCCGCGCAGCGTCTTGACGACTTTGGACAGGCGTTGAGTGAGATTGTCGAGCATTCTGGGGCAGGCCTTGGGCGCGTGACTTGGAGTAAACTGCAGCTACGTATGCGCACAATTCTACTTCATCTGCTTCCCGCCTCGCTTTATGCCGGCATCGGCGTCCTGTTCTGGCGCCAGTGCATGCTCGGCAAAGCCACCCCCGGCACCCGTCGCGAATGCATGAGCGGTCGAGAACGCGGCCTGCTGCTGCTCGCGCTGCTCGCACACGGCTTCGCCCTGCATGTGGGGATCTTCCCGGGCAACGAGATGCGTTTCGGTTTCGGTGTCGCACTATCGCTGATGGTGTGGCTGGCCGTCTGCTTCTACTGGGTCGAGACCTTGTACACGCGACTCGACGGGCTCCACGCCGTGGTCATGCCGGCGGGCGCGGTGGCCAGCCTGGTGCCGCTAGTCTTCCCCGGCGAGCACGTGCTCACCAACGCGGCATCCCCAGCATTCCGCGCACACTTCGTCGTCGCCATGCTGGCCTACAGCCTGTTTACGCTTGCAGCCTTGCACGCGATGCTGATGGCGGTCGCCGGCCGCCAGTTGCACAACGCACGCTTCAGCCGTCTGCTGTCGGGCTTGCCGCCGCTGCTCACGATGGAGGCCCTGCTGTTCAGGCTCATCAGCATCGCTTTCGTGCTGCTGACGCTGACGCTGGCGAGCGGCGTATTGTTCTCCGAGTCCCTGTTCGGCCAGGCCCTGCGCGTGGATCACAAGACCATCTTCGCGTTCATCTCCTGGCTGCTGTTCGGCAGCCTGCTGGTCGGCCGCCGGCTGTGGGGCTGGCGTGGCCGGATCGCGCTGCGGTGGACGCTCGCTGGCTTCGTGGCCCTCATGCTGGCCTACGTCGGCAGCCGCTTCGTGATCGAGGTCGTACTCAAGAGCCCGTACTGAGCATCAAGGTCGGCCCCAGGTTGACAGCGTCCTAGCCGGCACCAATACTCGGACGCTTTCCACTCCCTTACCGCTCCGTGTCGGATCTCACCCTGACGTTGCAGGCCGCAGCCCTGGTCGTGCTGCTCGTTCTCTCCGGCTGCTTCTCGATGTCCGAGACGGTCATGATGGCAGCCAACCGCTACCGGCTGCGCTCCCTGGCCAGCCAGGGCAACACCGGCGCCACACTGGCGCTTGACCTGCTGGCGAAAACGGACCGCCTGCTAGGCGTCATCCTGCTGTTCAACAACCTGGTGAACACCGCCGCCGCAACACTGGTGAGCGTGATCACGCTCGAGTTGTTCGGCAACGAGCGCTGGGCGCTCGGCGTCGCCACCCTGCTCGTCACCTTCGCCATCCTCGTCTTCGCGGAGATCACGCCCAAGGTCATTGGTGCAACCTACGCCGATCGCCTCGCACCCATCGTGGCCTACCCGCTCGCCGGCCTGCTGCGCGCGTTCTATTTCGTGGTGTGGTTCGTCAACCTGTTCTCCCGCGGCCTGCTATGGACGATCCGCCTGCAGCCCAAGGAAGGCGACAACGGTGCGTTATCAATCGATGAACTGCGCGCCATGGTCATCGACTCCGGCCAGTACATACCGCACAAGCACCGCAGCATGCTGGTTAACCTGTTCGACCTCGAGAACATCACGGTCGAGGACGTGATGACGCCGCGCGGCGCCATCGAGGCGATCGACCTCAGCGACCCGGAGGAACAGCTCCGCCGCCAGATTGCCACCAGCTTCCACACCCGCCTCGCGGTGTACGACGGTGACAGCGAGCATGTGATCGGCGTACTCCACCAGCGCCGGTTGCTCAGCGACACACTCCAGGACACCTTCTCGGTGGAGCGCATCCGCGAGTTGCTCACCCGCCCCTACTTCGTTCCCGCCGACACCCCACTCTATTCGCAGATCCAGTTCTTCCAGGAAAACCAGCAGCGCCTGGCCTTCGTTGTCGATGAGTATGGCGAGATCCTCGGCCTGATCACCCTGGAGGACATCATCGAGGAACTCATCGGCAAATTCACCACCAGCATCCCTGATGCCGGCAACCGCATGGCCTGGAGCGAGGAAGGCAACGTGCTGGTGGACGGCTCGGCGAACCTGCGCGAGCTCAACCGCCGCCTCGACCTGGCGCTGCCCACTGACGGTCCCAAGACACTCAACGGGCTGATCATCGAGTACCTTCAGGACATCCCGGAAGCCGGCGTATCGATGAAGATTGCCGACACGCCGATCGAGGTCGTGCAGACCCAGGACCGCATGATCCGCACGGCGCGACTGTTCCGCCCCCTCGCTCCGACACAGGCAGAAAGGAACGGACCATGACGCTCGACACCTCGCAAACCTTTACAAGGGCGGGTGCGCGGTGCAACATCCGCCGCACTCCGGACAAGAGCATGGCATGGCGGCAGCGACAAAACCGACCCTGAGCGGGTTCGCCAGGGCACTGATACAGCACGGACATCTGCAGGAAGCAGATGCGCAGGCCTGTTCCTCCCATGCCAACGAGGGCAGCAACGCATTCATCCTCGAGGTCGCCAGCCGCGGCCTGATGAAGTGCGCCGACATGGCGCGTTTTGCGGCCGAGACCTTCGGTTACCCCCTGCTCGACATCGCAGCGGTCGACGCCTCCTCATACGCACGTGACGCAGTCGATCGCAAGCTGATACAGAAGCACCAGATCGCACCTCTGGCCAAACGCCAGAATCGCCTCACGCTGGCTACCGCCGATCCGTCGAACATGCGGGCGCTTGACGAGATCCGCTTCCAGACCGGAATGCAGCTCGACCTCGTGATCGCCGAGGCCGACAAGCTCAAGCGCGTCATCGATGGGCTGGTCGAATCCGCGGCGGACACGCTGCGCGACCTCACGGGTGAAGCCTTCGACATGGACCTGCTGCAGCAGGACACGCCTGCGCAGCAGCAGCGCGACGAGGACGAGGCCTCAGAGGTCGATGACGCCCCCGTCGTCAAGTTCATCCAGAAGGTCCTGATCGACGCAATCAACGAGGGGGCCTCCGACATCCACTTCGAGCCCTACGAGAAGTTCTATCGCATCCGCGTACGCACCGATGGCATCCTGCGCGACATCGCCCAGCCGCCGTTGGTACTCAAGGAGAAGATCGCTGCCCGCATCAAGGTGATCTCGCGCCTCGACATCTCCGAGCGACGCGTCCCCCAGGACGGCCGCATGAAGCTGGTTTTGTCAAAGAACAAGGCCATCGACTTTCGCGTATCGACCCTGCCGACACTGCATGGCGAGAAGATCGTCATGCGCATCCTCGACCCGAGCTCGGCGATGCTCGGCATCGATGCGCTCGGCTACGAGCCCGACCAGCGCAAGGCGCTGCTCGCAGCGGTCGAGCGCCCCTACGGCATGATCCTCGTCACCGGCCCGACGGGCTCGGGCAAGACCGTGTCGCTCTACACCTGCCTCAACCTGCTCAACAAGCCGGGCGTGAATATCTCCACGGCAGAGGACCCGGCCGAAATCAACCTGCCCGGCATCAACCAGGTCAACGTCAACGAGAAGGCGGGGCTCACCTTCTCGGTCGCACTCAGGGCCTTCCTGCGCCAGGATCCCGATATCATCATGGTCGGTGAAATTCGCGACCTCGAGACCGCGGAGATCTCGATCAAGGCGGCGCAGACCGGCCACCTGGTGATGTCGACCCTGCACACGAACGACGCCCCCACCACGCTCGAGCGACTCAAGAACATGGGCGTGGCGCCGTTCAACATTGCATCGTCGGTGATCCTCATCACGGCACAGCGCCTCGCGCGCCGGCTATGCTCGTGCAAGAAGGCCGCGGACATTCCCTTCGAGGCGCTCATCGAGGCGGGATTCAGCGCCGAGGAACTGGACGGCAGCTGGCAACCCATGGGGCCGGTCGGCTGCGACCGCTGCAAGGGCAGTGGCTACAAGGGGCGCCTGGGCATCTACCAGGTCATGCCGATCAGCGAGGAGATCGCCCACATCATCATGACCGGCGGCAACTCGATGGACATCGCGGCGCAGGCGGAACGCGAAGGCGTGCGCGACCTGCGCAAGTCCGGGCTTCTCAAGGTCAAGCAGGGTATAACCTCGCTCGAAGAAGTCCTGGCGACGACCAACGAATAGAACAAGGACATCCGATCTCATGGCCACAGCAAGCCGGGCACCACGTGCCAAGGGTCCCAAGGAAGACCTATACACCTGGGAGGGCAAGGACAAGACTGGCAAGGTCGTTCGCGGCGAGATCCGTGCCAACGGCGACGCCATGGTCCAGGCGATGCTGCGCCGCCAGGGCATCCAGGTCAGCAAGGTCAAGAAGCAGAAGATGTCTCGTGGTGGCCGCATCAGCGACAAGGACATCGCGCTCTTCACCCGCCAGCTCGCCACCATGATGAAGTCCGGCGTACCGCTGCTGCAGGCCTTCGATATCGGCATGAAGGGTTCGGCCAACCCGGCGCTTTCGCGCCTGCTCAACGATATCCGCAACGACGTCGAGACCGGCTCCAACCTGTCGCAGGCTTTTGCCAAGCACCCTCAGCATTTCGACAAGCTGTTCTGCAATCTCGTCGCCGCTGGCGAACAGGCGGGCATCCTCGACTCCCTGCTCGACCGCATCGCGACCTACAAGGAAAAGATTCTCGCCATCAAGAGCAAGATCAAGTCGGCGCTGTTCTACCCCGCTGCGGTGGTCGTGGTTGCCGGCCTGGTGATCTCGATCATGATGCTGTTCGTCATTCCCGAGTTCAAGAACGTGTTCGCCGGTTTCGGTGCGGACCTGCCGGCGCCAACGGAGATGGTGATCGCGATCTCGGATGCCTTCGTTGCCTACTGGTATCTCATCTTTGGCGGCCTGTTCGCAGCCATTGCGGCGATCGCCTGGAGCTACAAGCGCTCGACGGCCATGCAGATCGCATTGGACAAGGCCATTTTGCGCTTCCCGGTGATCGGCCCCATCATCCGCAAGGCAACGGTCGCACGCTGGACGCGCACGCTGTCGACCATGTTCGCCGCGGGGGTGCCGCTTGTCGAGGCGCTCGATTCGGTAGGCGGCGCCTCGGGCAACCATGTGTATCTGGTTGCGACGCGCGAGATCCAGTCCGAGGTCAGCAGCGGCACCAGCCTGACCATTGCCATGCAGAACGCCGAGGTCTTCCCAACGATGGTGGTCCAGATGGTGTCGATCGGCGAAGAGTCAGGCCAGCTCGATTCGATGCTGAGCAAGGTCGCCGACTTTTTCGAACAGGAGGTGGACGACGCCGTCGCCGGCCTGTCGCAACTGCTCGAACCGTTGATCATGGTATTCCTGGGCACGGTGATCGGCGGCCTGGTGGTCGCGATGTACCTGCCCATCTTCAAGATCGGCGCGGTGGTCGGCTAGATGGAGGCCCTGCTGCAAGACCCGCTCGTATTCGCAGGCCTCGCTGCACTGCTGGGCCTGTTCGTGGGCAGCTTCCTCAACGTCGTCATCCACCGCCTGCCAAAGATGATGGAGCGCGACTGGCATGCCCAGGCGGCGGAATTACGCGGGGAGGCGGCCACTGAAGGCGAGCGCTTCAACCTCGCGACGCCGCGCTCGCGCTGCCCTCATTGCGGCCACCAGATCAGCGCACTCGAGAACATCCCCGTGGTCAGCTACGTCCTGCTGCGTGGCCGCTGCCGACACTGCGGCGCCGGCATCAGCAAGCGCTACCCCATCGTGGAGGCCTGTACGGCGCTGCTGTCGGGCTATGCGGCATGGCACTTCGGATTCGGACTCGCCGCGCTGGGCGCCCTGCTCTTCGTCTGGGCAATGGTCGCGCTCACCTTCATCGACCTCGACACCCAGCTTCTTCCCGACGACATCACACTGCCCCTGCTCTGGCTCGGCCTGGCCTTCAACCTCGCCGGCACCTACACCGAGCTTGCCGATGCCGTGGTGGGCGCCATGGCGGGCTACCTGGTGCTGTGGTCGGTGTTCTGGCTGTTCAAGCTCGCCACGGGCAAGGAGGGCATGGGCTATGGCGACTTCAAGCTGCTCGGCGCGATCGGTGCCTGGCTCGGCTGGCAGGTACTGCCTCTGACCATCCTGCTCTCCTCCTTGGTCGGCGCGGCGGTAGGTATCGTGCTCATCCTGTTCGCCCGCCACGGCCGCAACGTCCCCATCCCTTTCGGCCCCTACCTGGCAGCCGCAGGGCTGATCGCCCTGTTCTGGGGCGAACGGCTCACCAGCCACTACCTGGCCCTGCTCTGAGGCGCCCGCGGCGCGCTTGAAAGACACTGCGGGCACCCCCATATCACCAGCGCGCTGCGGCTTACCCGGCGCGCTTTTTCCTTATGCTGCATTGCGTTAGACTTGCGCACTTGTTTTCGGGAGCTCGTCATGCCCATCTACGAATACCGTTGTCCGAGCTGTGGTTTCCAGAAGGAACACCTGCAGAAAATGAGCGATCAACCGCTGAGCACCTGCCCGTCCTGCGGCAGCCAGGGCTATGCCAAACTGCTCTCCGCAGCCGGCTTCCAGCTCAAGGGTTCGGGCTGGTACGCAACCGACTTCAAGGGCGGCAGCACCGCCCCGGCAGCGACATCCCCGACCGAAACCCCCACCGCACCGGCCTGTGCCGGCGGTGGCTGCGCCTGCCACTGAGCGCACGCGCACAAGACAGCGGGATCGATACGGTCACGACGTGAAAAAATACTTCATCACCGGGCTGCTGATCTGGATCCCGCTAGCAATCACCTTCATGGTGCTGGCCTGGATCGTCAGCACCCTCGACGCAATCCTGCTCTGGCTGCCCAACGGCTTCCAGCCGCGTGACTACATGGGCTTCGACGTCCCCGGCGTCGGCGTGGTCGCGAGCCTGCTGATCGTGTTCCTCACCGGACTGGTGGCTGCCAACGTGCTCGGCCAGAAGCTGGTCAAGCTGTGGGAGGCGCTGCTCGCCCGCATCCCGGTGGTGAAGTCGATCTACTACAGCGTCAAACAAGTCTCCGATACGCTGTTTTCCAGCAGCGGCCAGGCCTTCCGCAAGGCCTTGCTGGTGCAGTACCCGCGCCAGGGCGCATGGACGATCGCCTTCCTGACCGGCCAGCCCGGCGGCGATGCGGCCAGGCACCTGGTCGGAGACTACGTCAGCGTCTATGTTCCAACCACGCCCAACCCGACTTCGGGCTTCTTCCTGATGATGCCGCGCGCCGACGTCATCGAGCTCGACATGAGCGTGGATGAAGCGCTCAAGTACATCATCTCCATGGGGGTGGTCGCACCGCCGCCGCGCAGGCCGCAGGCGCGTGCCGCCCTGCTCAACGAATGATGAGCGCGGGATAGGCCCGGAACCCCCCGAAGCGAACACAAGCCATTGAATCGAAGCGGCGCCCTGCGCCGCACAACCTGCCCGGAATCTTCACATGCGAACTCACTACTGCGGCAAAGTCACCGCTGCCGAACTCGACCAGATCGTCACCATCTGCGGTTGGGTGCATCGCCGCCGCGACCACGGCGGCGTGATCTTCATCGACCTGCGCGACCGCGAGGGCCTGGTTCAGGTCGTGTGCGACCCCGACCGCGCCGACATGTTCAAGACTGCCGAATCGGTGCGCAGCGAGTTCGTCCTCAAGATGAGCGGCAAGGTACGTCGCCGCCCGGCCGGCACCGAGAACGCCAACCTCACTTCGGGCGAGATCGAGGTGCTGTGCCACGACATCGAGGTGCTCAACGCCGCGGCCACGCCGCCTTTCCAGGTCGATGACGACAACCTGTCCGAAACGGTGCGCCTGACCAACCGCGTCATCGACCTGCGCCGCCCGCAGATGCAGAAGAACCTGATGCTGCGCTACAAGACCACGATGGCCTTCCGCCGCTTCCTCGACGCAGCCGGCTTCATCGACGTCGAGACGCCGATGCTCACCAAGAGCACGCCGGAAGGCGCACGCGACTACCTGGTACCGTCGCGGGTGCACCCGGGCCAGTTCTTCGCCCTGCCGCAGTCGCCGCAGCTCTTCAAGCAGTTGCTGATGGTGGCCGGTTACGACCGCTACTACCAGATCGTCAAGTGCTTCCGCGACGAGGACCTGCGCGCCGACCGCCAGCCCGAGTTCACCCAGGTCGACCTCGAGACGTCCTTCATGGACGAGCACGAGATCACCGCCCTGGTAGAAGAGATGATCCGCTTCGTGTTCAAGGAAGCGATGGCGGTCGAGCTGCCCGCGCCCTTCCCGCGCATGACCTATGCCGAGGCGATGCGCCGTTACGGCTCCGACAAGCCCGACCTGCGCGTGACGCTCGAGCTCACCGACGTCACCGACGCGGTGCAGGACGTCGCCTTCAAGGTCTTCAGCGGCCCCGCCACCTCGGGCGGCCGCGTCGCGGCCATGCGTGTTCCCGGCGGTAACAGCCTCACCCGCGGCGAAATCGACGAGTACACCAAGTTCGTCGGCATCTACGGCGCCCGCGGCCTGGCCTACATCAAGGTCAACGACGTCACCCAGCCCAACGAGCAGGGCCTGCAGTCGCCGATCGTCAAGAACCTGCACGAGACCGCGCTGCGTACCATCCTCGAGCGCACCGGTGCGCAGTCGGGCGACCTCATCTTCTTTGGCGCCGACAAGACCAAGGTGGTCAACGACGCGATGGGTGCGCTGCGCATCAAGCTCGGCCACGAGAAGGCTTATGTGACGGGCGAAGCCTGGTGCCCGCTGTGGGTGGTCGACTTCCCGATGTTCGAGTACGACGAGGACGACAAGCGCTGGACCGCCTGCCACCACCCCTTCACCAGCCCGAAGGACGAGCACATCGACCTGCTCGAGTCCAACCCTGGCGAGTGCCTGGCCAAGGCCTACGACCTCGCGTTGAACGGCTGGGAAATCGGCGGTGGCTCGGTGCGTATCCACCGCGCCGACGTGCAGGCGCGCGTGTTCGAGGCGCTCAACATCGGCGCCGAGGAGCAGCAGGCCAAATTCGGCTTCCTGCTCGACGCGCTCAAGTACGGCGCGCCCCCGCACGGCGGGCTGGCCTTCGGCCTCGACCGTATCGTCACCATGATGACCGGCGCCGAATCCATCCGTGACGTGATCGCCTTCCCCAAGACCCAGCGCGCCCAGTGCCTGCTCACCGACGCGCCGAGCAGCGTGGACGAGAAGCAGCTGCGCGAACTGCACATCCGCCTGCGCCAGAAGGTGCAGACCGATGTCGAGATCAGCCGCGACTGAGACGACAGGCCGCAACAGCACCACCGCAAGCCCCTGCGGCGAGGAAGTCCCCCATTTCCTGCCGCAGGGGCTTCAGCCTTTGCGTCGGCTGCCGTAATCTATGGTCATTGCACGCTCAATCGTGCCTTTGACCGCGAGACCGAGCACCCCATGCTGCTGCCCCACGAGATCGATGTTCTCGTTGTCGAGAGCCAGGCGACGATGCGCACGCAGCTGCGCACGATGCTGAACTCCATTGGCGTCGAATCACCGCAGTTCGCCGTGTCGGCGACGATGGCGATGCGCAAGCTGCGCGAGCAGCGCTTCGACCTCATCCTGTGCGAGTACAACCTGGGCGATGGCCAGGATGGTCAGCACCTGCTCGAAGACCTGCGCCAGCACGAGATCATCCCGCTCGACACCTTGTTCGTGATGATCACCGGCGAGCGCAACTACGAGCGCGTCACAAGCGCCTGCGAGCTGCTACCCAACGACTACATCCTCAAGCCGCTGACCGCGGAGACGCTTCGCGTGCGGCTGCTGCGCGCACTCGAAAAACGCGATGCCTTCCTGCCCGCGTGGCAACTGATGCGTATCGGCGACCCGGTGGGCGCAATCGAATACTGCCGCATCGCGCGCGACGAACATCCGACGCTTCTGGTGGATTTCATGCGGCTGGAGGCAGAGCTGCACGCCAGCATCGGCCAGGTCGCGGAGGCCGAATCGCGCTACCGCGAGATCCTGTCCGCACGCAGCATCCCCTGGGCGGTGCTCGGCCTCGCCCGCATGCTGCTGCTCAGGAAGGCCTACATCGGGGCCGAGCACGTGCTCGACGAGGTTCTCGCCCGTCACGAGCGCTTCATCGAGGCCTACGAACTGCTCGCGCGCCTCTACGAGGAAACCGGCCGTCCGGAACAAGCCTGCACGACCCTCGAGAAGGCGACCAGCCTGTCGCCCTACCGCAGCCGCCGCCTGCGCCAGTTGGGTACCCTTGCACTATCGACCGGTGATGCGGCAAGCGCGGAGCGCAACCTGGCCGAGGTCGTTCAGCGCGGCAAGTACTCGGAGTTCCGCGACCCCGAGGATCACATCCGCCTGCTCCAGGCCCAGCTCGCACAGCAGAAGGTGGATGATGCACGCAGCACGCTGAACGACCTCGAACGCAACATGGGCAGGCAGGCCAAGGGCGAGCTGTGCGCCGCCGTTGGCAACGCCCTGCTGCACGCGCACCAGCAGGACAAGGCCGCCGCCCGCCAGGCGATGGTCAGCGCCCTGCGCCACGGCGACCGTATTCGCGAACTGTCGGTCGCACTGCGCCAGGATCTGATCAGTTCCTGCCTCGACCAGCAGCTCGACGACCAGGGCAGCGCCCTGCTCGCCGACCTGATGCGCACCTCGGCCGATGATCGCACGCTCGAGACGACGCGCGCGGCCTTGAAGGCACGTGGCCTCGACCAGCTCTCCCGTGAAATCGAGGCTCAGATACAGGCCGAGGTGAAGTCGCTTGTCACCACGGGCGCAGAAAAAGCCCACGCTGGTGATTACGAAGGCGCGGTGAGCGAGATGATGAACGCCGCCCGCAAGATGCCGGGCAATCCGCATGTGCTGTTCAATGCCGCCCTCGCGCTACTGCGCCACATCGAGCACCGCGGCTGGAATGATGCATTCGCCGTCCAGGCCCGCAACCTCATTCAGCGTGCCCAGCGCCTGTCCCCCGCGAATCCGCGCCTAGCGGCCATCACCGCCTTCATGCACGAACTGATCAAGCGCTACGGCATCCGCCCCGAGCGCGTGATGCAGAAGACGCGCACCGCCTGACCCACTTTTCCTTGCCGCTTTCCTTACCCCTTTTGCAGCCCCATCAGGTAACCCGGATGCTGATTCGTCGCTTGCTCCTGCTGCTTGGCCTGCTCGGCCTGCTCACCGCCTGTTCACCCGCCGACTCTCGCAGCACCCTGCCCTCGCACGCCGGACTGCCCGCGGAGGCAATCGAGACGCTTGCCCTGATTCAGCGCGGCGGCCCCTTCCCGTATCGCAAGGATGGCACCACCTTCCAGAATCGCGAGCGCCTGCTGCCCATCAAGCCACGCGGCTACTATCGCGAATACACGGTCCCCACGCCCGGCGCACGCGATCGCGGCGCGCGCCGCATCGTCACCGGCGGCGACCCTCCCGAAGTGTTCTACTACACCGCCGACCACTACCGCAGTTTCCGCCAGATCGAAGCACTGCCATGACAGCCGACGCCCCAAGCTTCAACACCGCCGATGCGGCCCTCGAATGCCGCATCGACCTCAGCGACTGCAGGGACAAGGCAACGCTGCTCGCACGCCTCGCCAGCGCGCTGCAGTTCCCGGACTGGTTCGGTCACAACTGGGATGCACTGGCAGATTGCCTGACCGACCTTTCATGGTTGCCGGCACCCGGCTATCGAATCATCCTCACCCACGCCGAGGCACTGCGTGCGGCCGACCCCGAAACGCTGGCGACCGCGGTGGAGGTCCTCGACACCGCCGCCGCGTGGTGGGCCGAAGAAGGCATCACCTTCGAAGTGGTGTTCAGCGATCTTGCACCGGAGTCTCCGCCGCCCCACCCTGCAGCGCCCGCTTCTGATCGATAAGCTCGGCAAGGCAACGCGGGCAGTAGCACCCCAAGGCCGGATCAACAGAGCCCACAGAAGGCACCGCGAATGCCGACGGAAAGGCTGCGCACCAGCATGCCGCGTCGCCCGCCTGCATGCCGCAGGTGAACGTCGCAGCGCAGCGCGGACAGCGGTTGGTCGAAGGTGCAGGCTTTGAATTCATGCTCGAAGCGCCTTTGAATAGCGGCTTGCAACTGGGGGACTCGCCGGTCTTGAAATGCGATCGCGAGCACCTATATTCGTGTTGAGGCCGGGATCGACCGGCAAACATCGAACACAGGAGATCGCGCCATGAGCAACAACCTCACCCGCCGTCCCGACCCGCTGGAGGACTTCTTCCGTGGCTTCTTCGTTCGCCCGGTCGACTTCGGCGGCAGCAACGTCGCCAACGTGAGTGCCGACGCCCCGCAGATGCGTGTCGACGTCCGGGAGAACACCGACGCCTACGAGGTCCATGCCGAACTGCCGGGAATGAAGAAGGAAGACATCCACGTTCATATCGACGGCCCTGTGGTGTCGATCAGTGCCGAGCGCAAGCAGGAGAAGGAAGTCAAGGACGGCGAGAAGGTGCTGCGCACCGAACGCTACTTCGGCAAGGTCTCGCGCAGCTTCCAGCTTGGCCAGGAGATCGACGAAGCCAAGGCTTCGGCCCGGTTCAACGATGGTGTGCTCGAACTCAAGCTGCCGAAGAAGGCCGAGGCTCAGGCCAAGCGGCTGACCATCGACTGAGCGTCGCGGCGTCTCGAGTAAGGTAACGGCGGCCAAGGCCGCCGTTTTTCTTGCTGACCTGGAAGCGAGCGCTTACTTGCTCTTGATCATCGTGCCGACGCCGTGGTCGGTCAGGATCTCGAGCAACAGGCAATGCTCCACGCGGCCGTCGATGATGTGCACCGACTTCACGCCGTTGCGCGCCGCATCCAGCGCCGAACCGATCTTTGGCAACATGCCGCCCGACAGCGTGCCGTCGGCCACCAGATCGTCGATCTGGCGCGGCGTCAGCCCGGTGAGCAGGTTGCCCGCCTTGTCGAGCACGCCGGGAGTGTTGGTGAGCAGCACCAGTTTCTCCGCCTTGAGGATCTCGGCCAGCTTGCCCGCGACCACGTCAGCGTTGATGTTGTAGGTCTCGCCCTCCTCACCGACACCGATCGGCGCGATGACGGGGATGAAGTCGCCCTGGTCCAGGAAGGCGATGAGGCTGGGATCGATGCCAGTGATCTCACCCACCTGGCCAACATCGATCAGATCTCCCTCGGGCGCGTCCTTTTTCTGCATCAGCAGCTTCTTGGCACGGATGAAGCCGGCGTCCTTGCCAGTCAGGCCCACAGCCTTGCCACCGTGCTTGTTGATCAGGTTCACGATCTCCTTGTTGACCTGACCGCCCAACACCATCTCCACCACTTCCATGGTCTCGGCATCGGTCACGCGCATGCCCTGGATGAACTCGCCCTTCTTGCCGACACGGGCAAGCAGGTTCTCGATCTGCGGGCCGCCCCCGTGCACCACCACCGGGTTCAGGCCGACCAGCTTGAGCAACACGACGTCGCGCGCGAAGCAGTCCTTGAGGTGAGGGTCGGTCATCGCATTGCCACCGTACTTGATGACGATGGTCTTGTCGAAGAAGCGCTTGATGTAGGGCAGGGCCTCGGCCAGGATCTCGGCCTTGCGGGCGGGGGTTACGTCTTGCTGGAGGGCGGTCTGGGTCATCGGGAAACTCCTTGAGCGAACAGCCGGATTCTAGTGGCCCGCCGTGCGAACCGAAAGCAGCACGTAACCGCAGTGCACAAATCGAGTCGCCACGCCCCTTCGCATACCCTGAAGCAATCGACAGATTGAAATCATTTAATTGGAGCTATCGACACAGCAATTCCATACTGATTCTGTGTGGGGCGTTCACCGCCTCGTGAAGGAGCCCGATCATGGTCGACAAAGTTGCCCGCCTGCATTTCCAGCCAGCCAGCCCGGCCGGCGCGTTGCGCGCGCTCAGTGGCTGGCTTATCGCCCTCACCGGCCTTGCCCTGATCGTCGCGCAGTTCGTGCGCAGCATCGAAGGCTTCGAACTCCCGGTGTCCGGTGCCGTCTCCGGTGGCGCGATGGCCGCAGCCGCCACTGCGCTCGGCGCCGCACCGCTGCTGGTGGTGCGGCGCATCGGCGCCAGCGTGCAGGGCATGCTGCTTGGCTTCGGGGCGGGTGTGATGCTTGCGGCCAGCATCTTCTCGTTGCTGCTGCCTGCCTTCGAGGCTGCCCAGGCGCAAACCGGGTCGGCGCTCAGCGCCATCACCCTGGTCGCGTTCGGCGTGCTGCTCGGCGCTGGCGGGCTGCTGGCGATGGACCGCGCCCTGCCCCACACCCATGCCCCCGAAGGCCGCCGCAGCGCCGGCGCGGTGTGGCTGTTCGTGTTCGCGATCGCGGTGCACAACATCCCCGAGGGCTTGGCCATCGGCGTGGCCGCAGGCCTCAATGGCAGTGGAGTCGGTTCGGGCGACGCAGTGGCCGCAGGGATCTCGTTGCAGAACGTCCCCGAAGGTCTGATCGTGGCAATCGCCCTGGTCTCGGCCGGCTACAGCCGCTGGCTGGCTTTCGGCGTCGCCGCGATGTCCGGGCTGATCGAGCCGATTGCTGCCATCGCCGGCTCGATGATGGTGTCGGTGTCGGCGATGATCCTGCCTTGGGGGCTGGCAGGCGCAGCAGGTGCGATGCTGTTCGTGGTCAGCCACGAGATCATCCCGGAGTCGCACCGCCGTGGCCACGAGACACTCGCCACGGCCGGGCTGATGGTGGGCTTCGTGCTGATGATGGTGATGGACACGCTGCTCGGCTGAGCACGGGCACGAAAAAACGAAGGGCGCCGCAATGGGCGCCCTTCGTCGTTCAGAAATGAGGGTGGCGAGCCTGACCCCCGGCACTTGCAGGAAACGGCTGTGGCTGCTGCCTTCCGGCCCTGACCAGGTTCACCGCGCTGCAATGCGGGGAGACCCGCCACGGCCGGCATTGTAGCAGCACAACGCCGCGCCGGGCGACCGCCAATGTACGGCAGCGAGATTCTCCCCGGCTGAACAGCTCGCGGCTGGCGCCGCTCCTACAGCACCTCGCCTCGCGCTTACCCCGGTGGGAGCGGCGCGAGCCGCGAGGGTCTGAAGGCGGCACGCGCCGCGGGGGGCGCTAGGGGAAGCTCGCCACAGGCGTCGTCAGCCCTTGAGCTCGGGGAAGTCCTCTTCGAAGAACTCGAGCTCGCCGCGAGCCGCCTCGCCACGCGCCTCTTCGGCCTTGCGCAACTCCACCCGGCGGATCTTGCCCGAGATGGTCTTGGGCAGGTCGGCGAAGGACAGGCGGCGGATGCGCTTGTACGGGGCCAGGCGTTCGCGGGTGAAGGCGAAGATGTCCTTGGCGAGCTCCTTGCTGGGCTCCTGGCCGGCGACCAGGATCACGAAGGCCTTGGGCACAGCCAGGCGCACCGGATCCGGGCTCGGCACCACTGCGGCTTCGGCCACCGCGGGGTGCTCGATGAGCACGCTCTCGAGTTCAAAGGGGCTGATGCGGTAATCAGAGGCCTTGAACACATCGTCTGCGCGACCGACGTAGGTGATGTAGCCTTCCTCGTCGATGCTGGCAACGTCGCCGGTGCGGTAGTGGCCGTCTCGCATGACCTCGGCGGTCTTGGCCGGATCACCCGAGTAGCCGACCATCAGGCCGACAGGACGATGCTCGCCCATCACCAGCGAGACCTCGCCCTCGACCGAAGGCTTGCTGTCGGCGTCGAGCAGGGCAATCCTGTAGCCGGGCAGCGGGCGGCCCATGGAGCCAGGCTTGAGCGGCTGGTCGGGCGTGTTGCCGATCTGCGCGGTGGTCTCGGTCTGGCCGAAGCCGTCGCGGATGGTGATGCCCCAGGCCTTCTTCACCTGCTCGATCACTTCGGGGTTGAGCGGCTCGCCGGCGCCGATGAGTTCGCGCAGCTTGGTCTTCACCGCGGCCAGATCCTGCTGGATCAGCATGCGCCATACGGTCGGGGGCGCACACATGGTGGTGACTTCGTACTTCACCAGCACGTCGAGCAGGGCCTTGGCATTGAAGCGGTTGTAGTTGTACAGGAACACGCAGGCACCGGCGTTCCAGGGCGCGAAGAAGCAGCTCCAGGCGTGCTTGGCCCAGCCCGGCGAGGAGATGTTCATGTGACGGTCGTTGGGCTTCAGGCCGATCCAGTACATCGTCGACAGGTGGCCGACCGGGTAGGACTGGTGGGTATGCAGCACCAGCTTGGGCTTGGAGGTGGTACCCGAGGTGAAGTAAAGCAGCAGCGGGTCGTCGACGCGGGTCACGCCGTCCGGGGTGAACTGGTCGGATTCGGCCGCGGCCTCTTCGAAGGCCTTCCAGCCAGCGGGCGCGCCGCCCACTGCGATGCGGCCAAAGGCGCCAGGGAGATTCTCGAACTTGTCGGTGTGCGCCTTGCCGATCACCACATGCTTGACCTGGCCGCGCTCGACGCGATCCACCAGGTCATCCGGGGTCAGCAGCGTGGTCGCCGGGATCACCACTGCCCCGAGCTTGACCGCGGCGAGCATGGTCTCCCACAGCGGCACTTCGTTGCCGAGCATGATGAGGATGCGCTCGCCGCGCTTGACGCCCTGCTTGCGCAGCCAGTTGGCGACGCGGTTCGAGCGCGCCGACATCTCGGCAAAGGACAGCTTCGACTCGCTGCCGTCCTCCTCGATGATCCACAGTGCCGGGCTGTCGTTACCCTTGGCCATGGTGTCGAAGTAGTCCAGCGCCCAGTTGAACTCCTTGAGTTGCGGCCACTTGAAGCCGGCATAGGCGGTGGCGTAGTCGCTGCGATGCTGCAGCAGGAAGTCGCGTGCAGCCAGGAACTCGGTAACAGCGCTCATGTGCTCTCCTCTCCAGGACGTCATTGAAATCGATATTGCGTGACCGGGGCGGCTTCACCCCCTGCGCCAGGGGCATCCACTGTCGTCACGCCGGCCTCCAGGGCCGGAATTTTACGTTGACGTTAACGTAATGCAACGACCGAGATCAAATCGCGCCCGGATTTCTGCCCTCCACCGCAAGCGGCCGTATCCACGGCACGTGCACGAGCGCCGAGTTATCTTCGGCTGCCGCGGCAGAGTCGCTATACTCGCATGGTTTGCCCACTCGAGCGGAGCGCCCATGTCCGTCACACCTGGCCCCCATCGCGCACCTCATCCAGGCCTGGAGGCGCGCTATGGCAGCACAGCATGCCCTGCCGCCGACGCGCTGAACCCATTCATCGAGCAGCTCCTGTCGCATCGGTCGGTGCGCGCCTATCTGCCCGACCCGGTCAGCGAGGCGGAACTTGCCGCCATCATCGCCGCGGCGCAATCGGCCGCGAGTTCGTCCAACCTCAACCTGTGGTCGGTGGTGGCGGTGCGTGACGCCGACACCCGCGCGCAGCTGGCGCACTGTGCCGGCGACCAGGTTCATGTCCGCGAGGCCCCACTGCAACTGGTGTGGCTGGCGGACCTCGCCCGCCTGAGACACGTTGCCGCCCAGCTCGGACGCCCCTCGGCAGGACTCGACTACACCGAGCTATTCCTGACCGCGGTGATCGACGCCGCGCTGGCCGCGCAAAACGCGGCGGCTGCTGCCGAGTCGCTCGGTCTGGGCACCGTCTATATCGGCGGCATGCGCAACCAGCCCGAGCAGGTTGCAACGCTGCTCGGGCTACCGAGCGAAGTGTTCGCAGTGTTCGGCATGTGCGTCGGCAGGCCCGACCCCACCAAGCCTGCAGCGGTCAAGCCCCGCCCCGCGCAGTCGGTGGTGCTGCATCACGAACGCTATCGCCAGGCCCCGCTGGACGCCGGGATCGAAGCCTACAACCAGGCGATGGCGCGGTTCTACGAAGCACAACAGATGAAAGTGCATGGCACCTGGGACGTCCATTCCGCAAAGCGCATCGCGGGACCAGAGAGTCTCTCCGGGCGCGACCGCCTGGTCGAGGCCCTGCACGCACTCGGCTTCAAGCTCAAGTAATCCCCCGCCCGCATTCGCCGGAGAACGCCATGCGCAGCCGCAACACTTCCCTGACCACCGACCAGAAGGCCCTCGCAGTCAACCTCGACAAGTACAAGTACGGCTCGATCGTCGAGATCGGCGCCGGCCAGGAAGTGGCGCGCCGCTTCTTCCAGGTCGGCGCGGCTGCGGGCACCATCGCCAAGACCATGTCGGCCTACGACATGGCGGTGAGCGACGACATCTACGGCCATGTCGACCGCTACGTGAGCCGCGCTCGCCTGCTGCAGATGCTGGACAAGGAGTTCACCCAGGTCGTCGCCCGCCTCGCCCACGTGCGCGCCAAGAACACCACCTTCTTCGCTTATGCGGCCACCGTCACCGCGCGCAGCTTCAAGCAGAAGAACGAATGCCACGGCTGGGTCGGCATCCGCCTTCAGCTGCACCCGGGCGCCGAGCCGAGCGACGTGATCATGCACGTGCGCATGCTCGACAACGACAACGCGCTGCAGTCGGAAGCGCTCGGCATCCTTGGCGTCAATCTCATCCACGGCGCCTTCTTCCACCACCAGAATCCGGAGTGGATCGTCGAGGGTCTGGCCGACGGGCTCGGCTCAGAGCGCATCGAGGTCGACCTCATCCACTTCTCCGGCCCCTACTTCGAGGAAGTCGAGAACCGCCTGATGAACCTGCACCTGATCCGCAGCTGGCTCACGCGGGCGGTGGTGTTCAACCCTCAGGGCGAGGTGGTGGTGCCGGGCGAGCTCTTCTACCGCAAGCCCGTGATGGTGATGCGCGGCAGCTTCAAGCCGGTGACCTACGTCAACGTGGACATGATGAGCGCCGGCCTGCGCCAGTTCAGCCAGCTCGCCGCGGTGGACGAGAACGAGATCCTGTCGCTGGCCGAAGTAACGATGAACTCGCTGATCAGCGGCGATAACGTTGACGGCGCCGACTTCCTCGCCCGCATCGACCTGCTCGCCTCGCAGGGCTACACGGTGATGATCTCCGACTACGTGCGCTTCTTCCGCCTGCGCGCCTACCTGCGACGCTACACGCAGAAGCCGATCGGCATCGTGCTGTCCGTGCGCGACTTCCAGTTCCTGTTCGATGAGAAGTACTACGAAGGTCTCGAGGGCGGCATCCTGGAGGCCTTCGGCAAGCTCTTCCCTGACAACACCCACGTGTACGTTTACCCCTCGCGTCCGCGCGGCACCGACGCCGCCGCCACCGTCACCCTCGACAACGTGCAGGTACCGGAGAACCTGCGCCACCTGCTGGCCTACCTGAAGGCGAACGACAAGCTGGTGGCCGTGCAGCCGCGTGACGACAGCCATCTCCACATCGATATCGCCGAGGTACTCGCCGGCCTGCGCCGCGGTCGCGGCGAGTGGGAAGCCGATGTGCCCGAGGGCGTTGCAAAACGCATCATCGAATCGCGACTGCTGGGCTACGACACCGAATAGCCCGGCGGCCGCGCGCACGCCAACCGCGCTGCGCGCTTGCGGAACTTTCGCGACAACGGCATGCTCTTTATTGCGCCGCAACATCAACACCGCCCCCCAACGGGCTAACTCGCGAGCAAGCGCATGAGCCTCAATCCCCCCGTCCAACTGCAGATCGACCGCCCCCACGCCCTCGAAGCCGATGCCGTCCTCGACCAGCTCGGCGCCAGAGGCAAGGGCCTGAGCAACGCGGAGGCGGCCCGCCGCCTCGCCGAGGTCGGTCCCAACCGCCTGCCCCAGCCACCCAAGGACGGGCTGCTCAAGCGCTTCTTCAAGCACTTCCACGACATCCTCATCTACATCCTGATCGCCGCAGCCGGCATCACCGCGCTGCTCGGGCACTGGATCGACACCGGCGTCATCCTCGGCGTGGTGGTCATCAACGCCATCATCGGCTTCATCCAGGAAGGCAAGGCCGAGGAAGCCCTCGAAGGCATCCGCAAGATGCTGTCGGTGCATGCCCACGCGCGGCGTGACGACCAATGGTCCGAGGTCGAGGCCGACGGCCTGGTGCCGGGCGACATCGTGCGCCTGCGCTCGGGCGACCGCGTACCCGCCGACCTGCGCCTGATCGAGGCCACCAATCTGCGTATCGAGGAGTCCGCCCTCACCGGCGAGTCCGTGCCAGCAGACAAGAATACCGCGCCAGTGGCCGCAGATGCCGGCGTCGGCGACCGTTTCGGCATGGCTTACTCAGGCACCCTGGTGGCCGCCGGACGCGGTATCGGCGTGGTCACCGCCACCGGCCCCAACACCGAACTCGGCCGCATCAATCGCATGATTGCCGAAGTGCAGACCCTGCAGACGCCACTCACCCGGCAGATGGCGCAGTTCAGCAAGGTCCTGTCCGTGGTCATCGTCGCACTTGCGTTGCTGATGCTGGTGATCGGGGTGAGCCTGCACGACTTCCCGCTGGCCGAGGTCTTCCTGGCCGCGATCGGCTTCGCGGTGGCGGCCATTCCCGAGGGCCTGCCCGCCATCCTCACCATCACGCTCGCCCTTGGCGTGCAGCGCATGGCACAGCGCAACGCCATCACGCGCAAACTCACCGCGGTCGAGACCCTGGGCTCGGTCACCGTGATCTGCTCGGACAAGACCGGCACGCTGACCAAGAACGAGATGACCGCCCGCCACGTCGTCACCCGCGGCGGCTTCTACGACGTCAGCGGCACCGGCTACCGCCCCGAGGGCGAGATCACCCTCGAGGGCCGCGCCGCCAGTATCGACAGCCACGGTCACCTGCACGCCGTGATCGAGGTCGTCGCAGTGGCCAACGACACCCACGTCGCCGAGGAAGACGGCCAGTGGCGGGTTACCGGCGAACCGACCGAAGGCGCGCTGCGCACGCTTTCGCACAAGGCCGGTTTCGATGCCGACACCCACGAGCGCCACGCCAGCATCCCCTTCGAGTCGGCCAACAAGTTCATGGCCACGCTCAACACCACCCCCGCTGGCCAGCGCCGGATCCTGCTCAAGGGCGCCCCCGACCGCCTGCTCGAGCGCTGCCACCACGAACTCGGCGCCAGCGGAGAGCTCGAGCCGCTCGACCGCAGCTTCTGGGAGGCACAGATCGATGCGCTCAGCGCCGAAGGCCTGCGCGTGCTGGCCGCTGCCGCGCGCGACGTTCCCGACAGCAAGCTCGCGCTGGAGATCGAGGACCTGGAGGAGGACATGGTCTTCCTCGGCCTCATCGGCATCATCGACCCGCCGCGCCCGGAGGCGATCACCGCCATCAAGTCCTGCCACGAGGCCGGCATCCGCGTAAAGATGATCACCGGCGACCATGCCGGCACCGCACGCGCGATCGGCATCGAAATGGGCCTGGGCACGGCCGACAGCCTCAAGGTGATCACCGGCGCCGAGATCGAGGCTGCCAGCGACGAAGCGCTCAAGGCCATCGCCCATGACTGCGACATCTTTGCCCGCACCAGCCCGGAGCACAAGCTGCGCTTGGTCAAGGCCCTGCAGGCGCGCGGCGAGGTGGTGGCGATGACCGGCGACGGCGTCAACGACGCGCCCGCACTCAAGCGCGCCGACGTCGGCGTGGCGATGGGCATCAAGGGCACCGAGGCCACCAAGGAGGCCGCCGAGATCGTGCTCGCCGACGACAATTTCTCCACCATCGAGCGCGCGGTCGAGGAAGGCCGCACGATCTACGACAACCTGCGCAAGGCCATCCTCTTCATCCTGCCCACCAACGGCGCCCAGGGCCTGGTCATGCTCGCCGCGGTGGTGCTTGGCCTCACGCTGCCGCTCACTCCGGTGCAGATCCTGTGGGTGAACATGGTGGTGGCGGTCACCCTGGCGCTCGCGCTCGCCTTCGAGCCGGCCGAGCCCGGCGTCATGCAGCGCCCGCCGCGCAAGCCGGGAGCGCCGATCATGGGCCGGGTGATGCTGTGGCGGGTGGCGATCGTGTCGATTCTGATCGGCGGCGCCACCATCGCCATGTTCGAGGTCGAGCTGATGCTCGACATGGAGCTCGGTGTGGCGCGCACCATGGCGGTCAACACCCTGGTCATCGCGCAGGCCTTCTACCTCTTCAACAGCCGTTTCCTGGTCGCCTCCAGCCTGCGCGCCGAGTTGCTATTCACCAACCGCGCCGCGCTCATCGCGGTGGGCGTGCTGGTGCTGCTGCAACTGGGCTTCGTGTACCTGCCGTTCATGAACACCTGGTTCGGCACCGCGCCGCTCGAACTGCGCCACTGGCTGGTGCCGCTGGGCATCGGTCTAGTGGTGTTCCTGCTCATCGAGGCGGAGAAGGCCTGGGTCAGGCGGCTCAACGCCCAGGGTTAAGCCGCCTTCGGAGGGCGAACCGGCCTGCGTAGTGCCTCTTCCGAAAACGCGATGACCCACGACCAGTCCCTGATCCTGCTCATCCTCGCCGCCACCGTTGGCATGTTCCTGTGGGGGCGCTGGCGCCACGACATGGTCGCGGCGGGTGCCCTGCTCGCCTGCGTACTCGCCGGGCTGGTCGCACCCGCCGAGGCCTTCTCCGGCTTCGGCCACCCGGCGGTGGTCACCGTGGCCTGCGTGCTGGTGCTCAGCCGGGGGCTGCAGAGTTCGGGCGCAGTCGATGTGCTCGCCGCCCGCGTGCTGCCCGCCAAGGCGGGCATGGCCGCAAGCCTGGCCGCGCTCGTCGGCCTAGGGGCGCTGCTTTCGGGCTTCATGAACAACGTGGGGGCGATGGCCCTGCTGATGCCGGTGGCGATGCAACTCGCCGGGCGCCTGTCGCTGCCGCCCGGGCGGGTGCTGATGCCGCTGGCCTTCGGCACCATTCTCGGCGGCATGACCACGATGATCGGCACCCCGCCCAACCTGATCGTGTCCGGCTTCCGTGCCCAGCAGGGCACGGGCGGCTTCGCCATGTTCGACTTCACCCCGATCGGCCTGGCCGTCGCCCTCGGCGGCATCCTGTTCATCGTGCTGCTCGGCTGGCGCCTCGTGCCCGCGCGCGAGAAGGCGAGCACCGAAGGCTTCGAGACCGGCGCCTACGTCACCGAGGTGCGCGTGCTGCCCGACAGCAAGGCGGCGGGCCTGCTCCTGCGCGAGATCGAGCGCACGCTGGACGGGGCCGACGCGCAGGTCATCGGCCTGGTGCGCAACGAGGTTCGCATGAACGCCCCCCAGTCCGGGCGCAAGGTGCTCGCGGGCGACATCCTCGTCATCGAGGCCGAGGCGGACGCCCTGCCCGAGGTCCTGTCCACGCTGGGGCTGAAACTGGAGGAGGCCGGCTCGTCGAGCGCGGAGGACGAGACCGGGCAGGAGGACAAGGGCGAAAAGAACCACGGTCAGGACAAAGCCGGCGAGAAGGCCGGACACAAGGCCGGGCGCGAGGGCGAGGACGCCGAAGCCGAAGCGGACAGATCACCCCAGGACGACGAGATCACCCTGATGGAGCTCGTCGTCCGCCCCGAGGCCGGCCTCATCGGCCGCTCGGCCAAGGACCTGCTGCTGCGCACCCGCTACGGCCTCAACCTGCTTGCCGTGTCGCGCGAGGGCGCGCGCTCCAAGGCCCGGCTGAGGACCCTGAAGATCCAGGCTGGCGACCTGCTGCTGATGCAGGGCCCGCTTGAAGCCTTGAGCGAGTTCGCCGCCGACTCGGGCTGCGTGCCACTGGCGCGGCGCGACTTGCGCATCCCCGACCGCGGCAAGGCCTGGGTCGCCGGGCTCGTCATGGCCTTCGCGGTCGGCGGCGCCGCCCTCGGCCTGTTGCCGGCGGCAATCTCCTTCGCGCTCGGCGTGCTTGCCTCGATGGCCCTGCGCACCGTGCCGCTGCGCGCGGTGTACGAAAGCATCGACTGGTCGGTGATCGTGCTCCTGGGCGCGCTGATCCCGGTCGCGGGGGCGATGGAGTCGACCGGCAGCGCCAACCTCATCGCGCGCGCCTTGCTCGAGGGTGTGGCGCGCGGCGACGCGATCGTCGGCCTCACTCTCGTGATGGTGGTCACCATGTTCCTGTCCGACCTCATGAACAACGCCGCGACCGCGGCGGTGATGTGCCCGATTGCGATCGGCACCGCAGCCGCGCTGGGGGCAAGCGCCGACCCTTTCCTGATGGCAGTCGCGATCGGCGCCTCTTGCGCCTTCCTAACCCCCATAGGGCACCAGAACAACACGCTGATCCTTGGCCCAGGCGGCTTTCGCTTCGGAGACTACTGGCGCCTCGGGCTACCCCTCGAGCTTCTCGTCGTGGCGATCGCCATCCCCCTGCTCATGCTCTTCTGGCCACTGCACGGCTGACCCTCGGCAGCCGGACACAGGTCACGGCTACATGGTGGTAGAAGCTCAACCGGTCCGATCGAATTTGTGACAAGAGTCCAGGCCAATTCGTGAACCTCAGGTGCAGTGTCATCCCTCGTTCCTGAGGGAGGGGAGGAGGTCGGGTCCGGCGACCTTTGCATGCCGGCCCACGCGCTAGTAGAGTCCAAGCGCGCCCACCCTTGCAGAGCACATCATGCCGATCACCCGCAAGCGCGCCGTGTTTGCGGCGGTCTTCGTCGCCCACACGCTCGGCGTCTTGTCCTCCATCGACGCCCTGATGTCCACCCGCACCGCACCCGGCGCTGTGGCCTGGATCGTGTCGCTGAGCACCTTCCCTTACGTCACCGTGCCGGCCTACTGGGTTTTCGGGCGGAACCGTTTCAACGGCTACGTGATCGGCCGTCGCGAGGACGACAGCCTGCTCTACCGTGAGCTCGCGCAGAAGATGTCACACGTGGGACAGTACGCAATCGCGCCGCCCGACGCCCAGCAGCAACTGCAGGTCATGGAGCGCCTGGCCAAGCTGCCACTGCTCGGCGGCAACGAAGCCGAGTTGCTGATCGACGGTGAGGCCGCGTTCGCCAGCATGTTCGCCGGCATCGATGCAGCCGAGCGTTATCTGCTGGTGCAGTTCTACATCGTGCGCGACGACGCCCTCGGCCGCGAACTCAAGCGCCGCCTCGAAGCCCGAGCGCGTGCGGGAGTGAAGGTGCATTTCCTGTATGACGAGATCGGCAGCTACCGGCTGCCGCGGCGCTATGTGCAGGAGCTGCGGGCCGCGGGTGTCGAGGTGCGCCCCTTCCACTCCACCCAGGGCTCAGGCAATCGCTTTCAGCTCAACTTCCGCAACCACCGCAAGATCATCGTCGCCGACGGCCGCGTGGGCTGGGTAGGCGGCTTCAACGTCGGTGACGAGTACTTGGGTCGCGACCGCCGCATCGGTCCCTGGCGCGACACCCACATGAAGCTCATCGGCCCGGCCGTGTTCAGCCTGCAGCTGTCCTTCCTCGAAGACTGGCACTGGGCGAGCGGCGAAATTCTGGACTTCGACTGGCAGCCGGCCACGGCGGCAAACGGTGGCATGCCGGTCCTGATGCTGCCGAGCGGCCCCGCCGACCGCTTCGAGACCGCCAGCCTGATGGTGCAGCATGCGCTCGCATCGGCGCGCCACCGCGCCTGGATCGCCAGCCCCTACTTCGTACCTGACGAATCGGTGCTCAACGCGCTCAAGCTCGCCGCGCTGCGCGGGGTGGACGTTCGCATCCTCATCCCTGAGCGTCCGGATAACATCCTCACCTGGCTCGCGGCCTACGCTTTCGTCGGGCCGCTGCTTGAGGCCGGCGTGCACATCCATCGCTACCAGGCGGGCTTCCTGCATGGCAAGACCATGCTCATCGACGACGGCGCCGCGGCAGTGGGCACGGTCAACCTCGACAACCGCTCCTTCCGCCTCAACTTCGAGATCACCGCCTGGGTGCTGGACGAGGGCTTCGGCCGCGACGTGGCGGCCATGTTCGAGGCGGACTTCGCGCGCTCGCGCGAGATGACGCTGGCCGAGGTGCTCGACCAGCCGTGGTGGTTCCGCGCCGCCTCGCGCGCTGCCCATCTCACCGCACCGGTGCTGTGAGCATGCGCCGGATCTCGGGCACACAGGACCCACAAGACGTGCCGCAGCCCAACTTCGCCTGCAAGGCATCGAGATCGGCGCCGGCGCCGATGGCGGCGGCGATCTCGTTCTCGGACACGTTCAGGCAGTTGCACACGATCCGACCCCGTCCGGCTGCCGCCGTGGGCGGCACCGACAGCGGCGCCAGCAGCCAGCGCCGCAGCTCGGCGGTGGACTGCGCCTCCACCATCAGTTCTCGCAGCCAGGCGCCCGCCACCGTGTCTCCAGCCAGGCGCACGCCGACCAGGCATTCGTTGTCGATCCGCGCGCGCTTGCTGATGCCCCGCCGCCGATCCTCGAAGCTCAGCACGCAGTCGTCGTCCAACCCGAGCAGGGCATCGAGCTCGGCCAGCCAGGCCGGCGGGATCGGCTGGTCATGCGCGACCCGCATCACGACTGCAGCGGTATCGCGACCGGCAAGCGCGAGCGAGGCATAGGCGAAACGTTCGAGCCACGGCACCAGGGACTCGGCTTGCTCGATGGCTGCGCATTCGTCACGCTCGACACGCATCAGCAGCATCTGCCAGGGCAGCTCGGCGCGCTCGATGGCAATCGCGCTGTGCTTGAGCTCGGGTTGTCTGGAGAATGGGTCCACGTCGCCACCGACCAGTACGTTGATCCCGCCCGAGTCGAGTACGTTGCGCCCCCAGTGCATGGCCACGAAGGCCTGGCCGCGCCCGACCTCCTCCGACGCATGCGCACGCAGCACCAGCTCGCCGCGCCGGCTCGACACCCGCAGCAGCTCGCCACTGCGCACGCCATACGTCTGCAGGTCGGCGGGGTTGAGATCGATGCGGGCCTCGTCCACATGGCTGTACAGGCGTGCAACCTTGCCGGTGCGGCTCATGCCGTGCCACTGATCGCGCAGGCGGCCGGTGGTGAGGTGCAACGGATAGCAGGCATCGACCTGCTCCGCCGTGCTCGCCTGCACAGGCACCACGAAACGTGCGCGGCCGCTCGGGGTCGGGAAATGCCCGTCGGCATACAGACGCCCCCTGCCCGCCTCCCCTGCCGCGCGCATCGCGGCCGTGAGCGGCCATTGCTGCGGCCCCGCGCTGTCGAGCAGGGCATAGTCGAGGCCGGTGATGTCGAGATCACGTCCGGCGGTGCTCGCCACGTGCTCGGCAAAGATCGCTTCCACGCCGTCATAGGCGAACATGCGCCCGGCCTGCGGCTTGCCGATCAACGGTCCGAGTGCACGTGCGAAGTCGCACACGATGCGCCAGTCGGGCCGCGCCTCGGCGGGCGGCGGCAAGGCCCGCTTCACATGCGTGATGCGGCGCTCGGAATTGGTCACCGTGCCCTCCTTCTCGCCCCAGGTCGCCGCCGGCAGCATGAGATCGGCAAAGGCTGCGGTCTCGGTACTGCGAAACGCCTCCTGCAGCACGACGAAGTCGCAGCGCTGCAAGGCCTCTCGCACCCGCTCGAGTTCGGGCATCGACTGCGCCGGATTGGTGCACGCGATCCACAGCGCCTTGATGCGGCCTTCGCGCACGGCCTGGAACAGCTCCACCGCGGTCAGTCCCGGCGTGGCGGGCACGCTATCGACGCCCCACAGACGGGCGATTTCTTCGCGATGGGCCGGGTTGGCCAGGTCGCGATGGGCGGACAGCAGGTTGGCCAGCCCGCCCACCTCGCGCCCGCCCATCGCGTTGGGCTGGCCGGTGAGCGAGAACGGTCCGCAGCCCGGCTTGCCGATCTTGCCGGTGGCGAGCGATAGCGCGATCAGCGCCGCGCCGTTGTGGGTACCGTGGGTGGACTGGTTGAGGCCCTGGCACCACAGCGACAGCGCCGCCGGCGACTGCCCCCACCAGCGCGCAGCGGTGACGATGTCGGCCTCGGCGACGCCGCACACGCCGGCCGCCACAGCCGGCGTGATCGTGTCCACATGCGTGCGCAGCGCATCGAAGCCCTCGGTATGGGCGGCGATGAAAGCGGCGTCGACCAGGCCCTCGCGCAGCAGCACATGCAGCATCGCGTTGTACAGCCAGATGTCGGTGCCAGGCAGGATGGCCAGGTGCAGGTCGGCACTGGCGGCGGTGTCGGTGCGGCGCGGATCGACCACGATCAGCTTCATGTGCGGGCGCGCCTTCCTCGCATCCTCGATGCGACGGAAGGCGACCGGATGGGCATAGGCAGGATTGGCACCGGCGATCAGGATGCAGTCGGCGTGGTCGAAGTCCTCGTAGGCGCAAGGCGGCGCATCCGCACCCAGGGTCTGCTTGTAGGCAGCGACCGCACTCGACATGCACAGCCGCGAGTTGGTATCGACGTTGTTGCTGCCGATCAGGCCCTTCATCGCCTTGTTGAAGACATAGTAGTCCTCGGTCAGCAACTGGCCGGAGATGTAGAAGGCCACTGCGTCCGGGCCATGGGTGTTGATGACCTCGGCGAAACGGTTCGCCGCGGTGGCGATGGCCTCATCCCAGCCCACGCGCTGGCGTGGCTCGCCACGCGTGCGCCGCAGCTCCGGGTGCAGCAGCCGTGTCTGCGGCCGTGCAGTGAGGTGCAGGGTCGAACCCTTGGTGCACAGGCGGCCGAAGTTGGCCGGATGCGCGGGGTCCCCGCGCACGCCGGTGATGCGTTCGCCGTCGTGCTCGATCAGCACACCGCAGCCGACGCCACAATAGGGACAGGTCGCGCGGGTCTGCATCGGAGATGGGGATGGCGACGGGGCTGTGGTCTTCGCTGGCAGATCGGAAGTCATCATGGAGCCTTTGGTTCTAGTGGCGGCTGAGCAGGTACAGCAGCACGACGTTGAGTGCGAGCGATAGCGCGGCGACGATCTTCAGCGCCAGGCGCGGGTTGCGCTCGAGCAAGGGCACGCGGCGGCGGGTGGCAAGCGGACGGCTCGCACCGCGTTCGAGTGCGAGCAGGAACTCCTCGGCGGTCTCGAAGCGATCCTGCATCTCGCGCGCGCAGGCCTTCAGCAAGACGCTCTCGAGCCACTCGGGGGTGTCGGGGCGGTAACGCGTCGGCGGTACCGGGGCGGCAAAGCGCGGGTGCTGGAAAGGCTCCACCTCGCCATAGGGGTACTTTCGCGTCAGCAGCTCGTAGAGCGTGACACCGCAGGCGTAGAGATCGGAAGACTCGCTTGCCTGAGCGCCGGCAAACAGTTCGGGCGCCATGTAGGACGGAGTGCCCGGGTTGTTGATCTCGGCGAGGTCCTCGGCGTCGGTCGCGGCCACACCGAGGTCGAGCAGGCGCAACTCGCCACTGCGGTCGATATGGACATTGTCGGGCTTGATATCGCGGTGCACGATGCCGAGTCGGTGCAGCACCGCCACCCTGCGCAGCAAGGCACGGCCGATGCCGACCAGTTCATGCGCCTCATAGCGGTGCCCACGGGCAAGGCTGGCCTTCAGCGTTTCGCCCTCATGCCAGCTCATCAGGTAGTACAGGTGCGCACGCGCATGGTCGCACACGCGCGGAAAGCCCTTGCCCGGGACACGGCGGGCCAGCCACTCCTCGCGCACCAGCGCGCTCACCGCCTCGTCGTCGTCCGCCTCCGGGCGCAGCGTCTTCAGTACCAGGGCCTCACCGCTGCTCAAGCGCGTGACCCGGTAGAGCAGCGTCACGCGCGATTCGTGCAGCACCTCTTCCACACGCAGGCCGTCGATCGCCTGCCCTGGCTTGAGCCGCGGCGGCAAGGGCAGGCGGTGACTGTCGGCGAGGCGGTCGCGCAGGTTGTCGGCAGGCAGCGCGTCGACATTGGCCACCAGCGCAGTGGCGTTGTCGGTGGCACCGCGGCGCAGCGCACCCTGGGCAAGCGCATCGGCAGCCCGTTGGGCATCCGGCTGCGCCTGCAGTACGGCGGCGATGCCGGCATCGCCGAGCGTGGTCCATACGCCATCTGTCGCCAGCACGAAGCGGTCGCCGGCAGCCAGCTCGCCATCGTCGTGGTCGACCAGCAGGCGTGCCTCCAGACCGATCGCACGGCGCAGCACGTTGTCGAACTCGGGGTGCGCCCAGGTGTGGTCCTCGGTCAGGCGCAGCAGTTCGCCCGCCCGCCAGCGGTAGGCGCGCGAGTCGCCCACGTGGGCGACGTGATAGCGCCGACCGCGCAGCACCACGGCCGTCAGCGTGGTCGCCATGCCGGCATACTCGCGCGCCTTCGCCGACTGGCCGAGCAGCCAGCGATTGACCGCAGCGAGCACGGTATCGACCGACTTGTCGACGCTCCAGGTCTGCGGCGTCGAAAAGTAGTCGGCGAGCAGGCTACGCACCGTCTGCTCGGCGGCCTCGCGGCCGTGGGCATGACCGCCCACACCGTCGGCCACGGCCAGCAGCATGCCCTTGGCCTCGAGCTCCTCGCCTTCGGGCGTGGCAGCGCCGACGAAATCCTCGTTGCGCGGGCGCGGCCCCTGCGCGCTGGCGTGGCCCAGGCTGACCCGCAGGGCGGACGCAGCACGTGCCGGCGGCGACACGCTGCCCGCCACGGCGGGTTGTGTGATTGCATTGAGCGTACGCACGATGCCTCCGTTACGGATCTGGCGGACGGGCCGGGCTCAGATCTTTGCCGAGGTCAGGTGCGCTGCACCCCAGGTGGTGCGCCAGCGCGTCTTCACTGCGGTCAGGCCGATCAGTGCGAACACGGCAAGCGCGGCGAACACCAGGAAACCGATCTGGTAGCTGCCGGTGACCTGCTTCGAGTAGCCGAGGGATGACGCCAGGTAGAAACCGCCGACACCGCCCGCCATTCCGACCAGGCCGGTCATGACGCCGATCTCGCGCCGGAAGCGCTGCGGCACGAGCTGGAACACCGCACCGTTGCCCATGCCCAGCGCCAGCATCGCACACACGAACACCACCAGCGCCATCCATGCCTCGGGCAGGCCGAAGCTGACGATGGCAAGGAAGATCGCCGCAAACACGTACATCACGCTGAGCGACTTGACCCCGCCGATGCGGTCCGCCACGTTGCCGCCAATCGGTCGCACCAGCGAACCGGCAAACACGCAGCCGGCGGTGAAGAAGCCCGCCATCTTCGGGTCCAGCCCGTACTGGGTATTGAAGTAGATCACCAGCGAGGACGCGAGGCCGACGAAACCACCGAAAGTGACGGCATAGAAGAACATGAACCACCACGCATCCTTGTCCTTGAGCACCTTCAGGTACTCGGCGAAGGTCTTGGGCGGCGGCGCGTCCGGCGCGTCCTTGGCCATGAAGCAGAAGGCGACAAGCACGATCACCAGCGGGATCAGCGCGATGCCGAAGACGTTGTGCCAGCCGAAGGCCATCGCCAGGCCGGGGGCGAACAGCGCAGCAAAGGCGGTGCCGGAGTTGCCCGCCCCGGCGATGCCCATCGCCGTGCCCTGGTGCTCCGGCGGATACCAGCGCGAAGCCAGCGGCAGCGCGGCGGCAAACGATGCACCGGCGACGCCGAGGAACACGCCCAGCACCAGCACCTCGGCAAAGGAATGAACGCCTGCAACCCAGGCATAGGCAAGCGCGGCGATGACGATGATCTGGCCGATGATCGCCGCCTTCTTCGGCGACAGGCGATCAACCGCCACGCCCATGACGATGCGCAGCAGCGCCCCGGCCAGCACCGGCGTCGCCACCATCAGGCCCTTCTCGGAATGGGACAAGCCAAGGTCAGCCGAGATGCCCACCGCCAGCGGGCCAAGCAACACCCACACCATGAAGGCGAGGTCGAAGTACAGGAATGCGGCAATGAGGGTCGGCGTATGGCCGGCCTGCAGGAAGGACTTCTTATCCATTTCGGGCTCCAGAGTTCTTGATCACGCGCCGCTTTGGCGCAATAAACCCCAGCGCATGACTCCGTTGCCCGAAGGCCCGCCCTCGATGGCGGGCCAGACGCTGTTTCAAAAACACAAAGCAAGCATCGTGCCAAACATAAAACAGATGCTTTTCAATAGCTTGACGGTTTCATTGACCACGGCTTGCGCACGACTTCGGGGCATCGCCAAGCGTCATCGCGCACAACAACGGTGCATTCGCCGCGGTCCGGGCTACGCCATAGCAGCGGCAACAGGACGTCCGAACAGCAGATGATCGCGGAACGCACTGACGTCCTCACCATCCTTCATGAGCTGGAAGTGCCAGGCGCCATCCGCCGTATCGCCATACAGCACCGAACCGACAATACGGTCGTTGCGAAGCACGACTCGCTTGTAGACACCCCCCTGGCGATCGCGCAGCACGATCTCCTCGGTCCCTTCGCCGCCGCTGAAGTCGCCCGCGGAGAACACATCGATACCGGTCACCTTGAGCTTGGTGGAGGTCACCGAGCCGGTGTAACGGCCGACACCCACATTGGCGAGATGGCTGGCACACACCCGAGCCTGCTCGAACAGCGGCGCAACCAGGCCATAGGCCACGCCACGATGGGCGACACACTCGCCCACCGCGTAGATGCGCGGATCGGTGACGGTCTGCAAGGTGTCCGACACGTGGATACCGCGCACTGGACCGCTGCCGCAGTACAGGCCCGCAGCTTCGGCGAGCGCAACATTGGGGCGGATGCCGGCTGCGATCACGACCAGGTCGGCAGGGATCTCCGCCCCGTCGGCAAGGCGTAGCGCGCCGACACGCCCCCCCTCGCCGCCATCCTGGGCGGCAGGCAACAGCGCCTCGGTCTGGCATGCGAGCAGGAACTTCATGCCGCGGGCCTCGAGCTCGGCCTGGAGCATGTCGGCAGCGGCCTTGTCGAGTTGGCGCTCCATGATCCAGTCGCCCTTGTGCACGACGGTCACCGCCATGCCGCGCCGCATCAGGCCGTTGGCGGCCTCAAGGCCAAGCACGCCGGCACCGATCACCACCGCATGGCGGTAGCGGCCGGCCGCCGCGATCATCGCCTCGGTGTCGGCGATGTCGCGGTAGCCGAGCACCCCCGGCAGCGCGCTGCCCGGAATCGGCGGAATGAAGGGCGTCGAGCCGGTGGCCAGCAGCAGGCGGTCGTAGCGCGCCTCGGTGCCGTCCTCGGCGACCACCTTGCGCCCGACGCGGTCGATCTTCACCACCCGCTTGCCCGCATGCAGCGTCACGCCCCGGTCGCGGTACCAGTCGAGGTCGTTGAGCATGATCTCGGGCAGGTCCATCTCACCTGCAAGCACCGGTGACAACAGGATGCGGTTGTAATTGCCTTGCGGCTCGGCACCAAACACCGTGATGTCATAGAGCTCGGGGGCGAGCTTGAGCAACTCCTCGAGCGTGCGCACCCCGGCCATGCCGTTTCCCACCAGGACGAGCTTGATCTTCTCCATGGCCTTGCTCCGCTCAGGCCCGCAGGGCCGCCGCCTCGCGGGTGCTCGCCGCCCCGCGCGCACGGGCGTTGGCGATGGACTCGACCTTGCGCTGCTTCTCGTAGAGGAAGCTCAGCACCTCGTGGCGGTAGTGGGTGTAGCGTGGATCGTCGGCAAGCGCCAGGCGGTCGCGCGGGCGCGGCAGGTCGATGTCGAGCACCTGGCCGATGGTGGCCGAGGGGCCGTTGGTCATCATCACGATACGGTCGGACAGCAGCACCGCCTCGTCCACATCGTGGGTGATCATCATCACCGTGTTCTGCAGCTCGGACTGAATGCGCATGACTTCGTCCTGGAGGTGGGCGCGGGTAAGGGCATCGAGCGCGCCGAAAGGTTCGTCCAGCAGCAGCACCTTGGGCTCCATCGCCAGCGCACGGGCAATGCCCACGCGCTGCTTCATGCCGCCGGAGATCTCCGCTGGCAGGCGGTCGAGCGCGTGGCTCATGCTCACCATGTCGAGGTTGTGCAGGATCCAGTCGCGCTGCTCGGCCGCACTGCGCTTGCCCTTGAAGATCTTCTGCACCGCGATCTCGACGTTCTGATACACCGTCAGCCAGGGCAGCAGCGAGTGGTTCTGGAACACCAGGGCGCGGTCCGGCCCCGGCGAGTTGACCTCGCGGCCATCGACGATGACGCCGCCCGAGGTGGCGCGCAGCAGGCCGGCGACGATGTTGAGCACGGTCGATTTGCCGCAGCCGGAATGGCCGATCAGCGAAATGTACTCGCCGCGCTGGACGTCGAGATTGACGTCCCGGAGGACCGGGTTGGTGACGCCGCCACGGCTGAAGTCCATGTCGACGCGGGAGATGCTGAGATAGGGCTGGCTCATGATCATATGCTCCTTAAGCGGGACTGGTGCCACGGGTGACGCGCTTGCCGACCCAGGCGACCATGCGGTCGAGCAGGAAGCCGACGATGCCGACATAGACGAGGGCGAGGATGATGTCGCTGACCAGCGACGAGTTCCACGCATCCCAGATGAAGAAGCCGATGCCCACGCCGCCGATCAGCATCTCGGCAGCGATGATCGCCAGCCAGGACAGGCCGACCCCGATGCGCAGCCCGGAAAAGATGTATGGCGCGGCCGCCGGCAGCATGATCTTCCAGAAGTACTCGACGCCATTGAGGCGGATGACGCGGGCGACGTTGCGGTAGTCCTCGGGGATGTTCCTGATGCCCACCGAGGTGTTGATGATGATCGGCCAGATCGCGGTGATGAAGATCACGAAGATGGCCGACGGGTTGCTGTCCTGGAAACCGGCCAGCGAGATCGGCAGCCAGGCCAGCGGCGGCACCGTGCGCAGCACCTGGAACAGGGGATCGAGCCCGCGCAGCGCCCAGGTCGATTGCCCCACCAGCACGCCCAGGCTCACCCCGGCTACTACCGCGAGCAGGTAACCGTAGGCCACGCGCTCGAGGCTGGCGAGGATCTGCCAGGCCAGGCCGACGTCATTGCCGCCGTTGTCGAAGAAGGGCTGGGTGATGAGCTCCCAGGTCTCGCTGACCACCTGGCTGGGCGCGGGCAGCGCCGCGCCGGGGCGCGAGCACAGCAGCTCCCACACCGCGCACAGCAGGCCGATGACGACCAGCGGCGGCAGGACGTGGTTCATGAAGTGGCTGTAGGCCGCACCGGCGCGCACGCGCAGCATGGAGGGCGGCGCGCTGGCCGGCGCCGGGGCGGCGATGGAATGGGTGTTGTCCATGACGGGCTCCTGTGGATGTCAGGCCTGTGTCCAGGCCCGGTCGGTTCGGTCTCAGCTGCGCACGGTCTTGATGGCGAGGCTGTCGAGGTAGGCCATCGGGTTCTCGGGATCGAACACCTTGCCGTCGAAGAAGGTCTCCAGCCCGCGCGAGGTCGATGCCGGAATGTCGCTCGCCGCCACGCCCAGCTCCTGCGCGGCCTGGCGCCACAGGTCCTCGCGGTTCACCTTGCCCACCCAGGCCTTCATGTCGAAGTCGCGCGGCAGGTAGCCCCAGCGGATGTTCTCGGTGAGGAACCACAGGTCGTGGCTCTGGAAGGGGTAGGAGGCCTGGTCCTTCCAGTAGCGCATCTGCTGCGGGCTGTTCTCGACCACGCGGCCGGTGCCGTAATCGAAGTCACCGCGCATGCGATCGACGATGTCCTCGAAGGGGGCGTTGATCCAGCGCCGCTTGGCACAGATGCGCGCCACTTCCTCGCGGTTGGCCGGGTCTTCGCAGAACATCTGCGCCTCCATCACCGCCTTGATCAGTGCCTTGGTCGAGTTCGGATGTGCGTCGACATAATCGGCGCGCATGGCGAAGGCCTTCTCGGGGTGGTTGTGCCACAACTCGCCGGTGGTGTTGGCGGTGTAGCCGATGCCCTGGTTGATGAGCTGGCGGTTCCACGGCTCGCACACGCAGAAGGTGTCCATGCTGCCGACCTTCATGTTGGCCACCATCTGCGCCGGCGGCACGACGATGGTCGAGATGTCGCGCGTGGGGTCGATGCCGCCTGCGGCCAGCCAGTAGCGGATCCACATGTCGTGGGTGCCGCCGGGGAAGGTCATCGCCGCATTGACCGCCTTGCCGCTGGCGCGCTTGGCGGCAAGCGCGTCCTTGAACGCGGTGGTGTCGGTGCCGACCTTGAGATCCTTGTACTCGTTGCCCACCGAGATGCACTGCCCGGCCAGGTTCAGGCGGGCGAGGATGTACATCGGCACCTGCACGTTGTTGGCCGTCATCGCCCCGCTGCTGATCAGGTAGGGCATGGGGGTGAGGATGTGGGCGCCGTCGATGCCGTTGCGCTGCGAGCCCAGCACCAGGTTGTCGCGCGTGGTGCCCCAGGACGACTGCTTGAGCACCTCGACCTCGGTCATGCCGTGCTTGGCGAAGAAGCCCTTCTCGTCGGCGACGAAGAGCGGCGCGGCGTCGGTGAGCGCGATGAAGCCGAGCTTGGCCTTCTTTGTCTCGAGCGCGCCCCCCGCAGCCCGCGCCGTACCTGTCCACAGTCCGCCCATCATCGCTGCGCCGCCGAGCGCCATGGCACCGCGGATGAAGTGACGACGACTGACCGCTGCCTGCTTGATTGTCTTGCTGCCCATGATCGACTCCTGACTATGAACCACTGAAAGCAACAAGGCGCCCATCCCTGCCCAATTGGTATTGGCAATGGATGGACGCCTTTGTCCGGGATGCGACAGCCGCCGGGCTGCGCCTTGAGTCTCGAACCGCCTTTGGTTTCGCCTCGATCAAGCTATTGCAGGACTCGTGCCAGCTCTTGAATAAGGCCCCTATCTTTTTTAAATCATGGACTTGAAGCAATACTACTGGAGTGCCGAGTCATACATCCACGCACTGCTGCAGTGCAACAGATGGACATGGCGCACAGCCGCAGTGCGTTGCGCACCACGAGTACCCCTGCAGGCCGGACGCCTTACGCAACACGCAGGTTCAGCTGCGCGGCGGAAGCAGGTCGGACATCGCCAGCACGGCCTGGGCCACATCTACCAGGCGCCGCCCCTGGTTCATCGCGGTCCGGCGCAGCAGGCGATAGGCCTCATCCTCGGCCAGGCCCTGGTGCCGCATCAGCTCCCCCTTGGCGCGCTCGATGAGCTTGCGCTCGTCGAGCGCAGTACGCACCGCAGCCAGCTCGTCGTTCATCGCTTGCAGACGCTGCGCCTGCGCATGCAAGGCATCTACAATCGAACGCCGCAGGCGCGGCCCGAGGGCCTCCACCCCATCCTCCGTGGGCAGCACACCGCTCGGCGACACCGGCTCGGGCTGCGCTGCGAGTGCGCGCAACAGGCTTTGCGGATCGTCCGGATCGGCCTGCAAGGCGGCGATGCGCTGCAGGCAGGCGGCGCGCAAGCCCTGCGCAAGCGCCGCCTCGGTGTCACGAATCAGCTCCAGGCGCTGCGAGCAGCAGGCGAACCAGGCCTGTGCCTGCGCGGGATCGAGCACCGCGCCCTGGGCGGCAGCCAGCAACCTGCGCCGCATGCGTTCGAGTTCGCCCATCGGCATCGCGGCCTTGGCCTGGGCCCAGGTGCCGAGCAGTTCAGTCGGACAGAAGGCCTCGAAGCGCTCGAAGCAGGCCTCCTGGGCATCGATCAGGTGGAGCAGGTCCTGGCCGCCAGCGGCCGCCGTGCTCGCAGCCGCCGCACCAGCCGCGAACGCCGCGGCGCCGGCTGCACGCTCCTGACCAGCATGCTCCTTGCCTTGCATGAGGTTGAACAGCGCCACCAGCAAGCGTGACACTGCCGGATCGGCCGCGACATCGGCCGCCTCGAACACGAGCGCCAGCAAGGCTGCAACCATGCGGTTGAAACGCAGCGTGGCATCTGCGGCCTTGCAGCGCCGGGCAGCGACCTCCGCGCGCAGTTCGGCCAAGCCGTCGAGCGCATGCAGCGCCACCGCAATCCGCGTGAACAGCCTTGCACCACCGGGCACCGCCACGATGGGCGCATCCTGACCGCCCTCGACCTGAGCGAGCCAGCTGCGCAGTGCAGCCTCTGCTTGTGCGCTGAGGGCAACGCAGGCTTCGCGCTGGGAGACGAACACCTCGCCACCGGAAGCCAGGAACAGGTTGGAAGCACCACGCTCGCCCTGCAGCCGATGCACGAGTTCGCTCACGGCCTGGACGAGGTCGCAACTGCGGGCAAGGTGTTCGAGGTCGTGGATCTCGCACTGTCGGGCAGCGGCGAGGAAGGCAAGCGTCGAGTTCATGAGCGGTTCCAGCAAAGGGCTGTTGGCAGGCCAGAAGGCGGAGAGACTACAAGCAACAACCGTGCAATGCACGCGTCACGCCCGGCCATACCCGCACGCGACAGCCGCCGCCGACCTCAACCTTGCGCGCAAGCCCCCGTACAGGCGCCCTGCCGACGCCCCCGCCGCACACCCAGCCCGGCGATGCCCAGGCTCAGGGACAGCGCCCGTCGCGGCGCAGCGATCAGGGCGCGATGCACCTGCACCAGGTCGGCTCCCGCAGCCAGACGCGCAGCCGCCTCGCGCACCGAGCCGACACCCCCCACGCTGATCAGGGCCGTGCGCTCGCCCACTTCCGCAGCGACCCTGGCGATGCGAAGCGCCGCTGGCATCGAATCCCCTTCAGCCGACAGCAGAAGGCCATCCGCACCCGCGTCGATCATATGGTGTGCCCAGCGCACGCCCCCCGCAGCAGCCAGCCAGGGCGCAGGCAGCTTGGCCACGAGGGCGAGGCGGATGGGACGCGCCAGGCGGTCGCGTACCTTGGCCAGTGCGGCCAGCAACTCGATGCACTGGGCTGGGGTGGCGCCACTGCGCCCCGGGTTCAGCACGACATAGTCGGCCGTGGCATGGCAGGCTGCAAAAAGGGCTTGCAGCCGTTCCAGCGCGTGCCCTCCGCGCCTGGTGTCGCCCTTCCCTTCAAGACGCGGTACGAGCAGACTCAGACCATGCAGGCAGACACCCATCCGGCCGCCGCCCGCTGCCACATGCCGGCGCGCCGCAGCCACCCGCACACGGGGTGACGGACAGGCTGACGATGTCCGCAGGCTCCCCGTCTCGACGGCGCCCAGACCGAGTCGCGACGCATTCTCCAGCAGCACGCCATGGCGGTCGAAGCCGGCCGCGAGCAGCAGCGGCGAACCGAACCGCAACCCCATCACCTCGACCACGGACGCAGTCATGCCTCGGCCATGCACGACGCCGTCGGCGCGCGCAACCCACTCGGCCGGCTCAACCCCATGACGCGCCAGCCGCAGTAGCGACCAGCGTGTGCGCAAAGCGCGTGGACTCAGGGCGGGAAGCGTCATCCACGCGCTACTCAAGGTGCCTGGTGGCACCGGCCAGCCTCGCTGCAGGCGAAGCCGCTCAGCAGGCCTGCGAGCGCCGCCACCGCGTCGTCGGCGAGTCCGTTATAGAGGCTCAGGCGTACACCGCCGCGTTCGGGATGGCCTCCCAGGTCGTGCAAATCCGTCGCGTCCGCAGCCGCGAAGAAGCGCCGGGCGGTCTCCTCGTCGGGCAGCTGGAAGCAGGGATTGACCTGCGAGCGCCAGGCGCTGGGCGCGCTCCAGCGATAGAGACCGACATCCTCACCCGCGGCCATGGCCGCGGTCACCAAGGCATGGCGGTGCGCGAGCCGGACCGCCATGGCCGCCACGCCGCCGGCCGCCTCGATCCAGTGCAACATGCGGTGGGCAACGAAGACCGGCAGCACCGGCGGCGTACACAGGCGGGACTCCGCCTCGGCCTGGGCGCCGTAGTCCATGACCCGCGGCGTACCTGCTCGGGCATGTCCGAGCAGGGAGCGGCGGATGATCACCAGGGTGAGCCCCGGTGTGCCGATCGTCTTCTGCGTTCCTGCATAGCCGACGTCGAGCCGCTGCCAGTCGATCGCGCGGGTGAGCAGTTCGGACGTGAGATCGGCCACCAGCGGCGCCTGCGTAACCGGGAGCCGGGCGAACTGCAGCCCGTCGGCAGTCTCGTTGGGCGTGACATGGACGTAGGCGGGGCGGTAGCCAACCGCGTCCTCCAGAACGGACATGCCGACACGCGTCTGCGCAGCTGCAGTCTCAGGCACGCCACCGCACCCCCACGCCGCCGTCAGCGCCGCCAACGCGCACACATGCACCGGGCAGTGGCGCCGCGCCTCGGCAATGGCCCGCCGCGACCAGTGCCCACTGTCGATATAAACAGCCCGCGTTCCAGTGTCTGCGCCGTACAGGTTCATGGGCACCAGGGCAAACTGCGTGCTCGCACCGCCCGCCATGAACAGGACCACGAACTCGTCCGGGATCGCCAGCAGCCGGCGCAGGCATGCTTCGGTCTCGGCCTGCAGGTTGCGATAGGCCGATGTAGTGAAGGGCAGGCTCAGGATCGATCCCGGCCCCGGCCGGCAGGCCTCAGCCACCTCGTCCGCAACCACCGTGGGCAGCGGTCCCGCCGCCGCGGAAAAGCTGAACCCGGGCCGCGTACGCCAGGCCGCAAGGCCGGTGGGGACGCGCCCGGACGCTGATGTCGACAGCTGCGGGTCAGGAGAAGAGCGCGATCCCATGCGTTCCAGCCCCCATCAGAAAGACCACCGGGATCGACAGCATGGTGTTGACCCGTGCCGACAGGAAGGTGACGCGGGAGCAGCGCAAGCGCTCGTCCAGCGGCGCGGGGACGAAGCCGAGTACGCGCTTCTGGTGCGGCCACAAGACGAACCACAGGTTGCACACCATGATCACCCCCAGCCAGACGCCCAGCCCGAGCGGCGCCAGGCTGCCCTGCAGGCTGAGTGCATCGAGCAACCAGCCGCGCTCCCACAGGATCGCCAGGCCGGTTCCCAGCACCACCAGCGAGCCATGGCGGAAGGTGCCGTGCTCGCGCTGCATGAGCGCACGCTGGCGCGGGCTGTCCGGGTCGGACAGGTCGGCGGCGGTGAGCGGGACGTAGCGCGCGCGCGTGACCGCGGTGGCGTAGTTGTGTCCGACCCACACCAGTGCGCCAAGCACATGCAGCCAGCGCGCCACGGTCTCGAACAGGATCTCCATCGTCATCTCGCCTAGCCCGACACGCGCAGCAGCAGCGTCAGCACTGCAGTGAGCACGACGCCATACGCCACCGTCACCACCGAGGAGTCGAACGCACGCAGCAGCAGGTCAGACATCGGACGGCTCCACGACGGCAACGGCAAGGTCCGCGCGCCCGGCAGCCCCACAACCTCCGCCCGTGCCGCTGCCTTCGCCGAGCAGGCGCGAATTGCGATCGTTGCGCAGCACGAGCGGCTGGATCCTGCGCCCGGGTGCGTGCGCCTTGGCGATCGCCTCGGCAATCAGGTGGTGGTGCGGCGAGCGCGAACAGGCGGGGTCGGTGTTTGCTGCGTCGCCGGTGAGCAGGAAGGCCTGGCAGCGGCAGCCGCCGAAGTCCTTCTCCTTCTCGTCGCAGCTGCGGCAGGTCGGGCTCATCCACTCGTCGCCGCGAAATTTCTGGAAGGTCGGCGACTCGTTCCACAGCCACGCCAGGCTATTGTCGCGGATGCTGGGAAATTCCAGCCCCTCGATGACGCGCGCCTCCTGGCAGGGCATGGCAACACCGTCGGGTGCAATGGTGAGGTGGATCGAGCCCCAGCCGTTCATGCACGCCTTGGGGCGGCCCTCGTAATAGTCGGGGATGACGAAGTAGATCGTCATGCGGTCGCCAAGACGTTCGCGCGCGGCCTGGACCGCACGTTCGGCGGCCTGCAGCTGCTCGCGCGTCGGCAGCAGTTCGTCGCGATTGACCATCGCCCAGTTGTAGTACTGGATGTTGGCGAACTCGAGGTAATCGACGCCGATTTCCTCGGCCAGGCGCAGGATGTCCTCGACCTGGCCGATGTTCTGGCGGAACACCGGCACATTGAGCACCATCGGGAAGCCATGCGCCTTGATCATGTGCGCGACCTTCACCTTGAGGTCGTGCGCCCGCGCACCAACCAGGGTGTCGGTGAGTTCGCGCTCGCTCGACTGCAGCGAAAGCTGGATCTGGTTGAGGCCGGCGGCCTTGAGCGCGCTGAGGCGCGCCTCGCTCAGGCCGACACCCGAGGTGATCAGGTTGGTGTAGTAGCCCAGTGCGCGCGCATCGGCGACCAGTTCCTCGAGGTCGTCGCGCAGCAGGGGCTCGCCACCGGTAAAACCGAGCTGCAGCGCGCCCAGTTCGCGGCCTTCGCGCAGCACGCGCTTCCACTCGGCAGTGGACAGCTCGGCGGTCTCGTCGCGGGCGTAATCGACCGGATTGCTGCACCACGGACACTTCAGCGGACAGCGGTAGGTGAGCTCGAGCACCAGCCACAGGGGCTTGCCCTGCCCATCAAGCCTGACGACGGATCCATCCTTTGGCACGGAACACCTCCAGGAATGTGTAGACGCCCTCGGCCACGCGTTCCTCGTCGCCCGGGTAGCGCTGCTGCAACTCGGCGACGAGTTCGGCGACGGTGCGTTTGCCGTCGCAGCGCTCGATGATGTCGCCGGCGGTCTGGTTGAGCTTGACGATGCCTTCCGGGTAGAGCAGGACATGGGCGTCCTGAGTGGGCTCCCAGCGGAAGAGATACATCGGGTTGAGCGCGTAGCGCTCGCCCGCGGCAGGCGGGCTGACGGCTGAGTCGTTCATGCGGGCATCCGCTCCGGGCAAGCGCCGGCCGGCCGCCCGCAGGCAGGCCGGGCGGCCGGACTTTCAGCGTACGTAGACGTAGGCGGTGACTTCGAAGCCGAGACGGATGTCGCAATAAGCGGGGTCGGTCCACTGCATGATGTGTCTCCTCTTGAATGATGGTGGCTGAACCGGCTTGTTTGCCGGCTCAGGGGCCATCATCCCGGTGACAGCAGCCGGCGGGATCCGCAGGATCGCGACCCCGCCATCGACGCGATCACCAGCGCGAACTGGCGAATATCATGATTCTTCCGCCACTGGTGCCGGTTTTGATGCAGATCAACGCAGAACCGGCACGACCTGGTCAATCGCCTCGACCAAGCGCTCACCCGCGGCATCTGCCCTGCCCTGCCAGCCATCGAAATGCAGCAGTTCGGGCAAGGGCACGCGCCTGAGCCAACCGGCCGCCTCCAGTTCGGGGCGGGCATGGAAGTCGCGGACGTAGCCGATGCACAGGTAGGCGATGGGCACGATCTCGGGCGGAATGCCGAGTGCCTCACGCAGCGCCGGCGGGTGCAGGATGCTCACCCAGCCTACGCCGAGGTTCTCGGCCCGTGCCGCGAGCCACAGGTTCTGCACTGCACACACGGCGCTGTAGACGTCCATGGCGCCGATGTGGGTGCGGCCGATCACCACCGGGCCGTGACGGCTGCGATCGCAGGTGATGCAGATATTGACCGGCGACTCGAGGATGCCTTCGAGCTTGAGATTGCGGTAGGTGGCGCGCTTGCCCTCCTCGAACATCTGCTCGGCCTCGGCATGGGCGGCGAGGAAATCGGCATGGATCTTCTCGCGCACCGCGCGCGCGCGCACGACGATGAAATCCCACGGCTGCATGAAGCCGACCGAGGGCGCGTGATGGGCGGCCGTGAGCACGCGCGCCAGCACGTCATCCGGGATCGGGTCGGGGAGGAACTCGCCGCGTACGTCACGGCGGGTGTGGATGGCGCGATACACCGCGTCGCGCTCGGCGCTGCTGAACCGAGGGTTGGTCTGGAAACGGGTGTCCTGCGGCGGTGCGCAATGCACCTGGGTCTGGCTGCTCATGAAGTAGTCCCCTTGTCGACGAGCAGTGGGCAGCCGCCGACCAGACGGCTGCAGGAAACACTTCGAGGCCGGTCTTCCGGCTGCGGATCATCTCGTCCGGACGCCTTCCCGATCCTGACGACCAGTGGCTGGGCGAGCCTTGCCCGGACAATCCCCTTCACGGCGCTGGGCGCGCGGCGGATTGGCACCGCCTTCCCGATTCTCCCGCGCAAAGCGCGGGCACCTCGAAGTCGAGAGGGCCAGATTCTAGCCACATGCCCTCCATCTCGCGACACCTGTGCGCTGGCTCGTGCCGCGGTATTACACCTGCCCCCCTCCCCTTCCCCCCCTTCACTCCTCCCTTCCCCCCCTTCGCCGCCCGGCACGGTGCACCAGCTTGGTGACAAGCGCACCAACACAGTGCGCCCGGTGCATCTGCCATCGCGGCAGATCCAGTCAATCCGGGGCTTTCAAGGCGTTGAAGTGCATGGCACGGTCCGTGCTTATTGCAAACCAGCCCAGCACGCAAGGATGCGAACAGGGCTTGCCTCCGCCAACGCAGGTGGGGGCCGGCGGATACGAATACGTATGTCGCCGGCCATTTCCATCCGATGTCGAACCGCGTCCCGCGGAGGCCGTCATGCTTGAGCCGGGCTCACCCCGTGCCCAGGTATCGCCAGGTCCAACGCGGGGCCGAATGAGTGATACCAGCATGAAGATCGTTCTCGTTGGCCATGGCATGGTCGGCCACAAGTTCCTCGAGGAACTCCGGCAACTGCAGATCCCCGGTGCGGAAGTCACCGTACTGTGCGAGGAACCGCGGGTCGCCTACGACCGTGTGCACCTCTCCGAATTCTTCGCCGGCAAGACGGCGGAAGACCTCTCGCTGGTCGCCCCCGGCTTCTTCGCCGAGGCAGGCTTCACGCTTCGGCTGGGCAGCCGCGCGGCGGCGATCGACCGCCGCGCACGCACGGTGACGACGCAGGACGGCGTCACCCTGCCCTACGACAAGCTGGTGCTGGCCACGGGGTCCTATCCCTTCGTGCCGCCGGTCAAGGGCAGCGAGCGCGACCAGTGCTTCGTCTATCGCACCATCGAGGACCTCGAGGCGATGAAGGCGGCCGGCGCGATCTCGCGCAAGGGCGTCGTGGTGGGCGGCGGCCTGCTCGGCCTGGAGTGCGCCAAGGCGCTGCGCGACCTCGGCCTCGAGACCCACGTCGTCGAATTCGCGCCCCGCCTGATGGCGGTGCAGGTGGACGACGAAGGCGGCCGCATCCTGCGCAGCAAGATCGAGGCCCTGGGCGTGCAGGTACACACCGAGCGCAACACGGTCGAGATCACCGACGGCCGCAGCGCCCGCCACCGCATGGTGTTTGCCGACGGTACCCACCTGGAGACCGACATGATCGTGTTCTCCGCCGGCATCCGTCCGCGCGACGAGCTCGCGCGCCAGAACGCACTGGCCGTCGGCGCCCGTGGCGGCATCGCGATCGACGACCACTGCCGCACCAGCGATGCGGCCATCCTCGCCATCGGCGAGTGCGCGGCCTGGCGCGACCAGACCTTCGGCCTGGTGGCCCCGGGCTACGAGATGGCCCGCATCGCCGCCCGCCAGCTGGCAGGTGACGCCCAGGCCGCCTTCGGCGGTGCGGACATGAGCACCAAGCTCAAGCTGATGGGCGTGGATGTGGCCAGCATCGGCGACGCCCACGGCAGGACGCCGGGCTGCCGCAGCTTCCGTTACGCCGACGAATGCAAGCAGGTCTACAAGAAGATCGTCGTCAGCGCCGACGGCAAGCACCTGCTCGGCGCGGTGCTGGTCGGCAACGCCGACGAGTACGGCACCTTGCTGCAGATGGCACTCAACAGCATCGCGCTGCCGGCCGACCCCGAGTTTCTGATCCTGCCCGCCAGCGACGGCAAGGCCAAACCCGGTCTCGGCGCCGACGCCCTGCCCGACAGCGCGCAGATCTGCTCCTGCAACAACGTGAGCAAGGGCCAGATCTGCGCGGCGGTCGGCGAAGGCGCAACCACCATCGGCGAGATCAAGGCCTGCACCAAGGCCGGCGCCACCTGTGGCGGCTGCGTGCCGCTGGTCACCCAGGTCATGAAGGCCGAGATGGCCCGCCTCGGCCTGTCGGTGAACAACCACCTGTGCGAGCACTTCCCCTACTCGCGCCAGGAGCTCTACCACCTGATCCGCGTCGGCGAAATCAGGAGTTTCGAGGACCTGCTCGCGCGCCACGGCCAGGGCCTGGGCTGCGACATCTGCAAACCGACGGCGGCGTCGATCTTCGCCTCGTGCTGGAACGACTTCGTGCTCAAGGGCGAGCTTGCCAGCCTGCAGGACAGCAACGACTACTTCCTCGGCAACATCCAGAAGGACGGTACCTATTCGGTGGTGCCGCGCATGCCCGGTGGCGAGGTCACGCCGGAGGGGCTGATCGCAGTCGGCCAGGTGGCGAAGAAGTACGGCCTGTACACCAAGATCACCGGTGGCCAGCGGGTGGACCTGTTCGGCGCCCGCGTCGAGCAGTTGCCAGCGATCTGGGAAGAACTGATCGCCGCCGGCTTCGAGTCCGGCCATGCCTACGGCAAGTCGCTGCGCACGGTGAAAAGCTGCGTCGGCAGCACCTGGTGCCGCTACGGCGTGGATGACTCCGTGGGGCTGGCGATCGAACTGGAGAACCGCTACAAGGGGCTGCGCGCGCCGCACAAGATCAAGTTCGGCGTCTCGGGCTGCACGCGCGAATGCGCCGAGGCCCAGGGCAAGGACGTCGGCATCATCGCCACCGAGCGCGGCTGGAACCTCTACGTGTGCGGCAACGGCGGCATGAAGCCGCGCCATGCCGAGCTGATCGCCTCCGACCTCGACAAGGCCGCCCTGGTGCGCCTGATCGACCGCTTCCTGATGTTCTACGTGCGCACGGCCGACCGCCTGCAGCGCACCAGTACCTGGCGCGACAACCTGGAGGGTGGCCTCGACTACCTGAAGGCCGTACTGATCGACGACTCGCTGGGCATCGGCGACGAGCTCGAGCGCCAGATGCAGCACGTGGTCGACACCTACCAGTGCGAATGGAAGACGGCGATCACCGACCCGGCTGTGCGCAAGCGCTTCCGCACCTTCGTCAACGATCCGCGTGCCGATCAGCGCATCGTCTTCGTCGAGGAGCGCGGACAGATCCGCCCGGCGCGCGCCGAGGAACGCCCCGCAATCGAGAACGCCGAGGTGGAAGCATGAGCCCCGCGAGGACAGCCCCCATGAGCAGCGAAGAACTGAACTGGACCGCCGTGTGCAAGCTCGGCGACATCCTGCCCGGCACCGGCGTGTGCGCGCTCGTCGATGAGCGCCACGTCGCCGTTTTCCGCATCGGCGACGCCGGCGTCCATGCCATCGACAACATCGACCCACGCTCGGGCGCGAGCGTGCTGTCGCGCGGCCTGGTCGGCAACCTCGGCGAACACATCGTCGTCGCCTCGCCGCTGTACAAGAACCACTTCGACCTGCGCACCGGCGAATGCCTGGAGGCACCCGAGCACTCGGTGCGCGCGCACCACGTCAGGGTGTGCGGCGACGAGGTGTGGGTCGCGCTCGCCTGACGCGGCCTCAGCCGCGCTGGCGGCGAGCCTCGAACAGACAGATGCCGCTCGCCACCGAGACGTTCAGGCTCTCGACGCTGCCATGCATCGGGATGCGCGCAAGCTCGTCGCAGGTGTCGCGGGTGAGCCGGCGCAGGCCGTCGCCTTCGGCGCCGAGCACCCAGGCGACCGGCACCTTCTGGTCGATGTCGTAGAGCGTCTTGTCGGCCTCGCCGGCGGCACCGACCACCCACACGCCGGCCTCCTGCATCTCGCGCAGGGCACGCGCGAGGTTGGTGACGGTGATATAGGGAACGGTGTCGGCCGCACCGCTGGCGACCTTGACCGCGGTGGCGTTCAGCCCCACCGCGCGATCCTTGGGCGCCACCACCGCATGCGCCCCGGCAGCATCGGCCACGCGCAGGCAGGCGCCGAGGTTATGCGGGTCCTGCACACCGTCGAGCACCAGGATGAGCGCGTTCTCGTCCAGGCTGTCGAGCACGTCGGCGAGCTTGATGTCGCGCCGGGTGGCGTCCACCTTGGCCACCACGCCCTGGTGGCGGCGGGTGCCTACCAGGCCGTCGAGCTTGTCGCCCTCGGCCTGGCTGATGCGCACGCCGGCGGCCTCGGCCTGGACAAGGAACTTGCGCACACGCGCATCCTTGCGGTCGGCCGACAGATAGACCTCGAGCACCGCATCGGGCGCGTGGCGCAGCTTGGCGGAGACGGCATGGAAGCCGTAGATCAGCTTGGTGGGGGTGTTCTCAGGTGCTTTAGCCACGGTCGGTGCCCTTGGTGGTGGTCTTGCGGGCGGCACGTCGCGCCGGGGCCGCAGTCGGGGGCGCGGATTCTAACGCTTCGGCTGCAGGTGCGGCAGCGGGTTCGGCGACCGCCTTCTTCGCGCGCGTCTTGCGCGGCTTCGGTGCGACGGGCTCCGGGCTTGCAGGCGCGGCCACGGGGGCGGCGGCCGGCTCGGCGGCGGCCTTACTTGCCCGTGACTTGCGGGGCGCGGGCGCGACGACCGCCACCACAGTGACGGGCGCTTCGACAACCGGAGTGACGGCCGTCTTCTTCGCACGCGCGCTGCGGGGCTTGGGTTCGGCGGCCGGAGGCACGGCTGCGGCCTCGGGCACCTGCTCGGGCTCCGGGCGGGGAGCCACCTTCTTTGCGCGCGTGGTACGCGACTTTGGCGCAGCCGGATCGGTCACCGCCGGTTGCGCTTCGCCGACCTGCACGGGCGCGGCCTCGACAACTGGTTCGGTGGCGGGTTTCTTGGCACGCTTGCTGCGGACCTTGGGTTCGACGGTCTCCGCAGCCACGACCGACATCTCGATGGCAGGCGCAGACGCCGCCTCGCCCTTCTTCGCGCGCGGCTTGCGCACCCTCTTTCCTGCCTCGCCGCCGACCGCAACGGGCACGACATCGGCGGGCGTGACAGGCGTCTTCACCTCGACCGGCAGCGGGCCTTCGATGAGGCGGAAGTCGATCTTGTTGGTCGCCATGTCGACCCGCACGAGCTGCACCTTGACCCGGTCCGAGAGGCGGAACTGCTTGCCGGAGCGCTCACCCATCAGGGCGTGGCGCATCTCGTCGTAGTGGAAGTAGTCGCTGCCCAGGTCGGAGATGTGCAGCAGGCCCTCGATGAAGATGTCGTCGAGGGCGACGAAGAGGCCAAAGGGCACGACTGCCGACACACTGCCGGTGAACTCTTCGCCGACGCGATCCTGCATGAAGTAGCACTTGAGGAAGGCGACGACATCGCGGGTGGCATCGTCGGCGCGACGCTCGGTCATCGAGCAGTGCAGGCCGATCTGTTCCCAGTCTCCGGGGCGGTATTGCTCGCCCGCCAGCGCGGCCTTGATGCCGCGGTGGATCAGCAGGTCGGGATAACGCCGGATCGGCGAGGTGAAGTGGGTGTAGGACTCATAGGCGAGACCGAAGTGGCCGACGTTGTCGGGGCTGTACATCGCCTGCTTGAGCGAGCGCAGCATCACGGTCTGCAGCAACTGGGCGTCGGGACGGTCCTTGACCTGCTCGAGCAGCTTGGCGAAGTCGCTCGCGCGCGGCTCGTCGCCGCCGCCCAGGCCGAGGCCGAACTCCTTGAGGAACTCGCGCAGCTTGGCAAGCTTGTCCTCGGAGGGCGAGTCGTGCACCCGGTACAGCGCCGGGTGCTCGCGGCTGGCGAGGAAGTCGGACGCACACACGTTGGCAGCGAGCATGCACTCCTCGATCAGGCGGTGGGCATCGTTGCGCACCTCGGGCACGATCTGGGCGATCTTGCCGTTGTCGTCGAAGATCATCCGCGTCTCGGTGGTCTCGAAGTCGATCGCGCCGCGCTTGGCGCGCGCCTTGAGCAGCACACGGAAGAGCGTGTCGAGGTTCTCGAGATGGGGCAGCAGCGCGGCCAGCTCGGCGCGCACCGCCGGGTCCTTGTCGTACAGGGCGGCGGCGACCTTGTTGTAGGTCAGGCGCGCGTGCGACCAGATCACCGCGCGATAGAAGCGGTAGTTCTTGATTTCGCCAGTGGCCGAGATGTTCATGTCGGCCACCATGGCCAGGCGCTCGACCTGCGGGTTGAGCGAGCACAGGCCGTTGGAGAGCTTTTCCGGCAGCATCGGGATGACGCGACGCGGGAAGTACACCGAATTGCCGCGGTCGAAGGCATCCTTGTCGAGTGCGCTGGCGGCGTCGACGTAGTGCGAGACGTCGGCAATGGCGACGATCAGGCGATAGCCCTTGCCTTGGCGCTCGCAGTAAACCGCGTCGTCAAAGTCCTTGGCGGTCTCGCCGTCGATGGTGACCAGCGGCAGCTTGGTGAGGTCCTCGCGCCCGGCCCAGTCCTTCTTGCGCACCACATCAGGCAGCTTGCGCGTCTGCGCCTTGGCCTCGGACGAGAACTCGAAGGGCAGGTCGTGCTTGCGCAGCGCGATCTCGATCTCCATCCCCGGATCGGCGTAGTTGCCAAGGACCTCGACGATGCGGCCGATCGGCTGTGCGAACTTCGTGGGCTGCTCGACCAGTTCGACGGTGACGATCTGCCCGGCCTCGGGCTTCTTGCGCCCACCCGGCGCAACCAGGATGTCCTGGGCCAGGCGGCGGTTCTCGGGCACGACGATCATCACGCCGTGCTCGTTGATGACACGGCCCACCACGCGCTTGTTGGCACGCTCGAGCACCTCGACCAGCTTGCCCTCGGGCCGGCCACGACGATCCTGGCCGGCAATGCGTACGATGACGCGGTCGCCGTGCAGCAGCTCGCGCATTTCCTTGGGACCGAGGAAGATGTCCGGCTCACCGTCGTCACGACGCAGGAAGCCGAAGCCGTCGGGATGGCCCTCCACACGGCCGTTGATAAGGTCCACCTTGGCTGGCAGCAGGTAGGCGTCGCGGCGGTTGCGGATGATCTGGCCATCGCGCTCCATCGCACGCAGGCGACGGTCAAAGAAGTCGAGCTCGTGAGGCGCGACATCAAGTGCGGCGACGAGGTCGGCAAAGGACAGGGGCACGCCTCGCTCGGCCAGTACCTGCAGCACGTACTCACGGCTGGGCAGCGGATGCTCGTATTGCGCCAGCTCTCGGGCGTAGAAGGGGTCGGCCTGCCTGACCGCACTTGCGTGCACGGCGGCGGCCTTGCGTGCCGCACGGCTGCGCCCCGGCCCCTTGACGGGGCTGCCCGCCCCAGCGGGGTCGTGGCGGGGCGCTGCAGCCGGCTCCGTACCCCGCCGGGGCGCTTTCGTCGCCACCTTCGTCTTGCTTGATGCAGCACTGGCTCTGGACATCCCGCTCTGCGGAACAGCCTTGGCTGTCTTCTTCTTTTCGGTCTTTTTCGTTTTACGAGTCATTGACAATCTTCTTTTCATGCTTATAATGCGCGTCTTCTTGCCCAGATGGCGGAATTGGTAGACGCACTAGTTTCAGGTACTAGCGCCGCGAGGCGTGGAGGTTCGAGTCCTCTTCTGGGCACCAGTTTCACAGGAAAGCCGCTCTTCGGAGCGGCTTTTTTGTTTTTGCCGTCCGCGCAGCTCGCGATGACACGGCGCAACGAAAGACAGAGGACACGCCCGAGAGCCCAACGCTTGCCGCAAGGAGACTGCAGATGTTTTGCGTTTGCCTTGCCGCGAACTGTTTGCTATTATGCGCCTCCCTGCCCAGATGGCGGAATTGGTAGACGCACTAGTTTCAGGTACTAGCGCTGCGAGGCGTGGAGGTTCGAGTCCTCTTCTGGGCACCAGTTGCAGGGAAAAGCCGGCTGACAGCCGGCTTTTTTCGTTCACGGCGCCAGCACCGCCTGCCCGGAACATCGCGCCGTCGCGCACCAGAACAGTACGTGCAGCCAGGATGCCGGCAGGACGGCGCAGCGCGCCCCCCTGCCGGGTAGCGCAGAAATCAGGCGCCAAACGGATGACGGCGCAAGATGGTTTCGTCGCGCTCGGGGCCGGTCGAAATCACATCGATCGGGATCTCGCAGATCTCCTCGATGCGGTGCAGATAGGCACGCGCTTCCTGCGGCAGCGCATCCCAGCTCTGCGCACCGAAGGTCGTTCCGCTCCACCCCTTCATGGTCTCGTAGATGGGCTCGCAGCGCGTCACCTCTTCCGAGCCCATCGGCAGCAGGTCGATGCGCTTGCCGTCGAGCATGTAGCCGGTGCACAGCTTGAGTTCCTCGAGACCATCCAGGACGTCGAGCTTGGTGATGCACAAGCCAGTGACGCCATTGATGATGATCGAGCGCTTGAGTGCGGCAAGATCCAGCCAGCCACAACGGCGCTTGCGGCCCGTGACGGTACCGAACTCACGCCCCTTGGTCGACATCTGCTCGCCGGGCACGCCCTTGGTCTCGATGTCGAGCTCGGTCGGGAACGGGCCGCCGCCAACGCGGGTGCAGTAGGCCTTGGTGATGCCGAGCACGTAATGCAGGCGGCTGGGGCCCACACCCGAGCCGGCCGCAGCCTGGCCGGCCACGCAGTTGCTCGAGGTCACGAAGGGATAGGTGCCGTGGTCAATGTCGAGCAGCGTGCCTTGCGCGCCCTCGAACAGCAGCGAACCACCCGACTTGTTGATCGCGTAAAGCTCGGCCGACACATCGGCCACCATCGGCAGCAGCTCCTCGGCATCCGCCATGGCCTGGTCGTACACCGGCTGGAAGTCCACCGCCTCTGCACCCAGGTGCTGGGTGAGGACGAAGTTGTGGTATTCGAGGTTGGCCTTGAGCTTGGCCGCGAAACGCTCACGGTCGAACAGGTCGTACACCCGCAGCGCGCGGCGAGCGACCTTGTCCTCGTAGGTCGGGCCGATGCCCTTGCCGGTGGTGCCGATCTTGTCGTCGGCGGACTTGGCCGCCTCGCGCGCGCGATCGAGCGCGCTGTGGTAACCCAGGATCAGCGGGCAGCCCGGGCTGATGCGCAGGCGCTCGCGAACCTTGATACCACCCGCCTCGAGCGTGCGGATCTCGGACAGCAGATGATGCGCGTCGAGCACCACGCCATTGCCGATGAAACAGGCAACGCCTTCCCGTACGATGCCCGAGGGCACCAGATTGAGCTTGTACTCGTTCTGGCCGATCACCAGCGTGTGACCCGCATTGTGACCACCCTGGAAGCGGACCACGCCCTTGGCGTGATCGGTCAGCCAGTCAACGATCTTGCCCTTGCCTTCATCACCCCACTGGGTGCCGACGACGACGACGTTCTTTGCCATTTTCTTACTCTCCCTGTAACGGCACGACCGCCCAGCGATCGTCCCGCTTCACCAGTTGCCGGTCGCAGCCGGCCTCTTTCCATGTTCCTTCATGCCCAGGCAAGGCGCTCATGACGATCTCGCCACGCGCGCGCAAGTGCGCGATTGCCTCTGCCAGCCCGGCATCGCCTTCCAACGGCGCAAGCACACCGCCGGCCATCGCCGACGCGGCCGGCAGCCGCCACACCAGTTCGCGCAGGTCAAGACTGAAGCCGGTCGCTGGCCGCGCGCGACCAAAGGCCTCGCCCACGCGGTCGTAGCGCCCGCCGAGCGCGAGCGCCGCCGGCGAATCCGCACCGTATGCGGCAAAGACGACACCGCTGTGATAGTGATAGCCGCGCAGGTCGCCGAGATCGAAGCTGATCGGCAGGTCGGCAAGCGCGTCGGCCAGTTGCTGAAGTTCGCCGAGCAAGGCGCCGATACCCGCATCCTGCGGCAGGCGCGCACGCGCCTCGGCAAGCACCTCGGGGCCACCGTAAAGCGTTGGCAGGGCCAGCAGCGCCCCGCGCACCGGCTCGGCAACGTCGGCAAGCATGTTCTGCAGCTCGGGCACATCCTTGGCCTGCAGCAGATCGAAGAGCTCTTCCTCCCGCCCAGGCACCAGGCCCGCACGCGACGCCAGCGCGTGGAAGATGCCCACGTGACCGATGTCGATACGCGAGGCGGGCACCTCGGCCAGGCGCAGCACCTCCGCCAGCAGGCGCAGGATCTCGACATCGGCCTCGATCCCGGCGTGGCCGTAGAGTTCGGCACCGAGTTGCAGCGGCTCGCGCGTGGCGGTGAGCGTGGACGGCAGGGTGTGCAGCACGCTGCCGCAATAGCACAGGCGCGAAACGCCCTGGCGGTTGAGCAGATGCGCGTCGATGCGCGTTACCTGCGGCGTCATGTCGGCACGCACGCCCATCGTCCGCCCAGAGAGCTGGTCGACGAGCTTGAAGGTGCGCAGCTTGAGATCCTGCCCGGCCCCCGTGGTCAACGAATCCAGATACTCGAGCAGCGGCGGCATGACCAGCTGATAGCCGCGCACGCGGAAAGCGTCGAGCAGCCTGCGACGCAAGGTCTCGAGCTGGTGTGCGTCGGACGGCAGGGCGTCCTGGATGTGGTCGGGGAGTACCCAGCGCATGTGCGTGTCAGAGGAAGATGAATAGCAGGATCACCCCGACCAGCATGGAGGTCAGCCCGATGAAGCGGATCTGACCGTCGCCCATGCTGGCGAGACGCAAAAAAGTTTCGCGCCAGGCGGCTGGCGCGATGAACGGAAGGATGCCTTCGATGATGAGCATCAGCGCGAAGGCGATCAATAGCGAGCTACCCATGCGGGATCAGTTGCGCGAAGCGCCTCCCGAATCCTTCATGAAGCGGAAGAAGTCCGAACTCGGATCGACGACCATGACGTCTTCGCGACCGGCGAAACTGGCCCGATAGGCCTCCAGGCTGCGATAGAAGGAATAGAAGTCGGGGTTGCGCCCGAAGGCCTCGGCATAGATGGACGTTGCACGGGCATCACCCTCACCCATGATCTCCTGCGCGGAGCGATAGGCTTCGGCGACGATGACCTCGCGCTGGCGGTCGGCATCGGCGCGGATGCGCTCGGCCTCTGCCGCACCGAGGGAGCGCAGCTCGTTGGCGACGCGCTTGCGCTCGGCCTCCATTCGCCGATACACGGACTCGGAAACCTCGTTGGGCAGGTCGACCCGCTTCAGGCGCACGTCGACGATCTGCACGCCAATCGTGCGGGCGTCGCGGTCGGCTCGTTCGCGCATCTGTTCCATGATGCGGTCGCGTTCGCCGGAAACAACGTCATGCACCGTACGACGACCGAATTCCTCGCGCAGCCCGGCATTCACGGTCTGGTTCAGGCGCGTACGCGCCCGCGCTTCGTCACCCGCCACCGACTCGTAGTAGAGGCGCGGATCGACGATACGCCACTTGACGAAGTGGTCGACCAGCACGTTCTTCTTCTCGGACGTGATGAAGCGCTCCGGCTCCGGCGTATCCATGGTGAGGATGCGCTTGTCGAAGTAGCGCACGTTCTGGATGAAGGGCAGCTTGACGTTGAGGCCGGGCTCGGAGATGACCTCCTTGACCTCACCAAGCTGGAACACGATCGCATACTGGCGCTGGTCGACGGTAAACAGCGACATCGAGGCGATCATCACGGCGAGCAGCAGCACGCCGCCAATCAGGGACATCTTGTCACGCATCAACGCTCTCCCCGCTCACGAGTGAGTACGCCACCACGGGCGCGCGGATCCGTCGACGGCATCGGTGCGTTCGCACTGAGACCGGCCGCGGACTGGGAATCGGGCAGTGCCGCCGCAGGGTCACGACCACCGCTCTGCTGCATCAGCTTGTCGAGAGGCAGCAACATCAGGTTGCCATTGCCCTGGGCATCGATCATGACCTTCGAGGTGCTGGAAAACACCTGCTGCATGGTGTCGATATACAGGCGCTCGCGGGTCACGCCGGGCGCACGCTGGTACTCGGCCAGCACCTGACTGAAACGACTGGCTTCACCCTCGGCGTTGGCGACGACGCGGTCGCGGTAGGCATTCGCCTCCTCAACCAGTCGCGAGGCCGTACCACGGGCACGCGGCACGACGTCGTTGGCGTAGGCCTCACCCTCGTTCTTCTGCCGCTCACGGTCCTGACCGGCCTTGACCGCGTCGTCGAACGCGGCCTGCACCTGCTCCGGCGGCTGGGCGTTCTGCATGGTCACACGGCTGACCTGGATACCGGTCTGGTAGCGATCGAGGATGCGCTGCATCAGCTCGTGCGCCGTGGTGGCGATCTCCTCGCGCCCTTCGTACAGCACGAAGTCCATGCGGCTCTTGCCGACGATCTCGCGCATCGCGGTCTCGGCCGCCTGCGCGACAGCTTCATCCGGGAAGCGGTTGTTGAAGACGTAGTTCTCCGGTGCATTCAGCACCCACTGCACGGCAAACTGGATGTTGATGATGTTCTCATCGTCGGTGAGCATCAGCGACTCGCGCAGCACCTTGTTACGCTCGGAGCCACGGTAGCCCACCTCGACGGTACGCACCCCGGTCAGGTCGACGATCTCGTGCGTCTCGAATGGCGCCGGCAACCTCCAGCGCAAGCCGGGCTCGGTGGTCTCCACGTACTTGCCCAGGCGCAGCACGACGCCGCGCTGGTTCGCATCGACAGTGTAGAAACCGCTCGCCAGCCACACCAAGGCGACCAGCACGAGCAGCACGACCATGCCGCCGCCGAACTGCCGCGGCGACAAGCTCGGCATCTGCGGACCACTGCCGCCGCCGCTGCCACCACCATTGCCGTTGCCACGACTCGGGCGCTTGCCACCGAACATGCCCGTCAGGCGCTGATTGAAGTCGCGCCAGACCTCTTCGAGGTCGGGCGGTCCCTGATTGTTGCCGCGGTTGCGGTCACCGCGATTGTCGTCGTTGCGGTTGCCGTCATCGCGGCCGCGATCGCCGTCGCTTCCGCCCTGACCACCCCAGCGTGGGTCATTGAGTGACATGAGGATGCCTGTTATCACGATTGTTCTGACCGTTCGTCTGCCGCGCCGGTTGCCCGGCCGGCGTCGTCACCGAAGGTCTGCGAGGCTACTTCGGCGAGCGCATCGCGAAGCAGGTCGAGACCTTCCCCCGTTCGGGCGCTCAAAAAAATGCGCCTGAGTTTATCACAGTCGCCCCGCTCGACCGCCGCAGCGGCTCGGGTGAGGTCGATCTTGTTCCAGACCAGGATCTGCGGCACCTCGGCGGCACCGATCTCGGCCAGGACCTGGTTCACCGCCTCGATCTGGGCGTCGCGATCCTCGCTGGCCGAATCCACCACGTGAAGCAGCAGATCGGCCTGCGCAGTCTCTTCGAGCGTTGCCTGGAATGCCGCGACCAGCGCATGAGGCAGGTCGCGGATGAAGCCAACGGTGTCCGAGAGCACCACATTCGCTCCGCCTACGTAGAGACGTCGCGACGTGGTGTCCAGCGTGGCGAAGAGTTGGTCGGCCGCATAGGCCCCCGCCTTCGTCAGCGCATTGAACAGCGTCGACTTGCCCGCATTGGTGTAACCGACCAGAGAGACAGACAGAACGTCACGGCGTTCCCTGGCTCGTCGCCTGACCTTGCGTTGCTTCTCGATCAGCGCAAGACGCGTCTTGAGCATCTTGACGCGGTTGCCGAGCAGGCGACGGTCGGTCTCGAGCTGTTTCTCGCCCGGGCCTCGCAGGCCGATGCCGCCCTTCTGGCGCTCGAGGTGGGTCCAGCCGCGCACGAGCCGCGTCGCCAGGTGCTCGAGCTGAGCCAGTTCGACCTGGAGCTTGCCTTCATGGCTGCGTGCGCGTTGCGCGAAGATGTCGAGGATCAACGCCGTACGGTCGATGACCATGCACTGCAGTTCGCGCTCGAGATTGCGCTGCTGGGCGGGCGACAAGGCGTGATTGAACACCACGATGTCGCCTGCATTCGCACGCAGGGCCTCGGCGATCTCCTGCACCTTGCCGCTGCCGGCAAAGAGTTTGGGGTCGGGCGAGGCGCGCCTGCCCTGCACCACGCCCTCGACGCTGGCGCCCGCGCTACCGACCAGCAGCTTGAGCTCCGACAGGCGCTCTTCGATCGCACCCTGACCAAGGTCGAGCTGGACGAGTATGGCACGCTCGCCCGATGCCGGACGCTCAAACATGCATGCTCCCCGCGACCGTCATGCGCCGGCCGCAGCGCTTGGACACGGCTCTCAGTTGCTGCCCTCGTCCTGCTGGATGACCACGGGGCGGGCAGGCACGACGGTGGAGATGGCGTGCTTGTAGACCATCTGCGTCACAGTATTCTTGAGCAGAACGACGTACTGGTCGAAGGACTCGACCTGGCCCTGGAGCTTGATGCCATTGACGAGATAGATCGACACCGGAATGTGCTCGCGGCGCAGGGTATTGAGGAAGGGGTCTTGTAGAAGTTGCCCTTTGTTGCTCATCGTTGAACCTCTTTATATTGTGTTTATAAGAATGCGGGATTCTTGTTGCACTGCGGCATTGCAGTATGCAACGAAATCCGGGTGTGGAAAGCAGAAGTGCATCGAAAAAATGCTCAGGACCGCGTCGCGAACGGATTGTGCGTGGTGCGGAACTGGATGCGCAAGGGCGTGCCCTGAAGCTTGAACGCCTCCAGGAAGCAGCGTTCGAGGTAGCGCACGTAGGACGCCGGAATGTCATCGAGTGCATTGCCGTGAATGACGATCACCGGCGGGTTCATGCCCCCCTGATGCGCGTAGCGCATCTTTGGACGCGCCATGCCATGCCTTGGCGGGGCCTGGCGGGCGACGGCCTGCTGCAGGGTACGCGTCAGGCGCGGCGTCGCCAGGTTAGCGGTCGCCGCCGCATAGGCCGCATCGACCGATTTCAACAGGCCGTTGATGCCTTCGGCCTTGAGCGCCGAAATCTGGTGGAAACGCGCAAAGGACAGGAAGGCGAGCTTGCGTGCGATATCGGCCTTGAGGCGGTCGCGACGGTATTCATCGACCGCATCCCACTTGTTGATCGCCACCACCAGCGCGCGCCCGGCCTCGAGAGCGAAACCCGCGATGTGCGCATCCTGGTCGGAGATATCCTGCGCCGCATCGAGCACCAGCACGATGACGTTGGCCTCCTGGATGGCCTGCAGGGTCTTGATCACCGAGAACTTCTCGATCGCCTCGAACACCCTGCCCTTGCGCCGCAGGCCTGCGGTATCGATCAGGGTGTAGCGCCGGCCGGCGCGCTCGAAGGGGATCGCGATCGCGTCGCGCGTGGTGCCCGGCAGATCGAAGGCGATCACGCGCTCCTCACCGAGCAGCGTATTGACCAGGGTGGATTTGCCGACATTGGGGCGCCCGACGATGGCAACCTTGGGCCCTTCATCCTCGCGCGCCTCGATTTCCTCATCCACCGGGAAGGGGGCGAGCACGATGTCGACCAACTGCTTGACGCCGTCGCCATGAGCGGCGGATACCGGCAGCGGGTCACCCAGGCCGAGCGCGTGAAAATCGGCTGCGACCATGGCGCGATCGAGCCCCTCGGCCTTATTGACGACCAGGTGCACCGGGCGCCCGGCACGGCGCAGGCGCGCGGCGATGTTCTCGTCGTGCGGCGTGCGCCCGGCGCGGCCATCGACCAGGAACAGCAGCACGTCCGCTTCGGCAATCGCCTGCTCGGCCTGGCGCGCCATCTCGTGCATGATGCCGTCCTTGGCGACGGGATCGAAGCCGGCGGTATCGACCACAAGATAGTCGCGCTCGCCGACACGACCGATACCGTAATGGCGGTCGCGGGTCAGGCCGGGCTGGTCGGCGACCAGCGCATCGCGGGTGCGCGTCAGGCGGTTGAACAGGGTCGACTTGCCGACATTGGGGCGGCCGACCAGAACGATGGTGGGTTTCACTGAATCCTTGCCTCAGCGTACTTCGTACGCGGTAATGTCGCCGCCACTGCCCTGGACGACGAAGCCCCGGCCAAAGGCAACGGGATCGGCCTCGATCGGGCGGCTGCCGGCACGTTCGCGCGCGGCGAAGCGGCCGCTCTCGCGCTCGAGGGCATGGACGTAGCCCTCCAGGTCGCCCACGACCACATAGTCGCCGACGATGAGCGGACGCGACACCTTGCGGCGAGCGAGCGCGTCCTGTTTCCACACGCTTGCGCCACTGTAGGCATCGAGTGCATGCACGGCGTCGTTGTCGTCGGTGATCATGGCAAAGCGGGCGTCGCGGTCCATGCCCACGCTGCTGGAGAAATCGCGCGCCCACAGGGCGTTGCCATTGGTGCTGTCGAAGCAGGCCGCGCGCCCCTGGTAGCTCACCGCGCACACCTCGCGCCGCCCGACCACGGGCGTGCCGGCAACGTCGGCCACGCGTTCAAGCTCGGTGGCGCCACGCGGCATCGCAACGTTGAGCTCGGTGATCGCACCACCGTTGGCCGCATTGATGACGACCAGGCGGCCACCGGGGAAGCCGGCGAGCACCACCGCCCCTTCGAGCACCACACCGGAAAAGCTGCGCAGCGCCAGCGGCGGGTTGCTACGCTGGTACACCCACCTCCGGCTGCCATCGCGCGCGTCGAGCGCAATCAGGCGGTTGTCCGAAGCGCGCACGACAACGATCTCGAACCCCACTGCCGGCGGCGCGAGCACCTCGGCACCAACCGCCGCACGCCAGCGCTCGCTGCCGTTGGCAGCATCGAACGCGATCACCGTGCCGTCGGTCGCGACCACAACAACCTGGCGACCATCGGTACCGACACCCGCAGACAGGCGCTTGTCCGCCTGCACCCGCCACACCGCCGCGCCACCCTGGAAACGAGCGACATCGCCACGATGCGCTGCGGCATAGACGCTGTCGCTCCAGACCGCAGGCTGGAAACGGTAGATGCCTGCATCACCGATATCGGCACGCCACTGGCTGACGAGTTGCGCGCTCGGCTGGAGACTGACGAGCGGCGCGGGCTTTGCTGCCGAACTCGCAAAGGGATTGAGCGAAGAGCAGCCGGTGGCGAAGACCACTGCGGCGATGAGCGGAACAACACGCAGCGAAGACAGCTTCATCGATCAGACTCCAAGGGATTCAAGCTTGACACGCACGACCTCGCGCAGCGTGACGGCTTCGTCACCGTCGCCGGCAAGTGCGTCAATCGCGCCCTGATAGGCGGCACGGGCCTCGACCAGCTTGCCCTGCGCGGCCAGGATGTCACCGCGCAGGTCGTCGAAGCGGGCCTTGTAGGCCGCTGACGGTGCCGGCTGCAGGCGGGCAAGCGCGGCGTCCAGTTCCCCCTGTTGCAGCAGCACGGCCGCCAGTCGAAGGCGCGCGAGATCGCGCAGCGCAGGGTCCTTGCCCTTGTCCGCTGCCCACTCGAGAGGCGCGCGGGCATTGACCAGGTCGCCCGCTTCGAACTGCAGCGCGGCAGACAACAGGGCGCCCAGCTGCGCACTCACCGTCCCTGGATACTCGCCGATCAAGCGCCCCGCAGCCTCACGCGCCTTGTGCGCATCCTGCTGCTCGGCAGCCTGCTGCACGGCGTAGTAAAGCCCGCCGGCGGCAACTGCACTGCGGTTCTGGTACCACTGCCAGCCCTGCCAGCCGACCGAAGCCACCGCGGCAGCCACGGCAAGGGCGACGACCAGATTGCCGTACTGCGCCCACCACGCCTTGAGCTCGGAAATCTGCTCCTGCTCTTCGAGATCGTATACCGCCATCATTGACCCTCTTGTACTGATTCGTCGGAATACAGCAGCGCCGCCATCGCCTCGGGCAGGGCCTCGAGGCTGACACGCAATTGCACACCGCCACCGCGCAGCGGCTTGAGGCCAACCTCGCCTGCGGCAGCCTCCTCTTCGCCGATGACCACCGCGACCGGCGCTGCACTGGCATCGGCCTTCTTCATCTGCGACTTGAAGCTGCCGCCGCCACAATGCATGAGCGCCGCGAAGCCATGCTCGCGCAAGGATTCTGCCGCCCGCATCGCCAGGCGCTGCGCAGCCTCGCCGACACTGACGACATAGGCGTCGGGCGCAGCACGCTCGCTCTCGCCACCGCAGGCCTGCCATAGCAGCAACAGGCGCTCGATGCCGATGGCGAAGCCAGCCGCAGGCTGCGGCTTGGCACCGAGTTGCGCAAACAGACCATCATACCGTCCGCCGGCGCAGATCGTGCCCTGCGCGCCCAGCCGCGTGGTCACCCACTCGAAGACGGTGCGGTTGTAGTAGTCCAGCCCGCGCACCAGGCGATGGTTGATGCGGAACGGGATACCTGCATCCTTGAGGAAGACCTGAACAGCCTCGAAGTGCGCCTTGGATTCGTCGCCCAGGTAGTCGGCAAGCCTGGGCGCGCCCTCGACGATGGCCTGCAGCTCAGGGTTCTTGGTGTCGAGGATGCGCAGCGGATTGGTGTGCAGGCGGCGCTTGCCATCCTCGTCGAGCTTGTCCTGATGCTGCTCGAGATAGGCAATGAGTGCCGCGCGGTGCTGCGCGCGCTCTTCGGGAGCGCCGAGCGAATTGATCTCGAGCGCGACATCCTCCAGGCCGAGGTCGTCCCACAGGCGAGCGCACATCAGGATCAACTCGGCATCGGTGTCGGCACCGGCGAAACCCAGCGCTTCGACGCCGATCTGGTGGAACTGGCGGTAGCGCCCCTTCTGCGGACGCTCGTGACGGAACATCGGGCCGTAGTAATAGAGACGCTGCGGGCCGCCCGCGGCGATCAGGCTGTGCTGGATGGCCGCACGCACGCAGGACGCCGTACCCTCGGGGCGCAGTGTCAGGTGCTCGCCGTTCAGGGCGTCCTCGAAGGAGTACATCTCCTTTTCGACGATATCGGTGACCTCGCCGATCGCGCGCTTGAACAGCGGTGTCGGCTCGACCAGCGGCATGCGGATGGGCCGGTAGCCGTAGCTCTGCAGCCAGTCGCGCACGATGTTCTCGAAGTACTCCCAGGTTTCGGCGTCGTCGGGCAGGATGTCGTTCATCCCGCGCACGGCCTGCAAGGTCTGGCTCATGAATGCGTGGTCTTTGCGTTATTGCGTTGTTGCGCTTTTGCGCGCTCGTTATGGTTTGCGGCTGAGGCTGGCGGCCCGGCCGGGCGCCTTTCAGCCGCCCTTCCTGACGTATTTCGTGGCCACGTATTCGTCGACGATGGCCTTGAACTCGGCACCGATGTTGTCACCGCGCAGGGTCACCACCTTCTCGCCGTCGACATACACCGGTGCAGCCGGGGTTTCACCCGTGCCGGGCAGGGAAATGCCGATGTTGGCATGCTTGCTCTCGCCCGGACCATTCACCACGCAGCCCATCACCGCCAGCGTCATGTTCTCGACTCCGTCGTACTGCTCGCGCCAGACCGGCATCTGCGCACGCACGTAGTCCTGGATGCCCGAGGCGAGTTCCTGGAAGAACGTGCTGGTGGTACGTCCGCAACCGGGGCACGCGGTGACCATGGGAGTGAACGCGCGCAGCCCCATGGTCTGCAGGATCTCCTGCGCGACCACGACCTCCTGCGTGCGACTGCCGCCTGGCTCGGGAGTGAGCGAGATGCGGATGGTGTCGCCGATGCCCTCCTGCAGCAGCACCGCGAGCGCGGCCGTGGAGCCCACGATGCCCTTGCTGCCCATGCCGGCCTCGGTCAGGCCCAGGTGCAGGGCGTAGTCGCTGCGCCGCGCCAGTTCGCGATACACCGCGATCAGATCCTGCACGCTCGAAACCTTGGCCGACAGGATGATGCGCTCGCGCCCCAGGCCGTACTCCTCGGCCTTGGCAGCGGACTCCAGCGCGGAGACCACGAGCGCCTCGCGCATCACGGCTCCCGCGTCGCGCGGTTCGGCGCGACTGGCATTCTCATCCATGATGCGCGCGAGCACGGATTGGTCGAGACTGCCCCAGTTGACACCGATGCGTACCGGTTTGTCGTAGCGGCAGGCGAGCTCCACGATCGCAGCGAACTGAGGGTCACGCTTGCTGCCCGCGCCCACGTTGCCGGGGTTGATGCGGAACTTCGCGAGCGCCTCGGCGCAAGCCGGAAAATCGGTGAGGAGCTTGTGGCCGTTGTAATGGAAGTCGCCAACGAGCGGCACATCCATGTTCAGCGCCAGCAGGCGGTCGCGGATATGCGGCACGGCCTTCGCGGCGGCCTCGTTGTTGACCGTGATACGCACGATCTCCGATCCCGCGCGTGCGAGCTCGGCGACCTGCATCGCCGTGGCGAGCACATCAGCAGTATCGGTATTGGTCATCGACTGCACGACGACCGGTGCGTCGCCACCGACTCGGACCTTGCCGACAATGACCTGGCGCGTATTGTGGCGAGCCAGCGGGCAAGCGGGAATGGGCATCTGTTCTTGATTCATGACTGGGAAAGCACTCAACGCAAGGTCAGACGGGCAACCGAGCCACGGACATGCTTCGCGAGGTCGACCGGCTGACCATCGAACTCGAGATTGACGCTGCTGGCATTGCCAACGACCAAGACGAACGGGGGCGTACCCTGGACCGTACGCGAACTGCCCGCACGATTGGTGCCCGAATGCAGGATGCTGCCGGAAGCGTCACGCACCTCGACCCAGGAGTCCGCACCGAAGCGAAACACCAGTTGCCTGCCCGCGCCGTCAGCTGCGGCCTCGGGCGCGGCTGACGGCGCAGGCGCCGCCTCGGCCTGGACGCTGCCATCACCGCCCGCAGCGGCAGTGCCTGCCGTCGGTTCGCTGACGGCGGCAGGCGCCGCACTATCCTCCGAGCCACCATTCGCCTCGGCAGCCGCAGCCTCCTCGGCTGCCGGAGGCTCTACCGCAGGCGGACTGATTGGCTGCATCGGCGCCTGGACAAATGCAGGGACCGCCTCGCTGGTGTCGTCGCCAGCGGTGGTCGCCGGCTCGGTCTGGAACCAGTCGAAATACCAGCCCGCCAGAACGAGCGCGACCAGCACCACCACGACAGCGCCAAGCGGAAAGCTCGCACGCCGCGAACCGGATCCACTCGGCAGGTCGCCATCGGCGTTGCTAATGGGCGCAAGGTCGGGCGAGCCGGCAACCGAAGCGTGCTGCAAGCTGTCGAGCAGGGGCGCGGCATCCACGCCCACGTAGCGCGCGTAATTGCGGATGAAGCCGCGCACGAAGGCCATGCCGGGCAGCGCAGCGAAGTCGTCACGTTCGAGGGCTTCGATCTGCCGCGGGCGCAGCTTGAGGGCAAAGGCGACCTCGTGCACCGACTCACCCCGTGCTTCGCGCGCACGGCGCAGCCGCGTGCCCGCAGACGCTGCCGCCTCGGCTGCGGCATCGGGCCGAACGGATTGATCTGGCTGCTGGCTGCTCACTCGTACTGTCCTTGGATCATCAGTTGATACTCACTGGAATTGCCGAAGCGGCTGCCCAGTTGCGAGGCATAGCTCGCCTCGGCATCTCGATTGCCGAGCCGGCGCTCGGTGCGCAGACCGAGCCAGGCCGACGCGGCGGTCGGCCCCTGCTGCTGGTGCAGTCGGATCAGATGCGTACGCGCCTGCTCCAGCCGTCCGCCGCGATAGGCAATATCGGCGAGGTGGAAAAGCGCGAGGCCGTTCTGTGGGTCGACCTGCAGTGCACGCTGGAACTGCAGCTCGGCGCCGGCATCGTCCTTGCGCCGCAGCTCGCACAGGCCCGCGTTCGTCAGCGGCCGGCCAGGGTAGCGGTAATAAGGGTTGCGCGCAGCCATCGCGAGCCGCTCGAGCCCCTCGCTTTCCTTGCCCTGCAGACACAGGAACCAACCATAGCTATTGTTGAAATCCGGATCTCCCGGCGCTATGCGCAGGGCGCGCTCGAAGTTGTCCCGCGCCGCCGCCAGCTCATCGACCAGCATGTAGGCGAGGCCCAGCAGGTGGAAGGCCGGGGCATAGTTGGGGCTGTCCTGAAGTGCGATCCTGGCTTCGTCGAGCGCAACGTCGTAGCGCCCGACCTCGAAGTACGCCATGCCCAACTCGACATGGACATGAGCCCGCGCCTCCTCGGGTGTAGCCGGCGTAACATCCGACAGCGGCCGGCTCGCGGCCGCGGAATCGAACGCCGAGCCGCCAGGGACCGTCGCACACCCGGCCAGCAGCGCAGCCGCCACTGCTGCGGCAGTTAGCAGCGGACGATGTCTCATCTTCGTTCCTCCGTGATCTGCGTCAGACGCACCGTGCGCCGAGTTCTGTCCTGGACCTGGCCTGCGAGCTGGCCACAGGCCGCATCAACATCGTCGCCGCGCGTCTTGCGCGTGGTGGTGACAATGCCAGCGTCAATCAGGATACCGGCAAAACGGCGGATACGTTCCGCCGGCGAGCGCTCGAAGCCCGAGTTCGGGAATGGATTGAAGGGAATCAAATTGAACTTGCACGGTGTGTCACGCACGAGTGCAAGCAGCTCGCGCGCATGCGCATCGCTGTCATTGACGCCGTCGAGCATCACGTACTCGAAGGTCACGAAGTCGCGCGGCGCACGCTCGAGGTAGCGCTGACAGGCCGCCATCAGCTCGCGCAGCGGGTATTTCTGGTTGATCGGGACGAGACGGTCGCGCAATGCGTCGTTGGACGCGTGCAGCGACACCGCGAGCGCCACCGGGCACTCCTCGCGCAAGCGGTCCATGGCCGGCACGATGCCCGATGTCGACACCGTAACGCGGCGGCGCGACAAGCCGTAGGCGTGATCGTCGAGCATCAGGCGCAACGCGGTGACGACATTGTCGAAGTTGGCCAGCGGCTCGCCCATGCCCATCATCACCACATTGCTGATGATGCGACCATTGTCCTTGTCACCGGCTTCGAGTTCCTGCACGGACTCACTCGCATCGGCCCTGGCGGCGCCCAGCAGCTTGTTGGCCAGCCACAGCTGGCCAACGATTTCCGCCGCACTCAGGTTGCGGTTGAATCCCTGTTTGCCGGTTGAGCAGAACGCGCAATCGAGCGCGCAGCCCGCTTGCGACGACACGCACAGCGTGCCGCGGTTGGTCTCGGGGATGAACACGGTCTCGACCGCATTGGCGTTGCCAACGTCGAGCAGCCACTTGCGCGTACCGTCGGCCGAGATCGAATCGCGCACCGGTACCGGCGGGCGGATCGTGGCGATCTCCTTGAGCTTGGCGCGCAGGGACTTGGCGACGTCGGTCATCGCATCGAAGTCGTCGCAGCCCTCGCGATGCATCCAGCGCATCACCTGGCGGGCGCGAAAAGGCTTCTCGCCCAGCCCGGCGAACCAGGCGACGAGGCCATCGACATCGAAGTCAAGCAGATTGACCGGCTTGGAAGTGCTCATGCCTGAAACCACACCTTATGGCAGCAGCGGCCTCAAATCGCAGGCCGCCCGTAATGCAAACGGCCCGCACACGCCGCATGCGGTGCGGGACGCACCGCGAAGCGTGCGCGACGGGCCGTTGGTACGGACCGCTCAGCGCGAGTAAACGTTCATGCCCGGGAAGAAGAAAGCCACTTCCACGGCAGCCGTCTCGGGAGCGTCGGAGCCGTGCACGGCATTGGCGTCGATCGAATCGGCGAAATCTGCGCGGATGGTGCCCTTGTCGGCCTTCTTCGGGTCGGTGGCGCCCATCAGCTCACGGTTCTTGGCGATGGCGTTCTCACCCTCGAGGCACTGGATCATCACCGGGCCGGAGGTCATGAAGGACACCAGATCCTTGAAGAAGGGACGCTCCTTGTGCACGGCGTAGAACTGGCCGGCTTCCTGCTCGGACAGGTGCACCATCTTGGCGGCGATGATCTTGAGACCGGCCGCTTCGAAGCGGGCGTAGATCTGGCCGATCACGTTCTTGGCGACGGCGTCGGGCTTGATGATGGACAGGGTGCGTTCGATTGCCATGGATAACTCCGGGACTGTGCTTGGTTAAAGCGGAAAGTTTGGAAAAAGCGCAAGATTTTAGCAGGTTTCGTGTGACACCGATGCGTCCGGCGAGTGCCGCAGTGACAGCGGCTGCGCAGACAGCACCATCGACACCGCGGATCAGTGCCCCGAAGAATCGAAGCCCGTCTCACGATGAATCGCACGGATCAGCTCGCTGCCAATGCGCCCCTCCATCGTCCTGTGCACAGGGATCAACGCCCTCTTGAACGCCGCCTTCTCCTGTGCGCTCGGCTCGTAGATCTCGGTAGTGCCGGCGGCGCGTACAGCCTCGAGCGCCCTGTCGTTCTCTTCCTTGGCGATACGGTTGGCGTAAGCCGTCGATTCGGCCATGGCACGCTCCAACCGAACCCGGACATCGGCCGGCAGGCGGTCCCAGAAGCGCTTGTTGGCGATCACCGCATAGCCCAGATAGCCATGCTCGGTCAGGGTCACATGCTTCTGCACTTCGTGCATGTTCTGGGTGAAGAGATTCGAGTGCGGATTCTCCGTGCCATCCACCACGCCTGCACGCAAGGCCGGATAGACCTCCGAAAAAGCCATCGCCAACGGTAGTGCTCCGAGCGCACGCATCTGTTCGTCGAGCACCTTGGACGACTGGATCCGCATCGTCTTGCCACGCAGGTCCTCAGGGCGGCGGATCGGCGAGTTGGCGGAGAATGACTTGAAGCCGTTGTCCCAGAATGCCAGCCCCTTGATCCCCCGCGCCTCGAGCCGGGACAGCAGTTGCTGGCCCAGCGGCCCCTGAGTGACCTTGTTCAAGGCCTCATAGCCGTCAAAAATGTAAGGCAGGTCGAACACCTCGAATTCGCGCATTCCGAGCTGGCCGAACTTCGCCAGCGACGGCGCCAGCAGCTGGACCGCGCCAAGCTGAAGCGCCTCCATTTCCTCCTTGTCCTTGTACAGACTGCTGTTGGCATGGACCTCGACGATGACCGCTCCCTCGGTGTAGCGCTCGGCGAGCTCCTTGAACTTCTCAGCGGCCTTGCCCTTGGGCGTGTCCGCGGCCACGACGTGGCTGAAGCGGATGACGACAGGATCCGCAGCCGAAACTGCGGCCGACAATCCGAACGCAAGCACGCCAAGTAAAACTGCACGCAAACCCATCTCACCTCCTCCATTCGCACACCCGGACGCGTCGAGCAGTACAAGCAGGTCGTGCACCTGATCCGATCCGCGTGGACACTTCGTGCCGGACATCCACTTCTTGCACCGCCTTGCCGCCTGCTATTGTGGGAGCCTGACACCGCGCCGCCGCGCCTTTCCTGCTGCACCGCACCCAGCCCGATGACTCAAGCGCCCTCAACTCGACACGCCCCCAGCACCGAAACCGTCGCACGCAGGCGGTGGATGCAGCAGCTGCCCTACCTCACGCTGGGCCTGTTCGTGGTTGCGATCGCCGCGCTTGTCTGGCTCACCCGCGCCCACGACACCGACGAACAGCGCACCACGCTGATCAACGACGTGCTGTGGATGGAACAGAACCTGCGCTTCCATCTCGACCGCAACGAAATCCACCTGCAGCAGATCGGCCCCGAGCTGTTTGCCGGACAGACGCTGGGAGCACCCACCGAAGCCCGCCTGTCCAGCCTGCTGAACCAGGAGCGCGGCCTGGTGCAGATCATCTGGGTGCGCGCCGACGGACGTATCGCAGGCGCCCTGCCACCCACACCGCGGCCTCACGCTGGCGACGAGGGCTCCGCCGGGGTTCCCGGCGAGCCCAGCCTGAAGCTCGCGCGCGCACTCGGCCGACCGGTCTACGGCCCCACCTACCCCACCACGAACGGCGCCCACCATTTCGAGGTTCATGTACCGGTGTGGTCCAACGAAGCGCTGCTGGGCGTTGTCGTCGGAGTATATTCGCTCTCCGACCTGGTGGTGCGCGAACTGCCCTGGTGGTTCTCCGAACGCTATCGCGTCGCGGTGCTCGACGCCGACGACCGTGAGATCGCGGCCAAGTCGAAGGTCGCACCCGTGTCCGCATGGCTGGCCTACACCATGCCCTTCGACCCGCCCGGCCACGGCCTCACCCTGCAGATCACCGCCTACAAGTACGAAACGCGCTGGATCCCGCTGCTCCTCGGTGCCTCCCTGGTCCTGCTGGCCGGCATCATCATCTGGAGCGTGATCCAGTTGCGGCGCGAGCTGGCAAGGCGTCAGCAGGCCGAAGCCGCATTGCGTGCCGAATCGGCCTTCCGCAAGGCCATGGAGGACTCGCTGATCACCGGCATGCGCGCCCGCGACCTCGACGGCCGCCTCACCTACGTCAACTCCGCCTTCTGCCGCATGACCGGCTATGAGGCCGACGAACTGGTCGGCCTGAAACCCCCCATGCCCTATTGGGATCCGGAGCACCTCGAGGAGACCTTCGAGCTGCACCGCGAGATCATGTCCGGGGGGAGCTCACCACAGGGCACCGAGGTGCGCCTGCGACGCAAGAACGGGGACATCCTCGATGCGCTGGTACTCGAGGCCCCGCTCATCGACCCGCAGGGGCGCCATGCAGGCTGGATGGGCTCGGTGCTCGACATCACCGAGCAGAAGCGCACACTCGAGCATGCGCGCCAGCAGGAAGAGCGGCTGCAGCAGAGCTCGCGCCTGATCACCATGGGCGAAATGGCCTCGACCCTTGCCCACGAGCTCAACCAGCCGCTGGCGGCCATCGCCAGCTACAACTCGGGCTGCATCAACCGCCTCGAAAGCGGTCAACTGGACCGCGACGAACTGCGCGACATCCACGAACGCATCGCCCGCCAGGCACGCCGAGCCGGCGACATCATCCGCCGCGTGCATGATTTCGTGCGCCGCTCCGAACCCCGGCTCGAAGCGCTTGATCTCAACGCCGTGATCCGCGACGCGGTCGCCCTGATCGAGGCCGACGCGCGCAAACGCGGCACCCAGATTGCAAGCTCGCTTGCGCGCAAGCTCCCGCCGGTGGCCGCCGACGCGGTGATGATCGAACAGATCGTCATCAACCTCGTACGCAATGCCATGGACGCCATGCACGACACCCCCGCGGCACAGCGCCAGGCGCTGATCAGCACGGCCCTCAAGGACCGCCAGGTCATCATCTCGGTCGCCGATCGCGGCACCGGTATCGACGCAGCGACGGCGGCACGGCTGTTCGAGCCCTTCTTCACCACCAAGAACGCCGGCATGGGCATGGGGCTCAACATCTGCCGCTCGATCGCCGAACTGCATCACGGCCGCCTGACTTTCGAAGCACGCCCCGGGGGCGGTACCATCTTCACCCTGTCGCTTCCCGTGGAACCCGATCCAGCATGAGCACTGCCTGCACCCACATCATCGATGACGACGAGGCCATCCGGGACGCCCTGCAATGGCTGTTCAAGACACGGGGCGTCGCCTGCCGGACCTGGGCAAGCGGCGAGGACTTCCTCGAAGCGTGGAGTCCGCAGTGGCGCGGATGCATTGTGCTCGACATCCGCATGGCAGGAATGAGCGGCCTCGAGTGCTTCGACACCCTGCTTGCGCGCGGATGCGAACTGCCAGTGATCTTCATCACCGGCCATGGCGACGTGCCGATGGCGGTCGCTGCGCTCAAGAAGGGGGCGTTCCACTTCATCGAGAAGCCCTTCAACGACCACGACCTGGTCAGTCTCGTGGAGACGGCGCTCGCCGCTGACGCAGAACGCCAGCGCGCCGCAGCCAGCCGCGAGACCATCGAAGCACGACTTGCAACGCTGACCTGCCGCGAACGCGAGGTCATGGACCTGATTCTGGAGGGCAAGTACAACAAGGTCATCGCCGATGAGCTGTCGATCTCGATGCGCACCGTGGAAGCCCACCGCTCGCGCATTTTCGACAAGATGGACGTCCGCTCAGCCGTCGAACTGGCTCAGATACTCACGACCCTGCGCAGCTGAGCCAGCCCTGGCTCAGGCGCCGGCCCGCGCGCCCGGCTCCCAGCGCGGCATCACACCGGCCTCGTCAGGCGCACAGGCGTGACTGCAGGCGATGCCGATACCGGCCACCCACACCGGCGCGTCATCGGCCCATAGCACCGGCATGCGATCACGCAGCCAGGCCGGCACCCCCGCCTCCTGGCAGAGCTTGCGCAGCAGCTGGCGCGGACGCCCGGGTGCCAGCTGGAGCCGCACACCGGGCGCGCGCGCGGCCAGCATAAGTCGCTCCGCCTCCTGCAGGCGTACCCGGCTGAGGCCGACCCCAAGGCCACACTCGAATCGCACCAGGCCGCCCCCCCACGGCAGCGCGGCCTCTCCGCGCCACTCCCGCGCCTGCACAGAGACCTCCTCGACCCCCTCCAGCCACAGCACTCCGCGGTAAACGCAACACGCCCAGCCATTTCCCAAGGCCACGCGCAGCGGCCGTACGTCTGTCGCCGTCGCCAGCTGGCGCAGAGCCTCTTCCAGGCGCCCTCGCGATGGCGCCTGCGCGCCATACTCGCGCAGGCGCCATCGCAACAGGTTCGCCTGCCGTGGCACGCTCAGCCCAAGCACACTGCTCGCCCGCCAGACTCGCCCCCCACACATTTGAGCATCGAGCTCGGCCAGGTCGGCGAGCAGGCCTTCGGCCTCGGCAAAGTTGGCGCAGGCGCGCGCCAGCATCGGCACTGCGGACGGGAATGCTGCTTCCAGGCTCGGCAGCACGCGGTGGCGCAGCATATTGCGAGCGAAGCGGAGGTCGGCATTGCTCTCGTCCTCTACCCATGAGAGCGCCTCGCGCCGCGCCCACGCCAGGATGCCGGCTCGGCGCTGACCCAGCAGCGGCCGCAGACGCCCGGGACGCCCGGGCGCAGCCGCAACGGACACCGCCATCGCCGCAGCGCCCGCGACCCCCGCACCGCGCAGCAGCCGGAACAACAGGGTCTCGGCCTGATCATCCTGATGATGGCCGAACACCATCCAGTCGCACGGTACGCGATCGAGCGCGGCATGCCGTGCTGCGCGCGCCGCCGCCTCCGGACCGCCGCTGTGCGCAGGATCGACCGCGACCCTGAGGACTTGGAAGGGAACGCCGAGCCTCGCGCAATGCGCCTCACACGCATCGGCCCAGGCGCTCGCATTGGGGCTCAACCCATGGTGGACATGAGCGGCCTCGAGACTGAACCCCACCTCGGGCCGAAGACGATGCAGCAGCTCCAGCAGGACAACGGAATCGACACCACCGGACAACGCGCAGCATAGTCGCGCGCCCGCTCCGACCCCGGCACGGCGCAGGCACTGCGCGACGGCAGCAAGCATGGGCCCATTCACCTCGGGCGGAGCTTCATGGTGGCCAGCGCTCACCCTGCGCTGGAACGCGACGACACGGCGGCGCTCAGGCCGCCTTGTCCTTGAAACGACCGTAGCTCATGAGCTTGTCGTAGCGCTGGGCCACGAGCTCCGAGGGCGTGAGCGCCTCGAGTTCGCGCAGCGCATCGCCAAGCGCACGCTTGAGTGCGGTGGCCATCGCGCGCGGATCGCGGTGCGCGCCACCAACGGGCTCATTGACGACCCGGTCGACAAGGTTCAAGGCTTTGAGTCGCGCGGCGGTGATACCCATCGTCTCGGCTGCATCAGGCGCCCTGTCGGCACTCTTCCACAGGATGGAGGCGCAGCCCTCGGGAGAAATCACCGAATAGGTCGAATACTGCAGCATCAGTACCTGGTCGGCGACCGCGATCGCCAGCGCCCCACCCGAACCGCCCTCACCGATGATGGTGCTGATGATCGGCACGCGCAGTTCGGCCATCAGGTAGATGCTGTGGCCGATCGCCTCGGACTGGCCGCGCTCCTCGGCACCGATGCCGGGGTAGGCGCCCGGCGTATCGACGAAGGTAAACACCGGCAGGCCGAACTTCTCGGCCAGCTTCATCAGCCGCATCGCCTTGCGGTAGCCCTCGGGACGGGGCATACCGAAGTTGCGCGCGATCTTCTCCTTGGTGTCCCGCCCCTTCTGGTGGCCGATGACGACGCAGGACTGCCCGTTGAAACGCGCCAGGCCGCCGACGATCGCCTTGTCGTCGGCAAAGGCACGGTCACCGTGCAACTCCTTGAAATCGGTAAAGATCAGCTCGGCGTAGTCCAGCGTATAGGGGCGCTGGGGGTGACGCGCAACCTGGGAAATCTGCCACGGCGTGAGCTTGCCATAGAGATCCTTGGTCAGCGACTGGCTCTTGGCCTCGAGGCGCCCGATCTCTTCGGAGATGTCTACAGCCGGGTCATCCTGCACGAAGCGAAGCTGGTCGATCTTCGCTTCCAGTTCGGCGATTGCCGTTTCGAAATCCAGAAAGGTGGTTTTCATCCAGCCGTTCCCAGTCAAAAAAATGTCCGCCATTGTAACGCCGCCCGGACGGCGACGCGCACCGTCTTCGCTGCGCTGCCGCATTCAGGCCGCCGAACGCATCGGGGCGGCCCCGTGATGGCGGCCGCCCCGATGCCCTGCCCCGAGCGCCTGTCGGCGCCAGCGGGTCAGTCGCTGTTGGCGAAGCCCAGCAGGTGCAGCAGGCTGGTGAAGAGATTGAAGATGGAGACGAACAGCGTCACCGTGGCCATGATGTAGTTGGTCTCGCCACCATGGATGATGTTGCTGGTCTCATACAGGATCAGGCCCGACATCAGCAGCACGAAGGCCGCGGATACGGTCAGCGACAGCGCGGGGATCGAGAAGAACACCGCCCCAAGACCGGCCAGGAAGGCGACCAGGATGCCGACCATCAGGAAACCGCCCATGAAGGAGAAGTCCTTCTTGGTCGTCACCGCATACGCGGAAAGGCCCAGGAAGATCGCCGCCGTGCCCGCCATCGCCTGCATCACGATGCTGCTGCCGTTGGGCAGCGACAGGTAGGCCGAGATGATCGGACCGAGGGTGAAGCCCATGAAGCCGGTCAGGGCGAACACGAACACGATGCCGAGGCTGCTGTTACGGAACTTGCTCGTCAGGAAAAGCAGGCCGAAGTAACCGACCAGGGTCAGGATCAAGCCCGGGTGGGGCAAGCCCATCGCCATCGACAAGCCCGCGGTGAGCGCCGAGAAAGCCAGCGTCAACGACAGCAGCATGTAGGTGTTGCGGATGACCTTGTTGGTCGACAGGACCGACGCTTCGGAGCGCGTCATCGTCATGCGGTTTTCCATTTCGAGCATTCCTCCAGGGGAAGTTGTTGAATTGTTTTGAACGACGCCGATCAGGCAGGTACTGCGTCAAGTTGGGGCGCCACGCTGCGCACCGGCCGCTGACTGCGCCGGACACGCTGCGCGAGCACACGCGAAACACGGTCTGCAGCCTCGTCGACCGCCGCCCGCACCTCGATCTGGGTGATGGCGAACACCACGTCCGGCAGATTGCGCAGCCGCAGTTGTACCACGCATCGTTTGTCGGTGCCGCCTCGCGGCCCATTCACATCGGCCACTTTCACACGCGCCCACTGGATGTGGTCGCGGAAACGCCCGATGGCGAACTGCATCCGTCGCGTCACATAGTCACGCAGCCCGGGAGCAGCCTCGACATTGTCGCAGTGCAGATCGATACGCATATGCAGTCTCCTTCGTTCTTGTTGCGCGATTGCCGTCGGGCACCACGCCTCGACGGATACTAACGCTCAGACTCTTCGATAAAATCCTGGTTCAACTGAATCTTTATCTGGTTTTATCGAAGTATCTTCATCCTGTGCCTACGGGAGCCATCCATGCTCAACTACAAGCAACTACACCACTTCTGGACGGCTGCCCGTGCCGGTGGGATCGTCCGCGGCGCAGAACGTTCCGGGCTGGCGCCACAAACCGTATCCGGCCAGATCGCCGCACTTGAGACCGAACTCGGGGTCAATCTGTTCAAGCGACAGGGCCGCAAGCTGGCGCTGACCGAGACGGGACGCATGGTGCTCGACTATGCAGAGGAGATCTTTCGCCTCGGCAGCGAGCTCGAGGAAGCACTGCGCAGCCGCTCGGCCGGGCGCGCCATGCCCTTCAGGGTGGGCGTTGCCGACGTGGTGCCGAAGGCCATCGCCTGGTTGCTACTTGCGCCGTCGATGGATCTGGCCGAGCCGATGCGCATCGTGTGCCGGGAAGGCAAGTTCGACGCCCTCCTCGGCGAACTCGCCATCCACAAGCTCGACGTCGTCCTCGCCGACAGCCCGCTACCGCCAAGCATGGACGTACGCGGCTACAGCCACGCGCTCGGCACCTCGACCATCGGCCTGTACGCCACACCCACACTGGCAGACGCACTGCAAGGCAGCTTCCCGGCATGCCTCGACGGCGCCCCGCTCCTGCTCCCGGGCGCCGAGGCGAGCGTGCGCACGCCGCTGCTGCGCTGGCTGGAAACCGAACGGCTAAGGCCGCGCATCGTCGGCGAATTCGACGACAGCGCCCTGATGCGTGCATTCGCGGAAGCGGGCGCCGGACTGTTCCCGAGCGCATCGCTGGTCGGCGAGCAGTTGTGTCGGCAGGCGGGCATGGTGCATCTGGGAGACGCAAGGGGTGTGACCGAAACCTATTACGCGATCTCGGTCGAACGCAGGCTGACACACCCCGCCGTGCGCGCGATCAGCGAAGGAGCCGCGCGTCATCAGCTCGGCGGCTCCACCGCGGACTGATTTGATTTTCGCTCGCAGCCCGTACAGAATCGCGGGCTTGCCACGGCTTCCGGACGGCGTTGGCGATGGAACGGAATGAGGGAATCGTAAGAATGGCGCGCTTGTGGCCGGGTGGGCCGACAAGTGGCCGGCAGGGCATGGCCGCCGCGGATCGGGCGTCTTGAAACGCTGACGCCGATCGTCATGGTGCCGGGAGTGGGACTCGAACCCACACACCTTGCGGCGGCGGATTTTGAATCTGCCCCCGGCCCCTTTTGTGGCGCAGGATTAAGCCCAAAGAATCAATAAAATCAACGCACTTCTATACCCTTCATTACTTCATGCTACCAGTTTTTGCAGCACTAAGTGCTGCAAAATTGCTGCAGAAGTGCTGCAAAATCGGAACATCCCACAGCACCACGGGCCCAACTTCGGCCAGGAAGAAAAGTAAACCGGTCCTTATTACCTACACTCTGGGCAGTCATGTGACTGCTCACGCTGGAAAATGGACCGTGGAGCAACTTCTCACCCCTGAGACACTGGCAAATCTTTTGGGCATCGCAAAGCAGACCATCTACAACCGCCACTCGGTAGGCGGCGACCTCCCCCGGGTCACGAAGCTGGGCAAGCTTCTGCGCTTCAGACCCTCAGACGTTGAAGCCTGGCTGGAACAAAAACTGGAATCCGATCATCACCGGAGTCCCGCTGCCGCCTTGCCTGATCAGCCTCCACCAGCACCCAGGCGGCGTGGCCGCCCAACAAAGGCCGAACACGTCGCAGCACGGCGCGCCGCTCACTAACGATCATTGCGACTCGCGCCACCCCTGATGATGAAAGAGACTACGGGGTGGAGGATGGCGGGGAGAGGTCGCGCAATATTTTGGCGGCTCGACCCCGCAAGCTATTAACCCGGCAATCAAATAGCTAAATTACTGAGCGTAGCGAACGTACTCATGGCTGAAATACGACCGCACACGATCCGGCATCGCAGCGATGCGTTCCATGCACGTACGCGCCTTCTCGAGAAGTGCGGCGGCGGTCCTGGCAATCGGCCCGGAGCGTATCGACGTTTTCAGATCCCGGTTCAGATACTCGTCGGGGTTGAGTTCCGGCGCATACGGCGGCAGGTAAAACAGCTCGATCTTCTCGGTGTTTTCGGCAGCCCACTCGCGGACACGGTTGGCGCGGTGCACGCGCAAATTGTCGACGATCAGGAACACCTTACGCTGCGCATCCTGAATCAGGTCCTTCAAGAACACGATGAAGCGCTCGGCATCGATGGCGCCCTCGAAGAACGAGAAGCGCACCAAGCCCTGGTTGGTGATCGCCGAGATCATCGATGTCGATCCGTGGCGACCGGCCGGCAGTCGAAGCTCAGGCGTCAGCCCCGCCATCGAGTAGCCGCGCACCCAGTGCGAGTCCTGGCGAATGGCGGTCTCGTCACCCCAGTAGATCTCGGCATCCTCAGTCTTGGCGCGCGCAACGATCTTCGGATACTCGTCCTCAAGCCACGCCTTGAGCCGGGCCGGATCCTGCTCAAGCGCACGCTTGACCGGCCGCTGCGGCGTGAAACCCCACCGCCGAAGGTACTCACCGACGGTGCGAATGGGCATGTCGATGCCAAAGAGCTGCTTGATGGCGAGCATCACTGCGCGACGATTCCACAGCGCAAACTCAAGCTGAAGCTGGGCGGGATTCGAGCCGATGATCTTCAAGCGCAGCTGCTCCTCTTGAACCAGCGTCAGAGTTCGTCCCGAGCCATGGCGCCGACCACGTTGCCCGCCCTTGATGACGGCGTCGAGGTCGTCAGCCTGGGCGCGCCGCGCCCATTTCAAAACGGTACCGACATGAACCCCACACACTTCAGCGATGTGCGTCCATGTATAGCCTTGCTTGCGCAGTACAAATGCTTGGCGACGAATGTGTTCCAGGGCTTCGGGCGGAAGCTTGCGGGCATCGATCTTTTCCATGCCCGAATTATATCAAAACCTATTTGATTGCCGGGTTAATAACGTGACCCGCCGAACTGACTCGTACCCCGGATTGCTTCCACAGTGAGCGCACGTTAAACAGGCCGTCGGCGACTTGTCGCCTTCAGGCAGTTTCAGTTCCGGCTCCCGCCACCTTCCGTTGTTGAGTGTAATTCGACAGGAGGGCACATGGAACTGACAGCGCTTCACAAACGGGTCATTGGACTCGATGTGCATCAGGCGCAGATCACTGCCTGCGCGATCATCGAAGACGCTGACGGCACAGTGCGTATCGAGCAACGGCAATTCGGTGGGTTCAAGCGGGATCGACGCGCTTTGGCCGACTGGGCAGCGGCCCTGTCTCCCGACGAAGTGGTCATGGAGAGCACGGGCATTTACTGGAAAAGTCCGTACGCCGCGCTGGAGGTGGTGGGCATCCGCGCGCAGGTGGTCAATGCCCGGCATGTCAAGAACGTTCCGGGACGCAAGACCGACGTGGGCGATGCGCAGTGGCTGGCGACGCTGGCGCGCGCCGGACTGCTGCGCGGCTCGTTCGTGCCGCCGGCAAAACTTCGCGAACTGCGCCTGATCTCGCGGCAACGACAGAAGCTGGTCGGGCAACTTGCGTCCGAGAAGAACCGGCTGCACAAAGTGCTGACCGATGGCGGGGTTCGGCTCGGCGTCGTGGTCAGCGATTTGCATGGGCAATCGGCACGGGCCATGGTCAAAGCCATCATCGACGGGCAGTCGCCGCACGAGGTGCTCCAGCTCGCCAGTCGGCGACTCAAGGCCAGTCGCGAAGAAATCTTCGATGCCTTGCAGGGCGAACTGACCGACAGCCATCGCTTTGTGCTCGACGAACTGATGCGCCACATCGAGGAAATCGAAGCCCGTATCGCGCGTTTCGACGCCCGATTGCTCGACGCGCTAACCGATGAGCGAAACGCCTTGGCCTTGCTGCAAACCCTGCCCGGCGTCGATCTCATCGGCGCGGCGATGCTGCTGGTGGAAATCGGCACTGACATGGATGTCTTCGGCAGCGCCGACCGATTGGCATCCTGGGTCGGAATCTGTCCGGGCAACAACGAGTCGGCAGGCAAACGCAAATCAGGACGCGTACGCAAGGGCAATCCCTATGTCCGCCGACTCCTTTGCGAGTTCGCTCATGCGGCCAGCAGAACCCAATCCGTCTTCCAGTCGAAGTTCCAGTCCTTGATCGTGCGACGCGGCCATGAACGAGCCATCGTCGCGCTGGCCCACAAGCTACTGCGCACCATCTTCTTCATGCTCAACCGTGGCCAACACTACCGGGATCCGGCCACCGACTATGAAGCGCTTTCCGTTCAACGCAATGCCCCTCGCTGGATCAAGGCGCTGACCAAGTTCGGCTTCATCCCGCGACCCGCCTGATTCAGGCCGCCTTCGCTCCGATGACCTGCTGCGGTCAGGACTTCGCTCGTTCAGAAGCCGGGCTCTTTCACGTTAACCCGGCCCTTAAATACATTCACTACGCAGCATACGCAGCGGCCGGGTGCTTGAAGTAGGACCGGATGCGCTCGGGGAGTGAAGCGATACGTTGCATGATGGCGTGCGCCTTCTTCAAGAGCTGCGAATCATCGCGGCAGGGAGGCTCCAGGCGCAGCGCGGTCTTGAAGTCGTGATTCAGGTATTCGTCCGGATTGGACTCGGGCGCATAGGGCGGCAAGTAGAAGAGTTCGATGTGCTCGATACGCGGCTCGACCCAGGCCTGAACGAGCTTGGCGTGATGCACCCGCAAGTTGTCGACGATCAGGAACACCTTGCTCGTCGCATCGGCGATCAGTCGCTCGAGGAACTCGATAAAGCGTTCGGCGTTGATCGTACCCTCGACGATCTGGAAGGCGATCTCGCCCCGATTGGTGATGGCTGAGATCATCGACAGCTTGGCCCAGCGGGCCGACGCCTCGAGCACGGGCGTGCGCCCGGCCGGCGCAAAGCCTCGAATCCAGTTGGTGTCTTCCTTGACCGCCGTTTCGTCAGCCCAGTAGATGACAGCGCCCTCGGCCTTGGCGCGCGCGGCAATGGCCGGGTAGCGCTCGCGCAGCCAAGTCTGGACCAGATCGTTGCGCTGCTCCATGGCCTTCTTGACCGGACGCTGGGCGGTGTAGCCCCAGCGCTTCAGATACTTGCCCAGGAGGCGATCGGACAACTGCAGTCCGAATTGCTGCTCCACCAAGGCCTGGATCGCCCGCCGGGTCCACAGGGCGAAAGGCAAGCTCAACTGCTCGGGCGCCGCGCCCACGATGCGCTGGCGCACCCAAACCTCCTGCGCCATCGTCAGCTTCCGGCACGCCCCAAAGGGTCGGCCTCGGGTCTTTTCGAGCAACGCCCCGGCACCGTCCGTGCGCGCTTTCCTCAGCCACGCCTGCACCGTACGCACATGGACGCCGGCGATCTTCGCCAACTCCACGCCGCTCATTCCAGACTGCTTATTCAGGCGCAGCACCATCTTGCGCAGCGTCTCGCGCCCTTCCGAACCCAGCTTGCGTGCATCGATCTTTTCCATGCGCACATTATATAAAAAACAGCTTATTTAAGGGCCGGGTTAATAAGGCCTGGGAATCCCCCTCCGGTTCATCCCCACGGGCGTGGGGAACACCTCAATCCGCCGAGCCCGCAGCAAACAAGCGACGGTTCATCCCCACGGACGTGGGGAACACACCGACGAAGCCGCGCGCCTCATCGCGCTGGGCGGTTCATCCCCACGGGCGTGGGGAACACGAGCGAGCCGGATGCCAGCGCGTCCGCGATGACGGTTCATCCCCACGGGCGTGGGGAACACCATCGCAGAAACAGCCTAGTGAGGCGTGAAAACGGTTCATCCCCACGGGCGTGGGGAACACGCGAGTCTTTAAGTAGCCCATCGACAAAAATCCGGTTCATCCCCACGGGCGTGGGGAACACCGGCATGACCGACAAGGAAGTGCGCCAGTTCAGCGGTTCATCCCCACGGGCGTGGGGAACACACAGTTAAGCTGCTGGGCAGTGCCTCTGGGACCGGTTCATCCCCACGGGCGTGGGGAACACGCGGCCTCTACTCCCATCACTGGGTACGCTGCCGGTTCATCCCCACGGGCGTGGGGAACACGTCAGGCGCACCGTGTCCAGCAGTTCGGCCTTCGGTTCATCCCCACGGGCGTGGGGAACACTAATGCGGCTTAGACCGCCACGACTCGTCCGCCGGTTCATCCCCACGGGCGTGGGGAACACTGATCGAATACAGACAAGCCGCCTTCGGGTGGCGGTTCATCCCCACGGGCGTGGGGAACACGCCTCTTCCTTCTTCCCGCTGCTCTCGCCCTTCGGTTCATCCCCACGGGCGTGGGGAACACAAGGTGTGACGAAACGTCACGGCTTCCGTTTTCGGTTCATCCCCACGGGCGTGGGGAACACGTCGGCCCAGTCTTCCAGCAGGGCCACGAGAGCGGTTCATCCCCACGGGCGTGGGGAACACGGTCTTGCGACCGATGCGGTTGTACTCGACGCCGGTTCATCCCCACGGGCGTGGGGAACACGAAGTCAGCGTGGCCTGAAGCGCTCTATCGTCCGGTTCATCCCCACGGGCGTGGGGAACACACGGTGAGCAGCGCTCTGTTTCGTTGCTCTCCCGGTTCATCCCCACGGGCGTGGGGAACACACGCTGCCCGAAGACCTCGCGTTCCTAGCCCGCATTTCTCACAGATAGGAGGCGCATCGCGGCCGGAAATATGAGAAAGTTGTTTTGCGAGAACGACTTAACCATACTCCGGAGGAATCCGCGATGCCGACACAGTGTACCGGACGAAGCCAAGGTGCGGAGCGTATTGAGGGCCGCCAGGTGGCGGTTGATTTCGACGGAGGGCAGATCAGCTCGGATGCGGGCGCGCTGTTGCTGCGCGAGGTCGATCGCACGTTGCGACTGACCGAGCGGGTGGCGGCCTGCTTCGAGGATGGGCGTGATCCGGAGCTGATCGAACACACCGTGCACACGCTGGTGATGCAACGGATCGTGGGGATCGCGCTCGGCTACGAGGACCTGAACGACCACGACCAGTTGCGCCGTGACCCGGTGCTGGCCACGCTGGCGGGCAAGCTCAGCGCTCGGCGCAAGGGCTGCGAGCCGCTGGCGGGCAAGTCGACCTTGAACCGGCTCGAACATGCCCCCGACACCAAGGACGGTTCGCGCTATCACAAGATCGCTCACGATCCGGCGGCCTTCGAGTCACTGTTTGTCGAGTGCTTCATCGAGGCACATGCGCAGGCGCCTGAAGAGATCATCCTCGATCTGGACGCCACCGACGACCCGCTGCACGGCCAGCAGGAAGGGCGCTTCTTCCATGGCTACTACGGCGGTTACTGCTACTTGCCGCTGTACATCTTCTGCGGCCGACATCTGCTCGCCGCCAAGCTGCGCCGGGCCAACACGGATGCCTCGGCGGGCAGCATCGATGAACTCGAACGCATCATCACCCAGATCCGCCGCCACTGGCCCGAGGTGCGCATCGTGCTGCGCGCCGACTCGGGCTTTGCGCGCGATGCCTTGATGAGCTGGTGCGAAGCAGAGCACATCGACTTCGTGTTCGGGCTGGCCAAAAATGATCGGCTCAAGGCGCAGATCGACACCGAGATGAGCGAGGCGCAGGCCGAATGCACCCAGACCGGCAAGCCCGCGCGGCGGTTTCGCGACTTCACCTACCGCACCCTCGACAGCTGGTCGCGTGTCCGACGGGTCGTCGGCAAGGCCGAACAGTTACCGGGCAAGGCCAATCCGCGCTTCATCGTCACCAGCCTGGACGCCCAGCGCTGGCCGGCACGCGAACTGTATGAGGCGCTGTACTGCGCCCGCGGCGAAATGGAGAACCGGATCAAGGAGTGCCAGCTTCATCTGTTCGCCGATCGCACCTCGACGGCGACGATGCGGGCCAACCAGCTGCGGCTGTGGTTCGCCTCCTTCGCCTACGTCATGCTCGAAGCGCTGCGCCGCATCGGGCTGGCTGGCACCGAACTGGCCGACGCCACCTGCGAGAGCCTGCGCCTGAAACTGCTCAAGATCGGCGCACGGGTCAAGATCAGCGTGCGCCGCATCCACATCAGCATGGCCAGCAGTCATCCATTCCAGACCGCATGGCGCCTGGCCCAGGCCAGACTCGCCCCCGGCTGATCCGCCACGCTACCGTGGCCCTGCTGATCCGATCGCGCTCCCGTTCGCGCGAGGCGGTCTCATGCCCGAACAGCGCCGCTTGCCCCCTCAACGCACCTGACCGCTCGCAGAACCTCACCCGCCTGCCCTCGATTGGCCGCTCGCGGGCCTGAACCCTCGCGGTCACGGCGACGCGTGAAGCAAAAAGCCGCACCACCGGGGGCCGAACCGTGAGGGTGTGAGAAATGCGGGCTAGAACGCGGTTCATCCCCACGGGCGTGGGGAACACGACAGCAAGCGCCCCAACCCCAACCTCATCACCGGTTCATCCCCACGGGCGTGGGGAACACTTGGGCTTACGCCCGCGCTTGGGCGCTTCGTCCGGTTCATCCCCACGGGCGTGGGGAACACGCAGATCATGCGGACCCGCACAGGGCTACCGGCGGTTCATCCCCACGGGCGTGGGGAACACGATGGAACTAGAACACGCCGCACTGGCGACCGCGGTTCATCCCCACGGGCGTGGGGAACACGCGATGCAGCAGAACCTGGGCCTCTACGGCGCCGGTTCATCCCCACGGGCGTGGGGAACACACGTGAAGATGCGCCGCCGCCGCCTCCAGGCGCGGTTCATCCCCACGGGCGTGGGGAACACCACAGAGTCATTGATCGTGATAAGCGCTGATACGGTTCATCCCCACGGGCGTGGGGAACACACAAAGTCGCGCGCTTTGAATCCGCCCTGCAGCGGTTCATCCCCACGGGCGTGGGGAACACGGGCCATAGAAGGCGTCCACGATTTCCACAGCCGGTTCATCCCCACGGGCGTGGGGAACACGCCGTCGCCAGCGCATCGGCGAGGTCGTTGAGCGGTTCATCCCCACGGGCGTGGGGAACACTCGCGACAGCCCGCCTGCATCACGCAGGTATGCGGTTCATCCCCACGGGCGTGGGGAACACGTGCAAAGCACGTCGCAGTCGTAGTGCTCGGCCGGTTCATCCCCACGGGCGTGGGGAACACACTTCCTTCATCTCCATGAATTTTAATGGAAATATTTGAAGCGTGAATTTTACCGGCTCGTTTTATTGCCATTGGCATGTTTTCGAGTTTTTAAAGATCGTTCTTCTGTGCGTCTGGATGGAAACTTACAAGCCGCACGCCGTCCCAGTCGGCGGGCAGCCGACGGTTGGGGCCGAGGGTCTGGAACTCAAAACCAGCTTCGTTGTTCGTGTGCCACATCATCACCGCATTACCATCTTCAATTCCAGCTTCCACCTGGTTCCAGATGTGCTCCCGCACCTTGCGCGAATATGTGCCCACATACACTCCGGCGCGCACCTCCAACAGCCAGAGGGCCAGCCGGCCCCGTAGCCGGGGCGGTGCATTCTCAAGCACGATGACCAGCATCACCCAGACTCTTCGGATTGGTGATGGCGGGGGCGACGGACTCTTCCGGCGCCTCGGGGCGGGGAATTTCGCCGGCGGCAAGGATCTCTTCGATGTCCGGGATGATGCGTTCCAGCAGTTTGGTTTTGCGGAAGATATCGCGGCAGGCAAGGCGCACAGCCTGTTCCGGCTTGGGCGGGTTGCTGGCAGCCACCTGGAAGGCGGTGGGCACCACAGTATCGAATTTGTATATGTCGGCCACGTCGTACACAAAAGAGAGTGGCTTGCCGGTGTGGATGAAGCCTACCGCAGGGGCGTATCCCGCAGCCAGCACCGCAGCCTCAGTCACGCCATACAGCGCCGCTGTGGCGGACGACAGACAGCGGTTGGGCAGGTCAGACACGTCCCAGTCCTCAGGGTTGTAGGCGCGGCCGGTCCACTTCACGCCAAACTTATGCGCCAACAGCTGGTAGGTCCGCTTGACCCGCGCGCCCTCGATGCCACGCAGCTGCTCCAAGCTGCGCCTGGCTGGCGGCTCCTCACCGAAGCGCAGCGCATACATCTTGCGCACCACCTTCAACCGCAGGGCGTCGTCTAGCGCCAGGCGGGCCTGGTAGAGAAGGCGGTCGGCACGCGCGCCGCCGGGCTGGCCGGATGAGTAAAGCCGCACACCGGCCTCTCCCACCCACACAAGCAGCGTCCCCACCCGCGCTGCCAACGCAGCCGCCATGTGGGACACCCTAGTACCTGGCTCCAGCATGATGCAGGCGACCCCACCCACCGGGATGTGGGTAAGCACCGGCCGCACCCGGAAACCCTGTTGATCCACCACCACGAAGGCCCCATCCACCACGTCGATCTCACCCTTCTCGACGAAGACGATGGACATGCGCTCCTTGATGGGGATGGGTTTGAGGGGTGGGAGCATGGTCAGCCATGCGCTGGCGCGATCGACAGCATCCCCAGACCCAGTGCCTTGGCGTGGCCGATGCCGTTCACCAAGGCCTGTCCCAGTTGCGCGGGCTCCTCCACCCGCAGCAGGCCATCGAACTGCACCACCTGCAGCGTGATGCGCTGGCCGGTACGCCCCTGCCGATGGCTGACACGCTCGCTGCGGCCAATGCGAACATTTAGCGGGGTGAAGCCGTGCTGGCGCCCCTGGCGGGCAAGCCAAGCGAGTTGCTCTTCTTCACGCAGAAGACCATAGCGCTTGCCGTCGCGAGTCACGGTGGGATTACAGCTGAGCCGGAACACATGGCTGCGGCCGGCCTGCAGCAGTTGCTCCACAGGTACCGCTTTGTCGGGATGCAGGGCGCGGACGTAGCCAGGCAGTTCCTGCAGGTGCTGCCAGCGACCGGGCGTGGCGGACTGCAGCAGTACGGTGGCGCCATCTTCCGGCACTCGCTCACCATTATTTTCCAGCCGCCACAGGAAACGTGCCGGCGGGCTATCCGGGCTCTCGGCATAGACCCGGCTCAGGGTGCGGTGCATCTCATAGGGATTGGCGAGATCGCGCCGTGCCTGCGGGTGGGCGGGGTCAAGCACCAGTTTGGACAGGAACATCCAGCACCTCCGAAACGACGAAACGGGGGCCGAAGCGGCGCTCGGCAAAGGATGACAGGGGCTGATCCATCTTCATCAGGCCGGAGCGGTCGGCGGATTCGAGAGACAGAATCCACGGGGCACGCGGCGCGCCCGGGCGGGGTAACGCGATGGCAGGCCACTGGACAAGTGTCTCGCGCAGGTCGGCATCCACCACCGCATCGGGCATCCAGATGGGCTCCGAGGGCACATAGGACTTGCGTCCCAGGGCAAGCGGCCACACCGGATCGGCGAGGGCGCCATGGATGCGTTCGAGCAAGGCGCGGTCCTCGCCGCACAGGCCGACCAGGAAGGCAGCATCGGCGAGGTAGTGGCGGGTGGTGACGGCGGTGTCGTGGATCTTCGAACCGTCCGCGGAAATCACCCTCTGGGCAGTCTGATAATCGCGCTTCGGCACGCCCGGCCGGTCGTGGCGTACGCCCATGCGCAGCCGGCACAGGGGTTCCAGGTCGCGCCAGTTCTCCCGATCGATGCCAAGGGCGGCCGCCACCAGCCCGAGCACGCCGGACTTGCTGGGCTCCTTGCCGGTGTCCCGCTCGTCGAAGCGGCTGGTGATACCCCAGGACTGCATCGGCCCCATCAGGCGCAGCAGTACGGTCGCCACGGTTCAGCCCCGCTGCACTTCGGTCATCACGGCATCGAGCAGCGCGGCGAGTGAAGCCACCGGCGCCGCCACGTCGCCGATCTCCGCACCGGTCAGATCCAGCACGAAGGCTGCCGCTTCACCACCATAGGCCGCCTGCAGCCCCCTGGCCTTGCCCAGTAGCGCGTTGGCGGAACTGCGGGTCAGGCTGTCCCGGGCGCGGATGGCGGTCTCGAAAGCATTGGCCAGATTGCGCGGTGCCGTATTGCGGCGCACCGTGACCAATACGAATTCCGGCGGGTTGTGGGCGGCAAAGGTGTTCTGCTTGCCAGTGGGCTCGGCCACCACGAAGCCTTCGAGAAAGGCACGCAGGCCCTTGGCGGCCAGTTCGGTGTCGTCCTGCAGGTTCTGGCCCAGCTTCTCCCAGTCCACCACGGCGTAGCGGTAGAAGCAGGCGGAATTGAATTCCACCGTTCCCATCATGTCCGCCCCGGCAGTGTCCTCGGGCTTCAGGTCGTCCACGGCCGTGTAGAAGTCGAATTCCCGCTCCACTGCGTGAGTGGACAGGGCATGGGCGATCTGGCAGGCGGCGTTCTGGTTCTTTTCGGGCATGTCGGCCAGCATGCGGCCGAATAGCGCCACATCCAGCGCCTTGCCGCCGTTAAACACCTTGTCCAGCGCCTTGCGGATTTCCGGGTCGATGCCCTGGGCCGCCTGCTTCTTGGCCTTGCCGGCTTTCTTACCTTCGGCAGCAGGCGCTTCAGGCGCAACCAAGGCGTCCCACTTTTCGTGCACCACGTCAGCGATACCTAAAACTTCCCGCTGGCCGAGGAACAGCAGGTATTCGGTCTTGCCGTCGTCCTTGACCACCAACTCCATGGCGCCTAGCGCCAGGGTCGCTTTCTCTTTCGCCGCCTCGGGGTCACGGCCCTTCTGCACCAAAATCTCAGTGAGTGCGTCAAGTAGGCGCTTGCTGCGCTTTGCCAGATCTTCGTTACTCAGCAGCCCCTGTGCCACCTGCTGGCCAAAGAATTGCCGGACTGCCCGCTTGGAACACTGGCTGGAAATACGCGCCCGACGCGTGCCGCCGAACAGGGCGTCCTTGGGGGCGCCGGTGTCGTCGCGGTTCAGGTTGGAAGGGGCAAAGTTCTGCAGCACATGGATTTCGACGATGGTTTTCATGCGGACTCCTCTTCGGTTTTGGATTCTTCAGGCAGATCGGTGTCTTTGTGCAGCGTGCGATAGAACTGCCGCGCCCACTGGTTCTGAATGCGCTTGTCGGGGGAGTGCCAGCGCAGCAGGTCGACGAGCAGGGAATCGAAGTCGATGGCCTGATCCTTCAACAGGGCGACCGTCTGGCGCAGCCGGTAGGGCAGTTCATCGGCGTCCGCATCGAGCAGGGTGATGAAACGGCGTTCCGTGCTGGCAGACCCGCTCGCCAGTTGGTGCTGTGCGATGGCTTTGGCCATGGGCAGGGGAACGCCGGTACGCCCGGCTTTCCAGTGGGTTGCCCACAAGGCGGCCACCAGGTAATGCACCTGCCGGCGCCAGTGGCTGTCCTCGTCCTTGAGGAACGGCTCGACATAGGGATAGACAGCAGGAAACGCGCCGGGATCGAAGGCCAGGCTGCGGCGCAGCATGGCCCGCACGCGGCTATCGCGGTTGTTCAGGTCTTCCAGCCAGTCCAGGTAGGTACTCATGCGGACTCCTCTTGAGGTTCGAGTTTTGAAATTTCGTCATTGAGCCCAGCGAGATGGCGCAGGACCGGTGCTTCGGCCTGGACCAGCGCACGGATCGCCCAGGCGTCACCAGCAGCCACGCCCGACGCATGGGCGCACCATGCGGTGTGCATGGAGGAGCGCACATGCCGGAGCCACGACAGGCGGATGTCGTCGGGGTCGCATTCCTCGGTGTACTCGGCCAGAATCTGGTGAAAACGGGGCTCCAGGCTGGACCAGTAGCTGTCGGTGACGGGCATCTGGCGCAGGAAGTTGCTTACGTCCTTGCCGGCCGGCTCCCGCTCACCACGGCTCAGCAGGTTCCGGGCGAAGGACTTGCAGGCCAGCCACAGCGCCGTTTGCGCCTGTTCAGCCTCGGCAAGCAGGGCCCGAATTTCTGTTCGTACCGTGCGATCACCGGCGAGCGCGGGCGGCAGACTGAAACGCTCCATGCGCCAGTATTCGATCTTGGCTTTGTCGTTGGACTGCCCTGCCACCATGACCGAGGCGGGAAAGCGTTGCGGCACCGCGCGACCGAGATCAATGGCATGTTCGATGACCTGTGGAGCGCAGCTGGTCGCATCGGGCAGCAGGGAATCAAAATCCCGCCAGAACCCCCGTTCGCGAAAGATCACCGGCAACCGACCTTTCTTCTCGTCGACCCGGTAGCCCAGCATCGGATCGCTCTGCTGCCCGGCCTGCGGCCCCACGCCGGATGCAAACGCCAGCCGGGCAACCATGCCCTCCGCGTCGGTCTGCAGGCGGATGGCGCGGATGCGCCAGGTGTAGCGGTCGGCAAAGCCGCTGACCACACGCTCGCAACCGCCTTTCAGGGCCTCCAGCGTTTCCGGTTCACGCTCCCATAACGGGAGGTCGCCGGCCAGCACCAGCCGGTTCTGCGGTACCAGTGCGTAGGACAAGGTATCGAAGAGATTGCGCCCCAGCGGCAAGGCCATCACCGCAGTCGCCGAAGGCGCGGTGCCGGTGTGGGACAACTCGCTCTTGCCGCAGCTCACCGAGAAGGTCTGGGTCGCCAGCAGCCAGCGGATGGCCTGGGCCGGAGCGATGGCGCCTGCCCGATTGACGTCCACATGGTCGAACAGGACCTTTGCGTTGTCAGCATTATGTTCGGCGGCCAACACGGTCCACGCCCGCCAGACTCGCGGTTCGAAGCTAGGAATCTGCGCAAAGGGAGAACGTGTGTCGAACAGCCAGAAGCGCTCGCGCCACGTCTCCAGATACGCCTCGACTTTCCCTTCCGGCCAGGCCTGCTTGAACCAGGTCTTGGCTTGCTGCCCATCCGTCGGCCCCTCCAGCGCCCGGTACAACACCGCCAGCAGGAAGCGGTGCAAGGCCGCGACCACCAGCGGTGAAGCGTCCTGGATCTCGGCGATGTGTTCCGCTTGCAGCAGGGTGTCGCGGAGACCCAGTTCGCCGTGGCGGCCGTCGAGCCAGCGCACCGGTATCCAGGGCTCATCAATCAGATTGAAACGTGACGTCACCGCCTGTGCGGCGTCATCCATGCGGTTGGCCATTGCGCCTCCGGTTTCAGGTTTCGTTGCCATAGGTTAGCCCCAGCGCGGGATCGAGACGAACGGACCGGTCGCCCAGCCAGCGGCCTTCTTCATCCAGACACAAGGGAAAGTGATTGCGCAGCAGCGGAATCTGCTGCCAGGACTCGGGAATGCCCAGCGCCTTGAGTTGCTTCACCACCCCCTTGCGCCCGACCCGCAGGGTGCGCCGGGACCACGCCCTGGCCTGCTCGAAGCTCGGTGCGATCCCGGCGTCGAAACCGTCGGCAGGCCCGAGGGGAATCACGGTCAGGGACTCGTCGCCCAGGCGGGTCTGGGCAACAAGGGTAGGATGCACGTAGGGATCATCTTCGTCGTACAGATCATCATGTTTATCGGCCCACGAAGCATCGTCGGGCAAGCCGATGATGGCGCCGTGGGCCTGCTGGGTCTTGGCGATACCGTCGCCGTCGGACGCCATCAATGCCTTGTCCAGCCGCGCCTGCAATGTATCCGGGATGGGAACGGATTCCTCGTACACGGCCTGCACCAGCGTGTCGATATGATCGGGCAGGATGATCTGACGGTGTTCCGGCTGGCGCAGCAGACACCAGGTGCGCAGCAGGACGGATTCGGCATAGACCGCGCCCCACCACAGGGGCTGGCCAAAGTCGTCCGGCACGTCCCCGGCCAGTCCGGCGACCAGTAGCATCGGGGCCGCGACGGGGCGACAGGGCCGGGAGTGCCGCCATAGCCGGCCCGCCCGCTGCAACAGCAGGTCGATGGGGGCCAGGTCGGTGGCCATGAGGTCGAAATCCAGATCGAGGCTCTGCTCCGCCACCTGGGTGGCGATCAGGATCTTGCGCCCCGTGCGGAACTCACCCTTCTCGCCGCCCGCCTTGCCGAAGATGTCGAGCACCCGCTGTTCGCGCAACTGCCGCTGGCTGGCCGGGAAGCGGGCGTGGAACAGGTAGATCTCGGTGCCGTCGTCCAGCAGTTTGCCGATCTGCTCGCCCTCCCGCAGCAGGGGGCGACCTTCAGGAAACAGGCCATAGAGCGCCTGCGCCCGCTGCACCGTGTTGACCAGCGCGAGGCCCATGCCCCCTTCGATCAGGCGCCGTTGCAGCTCCGCCCGCATATCCTCCAGCGCCGAACCGATGGGCTGGATATCGATGGTCACGCGCCGCATGGGATCGGCCTCGAAATGGGTTTGCCGGACGCTCCCCGTGGCGAACGTAGTCAGCCGAGGGTACGTGGCTTCCGTGGCGGGCAGATCGCCGCCCACGACTCGGGCCAACTCGCGCCGGATGGCTGGCGGCAGGGTGGCAGAGAGCAGTAGCACCGACGAACCCAGCGCATGCAGCCAGCGCACCAGATGGATCAGCAAAGTACCGGTATAGGCGTCGTAGGCGTGGATTTCGTCGAACACCACCACCCGGTTGGCGAGTCCCCACAGGCGGACAAAGTGATGACGCACCGGCAGCACCGGCAGCAGGGCCTGATCCACCGTACCCACGCCATATTCGGAAAGCAGCGCCCGCTTCTTATGGGTGAACCACTCGGCTGCCTTGACCTGGGCGGCGCGGGGATCGGCATCGCCATCGTCATGAACCGAGGCCAGACGCAGTTGCTGAAAATCGTCGTTGAGCAGCGTGCCGCCATGCAGCAGTTGCAGATCCAGCATGCGGCCGGCGTCCCGTGCGTGCAGGAAGGCCAGGGTGCGCGCAAACATGGCGTTGCCGGTGGCCTGGGTGGGTAGCGCGATGTAAAGGCCCCGATGTTCGAAACGGCGTTGCAGTTCCAGATGGGCAAACCAGGCGGCTTCGGTTTTGCCCTCGCCCATGGGGGCTTCGATCAGCAGGATGGCCGGTTCGTCAAGGCCCGCCAGCACGGCGGCCACGGCCCCCTGCAGGGGGCGTGGCGAGAAGCCGAACACTTCGTGAAAGCTAAGCGGGCTGGTCAGCAGAGGCGTGCGGGGCTGCCAGCCCAGCACGTCCAAAGCCCGATCTGCGCAGGCACGACGCGCTTCAAACCACACTGCTGGATCATCGGCGTCGGCCTCAGTGCCAAAGGCGAACCATTCGGTATTGGAGCCGATCCAGTCAGCAAAGCTGGTGAGACCGGCCAGCAGCATGAACTCCGGGCCTGAAAGGCCGGCCTTCTCCGGTAGGGCTGTTGGCTGGAAGACCTCGAACAGCGTATCGAGCAAGGCATGGCGGGCGTCAGCCCATTCGTCCCGCCCGATGGCACTGCGATCCCCTTCAAGTGCTTCAAGCGTCTTTGGCGAAGCCCGGCTACCGTGGTGACAGCCCACCGCGTCAGCGACCAGCCGAGCGAGTTCATCGGGCCAGCCACGCTCTACAAGCCACGCCGCTAGCGCGATCTGGCTGACGAAGGCGTGGTTGATTCTCATATTCGGACTGCGGCCCGGATTCAGTCCTGACAGGTTTTGCCACTTGCACTGAAACCCTGGGCAGGCCTTGCCGAGATCGTGGGCAGCAATAACCAATAACAGCCAAGGACGAGCAAGATCCCATGACAGACCGAGCATGTCGGCGAGTTGGCTACGAGTGGCTGCAGGTTCGCGCTCAACGAGGGCTGATGAAGTTGCTGCAACATCCAGCATGTGCAGCAGAAGTGGGTGCCAATTGCTTTCAGAATCCGTCTTGGCCCACATGCGCCGAGGGATCGTCAAAGCCGAGGGGGAGCGTTGTGCTGCTTGCAGGTACGGCACACTTGCGACCATGGCGATGTCACAAAATAATGACTCTAGATTCTTCCATGCCAGTATGTTATATGCAAGAAGCAAACTCTGCAGGCGCAGGCCACAGGCGCGGGGAGCAATCGGCGGTCGTCGGGTGCGGGCCACCCCGCCTATAATCCTGCCCGGTCGCCAAGGTGCGCATGTCCACATGCGCCACGTGCCATGGGACGGTGCTGAGTATGGAAGCGGTGGCAGCCATAGATTTCGAGACCACGGGGTTGTCACCCGCGCAGGGCGATCGCGCCACGGAGATCGCAGCGGTCATCGTGGAGGACGGTCGTGTGGTCGACCGCTATCAGAGCCTGATGAACGCGAGCGTGCGTATTACCGCCTACATCGAGGCGCTGACCGGGATCACGAACCCCATGGTCCGCAGCGCACTGAATGAGTCCCCATCCAGTACCATCTGCGTCTTGAACACCCCTTTGCAGCCTGATCTTCCCCGCCTGCCGGCGCATTGCTTGCGCCATGTCGGGCGTGATCTCTCCGAAGTCGATTGATCCGTCTGGCGCGGTGATGAAGGCCTCGGGTTCTGCTGCACGACCAGCACGGCTGAACCTCGGACTGTCTTTCGGCCTCTTTGTCGTCAGCCCTTGCCGGTTGGCATCACGTTCAAGCTGCTCTTGCGCGGATTCAACGGCGCGCACTTCCTTCTTGTGCGCCATCTCTGCTTTCAACGGCTTCTGGCCGAGCGCTGTCTGCCATGAGTGGGCCGGCAGAGAGGTCGTTTAGGGGCATGGTGCGGCTTGATTGGACGAAATGAACCCTTTTGTCCAAAGCCGGGAGGCCAACCTCAGCAACGGCAAGGGGTGTAGCTTCGCTACCTGAAGCTGACTTTGGACAGAACGATCAGTCCGCTTCAAAACCACTCGAACCGGCACGCCCGCCACTCGGCCCCGTCCACCAGCCCCTCGCGGTACAAGCGCTGGCCAGTTGCGGAAAAACGGGATGAATCCCGAGTCCAGCCCGCGCATGAAGATCACTAGGCCCCCCAGCCCAGCGTATTTGTTCGGTGCGGCGTCAAGGGTTCGCGCCTGCGGCGCCCGGCTGCGCCGGCCCTTGCCGCTTCAAAGCTTAGTGGCCGTATCCATAGCTATTCAGGCTATAAGGCATCTTTCCGTTCGATCGAAGAGAAGGTCAGGCATGAAAAGCTCATGGCAAGTTGCTACAGCAGCAGAGGCGTTTGCGGCAGCCCAGTTTGCGCGCTGCGGGTGGGATATCTCCGTTCAATACTGAGCCAATCAGCCTGAGTATGACCTTGTCGCCGTCGACGGCGACAAAGTCATGAAGATCTCGGTGAAGGGAAGCAAGGACGGTGGCTGGGGACTAACGCAGTCTTTCATCCGCAATGCTGACTATCACGGAGCCGTAGACTCCTGGCTAGCGAAGCACACCAGCAAAACGGTGTTCTGCTTGATCCAATTCAAGGGGGTCGCTGCAACTGAGCTGCCTCGCATGTACTTGGCCACGCCGGCGTAGATCGGCGCTTGGTTGAAGGCTGCAGCAGCTGGCCGCGGCGACACGATTCTTTATGAGCGCCACGTTTGGTCCGACCGCGCGCGCTGCGGGCACGGTGGACGAGATCCCGAGTTCATGGCTTTTTACCGAAGAACGGTTGAGTCAGATCGCTGCTCAGATCGCCATAGGGTAGGTGCTCTAGGCAGGTCAGCAGGAGTGCCTTTGGTGTCCGACTTAAACGATTGTTTTACCTGGACGCCAAACCGGACACCGTCCGCCCCTTACCCCCGACGCGATCCCGACCGCACCAGGCACACCATCGGACCCGACCCGGCTGTATAGATACAGCGCGACCACTCTTCTTTCTCGACGTAGGGCTGCCGCGCCTTGGCGTCGAGTTCGCGAATCGTGACGGAAACCTGCGGGCGTGGCTTGGCAGCCAGGATCAACAGCGCTGCCACAACAACACCGAGCCCCATTCCAATCAGCATGATCGTTGTACTCATTAGACCCTCCTCCCTTTCGTACAGTACCGACCGAACACCTAAACGCCCCCGACACTCGTCGAAACTCTAAATACCTCAAAAGCATATCGCTTGTCGGCGCCGATTTACTGTATAAAAATACACTAAAAAGAGGCCGCCAACATGCACACATCGACACCGACCGTCGCCCTCGTCGACTGCAACAACTTCTACGCCTCGTGCGAAAAGCTCTTCGCGCCGAAGCTGGCCAGCCGGCCGGTCGTAGTGCTCTCCAACAACGACGGCTGCGTGGTCGCGCGCTCGGCCGAGGCGAAGGCACTCGGCATCGCGATGGGCGTGCCCTGGTTCAAGATCGCCGAACAGGCGCTGCAGCATGGCGTCGTCGCGTTGTCCTCGAACTACGCGCTGTATGCCGACATGAGCAATCGGGTCGTCGACGTCCTGAGCGGCTTCACCCCCGAGCTCGAGGTCTACAGCATCGACGAATCCTTCCTGAACCTGAGCGGCTTCGCGCACCTGGACTTGGCCGCCTACGGTCAGCAGATCCGCCAACGTGTTGCGCGCTGGGTGGGCCTGCCGGTGTGCGTCGGCATCGCCCCGACCAAAACGCTCGCCAAGCTCGCCAACCACTTCGCCAAAAAACGCCCGATCTTCGACGGCGTGTGCCACCTGGACCGCCTGGACGAAACCACCCGAAAACAACTCTTCAGCGAGACTGCGGTGAACGAAGTGTGGGGCGTCGGCGGTCGCATCACCGCCAGGCTCGCCGAGCTGGGCATCGAAACGGTCGAAGTGCTGCGCACGGCAGACCCGGAGTGGATTCGGCAGCATTTCAGCGTCGTCCTGGAGCGCACCGTGCGCGAGCTCAACGGCACCGCCTGCCTGGCGCTCGAAACCATCGCACCGCCCAAAAAGCAGATCATGGCCAGCCGCTCGTTCGGCAGCGCCGTGTTCCACCTGATCGAGCTGCGCGAGGCGATCGCCCACCACATCAGCCGTGCAGCGGAAAAGCTCCGTGCCCAGGGCGCCGAGGCCGGCGCGGTCACGGTGATGATCCGCACCAACCCCTTCAAGCCCACCGACCCGCAGTATCAGCGCAGCGTCACCGTACCGCTCGCCCACCCTACCGCGGACACACTTGAACTGGTGGAGACCGCTGCCGCCGTGCTCAAGCGCATCTATCGCCCGGGCCTGGCGTATCACAAAGCCGGCGTGATGCTCTCCGAGCTACAGCCTGCCGGCGCGCGCCAGTGCGACCTGTTCGACCACCCCACGCAAGACGCCCGCCGGCACGCCACCATGCAGGCGATGGATGCGATCAACCAGAAATGGGGCCGCGGCACCCTGCGAGCCGCCGCCGCCGGCCGCGCCCAGGGCTGGCAAATGCGGCGCGAGCGCCTGAGCCCAGCCTACACCACGTCGTGGGCTGAACTGCCAATCGCGCTGGCACGGTGAGCGCAATGACCGGACAACCGCTCTCTTCTGCCCTGCTCGCCCAGCCTGATTTGCCCTGGGCTGCGCTCGACCCGCCACCGGTGCTGATTCCGCTGGGCATGACCCCGGTGTCGGCCGGCTTCCCCTCGCCTGCCGAGGACTACGCCGACCGGCGGCTCGACATCAACGATTACCTGGTGCGCAACCCCGTATCGACCTTCTTCTTCACGGTGCGCGGTAATTCAATGCAGGACGCCGACATCGACGACGGCGACATCCTGGTGGTCGACCGCAGCATCGAGCCAGCGCATGGTCACATCGTGGTCGCTTTCGTAAATGGGGAGCGCCTGGTCAAGCGCCTGCACCGCCAGCGCAACACGGTCGCGCTGCTGGCGGCGAACCCTGCCTATCCCCCGCTCGAGCTGCGCGACGGCAATGCGCTGGAGATTTGGGGCGTCGTCGTCGGCAAGTTCAAACGCATCCCCGCTTGAGCCCTGCGGCCGGATGCGGACCGGCGGGATGGTCGTTCTGATCTACAGCCTGGTGGCGTTCATTCAGGGGCTGGACTCGGGATTCATCCCGTTTTTCCGCAACTGGCCAGCGCTTGTACCGCGAGGGGCTGGTGGACGGGCCGAGTGGTTTTGAAGCGGACTGATCGTTCTGTTCAAAGTCAGCTTCAGCTAGCGAAGCTACACCCCTTGCCGTTGCTGAGGTTAAAAGGCTTCATTTCGTCCAATCAAGCCGCGCCATGCCCCTAAACGACCTCTCTGCCGGCCCACTCATGGCAGACAGCACTCGGCCATCACCAGCCGTTGGAGATCCAGCCAGGATTTCCCTCGCTGGATGGTCGTAGATGACCGGTTTACGGCAACCAACCTGAACCCTGTCTTGGCTCGACCCGGCCATCAGCTGCCCGTCCTCCTCTCCACAATCCTGCCATCCTGATGGCCGCTGGGCCTCGAAACCTGTCATTGCCTCAAGCACGTCGCTCCGCTGTCCTCATCCCTTCTGATGGACTTGTCGTGCGTCGCCGATGTCGCGCCGGGCGTGAGCGACGATGACAAGCCCCGACCACAGCGCGAGCCCGGACATCACCAGTGCAACGACAAGGTCCGGCAATGCGCTTCCGGTACCGAAGACGCCTGCCGCCGCCAGGATCACCGCGAGATTGCCGATCGCATCGTTGCGGCTGCACAGCCACACCGAACGCATGTTCGCGTCGCCCGCGCGAAATCGATACAACATCATCGCCACCCCTGCGTTGGCGAGCAGTGCGAGGATGCCGACCACGCCCATCGTAATCGGCTCAGGCGTCACGCCGTGCTGGAAGGCCCACAGGGCGCGTGCCATTACAACGGCGCCGAAAAGCACCATCGCCACGCCCTTGAGCAAGGCCGCGCGTGCCCGCCATATCAATCCCCACGACAGCACCGTCAGCGACAGCGCATAGTTGGCGGCATCTCCTGCGAAATCGAGGGCGTCGGCCCATAGGGCGACCGAACCGACTGCAAGGCCGGCGACGAATTCGACCAAGAACATCGCCGCATTCACGATCAATGCAATCCACAGTGCTTGGCGGAAGCGCGGGCTCGCTGCGCTGGCATCGCAGGTGGAGTGGGAACAACAGCCGGCCATGGTTTTCTCCTTTACGTGGGCGAGGGGTGCATCACACACCCTGTAGCCACTACAGGGTCAAGCGGTTAAGCTGTTGGGCGGTTGCAATGAGGAGATGCAGGCGATGAAGATCGGTGAATTGGCCAAGGCCGCGCACGTCGAGGTCGAAACCATCCGCTACTACGAACGGATCGGTCTGCTCCCGGCGCCTTCCCGCAGCCCCAATGGATATCGGGCCTACGCGGGTGGGCACCTTGAGCGCCTCGCGTTCATCCGCCACTGCCGGGCACTGGACATTGCCTTGGTCGACGTCGCGCAACTGCTGCGCTTCGTGGACGACCCCACAACCGACTGTGCTGAGGTCGACGCGTTGATCGACTCCCAACTCACCCGTGTCCGCGCGCGTCTCGACACCCTGCAAATGCTCGAGCGCCAACTCGTCGCCCTGCGCAGCCAGTGCGGTGCCCCCGATCGTGCGGCGCAATGCGGCATCCTGCATGAGCTTGAGGCGCCGACGCGGGGGGATGTCTGTGTGTGCCACGATGAGCATGCGCAATGATCTGCGGTTCGGTGGCGGAGTGACCACAATGTGGGGTGCCAGCGCTCCGGTACGTTCATGGTCGCGATATGCGCCGTCAGCCAACGGGCTGGGGTTAAAATCGTCGCCCATGCACCGTTGGCTTGCCATTTTCTTCCTGCTGCTCGTTCCGCTTCAGTTCGCGTCGGCGGGCCTGGAGGCGTACTGCTTGGAATCGGCCGGTTTCGCGACCAGCCACGGCGACCACCATCCACATACCTGTCAGGTGGATGAAGGCGATGAAGGGATGAAAGGGCAGCTTCACGCCGACTGCGGTTTCTGCCAGATCCTTGCGAGCGCTGCACTGCTCGATGCGGGTCGTCTGCCATTGACAGGACTGGGCCATGTCCTCGTCGACGCCGGGCGGGACTTCAACGCGTCTGCGCTGGTCACCGAGCCTGAACGCCCCAAGTGGCGCCTCGCTGCCTGAGCGGCAGCCCACCCCTGTCTTCCCCTCTTCTTCGAGTGCGCGCCGCACGGTAGCGGCGGTGTGCTCCATTGCGGACGTCCGGGCACTGCCTATGGCGTCCGCCCCTCCCGAAGCCTGGGAACCAACCCTCGAGATCGACTCGATGCACGACAAACGAACCCAATGGTGGTGGCTGATGGCCGCCTGGGCCGTGGCTCTGGTATCCACGCTGGGCGCGCTCTTCATCGGTGAAGTGATGGGCATGACGCCCTGCGTGCTGTGCTGGTACCAGCGGATCGCCATGTTCCCGCTCGCCCTCATTCTGGGCATGGCCGTGTTCGCCGAGGACCGGCGCGGTGCGGTGTATGCGCTGCCATTCGCGCTCGCTGGTCTCGCGCTGGCCGCCTATCACAGCGCGCTGATCGCCGGCTGGGTGCCACAGTGGTGGGTGCCGTGCGGCACCGGCCCCTCGTGCAGCCAGCAGGCCCTGGTCATCCTTGGCGACACCCAGATTCCCTGGCTATCGCTGGCGGCCTTCCTCGCCATCGCCGCCGCCCTGACGATTTATCTGATAAGGACCCGTAAATGAACACACGAAAACTGCTCGCTCTCGCCGTGTTGCTGATCCTCGGCGTGGCGTTCTACTTCGGCATGGATGCCTACCGTGATCGCACGCAGGCCGAGCAGGACACGCGCGTCGCGGTGGAAAGAGGCCGCCTCGTGCGGATGCACACCCCGATCATCGGGCCGCAGAACGCGCCGGTCACCATCGTCGAGTTCTTCGATCCCGCCTGCGAGACCTGCCGCGCCTTCTATCCGATCGTCAAGCAGATCATGGCCCAGCATCCGGACAAGGTCCGGCTTGCGCTGCGCTATGCACCCTTCCATCAGGGCTCGGACCAGGTGGTGAAACTGATCGAGGCTGCGCGCAAGCAGGGACTCTATACCCCGGTGCTCGAGGCGCTGCTGGCCGCACAGCCCGAGTGGGCCGACCACGCGGCGCCCAACATCGGCATCGCCTTCGAAGCAGCCGCCCGGGCCGGCCTGGACATGGAACGCGCCCGGCAGGACATGGAGACGCCCGAGATCCAGGCCGTGCTCGCGCAGGACATCGAGGATCTGACCGCGTTGCAGGTCAGCAAGACACCAACCTTCTTCGTCAATGGACGCAGCCTGCCGAGCTTCGGCCCCGAGCAGTTGGCACGCCTGGTAGCGGAGGAAGTGGGGAAAGTACAGCCGTGATCGGTTTGTTCAAGCTCGCCGGCCTGTTCGCCTTGACGGCCGTGGCCGAGATCGTCGGCTGCTATCTGCCCTGGCTCGTGTTGAAGCAGAGCCGTAGTGCATGGTTGCTCGTGCCCGCAGCGCTGTCGCTCGCCGCCTTCGCCTGGCTGCTGACACTGCATCCGACTGCAGCCGGGCGAACCTATGCCGCTTACGGCGGCATGTACATCGCGGTCGCGTTGGTGTGGCTTCGCGTCGTGGATGGCGTTGCGCTGACCCGCTGGGATGTCGCGGGCGCCGGCGTCGCGCTGGTCGGCATGGCCATCATTGCGCTGCAACCGGCCACCTCTCCCTGAAAGTATCATTGTTGCTTCTGCCCGAGGTTGCCGAAACGGGCTCTGAGGCCGGCAAGACGCAGTCATTTGAGAAAGCGCTCTATCCGAAGGAGGCCTGCTTGAAACGGCCCTCGATAGACGGGCGCCTGGTCAATCGATAGAATGCCGCTCGTTCATTGGGGAGTAGCCTCTCTTCAACCCGAAGAGGCTTGCGTCAACATACTTGGTCACTCGACCATGGCGTAAGCGGTTTCTGCTTGGCAAGACCTTTGATCACACCACCTTCCGACTGGCCGGAGAGGTGGCGTGGTCATTTGTCGAATTCCGGCCGAGGAAACCAGTATGGAAGCTTTTCTGATCTCCACCGGCATCGTTGCGCTCGCCGAAATCGGTGACAAAACCCAGCTCCTCGCGTTCATTCTCGCAGCTAAATTCCGTAAGCCGGTGCCGATTGTTTTCGGCATCTTTGTCGCCACTCTGGCCAATCACGGCTTCGCAGGCGCAGTGGGGACATGGATCACAACGCTCATGGGACCGGAGACGCTTCGCTGGATGCTCGGCATTTCATTTATCGCAATGGCCGGCTGGACTCTGATACCGGACAAATTCGACGAAGATGAAGCGAAGCTGGTTCGCCTTGGCGTCTTCACCACTACGCTGATTGCATTCTTCCTCGCCGAAATGGGTGACAAGACGCAGATCGCCACTGTAGCGCTGGCAGCTCAGTATCAGAATCTGATTGCGGTCGTTGCCGGTACAACCCTGGGCATGATGGTGGCGAATGTGCCAGCCGTCATCATGGGTGACAAAATCGCCGACAAGATGCCGGTCAAGCTTGTGCACCGTATTGCCGCCGCCATCTTCGCCTTCCTCGGCGTCGCCACTCTTTTGGGGGCAGGGGCAGGCTTGGGTTTCTAAATCAACTGGGAAGCCTTTGCGCCAATTAAACGTATCTCGCCCAGAACGCACATGAAGCCTACGCACAAGGCGGCTGGCGGGAGTCCCATGGGCATCTGGGTGCTTGGCTTCGTGAGCATCCTGATGGACATCTCTTCGGAGAAGATCTAGGAGTCCGCTCACGAAACGGAGAAAATCGCACGCTAAGCGTGCGCTGAGGCTGACACCAATCGGTATGGCGCACGAATCGATCCGGCCGGTTCTTGGCCCCAACGCCACGATCAACGGTGTTATCTGTCGTTGCTGAACTGCGCTTCGCATTCGACCGGTGCGCAGCCGCAGGAGTGCGATGGTGCGCAGAAACGCGTTTGGCGGGATTGCGCGGCGATGCCCTCGCTATCGGAGAGCCAAAATCCTGCGTGCGCCGTTGAGCACAACTGCGCCGATGATCCCGCCGATGACAAGGTCGGGAACGGCGGAGCCGGTCCATGCGACCAAGGCACCCGCGACGATCACTCCGAGGTTGGCCAGCACGTCGTTGGCGGAGAAGATGTAGCTTGCAGTCATGTGCGCGCCGCGATCACGATGCCGCGAAATGAGCACAAGGCACGTGACGTTTGCGACAAGCGCAACAACTCCGACTCCCATCATCAAAGCCGAGACGGGCTCGCTGCCGAAGACGAACCTGCGTCCGACCTCGAACAGAGCCCCCAGCGCAAGCACCAGCTGCAGCCACCCTGCGATGTGGGCCGCCTTCACCTTCAGGTGAGCCGCACGCCCCACGGCATAGAGCGCCAGGCTGTAGACGGCCGCGTCGGCGAACATGTCGAGTGAGTCAGCCAGCAGACCGGCCGACTGCGCCAACAGGCCCAACACGACCTCGATCACGAACATGGCAGCATTGATGCCGAGCAACATCCGCAGCACTTTCAATTCAGCGACGTCGCCGGCGTCGGGCAACGGCACAGCGTCATCGTGCACGGCCTCGCTGCTCTGCAGGGCTGCCCCGAGGCCGAGCCGCGTCAGGCGCGCCAGGACTTCGTCCGCCGAAGCCCGATGCAGCACCGTGACCTGACGTTGCTTCAGATCGAACGACAATGACAACTCCGGCATGTCCTGGAGCGCCATGCGAACGAGGTTTTCTTCCGATGGACAATCCATCTTCGGCACGTTAAAGCTGCTGCGCTGCATGGGTCTGCTCTCACTCAACACAGTCGCTTGAAGCGATGCGTCGAAACTACGCGCCACTCGCGCGCCAAGCGAGCGCCCCGATGTGCTCGACATGGCGCTTCGAGGGCTGTTTGCCGGCAGAAAACACCGCTCACCTCCTCTGCATGTACTGCTGGTGCCGCATCATGTGATCCATCATCATCTGCTGCATCGGCATGTATTGATCAATCATGTACTGGCGCTGCTGCTGTTGTTCCGGGGTGAGTTTTGAGTAGTAGTCCCCCATATGTCCCCATCCCATCATCGGTCCGCCCCTCATCATTCCGGACCCCATCCCCGGGCCGCCCATGCAGCAGCCCATGCCGCCGCCCGGCCCCCACATGCCGTGCATCAGTTGCATGTTGTTCTGCATCGTGGTCCAGTGGTCCTGGAGTAGTTCTTGCCGCGCTTGGGGATCCTGAGTCTGGTTGATCTTGTCCATCTGCTCTTGCATCTTCTTCATGTTCTCCTGCGCCTGCGCCATCCGCTTGTCGAACTCCTGCACGTTGGGCGGCTCGAGGTTCGCTTCGGCACCAGGCGCCTGCTGGGCGAGGGCGGGCATGGACGAAAGTACAACGGCGGACAACGCGGCTGCCAAGATCGTGTTCTTCATCTCGCTTCTCCTATGTCACAAGTGGAGGCCATGACGGTCTTGTTACGACGGACCGATGACCACTGGGGATTGCGCCCGGGGACGGGCAGCGGGGGGGAAACGGCGCGCATCGGCGATTGATGTGCATCTGGCCCCCGTCGCTAAGTCAGAAGTCTGGATGCCCACCCGGCAACGGCCGTCTTCGCGCAAGCAGATGCGCTCGCGGAATCGTGCAAGATCACCCGAGAAGACATCATCTTCATCGGGTACCGAGCGAATCAGATCGGACAGGGGCCCCATCGTCGGCGAGCCGGTTACCAGCCGATGGTAGAGCCAGCGGCCATCCTTGACGGTGGTCAGAAGGCCAGCCTGACGCAGCGTTTTCAGGTGGCGAGAGAGCTTGTATTGCAGCTCTTGGAGGCTGTCCACCAATTCGCACAGACAGATCTCTTCGCCAGTATCTACGAGCAGACGCATGATGCGAATGCGGGTCCGGTCGGCCAAGGCCTGGAAGACTTCTTCGAGTTTGACGGTGATGAGATGCATAGTTGCATCATAGTGCAAGCGTGCAGAACCGCTGAGCCTTCTGCGCCGCGAACAACATCTGCGGGGCAGGCCGCTGGTTAGCTCACAACAGTGCTTTCATCTTGCTACCGCCGAGCGCCTGAGGTGACCGCCTGCGCGCCGTTGCCGCAGGCGGTCGGGCGGAGTCACTTCAGTGTGAAGCGTGCCGTGGTGGAAGGCTTGCCCGGAAGGGTGACAACCGCGACCAGTTTGGTGCCGGCGCCGACCTTGAAGCTACCCTTGGCTTCGAGTCGATCACCTGCAGGCTTGAGTTCGACATCTTGCTTGTTTGCGCCAGACAGCAGCGTGAGCTTGGCACTGCCGTTTGCCACATCAACAGGCTTGCCGTGATCGCGAAGATGCAACTGGATCACCTCGGGCTTGGCAACGAGTTCGAGATCGAGATCCTTGACCTCGACCACCACGCCTCCATGCATCGATTCATGCTCGTGAGCATGGTCATGCTTGTCGGCTGCAAAGGCGGGGCCCACAGACACGAGAGCAGCGAGGGCGACGACTTTTGAGAACTTCATGGGTTTTCCTTTCTGGTTTGCATGAGGCGGGTTAAGCAGCGTCAGAATGCTTCGGCGTTTCGATCGTCGAGCAGACTCTCTGCATCGCGGCGGCCGAAGAGCCAGAACATTGCAGGGGTAAGGAAGGTATCCAGCAGGGTCGAACTGATGAGGCCCGAGAAGATCACCACGGCCACCGGATGCAGAATCTCGGTACCCGGGCGCTCGGCCTCGAACAGCAGCGGTGCAAGCGCAAACGCGGTTACCAGTGCGGTCATCAGCACCGGCGACAGGCGCTCGATCGAGCCCCGCAGGATCATCGTGTGGTCGAAGCTCTCGCCCTCGATACGCATCAGGTTGAGGTAATGACTCACCTTGAGGATGCCGTTTCGCACCGAAATACCTGCAAGCGTGATGAAGCCGACGAGTGCAGCCACCGACAACGGCTGACCGGAGATCCACAGTCCAATCACCGCCCCGACCAGTGCGAGCGGAATGTTCGCCATGATGAGCGCCGAGAGTCGAACCGACTTGTAGCGGCTGTAGAGCACGACGAACATCAGCACGAGTGAGACGATCGAAAGCAACCCGACCAAACGGGATGCCTCTTCCTGAGCTTGGAACTGCCCGCCGAGGGTGATGAAGTAGCCCTCGGGCAACTTAAGGTCGGCCACGACGGCGCGGATGTCCTCGACGACCTCCGATAGCGGACGCTGCTGCGCATTGGCCGAGAGCACGATGCGGCGCTTACCGTCGTCTCGGCTCACTTGGTTCGGACCGTCACCATCCTCGATCGACGCCAGCTTCGACAAGGGCACATGTCCGGTCGGCGTTTCGATCAGGATCTGAGCCAGCCCGTCGACCGAGCGCGCCGTTTCCGGTAGGCGAACGACCAATGCGAACCGTCGACCACCCTCGACGATCTGGGTGACCTTCTCGCCCTCGACGAGGTTTTGCAGCGCGGCCAGAATCTGCGGTGCCGGCACCCCGTAACGGGCAGCGGCCGCATAGTCGATCCGCACCTTGATCTGCGGCGCGAGCACTTGCTTCTCGATCTCCAGGTCGGCGAGCCCCGGAATGGCGGCAAGCCGCGTTCGCAATACGTCAGCCTGACTGCGCAGGGTGTCGAGATCCTCGCCGAAGATCTTGATCGCAATCTGCGAGCGCACGCCCGACAGCATGTGGTCGATGCGATGTGAGATCGGTTGCCCGATCGCGATCGCAGCTGGCAGATTGACCAGTCGCGACCGGATGTCTGCGGTGATCTCACCCATCGAGCGGCTCAGCTCACCGGCGGGTTTCAGCCCCACATCGAGCTCGCTGACGTGGACACCTTCCGCATGCTCATCAAGCTCGGCCCGCCCGCTTCGGCGCCCGACGTGCGTCACTTCGGGAACCTGTTTCACGAGCACTTCCGCTTGCTGCGCGAGCACGGTCGACTCCGCCAGGGTAACGCCCGGGTTGAGCCGCATGCCGATCAGCAAGGTGCCTTCGTTGAACGGCGGCAGAAAGGTCGTGGGGAAGAACGGTACCGCAGCGGCAGCAATTGCCACCGCAACCGCACCCGCTGTGACGGCCGCCCTGGGGTGCTCGAGCACCCCCTGCAACGCCCCGCGATAACGTGCCTTGAGCCAGGCGAGCAAGCGCGTGTCACCGTGATCGAGGGACTTCATCCGGGGAAGCAGGTAAAAGGACAGCACCGGCGTCACGGTCACCGAGACGACCAACGAGGCGAGCGTGGAGACGATGAACGCCACGCCGAGCGGCACGAACAGCCGCCCCTCCATGCCAGGCAGCGCGAACAGCGGCAAGAACACCAGCACGATGATGATGGTCGCGTAAAGGATGGCCGAGCGCACTTCCATCGTTGCGCGCGCCACGAGTTCGATCGGGTGAAGCCGATGGTCGTGATGCTTTGCGCGGTCCTCCTTCAATCGGCGCAGCACGTTCTCTACGCCCACAACCGCATCGTCGACCAAGCCGCCAATCGCAATCGCGAGACCACCAAGGGTCATCGTGTTGATCGACTGCCCGAAATACTTGAAGACCAACGCCGTCATGAAGATGGACACCGGAATCGCGGTGAGCGCGATGATCGTCGGGCGCAGGGTGCCGAGAAAAAAGAAGAGGATTGCTGCAACGAACACCGATGCGCCAATCAGCTTACCCTTGAGCGTGCTGATCGATGCCTCGATGAAAGTCGCCTGCCGGAAGGTCACCTCCGGCGCATCCATCCCGGCCGGGAGCGATATCTTCATCTCCTCGAGCGCGGTTTCGATCGAGCGAGTCAGGTGAATGGTGTCCGCCGTAGGCTGCTTCTGAATGCCGAGGATGACGGCCGGCTTGCCCTCGAAGCCGGCATCCCCCCGTTTGGGCGCCGCTGCAAAGGTCACGGATGCGATCTGACGCAGCAGGATCGGCTGGCCATCTCGCGCAGTGATCGCGAGGTTCTTCAGATCCTCCAGGCTCGAGGTCCGACCCAGATGGCGGATGAGATATTCGCGCCCGTTCAGTTCGAGAAAGCCCCCCGAGGTGTTCGACGAGAAGCCTCGAATCGCCCCTTCCAACTGCTCCAACGAAACACCGAGCTCAGCCATACGGCGGGTGTCGGGCTGAACCTGGAACTGCCGCACCTCCCCGCCAATCGGGATGACTTGCGCGATGCCGGGGATCGCCATCAGGCGCGGACGAAGAACCCAGTCCGCATACTCTCGGACCTGCATCGGCGAGATCTTTGCCGTGTCGATCGGGATCGCGATCTGCATGATCTCGCCCATGACCGAGCTGATCGGCCCCATGCGCGGAATCACGTCTTCAGGCAACCCTTCCTCCATGGCTGAGAGGCGTTCCGACACCATCTGCCGGGCGCGGAAAATCTCGGTACTCCAGTCGAAGGTCACGTAGATGAAGGACAGCCCCGAGCTCGAGGTAGAGCGCACTGACTCCACGCCGGGCAAACCATTCATGGTGGTCTCGAGCGGAAAGGTGATGAGTTGCTCGACCTCCTCCGCCGCCATGCCGCCGGCTTCGGTCATGATCGTGACCGTCGGCTTGTTGAGATCCGGAAATACGTCCACGGGTGTTCGCGAAAGCGTGAACGCACCGTAGGCCATCAGTACCAGGCTGGCGATAATCACCAGCAGCCGGTTACCAAGGCTGTTGTCGAGTAGCCACTTGAACATCGGATAGACTCCCGGTCAGCGGATCTGGTTGATCAGCGTGGCGGCACGGGAGGCGACCCGCTCGCCGGCTTCGAGGCCGGACGTCACCGCAATGTTCACGCCGTCCAGCGGCGCGATCGTGACGGTCCGGGACTCGAAACGTTCGGGCGCCGTCTTTACCCAGACGATGGTTTGGTTTGCCGAATTCTTCAGCACCGATGCTGCGGGAACGCTTACACCCTGCTGCGTGCTGCGCGACTGGACGAAGACCTCGACCGGCTGCCCCACGGCAAGAAAGGCCAGCGCTTCCCCTTCGGCTGCAAAGGTGAGCGGCAAGGCCTGCTCGCGCAGGCTGCGGGCGGCGCCGATGAAGGTGAGCGGGATCCGCTGGTCGCCGACCGCAAGACTTGCAGAGGCGACATCCGCCGCTATTTCTGGATCATAGGAGAGCGCCTCGACACGCAGCCGCTTCGGGTCGACGATCTCGAACACGAGCTCGCGCGCATCGACCACTTGGCCTGACACGGCGTTAGTCGATGCGATCACACCGCTGACGGGTGCGGTCAGGACATCACGGGCATTGAGGCCACCACCGATCGCTTTCGATCTGGCCCTCAGGCTGGCAAGCTCGCTTTCGGCCGCCTCGATCTCCTTGCGCGGTACCGTGTCGGCGAGTTCCTTCAGACGCGCAAGGCGCTTTTCCACAAGGGCCCTGGCCGCGTGCAGCTCGGCCAATTGCGCCATCTGGTTAGACCGCTCGATCTGGTCCGTCGAAGGACTAACGTAAGCCAGCACGTCCCCCTTCTTCACGGCCTGACCGACGCTTGGCAACCCCTGCGGGCCCGCCTCCAGGCGCCCAGCCACCATGGCCTGCACCTTTCCGCCGGCATTCGGGTCCATGACCACCTTGCCGGCCAGCGCGGTGGTACGCGGCAATTCGCCGGCTTCCGTAACCAACGTGCGAACACCGATCTGGCGTTGTGCCGGCTTTGGCAGAAAGACACTGCCATCGGCTTGCCGTTGTGGCCCATTGCCTCCTGCCACAACTGGACCTTCATCGCCATGATCATGGCCTTCGCCAGCAAAGGCATTCCACGAGGCACTGGCCGATACCAGCGCCAGCGCAGCAAACAGTACGCTCAGCTTCACGCGGCACCTCCAGTCGAGCGATTACGCGAATTCCCCTTGCGAAGCACAACCCAGCCGATGAGGCCTAGCACAAGCCCCCCCGCGCCTGCCCCAATTGCGTAGGGTTTCATGTCCAATTCGGCAACCTCTTCGTGCGCCTCGGCGGCGGTCTCATGCAAGTCGAGCTCACCAGCGAGCAAATCGGCGTCCTGACCGGCAATCACCGTTGCCGTGACAGAGACGACACCCGGCTTGAGCGTCTCCTCGAGCGTGGCCTCGAACTCACCGTCGGCATGGGGCGTGAGCGCAACGGCCTTCCCATCGAGTTCCAGATCGACCTTTGCGTCCTTGACCGGACTGTTGTCAGCGAAGTGGTCAAGATAGACGGTGACGTTCTTGCCATTCACTACGCCGACCAGCTCGAAGAGTTCCGAGACGGCGGTAAATCGCGGCAATGCCGGGCCCGCTGTGGTCGCGGGCGCTTCTCCATGGTCGTGTCCGTCACCGGCCAGCGTTTGCGGGGCAAGCCCGGCAAGCACGGCAGCGAGGCTCCATGCCGCGAGGGTATGAGTGGATTTCATTTTGGGGATCCTGTTATTCATTCGGGAAGCAGGCCCAACGCTTGGCGCTGGGCCGAGATGGCGGCTGCCAGATCAATACAATACGCGCGCGCGCGCGCTCGCGTTCGGCCTCGGCCGCCTCGAATTCGATGCGCAGACGGGTCGGCAGATCGGCCTCACCGAGGCGGAACGCCTTCTCGAAGAAGCCGCGTGACGCCTGTGCGAGGTCGGAGCGCCGTTCAGCAGCGGCGACCTGCTGCCGTCTCAATTCGACGCGCTGGTGCGCCATCTCTGTTTCGGCCAGCAGACGTTCGAGTTCGATCTGGAGTTGCGCCTCGGCCTCGATGGCCTCTGCATTGGCGCTTGCAACGCGGGACCGGCTGCGCGAACCGGAACCAAGCGGAATGCGCAAGCCCAGCGTGACTGTCTGTTCCCAGGATTCACCCGATGCGCCGCGTTCGCGGGTGGTCGTGACACTCAACTCCGGATTCGCGCGGCCCTGAACGCTGGCAAGGGTCATCGTGCGCCGCGCAACGTCGACCCGATCACGCAGCTCGGCCACTGCAGGGTGCGCCGTCTCAAGAATCTGTGTCGGTGTCGCAGCGGACGGGACGGGCTCCGGCGCAGACACCCCGCCGGATGAGCGTTCTGGCCCGATTCCAGTGAGCGTGCGCAACTGCTGTGCAGCATCTGCAAGGGCGCTTTCTGCCTCGGCGACGGCGGCTTCAGCTGTAGCTTGCACACCGTCGGCCTGATGCTGATCTGCGCGCGCCAGATCACCCGCCTTGATGCGCTTGGCCACGTCGGCGGCCAGTTCGCGGGCGTTCTCGAGACCCGCCCTCGCCAGCGTCACATCTACGCGCGCGCGTTGCCAATCCCAATATGCTGTGCGTACCGCTGCAGCGGTGCGCAACTGCGCGCCGCGAGCCCGGCTCGCCGTGGCAGCTATTTCGGCAGTGGCGAGGGCTGCAGTGCTCGAACGTTCGCCCGACAGCCAGATCGGAACCGCGATGCCGACCTCGTACTCACGGCTCCCGCGATTGCTGTCCAACTGATCGGTTTTTCCGGCTACCTCTAGGGCGGGCGGTTCGACAAACCAACTGTCGGCACTGTCGCGGCGCGCTTGCGCCGCTTCCTGTTGAGTCGTGAGCGACAGCGCTTCAGGCTGGCGTGCCCATGCTGCCTCGAAAGCGTGCTTGAGGGATAGGGCGGTACTTGGAGCCGGGGGGGCGGGCTGCTGCGCCCAGGCACCATTGACGGCAAGGCCGAGCATTAGCCCAGGCAGCCATTTGAGACGAAGTTGCTGAAACATCCAATTCTCCGTTGATGTAAAGACACGGGGAATCGGCAGAGGGCGATCGGACCGATCGCAATGGACGCGTGACGCTACCGCTCAAAGCGGTAGGAACATCAAGAGGGAATGAAGGCGACCGCCCTGCCGATCAGGCTGGGCGGGCCCATTTAGGGCGTTCGGGCTCTGCGGGATGCTCCGCAAGTGAGCACCCAGGTGTGACGCCGATGGGGAGGGATGCCTGATGCTGTGTGAATAGCGCGCTGGACTCACTCGTTACTGCTGAAGAGCCCACCACCTGGCACGATGCGCAGTCTGTGTGTGCGCCCTTCGTCAAGCCCCCTTTTTCCTTGCCTTTTGCATCTTCGGTGTGACGATGCGCGTGATGACCAAAATGATTGGCTGCGGCACCGGATTCGTGCGCGCAGTAATCGCCCACCGCCGCCCAACTCAGTTGGGCAGGCAGCAGGATCAAGAGGAAAATCGCAAGCCAACGACGCATGGCGCGGATTCTATCAATAAGGATTTGCTATCGTCGACAGCGACGGTACCAATGGGCAGACCAAACGGCGCTTTACGAGAACCTGCTGGGCGAAACGCCTGGACGGCCCGACGTCTCGCGCCGATAGGTGGCTTCAGGAGCCTCTGTACAGTTCATTCATGTACGCGCGCTCTGTCGGGGTCATGTCGACCAGCTCCTTGAGGACTTCTGCACGGGTCTTGCCGGGTCCGGAAGCACGCGAGGGCACCGCGAGGCCACGCTGCAGGTAGAAATAGCTGCCATCGGCCTTTGCCTGTTCGAGCTCGCGCAACACCTCGGCGCGGGTTTTCGTGCTCGTGGAGTGATCCGGATGGAACGTGAACCCCTGCTCGCCGGGAGCGGGATGCCACAGCGAGCTGGCTTGCGCAGCCGCAGGAACGACAAGGACGGCAGCAAGAAGCGAAAAAAGGGCAGTGGTGCGGGTTTTCGACATGACAAGACTCCTTCGTTCAACGTGAGAGGTGGCGTTCGGCATAAGCCGCTTGGCGTCGCCTTGCACCGAACACGTCGCGGACTTTAAGGGTCCATCCTCGTCGAATCGCGAACTGCCAGATTACGATTTCGTAATGTGATGGTTTCGGCATCTCCGCGATAATCGCTGCATGAAGATTCTGGTTGTGGAAGACGAGCCCAAGCTCGCCGAATACCTACGCAGGGCGCTCACCGAAAGCAATTACATCGTGGATGTCGCGCACAGCGGCACGGATGGCCGCTATCTCGCGACCGAAGGGCATTACGACCTCGTCCTCCTCGACGTCATGCTTCCGGGGCTGGATGGCTATGCCGTCTTGCAAGAACTGCGTCGGGGCAAACACGTACCCGTCCTGATGCTGACCGCGCGGGACGAGGTCGAGGATCGGGTCAGAGGCCTGCAGGCGGGTGCCGACGATTACCTGGTGAAGCCGTTTGCACTGTCCGAGTTGCTCGCTCGCGTGCAGGCCTTGTTGCGGCGCGGTGCCTTGCGCTCGGATAGCCAGGATTCAACGGTGCTCCGTTTGGCGGACCTCGAACTCGACCTGGTTCGGCGCAAGGCGTCACGATCCGGGCAGCGCCTCGACCTGACCGCCAAGGAGTTCACGTTGCTGACGTTGCTGCTGCGCCGGCAAGGGCAGGTCCTTTCCCGTACCGCGCTCGCAGCGCAGGTGTGGGACATGAATTTCGACAGCAATACGAACGTGGTCGAAGTTGCGGTGCGCCGGTTGCGCGGCAAGATCGACGACGCTTTCGAGAAGAAGTTGTTGCATACCGTGCGCGGCATGGGATACGTCCTTGAGGACCGGAAGCCCTGAGAATGCGCAATCCGCGTTCGCTTAGCCGCTGGTTATCGTGGTGGCTCGCCGTGCTGGCCTCGCTGGGGCTCGGCTTGGTCTGCTCGATCGTTTACGTGGGCGCGAGTCTAAATCTCTCCAACAAGCAGACGGACGAACTGCGGCACAAGCGGGACATAGTGCGCCATCTCGTCGGCGAGATTGCAACGCGGGACGCGTTGCCGAGCCTGCGTCACAAGCTCGACGACTTCTTTGTGGGCCATGCCAACCTCGAGTTACGGCTGATCCAGGGATCTGACGCTCTTCTGTACGCAACTCCGGCGCGTTCAAGCCCCGGCGCAATCCTGCGGCGGGATGAGTTCGAAATCTCCGTGCCATGGTCGCCCACAACCATGCTGCGCGCCGAATTGATGCTCGACAGCAGCGCCGACGCGCTGCTTTTGGAGCAGTTGGCCTGGACGCTACTCGCGAGCGCCCTTGGTGGAGCGGCGGCCATCTCAGTGGGCGGCGCATGGCTCGTTCGTAGAGCGCTCTTGCCTGTTCGCGACCTGGCTCGACAAGCAGCGGCCCTAAGCCCGGAAAGCGTTGGACAGCCGCTTGACGGCTCCGCCCAGGCACAGGAGCTTCAGCCGTTGGTCACACAATTCAACGCGCTCCTGGTTCGATTGAACCGCGCATATCAACAACTGGAAGGGTTCAACGCCGATGTCGCTCACGAGCTGCGCACACCGCTGGCGACCTTGATTGGTGAGACCGAGCTAGCTCTGAGTCGTCAGCGCGATGTCGCCGAACTGCGCGATGTGCTCGGATCGAACCTCGAGGATCTTCAACTTTTAGCGGGGCTGGTCAATGACATGTTGTTCTTGTCCCGGGCCGATCGCGGGGAGCGCGCCCGTCGCCACCGTGTGGATAGCCTGGCCGAACTGGTGTCCGAGGTCATCGAATTCCACGAAGCGTCAATGCAGGAGGCCGGCGTGACTGCGCGCTTACGCGGTGACGGCATGGGCACAGTCGATGCTGGGTTGGTTAGGCGTGCGCTCTCGAACCTGCTCGCCAATGCGACCCGTTTTGCAGAGCGCGGATCGGTGATCGAGGTCGATATCAAGCAGGACGCAGATGGCCGCATTTGCCTGTCTGTCAGCAACACGGGCCCTGTCATCCCCCCGGAGCATTTGCCTCGTCTATTCGACCGCTTTTATCGGGTTGATGGGGCCCGCGAACATCGCGACCATAACCACGGGCTCGGCTTGGCGATCGTAGCTGCGATCGCGCGAATGCATGGCGGCGCCACCTTTGTGCGGTCAGCTGCCGGAACGACGAGCGTTGGCCTTGCCATGTGCGGGTGCAGCCAAATGGAGGTAGCACCTCATGACAGATAAGGCGCATTGCTGAAAGGGCTGAACTTTGCCTCTTTGCGGCACTGACTATCGAGAGTGCTGGGGTCACATGGATACGTGGCCAGGTAGAGTGCGCTCGACACCACGAACTTGCACCAGATCGCCTTCGTGCGCGGCGCCGATGGCTGACGTGTTCTAAGTGTCTGTCAGCACCCACCTCGGAGACTCCGCAATGACCGACGATGCCGACGCACAAGGGTGCCGAGGATCTGATAGGCGTCCTGCGCAGCTACCTCAAGTGAGCCTTGCCGTGCCCACCGAGAACCCGTCCACCTGGACCCATGATCACGTCTTCGATGGCGGCAATGCGCTTGCCAAAAGCAGTACCTCGGTGGTGATGTGGATCACTGCCGTTGCGATGGTTGTCGAGATCACCGCAGGCTGGTGGTTCAACTCAATGGCGCTGCTGGCCGACGGCTGGCATATGAGCCCGCATACCTTCGCGATCGGCGTGTCTGCCGCGCTGGCCTATGCCGCTGCGCGAACGATCCGCGCTTCGCTTTCGGCACCTGGAAAATCGAGATCCTCGGAGGCTTCGCCAGCGCCATCTTCCTGCTCGGCGTGGCAGTGATGATGGTCATCGGTTCGATCGAACGCATCGTGTCGCCGCAACCCATCCAGTACAAGGAGGCCATCGCGGTCGCCATCCTGGGCTTGGCCGTCACCGTCGTTTGTGCGCTGATCCCGGGCAAGGCTCACCATCACGGCCACTCACACGGACACGGTCACGATCATCACGGCCTCAAGCTCAAATCCGCCTACCTTCACGTGATCGCCGACGCGGCCACCTCGGTGCTGGCCATCGCGGTGGTGACGCATGACCGCGCACGCACCCCCGACGCTGTGAGGAGCCGCTTGGCGGTGCACGAGGAGATCGTCCACTCAACGATCGAGATCTATCACCACGCCGGGCTTCGGGAAAGCCCTGCCGGAGGAGCCGCGTGAGGACATTGCTACTTTACTTCGTCACAGCGATGGCCGAGATCGTCGGCTGCTATCTGCCCTGGCTGTGGCTCAAGAAGGGGGGCTCGGTTTGGCTACTTCTGCCTGCGGCGGTGAGCCTGGCGGCCTTCGCGTGGTTACTCACGCTGCATGAGGCGGCCTCCGGCCGCGTCTATGCCGCATACGGCGGGATGTACATCAGCGTCGCCATCCTATGGCTGTGGACGGTGGACGGAATCCGCCCCTCCGCCTGGGACGTCGCCGGTGTAGTGGTGACGCTGGCGGGCATGAGCATCATCGCGTTTCAGCCCAAGTAGGGTGTTTGCAACCGCATGCCATGAGCTTCAATCCGCCTCGCGGGTCAGCCACTTCTTAACCTTACCCCTCCACTGCCAGCAGGTGGCAGGAGATGCAGGCGGCCTACAATTCGGGCAGCGCAGCGCAGCGCCAGCGGCAAACCAGTCGCCAAAAGGTGATAGTCCCCGGGCGCCCGCACTACCCGGACCTACATCATCGACATTCAAATTGTGCTACCGCCGTGCCAGCTAGCTATTCGTAAGCGTTGCGTAGCAGGCGGCGGCTTGATGCTGTTACTTGTCATTGGTCGTTCGGTTGAATGAACGGCAGCACGGGGTCGGGCCCGGCCCGTCGGCGACGGACCGAGTTGCCATTCAACCTAAGCTGGCGCTGATTGGCAGATATCGACCCAGGCGGAACGTGCGTTCCGGCCACAGTTGGCCATAGAACGTTGACTGGGGGTCATCATCTCAGCGGCCGTTGTGCTACGAGATCTGTCGGATGCCCCGCGCTGACAACTTATCCATGGCTGCCGTTTGGCTCCGCGTTGTGACTAGGCTCGATCGCCTCATACAACGCGGCTGCAGCCTGTCGAGCAGCCATGTCCTGTTCGTAATCGATCGGCTCCAGTTCCACGCCGCCCCGACCGCCGACGTAGGCTGGCCCGCCGACATCGTCATCATAGGGTGAGCCATCCTCGTTGATGGCTTCATATTCGTCCTCGGACAGGTCGGTACCGAGCAGTTCGGCAAGATAGAACCACGTCCAGCACTGCTGCAGGTTCAACCGATCGTAACCCTCGATCAGTTCGCGCATGGCTTCAGTGTCACCCTGTTTTGCGGCTTCCGTCCGCCACCGCCAAGCATCCTTGCCCCGGCCGAGATGTTCGGCGACATCAGCGGCATGGGCTGCATCGATACCCGAGTAATAGATGGGCGGTCGCTCGAAGAAGGTCGAATCGCCAAAACGCTCAGCCATTTCGAGCAAGGCTACCTCATGGCCGAGGACGCCGGCTGCGCGGAGATGGTGCTTATACTTGTCTGCACCGCTAAGCCTTGCGGCATATTGGTCTGCCCATTCCTTTTCGACACCGACGAGCACGCGGCCGTTACGTTCTTCGTTGTACCAATAGTCACTGCCGGCACTAGGTTCATCGTAGGGATCGTCAGGTAAGGCGTGGATGAGCGCCAAAGCGTAATGGGCGTTGGCGTTGCCTTTTTCGGCGGCAGTGGCCAGTCCATCGAGCAGGACCGGTGAAGCGATGGATTCGCCGTCGAACCACAGAGCAAACGTGTCGTCGTCGCCCACAGAGTCTTCACCGAACTCGTCGTCATGCACATAAGAGTTGCTGCCGGTTTCGTGCTGCAGACGGGCGACGAGGTTCGTAATACGGATGACTCCGATGTCCCGGTCCGAGAGATAGTCCGGAAGAACCTGCGCGATCTGGAGAGCACTTTCCGGAGGATAGTCGAGTTCCAGGCAGCGGCGCCCAACGGACTCGCCATGCTTGGCCGAGCGTCGGCTGGTGATACTTCTGTGCGTGAATACGTGGTCTGCGCACAAGGACGCGTAGGATTTGAAACCGAAAGCAGCGGCCAGTAGCTCGTAGATGTGGCTGCGCCTGAAGGTTGTGCCGGTTTGGGCTTGGAGGAGCTGCTGCGCGTCGAATGCGAGTTGCTTGATCGTCATGATGAACCTTTCCTCAAACCTCATCGATTCGGGTCAGGTGCACGCGTTTAAGTCCCCGACGACGAGGCTCAAAAGAGAAGGTCAATCTAGATATGACGGTCGTTGCTGCGTTGCCTGTTTTTACTCGCGTGCAAGTAGGGTGGGCACCTCCGCGCATTCTAGATGTCGTGCCGGGAGTCGGTCTACCCTTTGTTGCGACGCACTTCACTCGGATGAAGCACGGATAATAGAAGCGCCGCTATATGGCTGCTGTGCCCATGAACCTGCCGCCGGATTATCCGAACGGCGAATGAAAACAACGGCTCGGAAGTTCGAGTTCGCAGGATTCAGAGGCTGCCGTTCGCCGTCGCCTGACGGACGAACGGCACGTGTGCGGCACCTTGCGGCCTGACTTCATGCGTCAGGCGTCCGCTGCTGAGGCCCATCGGAAGCCATGCATTCAAGCCTGGGGTCCAAGACGACTACCGAGAACCCCGCCGGACCGGGGAACCTGTCGATCCATTGCACCTCTGCTCAGGGCCTCGAAGCAAGGACGTCTGGCCGTGGCGATAAGGGGTTTGAGTCCAGGCTCCTTTGCCATGAGTAGCTGGCCCCGGTCCAACAGCTTGCACCCAGGCCCTGCTGGTCCTGGGTGCAAGATCGGCAGGTGCTTGACAAAGCACAAACCCATTCGCCGCGCATGCCTCGGGTCGCCTCGGCATCTCAAGTCATCTGATCAGTCCCGGCGGCCAAACGCGTCGTTCTTGATGGCCTGCTTGTCCCCAGTCGCTGGGGAAAGGGATGTGGGAGATCCTGTGGATAAGCGATGGCAGCCCAGGCGGGAAGTATGTTTTACAGGCTTGCCTATTCTTGCGGCAGTGACCTTGTAAATGGGGCAGAGGGCTGGAAGAAGGCCGGTTTGGCCGGAAGGCTTGGCCCTCCTGTGCGACAATCCGCCACCGAACTCCCCTCGCCTGTTGATTGAATCGTCATGACCACCCGCCAAGCCCCCGAAATCTTCCAGATCCCGCTCGACGACCTCGACCCAGCGGGCCTGCCGCCGCGTGGCACGCCCGAGTTCGAGCAGGCGGTGATCGGACGCTATGCGCTCGACTACGCGGCGCGTGGCTGGCAGGCCGTGGTGGCGGTCGATGACGCGTTCGTGCGCGTGGTCGCGGTCCCCGAGCGTGGGGTCGAGCCGAAGGCCTACGTGCTGGGGCTGCTGCAAAACGGCTTCCTGGAGGATGCGCTGCCGGTGCTCGAGGCGCTCGACGGCATGCTCGACGACGCCGAGATCGCCTACAGCCACGGGCTGTGCCTGTCCGAGCTGGGTCGGCCGGCGGACGCGGTGGCGCCGCTGCAGCGGGCGGTCGAACTCGACCCCACGCACGCGAACGCGTTCATCGCGCTCGGGGTAGCGTTCGCGCGCACCGGGCGCGCCGATGAGGCGGCCAACGCGCTGCGCGACGCGGTCAAGCTCGAGCCCGAGAACGCCTTCGCCAAGCGCAACCTGGCGGCGGTGCTGATGCGGTCCGGCCGGGCGGCCGAGGCGCTGCCGTTCTTCCGCCAGGCGGCGAGCCTGGCGCCGGCCGATCCGGGGGCGCAGCTCGGGCTCGCGCAGTGCCTGGAGGCGCTCGGGCCGTCGCACGTGAAGGAGGCGGCCGAGCAGTACAAGGCGGTGGTCAAGCGCTTCCCCGAGCACCAGGCGGGCGAGATGGCCGAGGAGGCGCTCACGCGCATCGGTCACGAGGAGATGCGTGCGGCGGTCGACGGCGGGCTGCGCATGGACGCGGTGATGTACATGCAGGCGGCGCTGGACCGCTTCGCCACGCTCGACCAGGCGAAGGTCGGGCAGATTGTGATGGAGATCGCGTTGATCGGCCGCAATGGGCTCGAGATCAACAAGCCGGCGGTGCGCTACACGCTCGAGAACCTCGAGGGCGAGTTCTCCGGGCTGGCGCTGCTGGCGTACATGCACGTGGGTTTCCGGATGTTCGACCCGAAGGGCGACGCCGGGACCGGGCTCGATCGCGAATACGAGGCGGCGGTGAAGATGCGCCGCGAGCGCTGAACCCGGCGAGGACCCCGACATGAGCCAGCTCCCCGAACGCTACCAGGCGGCGATCGCGCCGCTGATCGGCAAGGCGCGTGAACTCCTCGAGCAGGGCGAGGAGCTCGTGCCGATGGCCTTCGTCGGCAACTTCACCACCGGGGCCACGATCCCCACGGCGCTCGTCATGCGCTCGCCGGGCGACAAGGACGCAGCGGCGCGCGCGGTGAAGCTGCTCGCCGAGCAGCTCGACGCCGACTTCGTGTTCGTGCTGATGGAGGCCTACAGCCTGCGTGCCGACAAGGTCGCCCGCTACGAGGAGATCCTCGACGAGTACGGCTCGCTGGCCGACTGCCCGGCGAGCTGGCGGATCGACGTGGTGAGCCTGTCGCTCGAGACCCGTCACGGCGTGTGGGTCGCCCAGGTGCCGATCAGGCCCAAGGGCATCAGCAAGAAGAAGCGCACGGTCGGGGCGCCGGAGTTCCGGCACTACACCGAGGTGCAGGGGCGGTTCACGGATCTGCTGCCGGTGAAGGAAGGCGAGGGCGCGCCTTCCGGCACCCTGCACTGAGGCAGTCGGGGAGGGGGCGCGCATGTGCGGTCGTTACGCCCTCTACGGTCCGGTCTCGCGCCTGCGCGAGGCCTTCGACGCGGTGCCCGAAGGCTTCGACTTCGAGCCGCGCTGGAACGCGGCGCCGATGCAGTGGCTGCCGGTGGTGCGCCAGCGGTCGAACGGCGAACGGGTGATTCACCGCCTGCGCTGGGGCCTCGTGCCCTCGTGGGCCAAGGATGAGGCGATCGCCACCAGGTTGATCAACGCGCGCGGCGAGTCGGTCGCCGAGAAGCCCTCGTTCCGGGCGGCGTTCCGCCGCCGGCGCTGCATCGTGCCGGCGAACGGCTTCTACGAGTGGCAGCAACTCAGTGACCAGGAGGGCGGCGGCAAGCAGCCATTCTACATCCACCCGGTCGGGGGCGAGTTCTTCGCGCTCGCCGGGCTGTGGGAGCGCTGGACGCGACCGGCCGACGGCGAGGCGCTCGACACGTTCACCATCGTCACCACCGAGGCCAACGCGGCGATGCGACCGCTGCACGACCGCATGCCGGTGATCCTGGCGCCGGGGGATTACTGGGCGTGGTTGAACGGGGTGACTGCGGCCGACGAGGTGCAGGCGCTGGTGAGGCCGTGTCCCGAGGCGGCGCTCGCGGTGTATCCCGTGGGGAAGGCGGTGGGAAACGTGAGGAGTGAGGGGGCGGGGCTGATCGAGCCGTCCTCAGCCCGGGCCTGAGGGCGCCCGTTGGATCTGGCTTGCCGGGGTTTTCGCGCCGACCTTCTTGTAATCGAAAAGATGAGCTGGAAACCGGGTCTGAGTTCAGTTCGAGGAATCCTTCGTCAGGTTCTCTATCAAGTAGATGCTCAGGTCTTCGCCTCTGTCTAGGGCGTCCCGAAAGAACTTGGGTGCGACCCCACGGCCGCTCCATTTGACCTGGCCGTCAGGCGACACGAACTTAATCGGTGGTCGTGCCCGTTCCCGCTCTTCAAGTGAAGGGCACCGGAAGCCGCAATCTTCCAGTGTCAGGTCAAAGGTCTTCACAAGGGTGAGGACTTGCTTGATGGCCTCAGCCTTAAGTTCTTGCTTCCGGCTCTGGATCTTCGCTTCAAGCTCTCTACGCTGCCGCTCGATCTCTTGGCGCTCTTTTTCGAACTGTCTAAGTTCATCATCGGGAAGCATGTGTGGAGATCGCATCAATAAAGGTTTCACGAGCATACCAGAGAACGTGACTCAGGTGGTCAATTGTTTTCAAAGCATGGCGCCGGTGAGGAGTGGGCGGTTTAAAGACTGCAAGAAAGCAAATTAAACCATCATCAAAAAAAAGATTTCAAAACATGCATTGACAACAAATAAAGCAATATGGTAAGCTTTGAAAAAATTACATTCTATCAACCCCTGTCGCAAGAAGTGCTTCTTTTTGAAAGCAACGCGGCTCCTCGGATGCAAGCAGCACACCGAAGAGTTAACAGCTCCGTGAAGGCTTAATGGATCGATAGCCTACGCAGTCGAGAGACAGATCGACTGCATCGAAGCTGGGGGAACTAAATGTGGGTACAACCCCGCCTTTGTACGCTGGATGCGGATGAAGGCTGCTGCGGAGATCCGTCAACGTTGCTGACGAAAAATGTCAGCTTGGACGGAGTTGCTCCATGCTTCTTAAAGCCATCAACAATGGAAAGCATTTTCAAAGAGAGTGGCAGTTATTTTTCTTTCATGATCGAAACATAGCGCTAAAAAATAATTTTCTATTTCAGAAGGCGGGTATCGAGGTTTTCTCGGCTCGCTTGTATCGTGCTTGCGGTCTTGAGCAGAGCAGGGAGAGCCGATGTGAATAATGCCCTCCCCTCATCCGGAAGTAAGTTTTTGAGTCAGAAGGATCTTAAAGATCTAACGGGCCTGCAGCGGCCATCCGCTATGTTGCGTTGGCTAGATAACCAGAAGATTCGGTATCTCTTAGCTGCTGATGGCTGGCCGCGCGTTCTTCATGTCACCGTAATCGAACGTTTAGGTTTTAAGTCAGATTATTCTTTCGTTGACTCGAATGAACCAAAAGTGAGATTGCGCCATGGCTAGAGAGTTGCCTAGATGGATGCACTTCAAGCATGGTCGCTACTATCTTGTCAAGAATAATAAATGGCGTCCGCTTTCGCGTGATCGTCACGACGCACTTGTCGAGTACGCGAGACTGACTACTGCTTCAGACGATGGTGCGTTGCAGGAGTTGGTTCTGAGGGCTTTGGCTTACATGAAGCCCTCAATTAAGCCGTCGACGTACAAGAATTATGTGACGTGTAGCAGGAGAGTAATTGAAGCATTTGCAGATTTTTCGCCAAAACAGATTCGACCCGGTCACGTAGCGCAATTTTTAGATGACTACAGGGATACGCCTTCGATGGGAAATCTCTTGCTCTCATTTCTCCACGGAGTCTTTGTGCAGGCAGTTCGCTGGGAGATCATTCCGTTTGATCCTTCCAGGGATATCAAAAAATTTAAAACGAAAGGCCGAGATCGGCTGATTAGTGATCATGAGTGGAAGGCTATCAAGGCTAATGCGTCCCCCACACTTTCATGTCTGATGGACATGGCCTACCTCACTGGGCAACGGATCAGCGATGTAATGGAGATGAAGTATAGCCAGATATCCGTCATGGGAATTTATGTCAAGCAAGGAAAGACAGATGCGCGCCAGCTTATCCTAATGACTCCTGAGCTTGAGGCTGTCATCAGAGAAACGAAGATGATTCATAATTCGCCGAAAGCAAAGACCCTGTTCCACAAGCCTGACGGGTCTCCGCTTTCCTATAATACGATGTATGGGCATTGGAGAAGGGCTTGTGCTGGCGCGGGCGTGGAGGCAGTTGGAAAAAATGGAGCGCACTTCCACGATATTCGGGCTAACGCAGCAACTGAAGCCGATGAGGCCGGCATCGACTCGAGGGCTTTGCTTGGACACACTACAGAAAGCAGTCATCAACGCTATTTGCGCAGTAAGAAAGTAAATAGAGCTGTCCCTTTGCCGGTCAGGAAGGGCTGATCCTTAGTTTTTCGCGTGATGGGAGGAGTTGTGGTTGAGGATTCGAAGGTCGGTAGATTGTAAGTGTCCAAGCAAACCGACTTTTTCGTCTTCGCCGTCATGCGCGATGCTATGTTGGGCCTGGTCTTTTGGGAAGGCCATGTCGTCGATTGATCCCACGAGCGGGCGGTCGACTCTCTGTTTCACTCCCTTCCTGAAGATTCCCTGCAGCGACCGCGACGTGGGGGCTGCGGCAGTGACTGTCTCCTGCTCCACGAGAGTCGGCGGCGCTTGGCGCGCGATCGATGCTGGTTTCCGGGGCTCGATACTTCACTCCGAGTTTTGGCCCTTTCGGAAAGCGCCTTCAGCACCGGCGCGGGTTTCAAGGCCATGATCGCAAAATTGCTCTCGTGGCACTTTTGAGCTGTTGGTCACAAACGCCGAGGGCCTCGCCGCGCAGAGCGTGACTCAGCGCTACAAGTCGCTTGCCAACATCGAGCGCGGCGTCAAGGTGCTCAAGTCCGAGATCGAGATCGGCCCGGTGTATCACGGCCTACCCGAGCGGATCCGCGCGCATGCGTCGATCTGTTTCCTGGCGCTCCGGGGTTCGACACTTAACCCCGATTTTCGCCCCTTTTCGGAAAGTGCCTTCAGCACCGGCGCGGGTTTCAAGGCCATGATCGCAAAAGCGCTGTGGTGGCACGTTTGTAACAGTAACCCTCAAACTTGACGGCACTTTGTAGGTCGCTAAAGTGGCGGCATGCACGTCAAGCTCACCACCTCTGGAGGCCGCCGCTACGTCCAACTCGTCGAGTCCTATCGCGACGAGGCGGGACGAGTGAAGAAGCGCACCGTCGCCACGCTCGGGCGCGCCGAGCAGGTCGATGGGTCGCTCGACGCAGTGATCAACGGCCTGCTGAAGATCACCGGTCGCGCGCCGATGGGCGCCAAGCCGCCGGCGCCCACGGTGTCGTTCGAGTCCGCGCGCGCGCTCGGTAACGTGTGGGCGCTGACCGAGCTGTGGAAATCGCTCGGTTTCTCCGGGTTGCGCCGGGTGTTCCGCCGCACGCGCCGTACCACGGACGTGGAAGCGCTGATCCGGCTGATGGTGCTCAACCGCCTGTGCGACCCCGAATCCAAACTCGGCGTGCTGCGCTGGGTACAGACGGTGGCGCTGCCCGACTTCGGGCCGAAGGCGGTCACGCACCAGCAATTGCTGCGCAGCCTTGATGCCCTGATGGACCACCAGGATGAGGTCGATGCGGTGATCGCCGGGCTGCTGCGCCCACTGATCGACCAGGATCTGTCGGTGGTGTTCTACGACCTCACCACGATCCGTAGCGAAGGACTCAGCCAACAGGCTGGCGACGTGCGCCAGTACGGCATGGCCAAGGAAGGACTGATCGCCCGCCAGTTCATGCTCGGCGTGGTGCAGACCGCCGAGGGGCCGCCGATCTACCACGAGGTGTTCGACGGCAACACGGCCGAGACCCGGACCCTGTTGCCCACGCTCACCAAGGTGCTCGATCGCTTCCCGTCGGTGCAGCGCCTGGTGCTGGTCGCTGACCGGGGGCTGCTCAGCTTGGACAATCTGGAGGCGCTGAAAGCCGTACGCCTGGCCAGCGGCAAGCCGCTCGAATTCATCGTCGCCGTGCCGGGCCGGCGCTACAACGAGTTCATCGAGCTGCTCGAACCCTTCCACGAACAGCAGTGCGCCACCGCTACCCAGGAAGTGATCTCGGAGCGGTCCTGGAACGAGCTGCGGCTGGTGGTCGCGCACGACCCGGTGACGGCCACCACGAAGACCGAACAACGCAACGAACGCATCGACGCGCTGATCCGCCAGGCAGACCAATGGAGCGGCAAGCTCACCGAACAAGACGAAGGCGTGAAGCACCGGGGGCGCAAACTCTCGGATAGCGGCGCCAAGGCGCGCTTCTACCATGCGGTCAGCGAAGCGCACCTGTCGCGCATCATCAAGGTGGATCTGGGCGAGGAGCTCTTCAGCTACCACATCGACGACAAGGCGAAGCGCCTTGCCGAAATGATGGACGGCAAGCTGCTGCTGGTGACCAATGCCGAGGGGCTCGCCGCGCAGAACGTGATTCAGCGCTACAAGTCGCTCGCCGATATCGAGCGCGGCTTCAAAGTGCTCAAGTCCGAGATCGAGATCGGTCCGGTATATCACCGCCTGCCCGAGCGGATTCGAGCGCATGCGTCGATCTGCTTCATGGCGTTGATCCTGCATCGAGTGATGCGTAGCCGCCTCAAGGCGGCCGACGCGGGCTACACGCCCGAGCGCGCGCTCGAGCAACTACAGCGTATCCAGCATCACCGGGTGCGCCTGAACGGCGGTGAGCCGGTGGCCGGGGTGTCGACGCTCAGCACGGAGCAGAGTGAGGTGCTTCATGCATTAGGAATCGAAAAACCAGCGGCGCCGGAGCAGCTGGCGCTGTTGTAGTGGCATTTTTGAAAGTGCGCTCTAGCAAAAACAAGCACTTGCGGGCGTAACTGTCGAACTCGGGGGCGCTGATCCTGCGTCGGGTCATGCGTAGCCGACCCAATGCCGCCGACGCGGGATACACGCCCGAGCGGACACTCGAGCAACTACAGCGCATCCAGCATCACCGGGTTCGCCTGAGCGGCGGCGAGCCGGTCGGGGTGTCGATGTTCATCACGTAGCAGAGCGAGGTGCTTCATGCATCAGGAGTCGAGAAGCCAGCTGCGCCGGAGCAGTTGGCGCTGTTGTAGTGGCACGTTTTTGAAAGTGCGTTCTCGAAAAAATACGCATTTGCGAGTGAAACTGTCGAACTCGTGGGGCCTTGATGAACTTGCCACGCTCGGGTAGTGCACCTGCACCTGGGCCAGCGCCGCCAAGGCCCGTGAGTAGATACGATCGGTACCTCATGGCGCGGGCGAAGTCGCGTGCTTGACGCGGATTGACCACGGCGACACGCGAACCCCGCTTGCCTGCAGGGCTCAGGCTAGATCCGGTTCGAGGCCACTGTTAGCCTCCGTCACGATCAGTTCGACCGTATGCCCGGCCACGGCCGTGATCATCGTCTTGTGGCTGGCGTCGTCGTTGGAAAACGTCCGCGCGGCCGTCGTCACACCCAAGGCAGCATCGAAACTCAGCTTGGCGATGTCGATGCCCAGAACGATCGATTCGTGCATGTTCCTACCCTCCCATCCTTGCAAAAGCGATGTTCAGTCCAGCAACTGCTCGGGCTCCGGAGGAGGCGCGTCATATGCTCACACACGGGCTTCCAAGTCCCGAGGGGTGACAGGCTGCGCCACCATCTCGCGCTGTTGATTAATGGATGATGGCCTGTCGGCCGCCGGGCTGCTTTCCGTGGAAAGGTCTGACGGCTTTCCCACGGCGCGACCCTTCGCCCACAAGCTCCAAAGGGCACCGATCGTTTCTATAAAGATCAATCCGGAAGATACAAGGGGGAAGGTGCCGGGCCGGACGGTGAGAGCGCACCGAATGAAGGGGCGTAGAGGAACCTCGAAGTGACCCGGAAGCCAGATTCTTAGACGCGTCTAAGAAGATAGGCTAAAAAGCCGCAAAACACGTTGGTAAAAGTTAACGCTACATGAACTTCGACCAGATCGAGGAATTCCGCTCGGTCGCGGATACGGTGGAAGTCTGAGGCGGTAGCTAGCTGGAAGCCTGGGACGGCCGGGAGGCCGTCTCGCGCGAAAACCCCTCGTCAGAGTGTCTGGCGGGGGGTTTTGCTTTATGCGGGCGTGAATGCGCATGAAGTTCCACATCTGCCGAGGCGCTCGACAATTCGAACGCCTATGTCGAGCAGCACGGCTTGCCGCTCGCGCAGTTTCGGAACTTCTGATGGCACGCTTCGATGTCTACCGGAACAGCGCGGGCGAGGGCTTTCTGCTCGACGTTCAAGCCGACCTGCTGAGCCACCTGAATACCCGGGTCGTCGTGCCGCTGCTGCTGCCCGGTTGCCACATCCGCCTGCAGCGCCAGACGCTCGAGCGGGCGGAGGGTTCAAAGCCGATGAGCATCCACTGGCGGCTGGGTGTGCCTTTGCCCGGGCGGCTGTTCAGGGACTTCAGCATCTTGAGAGGGGCGTGAGCGGCAGGGGTGGGCGGTCTGAGTGGGAAGATTTGCGCTTGGCGCCGCGCCTGCAAGCGCTCGCAGGTGGAGGATAATCGGCGCATGAAAACACGCCGCCTCCCCTCCCGCATCGTCTGCCTCACCACCGAAACCGTCGAAGTCCTCTACGCCCTGGGCGAGGAAGCCCGTATTGCGGGCATCACGGGTTACACCGTGATCCCGCCGCGCGCGCGCAAGGAGAAGCCCAAGGTGTTTGCCTTCTCCAGCGGCGACCTGGAGAAGATCCTCGCGGTCAATCCCGACCTGGTGCTGGGTTTTTCCGACATGCAGGCCGACGTGGCGCGCGACCTGATCAAGGCGGGCGTGGCGGTGCATGTGTTCAACCAGCGCAGCGTGGACGGCATCCTGGCGATGATCGAGACGCTGGGCCGCCTGACCGGGGCGGAGGATCGTGCGCTGGCCCTGGTCGAGGAGCTCGAGGCGACGATGGCGGCGGTGCGTGCGCAGGCTGCTGCGCTGCCGCGGCGACCGCGGGTCTATTTCGAGGAGTGGGACGAGCCGCCGATCAGTGCGGTGGGCTGGGTGTCGGAGCTGATCGGGATCGCTGGCGGCGAGGATGTCTTCGCCGAGCGCGCATGCCATCCGGGCGCGGCCCAGCGCATCCTGGCCGATCCCCTGGAGGCGGCCAGGCGGGCGCCGGACATCGTGGTCGGCTCGTGGTGTGGCAAGCGATTCCGCCCCGAGCGCGTGGCAGCGCGCGCCGGCTGGGAGGACGTACCGGCAGTGCGCGATGGCGAATTGCACGAGGTGAAATCGGCGTTGATTCTGGCGCCCGGACCGGTGGCGATCCGCGAAGGCTTGCCGGCGCTGGCCGAGCTGATTGCGCGCTGGGCAGTGCGCCAACACGCCTGAGGCGGCAACGGCGGCGGCGCTGTACAGCCGGCCCGCTGGCAGTGCGGGATTCGTGGCCTGCCTTGCCTTGCCGGGCCGCGCTGCGCCGGATACGCTCACGTCATTGAACACGTTTCGAGAGGCAATCTGCCCACCATGAGCCCTTCCACTCGTAGCGAAGCCCAGCAGCGCGTTGACGATATCCATGCCTTTCGTGTGGAACTCGCCCGCCTCGAAGGCGAGGGCGTGCTCCAACTCGAGCGCGCACAGCGGCAGGCGCTGACGCGCCACCACGACAGCGTGCTGGACGACTTTGCGGTGCGCTTCGACATCGACCGCGACACCCAGGCGCGCCAGCTCTCCCTGGGCATGCGTGTGGCCTCATTCCTCGGCGCACTGGCCTTGGCGGCGAGTGTGTTCTTTCTGTTCTACCAGTTCTGGGGCTTCTTCACCGAGACCGCCCAGGTTGTGACCCTGATCGGCGCCAGCCTGGCCAGCCTGGGGCTCACGGCATGGATCCAGGGCCGCGATGCTTCGGGCTACTTCACCAAGCTTGCGGCCATGGTGGCGTTTGCCTGCTTCGTGCTCAACCTCTACATGCTGGGGCAGATCTTCAACGTCACACCGTCGGATACGGTGCTGCTGCCCTGGGCCACGTTCGCCTTCCTGCTTGCCTACCGTTATGACTTGCGTCTGCTGCTGGCTGCGGGCATTTGCTGCGTCATCGCCTGGGTGTCGGCGAGGGTGGGGGCCTTTGGTGGCGTGTACTGGCTGTCGGCCGGTGAGTGGCCTGAGCATTACTTCCCGGTCGGTGCTCTGCTACTCGCAGTGCCGATGCTGATTTCGCATCGGCGCTTTGCCGGCTTCGAGGCCATCTATCGTGTGTTCGGCTTGCTTTGCTTGCTGGTGCCGATGCTGATCCTGGGGCACTGGGGGCGGGGCAGTCACCTGGACATCGACCCCTGGCTCATCGAGGGCGGCTATCAGGTGGCGGGCTTTGTGGTCAGTGCGCTGGCGATCTGGATGGGCGCACGGCGCTCGTGGAACGACATGGTCAACACCGGCATCGTGTTCTTCGTGATCCTTCTCTATACCAAGTTCTTCGACTGGTGGTGGGCCATCATGCCGAAATGGTTGTTCTTCCTCGTGCTCGCGCTGTCGGCGATCCTGGTCCTGGTCGTGCTACGGCGTCTGCGTGGGCGCGGGGTGCCGGCATGAACACGCGTACGCTTACCCTGGCCTTGGGGGCCGCAATAATCGTGGTGGCCAATGCTGTCGCTTTGGGCGGGGTCGCCTGGAACCGTAGCGGCGAACCCGAGAGCCGCCTGGCGCTGTCGCAGCGCGAACTGGCGAAGACGGCTGAATGGCGGGCTCACCATGAGGACAGCGGCCTCGCACTGTCGTTGAAATGGCGCATACCGCGCGCCGGGCAGGAAGCTTACGAGAAGAACGGCTACTGGAGCTATGGCGGCAGCCCGTCCTGGCTGGACGAGCGCCGCCTTGCCGAGCTGGGTTTCGACGTTGAGCGTGCGAAGGCGCAAGGGGCAGGGCAGCAGCCTTACCTGCGCAAGTCAGAGCGTGAGGTGCTGGTCGTGCTCGAGCTGGCCGGAGCGGCCTGGGAGCAGGCGCTGGAGGGGGCTCGCCGCAACCTCGCCGACAAGCAGGCTGCGCTGGCGGCGGAGCCCGATGCAGAGCAGGCCATCCGTGCGGAGAAGCAGGCGCGCGACTGGCTGGAGCGTGAAGAACGCCACAATAGCCGCCTCTTTGCCATTGATGCCGGCACTGATCTTGCAGGCCTGCGCGCGCAGTACCCCGACCGAAGCCGCTACATGATCCTGACTGCCCACCTGCGCCTGCATCGCAGTGCGAACGGCGACGAAGTCGTGCTGGGGGGATACCTGAACACCCGCGCCGGACACCGCATCAATGTGCCGCATGCCTTGCGCGGTGCTTTTGCCGCTGCGCGGGTGGCGGAGGTGTACGAGGTGTATGAGGCGAGCGGAGCGGCGCCGTTTGGCGTGGTGCTTGCGGTGGGGCGGCGGCTTGAGCCGTGGATCGAGTCTGTCGTGCAGCGTTGAACGGGCACCGGTGCGCGGCGCCGTAATTGCCTTTGAAGGCTCGCGGCTTGCGCCGCTCCTACGGCCAACCCAGCGCGCGTCTCCCCCGTAGGAGCGGCGCCAGCCGCGAGCTTTTCCGAGCCAGACCCAGGCGGCATCGCATTCAACCCCTCGCGGCTGGCGCCGCTCCTGCAGCGCTCCAACCGCTGCCGATCGCTCCCTGTAACTGCGAGCTTCTGGGCGTCCCCGCTTTGACCGTCAAGCCTTGCGGTGAAGCGAGGCGGGTGGGGAAGCGAAGAGGGTGATCGAGAACTAGAATGAAAGCGAAGGGTCCAGTATCCGAAGCGTAGAAGGAGACCGCAATGAGCCCGATTTCCGCCCCCCAGGCGAGCGGCATGCAGCAGTATGGCGCCAACGTCCAGCAGGGCGCTGGCGCGGCGCGGGCGCAGCCCTTGCCGACCCGGGCCGAGGCCCGTGAGCAGCTCAACGTGCAGATTCTGCAGTCGTCGATGGAGGTCTCGATCCGCTCCGGTGATGAATCACTCGCCCTGTTGCTGAGGTCGGCAATCGAAGGTATTAATGCGGCGCTCGCGCCGACGCTCGGCCCTGATGCGTTGCAGAACGCAATGACCCAGGACAACTCGGCTGAGGCAACGGCCGAACGTATCGTGTCGATGTCGACAGGCTTTTTCGAGGCTTATGCGTCGGGCCGGCCGGGCGAGGATGCCGAGACGGTGTTGCGCGATTTCATCGACGTGATCCGCGGGGGCTTCGAGCAGGGCTACAACGAGGCGCGTGACATACTGAGCGGGCTGGGGGTGTTCAATGGCCAGGTCGAAGCCGACGTGATGAAGACGCGTGAACTGGTGCTGCAGGGGTACGACCGCTTCATCCTCGACCGCCTGCCGACGGCCGACCAGCAGGCCTGAGCCTTGCGTTGGCCGTCAGCCTTGCTGCGGTGCCGAGGCCTTGAACCAGGCCTCGAGAAACTCCACGCACACGCGCAGCTTGGCCGAGTGTGACAGCCGCGAGGGGTAGACGGCATACACGTCGGCTTCTTGCGCATAGTCGGGCAGGACGCGAACCAGTTCGCCGCTGGCGAGGCTCGGGCCAACGTCCCAGATCGAGCGCAGGATGATGCCGTGGCCATCGACTGCCCAGCGTCGCACCACCTCGCCATTGTTTGCAGACAACGGGCCGCCGACGCGGACCGTTTCCAGCCCCTGCGGGCCGCGCAGGCTCCAGCGCCCGAAATCCTGGTCGCGCTCACGGATCACGATGCAGTCGTGCGCAGCCAGCGCTTGCAGGCTGCTCGGGGCGCCGCGGCGTTCGAGGTAGGCGGGAGTGGCGCACAGGACGCGAGCGTTACCGGCGATGCGGCGCGAGATCAGGTTGGCTTCCTGCACCGTACCGATGCGAACGTCGAGTTGGAAGCCTTCGCCCACCAGGTCGACCGGGCGGTCGAGCAGTTCGAGCTGGATCTCCAACGCGGCATAGCGCTTGGCGAGTGCGGACAGCGCGGGGGCGAGGCAATTGCGGCCGAACCCGGAGCTGCAGCACAGCCGCAGCAATCCGGCCGGCTCGGCGCGGTGGCTGCTGATTGCCTCGGTCATCTGGTCGACATTGTCGAGTATGCGCTGGGCCCACTGGTGGACGATGTCGCCCTGCTCGGTGATGCGCAGGCTGCGTGTGCTGCGATGTACAAGGCGGGTTTGCAGGTTCTGCTCCAGCAGTGCGATCCGCTTGCTGATCAAGGCCTTGGAGACGCCGAGTTCGCGTGCCACGGCGCTGAAACTGCGCTGGCGCACGAGTTCGCAGAAGAGACGGAGGTCTTCGAGTTGGGGTCTATTGTTCACTATTCATGTACATCGAGTTCACGCTTTCCTGGATTGTAGCTTTTTGGGTGAACGCTAAGCTTGGCGCTCGTGGCATGAGGATGCCAAAAAAGTCGTTTGGGCCAAGTGGAGGGAGCGGGAATGAAGACACACAGGATTGCGGTCATTGCAGGAGACGGAATTGGCAACGAGGTGATGCCGGAAGGCCTGCGCGTGGTGGAGGCGGCCGCGCGCAAGTTCGGCATCGGCTTGGCGTTCACCACCTTCGACTGGGCGCATTGCGGCTACTACGAGAGGCACGGGCAGATGATGCCGGCGGACTGGTTCGAGCAGCTCCGAGGTTTCGATGCGATCTACTTCGGCGCGGTGGGCTGGCCTGACAAGGTGCCCGATCACATTTCGCTGTGGGGCTCGCTGCTCAAGTTCCGGCGTGATTTCGACCAGTACGTGAACCTGCGCCCGGTGCGCCTGATGCCGGGTGTCCCCTGCCCACTGGCAAACCGGAAGGTCGGTGACATCGACTTTTACGTGGTGCGTGAGAATACCGAGGGCGAGTACTCGGCGATCGGGGGGCGCATGTTTGAGGGCACCGAGCGCGAAACGGTGATCCAGGAGTCGATCTTTACGCGCAAGGGTGTCGACCGGGTGCTGAAGTACGCGTTCGAGCTGGCGCAGCAGCGGCCGAAGAAGCATCTGACCTCGGCGACCAAGTCGAACGGGATGGCGATCAGCATGCCGTACTGGGACGAGCGTGTTGAGAACATGGCTGCCGCCTACCCCGATGTGCGCTGGGATAAGTACCACATCGACATCCTGACCGCGCGCTTCGTGCTCAGCCCGGAGCGCTTCGACGTGGTGGTGGCCTCAAACCTGTTCGGCGACATCCTGTCCGACCTGGGCCCGGCGTGCGCGGGGACGATCGCGATTGCGCCCTCGGCCAATCTCAACCCCGAGCGCAGCTTCCCGTCCCTGTTCGAGCCGGTTCATGGTTCGGCGCCAGACATTTACGGACGCAACATCGCCAATCCGGTGGGCATGATCTGGTCCGGGGCGATGATGCTCGACTTCCTGGGCAACGGGGATGCGGCCCATACCGCTGCACACGATGCCATCCTGCGTGCAATCGAGACCACGCTTGCCGAGGGGCCGCGCACGCCCGACATGGGTGGTACGGCCAGCACCAGCGACATCGGCAGGGCAATCGCCGCGGCGCTGTAAACGCAGCTGCCCGCCTGGGTGGCGGGCAGCGGGCGACGCTTGGCGGGGCCCCAGGGGTGTTACTTGTCTTCGCCGTTCTGGCCGCGGACGATGAGCACGCTGATGCCGACCTTGCGCACGAGGTTCTCCGCCACGCTGCCGAGCAGCAGTCGGCGTACGCCGCGGCGGCCATGGGAGCCGACCACCAGCAGGTCCGCACCCGAGCTCTTGACCGCTTCGGCGATCAGGTCGTCGGTGTGTTCGCCATGGCCGCGCAGCATGTGGATGCGCGCGTTTACACCTGCAGCCTGTGCCTGCTCGAGCGCGCGCTTCAGTACGCCCTTGCCGCCAGACTCGAGCGCGTCCTTGAGTTGATTGGCGTTGGAGGTGGTGACCCCGCCGCTGTGGAAGACATGGACGAGGTGCTCGTCGATGGCGTGGGCGATCTCGAGCAGCGCGCCGTGCACCTTGGCGACGCCGATGGCTTCGTCGAGTGCCTTCTGCGAGGTGCGGCTCTCGTCGATGGCGATGAATACGTGTTTGTACATGCGTGACTCCTGTCGTGAGGGCGGGCGGCCCGCGTACTGTGCAGCCGCCCGCAGGGGGTCAGTCCAGGCCCTTGGCCGTGTTTGCCGGGTTGACGAACTTGCGCTGGAAGGCGAATACCACGCCTGCAGCAGCCAGGCCGATGAGGTCGGAGGCGAGGCCGCCTGCGATCATCGCCAACGCTGCCAGGATAAGCACAACACGCAGCGCCAGGTTGACCAGGCCGAAGAACCAGCCCTGGATGCCCGAGGCGAGCAGGTAGATGCCGAAGGCCGCGGTGACGAAGGCGTGCAGGTTCTCGTACCAGGCGCCTTGCATGAGCAGCGGCGCGGCATAGAAGAACATGAACGGAACCACGAAGGCGGCAAGGCCGAACTTGAAGCTCTCGACACTGGTCTTCATCGGGTCCGACTGCGCAATGGCGGCACCGGCGTAGGCTGCGAGCGCGACCGGCGGCGTGATGGCCGACATGACTGCGTAGTAGAAGATGAAGAAGTGCGCCGTCAGTGGTTCGATGCCGAGCTGGATCAGGCCCGGGGCGATGACACTGGCGGCCACCGCGTAGGCAGCCGTTGTCGGCATGCCCATGCCCAGGATGATCGACACGCACATCGCGAAGAACAGCGCCACCAGCTGACTCTGGCCGGCGAGCTCGAGCAGCATCGACGAGAAGCGGGTGCCGATGCCGGTGAGCGCAATGACGCCGACGATGACACCCGCTGCGGCGCACACGGCGACGAGCTGCAGCGACATGCGGGCGGCGATCTCGAAGGCGTAGAGGATCTCCTTCACGCCCATGCGGAAGGGCGTGAACCAGCTCACCACCGCGGCGGCGGCCATGGCCAGCGTGCCGGCGCGGATCACCGAGTAGCCCATGAAGAGGGCGCCGATCAGGGTGAAGATGGGAATGAACAGGAAGGCCTGGCGGGCGAGCTTGCCGAACTCGGGCAGGTCTTCGCGCGGCAGGCCGCGCATGCCCTTCTTCAGCGCTTCCTTGTCGACCATGAAATAGATCGACAGGAAATACAGAGCGGCCGGGATGATGGCGGCGATCACGATGTCCGAGTACGCGATACCTGTGATCTCGGCCATGATGAAGGCGCCGGCGCCCATGATCGGCGGCAGGATCTGGCCGCCGGAGGAGGCGGCTGCCTCGACCGAGGCCGCCGTCTGCGGTGTGTAGCCGACGCGCTTCATCAGCGGGATGGTGAGCGAACCGGTGGACACGACGTTGCCGGCCGAGGTGCCGTTGATGGTGCCCATCAGTGCCGACGAGAACACCGCGACCTTGGCCGGCCCGCCGCGCGCACCGCCTGCGGCAGCGAAGGCGAAGTTCACGAAGTACTCGCCCACGCGGCTGGCCTGCAGAAAGGCTGCGAAGGTGATGAACAGAATGATGTAGGTGGACGAGATCGCCGTGGTCGGGCCCAGGATGCCGTTGTCGGTGTAGATGAAGGCGAAGAAGCGCGCCGGGGCATAGCCCTTGTGCTCGAGCACGCCGGGGAGCCAGGGGCCGACGAAGCCGTAGAGGATGAATACGGAGACGATCGCGACCAGGGCGAGGCCGGCGAGGCGGCGGGTCATCTCCAGAATGAGCAGAATGCCGGCGATCGAGGCAAACATGTCATTGAAGTGGGGGAAGACCTGGGCGCGGATACGCAGGAACTCGGCGTGCGAGATGATGTAGGCGCCGACCGTGATTGCGGCGACGGCCATCAGCACGTCGGGCAGGGCGACGCGGTCGCGGGCGTGGGTGGGTGAAACCCATGAGGCGATCAGCGCAAGCGTGGTGCCGCCGACCAGGGGGTAGCCGAAGGTCCACAGCATCGCATCCTTGGGGGCACCGGTCTTGACCAGTTCGCCGGAGGTGATGGCGAGCATGATCTGGCCCAGGGCGATCAGGATCATCACCGCGGCAGGCAGCAGCAACGCCCACTCGAGCGGACTGAGCGCCTTTTTGCCGGCAGGTTCGGCCGGGAACGCACGCCCCGAAAAATAGATGAAGCCGAGCGCCAGGCCAGCGGCGACGTGGGTCAGGCGGAACACCCAGGTCTCCAGCGGGTAGAAGTTCATCACCCCGATGTGGAACGCGGTGTACAGGATGCAGAGGGCGGCGAAGACCCATGCAAGCTTGCCGGTGAATACGCGCTGGTTGGCGACGACGACTTCGGCGTCGACGCCCGCTGCGATGTTGTCCTTGTCGCGAATCTCGAAGTCGCTGGCTGGACCGGCCGTGTTCGCCGATTGCGGCGCTTGGCTGTTCATTGGGAGTCCTCCCGGTGCTGTTCTCGTTGGGATAGGGTCAAAAAAAGGGCCAGAGTCGCGGCATCGCGTTGCTCTGGCCCTTTGTCAGCGCAGGCTTCAGTCCTTGAGCTTGGCCGGGAGCGTGATGCCCTTCTCTTCGTAATAGCGCACGGCACCCGGGTGGTAGGGCAGGAAGCCGTTCTTGTCGACGTTCTCGAGCAGGGTCTCGGAGGCCGCGCTATGGATCTGCATCATGCGCGGATTGTTCTCCATCACCAGCTTGGTGATCTCGTAGGCGAGGCTGGCGGGCATGTCCTTGTGCGCCGTGGCGAAGTTCCACATGGCCACGGTGTTCTGGTCATAGTCGTGCCCGGAGTAGGTGCCGGCCTTGATCGTCAGCGCGGAAACCTCGGGGTGCTTGTCGAGGATCTTCGGCAGTTCGGTGTCATTGAAGCCGAACATCACCACCTTGGCTTCGGCTGCGAGCTGGCTGAAGGCCGAGATCGGGATACCCGCGGCGAAGCAGAAGGCGTCGAGCAGGCCGTCCTGCAGCTGGCTGGCAGCATCGGATGCGCCCGAGTTGGACTGGCGCGGCTTGACATCGAGGGTCGCCATGAAGCGCGGCCAGTAGGTGCCCGGGGTGCCGCCCGCGGGGCCGACGCTGACGCGCTTGCCGTTGAGGTCGCTCACCGCCTTGATGCCGGAACTGGCCATGGTGATGCACTGGAAGGGCGTCTGGTACATCGGGAACAAGGCGCGGACATCGGTGTGCGGCAGGCCGGGTGCGAGTTCGCTCTTGCCGTTCCAGGCGTCGTACATCGGGCCCATGGTGACCAGGCCGATGCCGTGCTCCTTCATCTGCACCAGGGTGGCGTTCTGCACCGGGCCGCCGGTCACTTCGCCGCTGGCGGTGATGCCGAACGTCTCGCCGATGTAGGCGGCGAGGCCGTTGCCATACACGAAGTAGGTACCGCCCTGGCTCGCCGTGCCCACCGTGAGGGCGCGCGGCCAACCGGTACGGTCCTGGGCGATGGCTGCGCCTGCGCTGACGAGCGTGGCGCCGGCAACGACGGCTGCGATGGTTTTGACGAATCCTTTCATACCTGTCTCCTGGTCAAGTGGAATGGCCTTGCCGCACGAAGTGTTCGGTCGGCAGGTCAGACATCGCCCGGGCGGGCGAGCGCTGGTCGTGCGCCTCGCTTTGCTGCAAGGTCGCGGTCAGCTTGATGACAGGTTAGGCGCTCGGTCCGCCGCCGCCTATTGTGGATATCGCGTAAGGGATGCGCGCAGGCCCCACGCCTTCGCAATCTGCGCGTAGGAGTCGAGTCGGGCCTGGTGGTCGAAGATCTGCCCGGCGAGAATCAGTTCGTTGGCGCCGGTGCGTTCGACCAGGCGTGCGAGCGTATCGCGTACGCTGGCGGGGGAGCCGACTGCGGTGCACGCCAGGGACTGGTCGGCAAAGGCAAGTTCGGCGGTCGACCACTCGCGTTCGTTGAAGGCGTCCGGGGGCGGCAAGGGGCCGCGCAGGCCGCGCGCCATGGCGGCGAAGCGCAGCCGCAGCGAACGTAGCAGATGCTGCGCCTGCTCGTCGGTGTCGGCGGCGATGGCATTGGCAGCGACGATGACGTAGGGCGCTGCCAGCGCCTCCGAGGGCTGGAAGCGGTTGCGATAGAGCTCGACTGCTTCCATGAGCATGCGCGGGGCAAAGTGCGACGCGAAGCCGAAAGGCAGGCCGAAGTGGGCGGCGAGCTCTGCGCTGTAGAGGCTGGAGCCGAGCAGCCAGATCGGGACGTCGAGGCCAACCCCCGGTACGGCCATCACGGCTTGACCCGGGCGTGGTGGCTGGAAATAGCTGCGTAACTCGAGCACGTCCTGCGGGAAGCTGTTGTCGCTGTCCATGAGGTTGCGGCGCAGCGCGTGCGCGGTGATCTGGTCGGTGCCGGGCGCACGCCCGAGGCCGAGGTCGATGCGGCCGGGGAACAGGGACTCGAGCGTGCCGAACTGCTCTGCGATGACGAGCGGCGCATGGTTCGGCAGCATGATGCCACCGGCGCCGACGCGGATGCGGGTGGTCGCTGCGGCGACGTGACCGATGACCACCGCAGTTGCGGCGCTCGCGACGCCAGTCATGTTGTGGTGTTCGGCCAGCCAGTAGCGGGTGTAGCCGCAGCTGTCGGCGAGCTGCGCCAGTTCGCGGGTGTTGCGCAGCGCATCGGTCGCGCTGCTGCCGAGCGGGATGGGGGCGAGGTCCAGGATCGACAGCGGAACCGGTGGGGCGCTCGGGTACATGGCGGCTTGCTAGAATCGCGGCCTTCCATTACGCCACAGGCCCGACATGATTACCAGTAAGCCCGATATCGTGATCCTGACTGAAGACCGCTACGCGGTGATTGACGATACGGATTGGTATCAGGGCCAGATCGCGCGTGAGGAAGCCCTGCTCGAGGCTGCCCTGCGCAGGCAGGGTCTGGGCGTGGTGCGGCGCTCGTGGTCGGATCCCGGTATGGACTGGTCGGCGTGTCGGGCGGCGGTGTTCCGCTCGACCTGGGACTATTTCGACCGCTTCGACGCCTTCATGCCCTGGCTGGAGCAGGTGTCGGCCCGGACCCGCTTGATCAACGATGCCGAACTGATCCGCTGGAACGTCGACAAGCGCTACCTGGGCGATCTTGCAGGCCGTGGGATCGATATCGTGCCGACCCGATTCGTGATGCGTGGCGAGGACCTCAGCCTCGCCGAGGTGATGGCGGAGCAGGGTTGGGAGCAAGCCGTGTTCAAGCCGGTGGTGTCGGGCGCGGCACGGCTCACCCATCGTGTCGATCGTAGCGAGGCCGGTGCTCATGAGGGCCTCTTCGCGCGCTGCGTCGCCAACGAGGCGATGATGGTGCAGCGCTTCGAGGACGGCATCCTCGCCGATGGCGAAGTCTCGGTGGTGGTCATCGGCGGCGGCGTCACCCATGCAGTGCGCAAGACTGCACGCGCGGGCGATTTCCGCGTGCAGGACGATCATGGTGGGAGCGTGCATGCACATGAGCCAAGTGCGAGCGAGCGTGCCTTTGCGGAGGCCGTGGTCGCCGCCTGTCCTCAGTTGCCGGCCTACGCACGTGTCGATTTCGTACGCAGCATCGATGGCGGGTTCCGGTTGATGGAAGTCGAGCTGGTTGAGCCGGAGCTGTTCTTCCGCTTCCACCCGCCCGCAGCCGAGCGCCTGGCGGCGCTGATCGGTGAAATTCTGATTTGAATCAAGAAGATTGCTGCGGTGCACTAACACGAATCCCGGTAACGAATGCGTGCTTAGCGGTTAGAATGCGCGCCTTTCAAGCTTCCAGAGGTTTCACCATGATCCGCCGCACGCTGATGTTCGCCGCCCTGGCGCTCGCCACCCAGGCCGCGGTTGCCAAGGACTGGGACACCATCCGCTTCGCCACCGAGGGTGCTTACCCCCCGTTCAACACGGTCGACACCGCGGGCGCGGTACAGGGCTTCGATGTCGACATCGCCAACGCCTTGTGCGAGGAGCTGAAGGCCAGGTGCACCTGGGTCAAGCAGGAGTGGGACGGCATGATCCCGGCGCTGCTCAGCCGCAAGTTCGACGCTATCTCCGCTTCGATGTCGATCACCGAGGAGCGCAAGAAGCGGGTCGACTTCACCGACAAGTACTACGCCACCCCGCTTGGGCTGGTGGCGCGCAAGGACAGTGGGCTGCTGCCGACTCTGGAGTCGCTCAAGGGCAAGCGCATCGGTGTGCAGCGTGGCACGGTGGCGGACAACTTTGCCTCGCGCTTCTGGGCCAGCCAAGGCGTCACCGTGGTGCGCTACGCGCGTCAGGAAGAGGCCTATCTCGATCTCGCTGCGGGCCGCATCGATGCCAGCTGGGTCGATGCACTGATGGCCGACGGAGGCTTCCTTCGGCAGCCTGCGGGGGCGGACTATGCCTTCGGCGGCGGCCTGTACCACGGCAGCAATGAGGCCGAGAAGGGGGTCATCGGCGAGGGTGTCGGTATTGCGCTGCGCAAGCAGGATGCGGCGCTCAAGGACAAGCTCAACCAGGCCCTGGCGGCGATCCGCGCCAACGGCAAGTATGACGAGATCCGCAAGAAGTACTTCGAGTACGACATCTACGGCGATTGACCCAGATCCACGGCGACTGTGCGGGCGCTTGCCCGCCGCCCCGCCAGCGGCCGTCTCGGGCCGGGGCTGACAGTCTGACATGGGTGGTCGCAGGGCCACCTTCACTTTCTGGCCGCAGGGCGGCGTCCGTGAGGGCGCTGCGGCGGCACAACCGATGCTTCACGGATACCTTCCTTCCCTGCTGGACGGCGCTTGGGTGACGCTGCGCGTGGCAGTGTTCTCGCTGCTGCTGGCGCTCGCGCTGGGCCTGCTCGGTGCCTCTTCACGGCTGTCGCCGCATGCGCTGCTGCGGCTGCCGGCGACCGTCTATACCACTGTCGTGCGCGGCATTCCCGACCTGGTGATGATGCTGTTGATCTTCTACGGCGGCCAGGTGGCGATCAACGCGATGACCGACGCGCTCGGCCTGGGCTATGTCGACATCAACCCCTTCGTGGCCGGCGTGGTGACGCTGGGCTTCATCTTCGGTGCCTACTTCACCGAGACCTTCCGTGGCGCCTTCATGGCGGTGCCTGCCGGCCAGCTCGAGGCCGGGCGCGCCTACGGCATGAGCCGCTGGCAGATCTTCTACCGCATCCTGTTCCCGCAGATGCTTCGCCATGCGCTGCCGGGGCTGGGCAACAACTGGCAGGTGATGCAGAAGAGCACGGCGCTGGTGTCGATCATCGGCCTGTCCGACATCACCTGGCTGGCCGACCAGGCTGGGCGCACCACCCATGAGCCCTTCCTGTTCTACATGGTGGTGTGCCTGTTCTACCTTGCGATGACGGCGCTCTCCGGGCTGTTGTTCGGCTGGCTTGAGCGGCGCTATTCGGTCGGTGTGCGGAGGGCTGCCGCATGATCGAATGGAGCCTGTTCGTCGACAGCTGGCCCTCGTACGCGGCAGGGCTGTGGGTGACGCTGCAGCTGACCGTGCTGTCGCTGGGCGCAGGCCTGGTGCTGGCGATCCCGCTGGCGGTGGGGCGGGTGTCGCCGCGGCGATGGGTGGCCCTGCCGGTGTGGGCCTACACTTACTTCTTCCGTGGCACGCCGATGCTGGTGCAGCTGCTGCTGATGTACTACGGCATGGGCCAGTTCGAGTGGGTGCAGGCGCAGTGGGCGGACGGTAGCCACTTCTGGCTCATCTTCCGCGAACCCTACGGCTGCGCGCTGGTGACCTTTGCGCTCAACACCGCGGCCTACACCACCGAGATCCTCGCCGGCGCGCTGCGTGCGACGCCGCACGGGGAGATCGAGGCGGCGCGCGCCTGCGGCATGTCGCGCCCGACCATGCTGCGCCGCATCCTGCTGCCGGGGGCCCTGCGGCGCGCGTTGCCGGCCTACAGCAACGAGGTGATCTTCATGCTGCACGGCACGGCGATCGCCTCCACGGTGACGCTGGTCGACCTGACCGGTGCGGCACGCAACGCCTATTCCCAATTCTTCGCACCCTTCGAAGCCTTCGTCTTCGCGGGCCTGATCTACCTGTGCATCACCTTTGCGCTGGTCGGCCTGTTTCGTGTCGCCGAGCGGCGCTGGCTTGCGCACCTGCAGCCGCGCAAAGCGTTGCGCAAGGCGGCCTGAAGGGCCATGAGGGCAAACGGAACTTCATCCATGACACAACTGAGCGTCGAAGACCTTCACAAGCGCTATGGCGACCACGAGGTGCTCAAGGGCGTCTCGCTGGCGGCCGAATCTGGCGACGTGATCAGCATCATCGGCTCGTCCGGTTCGGGCAAGAGCACCTTCCTGCGCTGCATCAACTTCCTCGAGCAGCCCGACGCCGGTCGCATCAGCGTGGCGGGCGAGGAGATCTGCCTGGTACCTGGCAAGGACGGCCATCTGCGCGTGGCCGATGCCCGCCAGTTGCAGCGCTTGCGCACGCGCCTGGCGATGGTCTTCCAGCATTTCAACCTGTGGGCGCACATGACCGTGCTCGAGAACGTGGTCGAGGCTCCCATCCATGTGCTGGGGGTGTCGAGGAAGGAGGCCCACGAGCGCGCCATGGCCTACCTCGACAAGGTGGGAATCAGCCGCTTCAAGGACAGCTATCCGGCGCACCTGTCGGGCGGTCAGCAGCAGCGCGTGGCGATCGCCCGTGCGCTGGCGATGGAGCCGGCGGTGCTTTTGTTCGACGAGCCGACTTCGGCGCTCGACCCCGAACTGGTGGGCGAGGTGCTGAAGGTGATGCGCGGCCTTGCCGAAGAGGGGCGCACCATGGTCGTGGTGACGCACGAGATGGGCTTCGCGCGCGAGGTGTCGAACAAGGTGATGTTCCTGCACCAGGGCTTGGCCGAGGAGAGCGGCGCGCCCGCCGACGTCTTCGGCCAGCCCCGCAGCGAGCGTCTGCGCCAGTTCCTGTCGGGCAACCTCAAGTAGGCAGGCGGCGCAGGTAGAGTGCAACGGCGCCGGTCGCCAGCACACAGGCGCCCAGCAGCAGTGCAAGGCCGGGCCAGTGACCGGCGCCCCAGGCCGTGCCGGCGACGGTGCCGATGACGCTGGCGCCGAGGTAGTAGCTCGACAGGTAGAGTGCTGAACCGAGCGCCCGCCGCTCGCCTGCACGCTTGCCCACCCAGCCGCTGGCGAGCGCGTGGGCGGCGAAGAATCCGAAGGTGAATACGCCCACGCCGGCGATGATCAGTGCCAGTGGTCGGGCGAGCGTCAGCGCCAGGCCCAGTCCCATCACCACCACCATGATCCACAACACCTTGTGCCGGCCGTGACGGTCCGCCAGGCGGGCGCTCAGCGTCGACGCCCAGGTGCCTACCAGATAAAGCAGGAAGATCGCGCCGATGGCGGTCTGGCCCAGCAGGTAGGGCGCTTCGAGCAGCCGGAAGCCGAGGAAGTTGTAGAGCCCGACGAAGGCGCCCATGGCCAGGAAGGCCACCAGGAAAAGCGCCGGCAGGCCCGGGTCGCGATAGATGGCGAGCGCGTCGCGCAGGATGCGTGCAGGTGTTGCTGCGCGTGGCTGGAAGTGGTGCGAGGGCGGCAGGCGACGCCAGAACAGGACGGCAGAGGCGAGGCCAAGCACGCCGATAACGGCCAGCGCCACCCGCCAGGAGCTCCAGTCGGTGATCAGCGCTGCAATGAAGCGTCCGCTCATGCCGCCCAGCGCATTGCCCGCGATGTAAAGGCCCATCGCCCGCGCCTGCGCGTTGGGGGCGATCTCCTCACCGATGTAGGCCATGGCTGCTGCCGGCAAGCCAGCGATGACAGCGCCGAGCAGGGCGCGCAACACCAGTAGCGAGCCGAAGTCGGGGGCGATCGCCGTCGCGCAGGCCAGGACCGCCGCGATTCCGAGCGCGACCATCATGACCTGCCGGCGGCCGATGCGGTCGGCGAGCACGCTGCCCGGGATCAGCATCAGGGCCAGCCCGGCCGCAGCGGCAGACACCGTGAGACTGGCGCTGGCTGCACCGATGCCGAATTCGTCCGCCAGCAGGGGGAGCAAGGGCTGGGGGCCGTACACCATGGCGAAGGTGGCAAAGCCGCCGACGAACATGGCCAAGTTGGCGCGCCGATAGCCTGGCGTGCCGGCTTCAAGGGGCGCGGGCAATGTGGATGCCGGGATGGCGGCGCCGGCGGTCGGAGCGGGCAGTGGCATGGCGCTTTGAGGTGGCATGTGCAGGCAGGCGGGGAGGGTGATGAACTGCCAGATGATCTTAGGTTGCCGTCGGACTCTTGGTCCAATATATTTGAAAGGCTTTATTCATATATGGATCAGATCAATGGAGCTGAGGCACCTGCGCTACTTCCTTGCCGTGGCGGATGAACTCAACTTCACCCGCGCCGCGGCACGCCTGCATATCGGCCAACCGCCGTTGTCGATGCAGATCCGCGATCTCGAGGACGAATTGGGCGTGCGCTTGTTCGAGCGCAATGCTCGCCGCGTGGCGTTGACGCCGGCTGGCAAGTGCCTGCAGGAGCACGCACAGCGGATCATGGCGGGTGTGCAGGAGGCGGTGGCGCAGACCCAGCGCGTGGCGCGCGGTGAGGCCGGTGAGCTGCGGGTGGGGTTTACTTCGTCGCTGCCCTTCACCGATCTGCTGCCCGATGCGCTGCATGCCTACCGCAAGCGCTATCCCGCGGTACGGCTTCAGCTACGCGAGATGTTCACGCCCGACCAGTTTGGTGCGCTCGGCCGTGACGAGCTCGACGTCGGTTTCGTACGCCTGCAGGGGACTCGTGCGCCGGAGGGGATCCGGATACGGGAGATCGCGCGCAATCCGCTGCGTGTGGTGGTCAATGTTGCGCACAGGCTCGCCAGCGCCGGCTCGGTGTCGTTTGCAGACCTGCACGACGAGGACTTCATCGCCTTCCCGGCCGACGTTGGTACCGATCTGCCCGCCGTGCTGCGTGGCCTGTGCCGCCAGGCCGGCTTCGAGCCGCGCATCGTGCAGGTCGCACGCGAGGCGACGACGCAGATCGGCCTGGTCGCCGCCGGCTTGGGTATTGCCGTTCTGCCTGCGCCGCTCGAAACGGTGCGCATGCCACGTGTACGCTACCTCGCGCTGACCGATCCGGAGGCGGAGTTCAGGCTTGCCGTGGCTACGGCCGAGTCGGCGCAGGGGGCTTTGCTGGCGGGCTTTCTTGCGGTCGTGGATGAGCTTTCGGGCGCAGATGGTCAGGCACCGAAGAAGCGCTGACGGATCTCATGCGGCAACTCCACGCCAGTATGGCGGGCACGCTGCAGCAGCTCCCAGTAGTAGCGGTAGGAGGCGCGGTCGTGCAGGCGGCCCTTGTGCTGGATAGGACCCCACGCGGTGTCCTGTGCGGAGATGAGAATCTCGACCGCCTCCTCGACCTCGGTGAAGTCGGGTTGCATCGCGGCGACGATCGGCAGGATCTGGTTGGGATGGATGCTCCACATGCGCAGGTAGCCAAATTCGCGGCGGGCGCGGTCGGCGTCGTGGCGTATCACCGCCACGTCCCGCAACTCGGTGGTGACGTTGTGCGAGGGTACGACGCCGTTGGCCAGGGCTGCAGCGGCGATGTCGGCCTTGGCACGCACGATGAGTGGGTGCTCGAACTGGCCCGGACTCTTCATCGCACTGCCCGGGATGGCGCCGTGGTGGCCCGAGACGAAGTCCATGAGGCCGAAATCGAGAGACTCGACGCCTTCGAGTGCGGCGATCTCCCAGGCCTCGCGCAAGGCGCCGTGGGTTTCGATGAGCACGTGCACCGGCAGCGCACGCGCCAGGCTGCAGGCCGCTTCGACGCGGCGCAGTTCGTTGATCTGTGTGGCGGCGTCGGCCATGGAGCGTACCTTGGGGAGGGTGACGAAAGCGAGGCGGTGCCCGGCGCCACCGACCAGGATCTCGAGGTCGCGCTGCCAGTGCGGATGGGTGATGTCATGGATGCGCGCGCCGACCCGGCCGAAGTGGTTCTCGGCGCCATTGACCATCTCCACGACCATGTGGGCGTGTTCGGCTTCGGCGCCGGCGGCGGCGCCGTCCTCGCAGTCGCAGGTGATGTCGAACACCGGGCCGAGTTCCTGTTGTAGCTTCAAGGCCTTGAGCATCAGCTTCTCGGCGCCGGCGTAGTGGTCGACGGCGGGAAGGGCAGGGAAGGGCTTTTCACCGGCAAACAGAACTTGGGCGGGGTGAAGCGACATGTCGGGCTCCTCGGGTGGGTGTGGCTCGTCCGCCACGGTGCGATGCAGCGCACGGCAGGCCCCCATGGGGCCCGGAGAAAAAGAAAAGGCCACGGATTTTACCCCGTGGCCTGTCGCAAGGGCGGCACGCGGCCGCCCGCGCGCAGCTTACTTCAGCATGTCGGCAACGGCCGCGCGCTCGTCCTCGAGTTCCTTGAGGGTGATGGCGATCTTGCCTTGGGAGTACTCGTCGATTTCCAGGCCCTGGATGATCTTGAACTGGCCATCCTTGCACTCGCAGGGGAAGCCGAACACGACGCCTTCGGGAATGCCGTAGGAGCCGTCCGAGGGCACGCCCATGGTGACCCAGTCGCTGGAACCCAGCACCCAGTCGCGCACGTGGTCGATGGCGGCGTTCGCGGCCGAAGCAGCCGACGACAGGCCACGGGCCTCGATGATGGCAGCGCCGCGCTTGCCGACGGTGGGCAGGAACACGTCGTTGTTCCAGGCGTGGTCATTGATCAGCGCCTTGACGCTGTCACCGTTCGACTCGCAGAAGCGGTAGTCGGCGTACATGGAGGGCGAGTGGTTGCCCCACACCACCATCTTCTTGAGCGACGACACTTCACGGCCGGACTTGGCGGCGAGCTGCGACAGCGCGCGGTTGTGGTCCAGGCGCAGCATGCCGTGGTAGTTGTTCGGGTTGGTGCGGCCGACCTTGATGGCGGCGGCGCGAGCGATGTAGGCGTTGGTGTTGCAGGGGTTGCCCACGACCAGCACGCGAACGTCTTCCTTGGCGTTTTCAGCGATGGCCTTGCCCTGGACGGTAAAGATGGCACCGTTGGCGGTCAGCAGGTCGGCGCGCTCCATGCCGGGACCACGCGGACGGGCGCCGACGAGCAGGCAGACGTCAGCATCCTTGAAGGCGACGTTCGGGTCGTCGGTGGCGATCATGCCGGCCAGCAGCGGGAAGGCGCAGTCTTCCAGCTCCATCATGACGCCCTTGACTGCCTTCTGTGCCTGGGGCAGGTCGAGCAGTTGCAGGATGACGGGCTGGTCCTTGCCCAGCATCTCGCCGCTGGCGATGCGGAACAGCAGGCTGTAGCCGATCTGGCCGGCGGCGCCGGTGACAGCGACGCGCATGGGGGCTTTGCTCATGTGGATACTCCCTCAAGTAAGACGGTCTAGGTTGTCCTGGATTGCTGCCCGGCGCCTGCAGTGCGCATGCTGACCACAAGCGTCCGCACCCCGAATGACAGGGGTCGAAACGAGCGCGGGGATACTAATGCGAACGGGCTGTGCTGTCAAATGTCGTTTTATATCTTATATAAGACATAAGACATGCTATGGACTGCATTTTAATTTTGTGATCAAATGCGCGCATGTCACATGAGGCGCCCACCTTCAGTCCGCTTTACCGTCAGATCAAGGCCCTGATTCTACAGGCTCTTGAGGCAGGCGAGTGGCGTCCTGGTCAGGCCATTCCAAGCGAGCAGGAGCTTGCCGCCCGGTTCAGTGTGTCGCAGGGTACCGTGCGCAAGGCGATCGATGAGATGGCGGCGGACAACCTGCTGGTGCGCAAACAGGGCAAGGGTACCTATGTCGCATCGCACAACGATCCGCGCGCGCTGTTCAGGTTCTTGCGCCTCGTGCCGAATGACGGCGATCTCTCTCCGCCGCAGAGTGTGCCGCTTGATTGCTGGCGCGCGAAGGCAGGGCAGGAGGCCTCGCGCATGCTCGGCATCGAGCCCGGTGCGCCGATCATCATCGTGCGCCGTTTGCTCAAGTTCGCGACCCGGCCTGTCGTCATCGACGAAATCTATCTCCCCGGCGAGGTTTTTCAGGGGCTGACGGCCGAGGTGCTGCAGGGATGGAACAGTTCGCTGTACAGCCTGTTCGAGACTCGTTTCGGTTTGCGCATGATTCGCGCCCAGGAGCGCATTCGAGCCGTTGCGGCTGACCGCGGGGCGAGCGAGGCGCTCAAGGTGGCCGAAGGGACGCCGCTGCTTTCGGTAGAGCGTGTCACCTACACCTATGGCGACAAGCCGGTCGAATGGCGGCGTGGTTTGTATTCGACGGCCGACCATTATTATCTGAATGAACTGAATTGAACGCGCCGGACATGAAATGTCGGCGTCGGGCAGGGCTATAATTATGTGTTTTTTCGGAGTCAGCGACGGCCGTCGTCGCACATGCAGAGGGGAGTCTTCATGTCAGAAGTGACAGTGCGCAAACCGAGGCCGAAGCATCTGGCCTTGAATCAGATCCGGCTGCCATTGCCGGGAATCGTCTCGATCCTTCACCGGGTCAGTGGTGCAGGCTTGTTCCTGCTGTTGCCCTTCCTGCTTTATCTGCTCGATCGCAGCCTGGGTTCCGCGCAGACCTTCGAGACCTTTAGTGCTGTGGTTGGCAATCCGCTCGTCAAGTTGCTGCTGCTCGGTCTGCTGTGGGCCTATCTGCATCACTTTTGCGCCGGCATCCGCTTCCTGCTGCTCGACATGCACAAGGGAACCGAGCTTGCCGCGGCGCGCAAGTCCTCGCAGATCGTTCTTGCAGTCAGCATTGCGCTGACCCTCATCATCGGGGTGAAACTATGGTGAAACGTCAACCCGTCGGCGCGCATTACGGTCTGAAGGACTGGATCGCGCAGCGCGCAACTGCCGTGTTCATGGCGATCTACACGGTCATCTTCGCCGTCTGTGCGCTGGCCCTTCCCGAGCTCAGCTATGAGGCGTGGTCGGGCCTGTTCTCGAACGGTCTGTTCAAGTTCCTCAGCTTCCTGTTCTTCCTGTCGCTCTTCTATCACGCCTGGATCGGCGTGCGTGACATCTGGATGGACTACGTCAAGCCGACCGGTGTGCGCCTGGCGCTGCATCTCGTCACCCTCTTCCTGCTCGTCGGCTACGCCGGCTGGGCTGCCCAGATCCTGTGGAGGCTCTAAGCGTGAACGTCGCTAAGCGTACCTTTGATGCAGTCATCGTCGGCGCGGGTGGCGCCGGCCTGCGTGCGGCCCTGCAGTTGTCCGAAGCCGGCCTCAAGACCGCCGTGTTGACCAAGGTTTTCCCGACTCGCTCGCACACCGTGGCGGCGCAGGGTGGAGTGGCAGCCTCGCTCGGCAACTCCACCGAGGACAACTGGCACTGGCACATGTACGACACCGTGAAGGGGTCGGACTGGCTGGGTGACCAGGATGCCATCGAGTTCATGTGCAAGAAGGCCAACGAGGTCGTCATCGAACTCGAGCACTACGGCATGCCCTTCGATCGTACCGACAACGGCAAGATCTACCAGCGTCCGTTCGGTGGCCACTCGATGAACTACGGTCAGGCACCCGTGATGCGCTCCTGTGCAGCGGCCGACCGTACCGGCCACGCCATGCTGCATGCGCTCTATCAGCGCAACGTGCGTGCCAACACCCAGTTCTTCGTCGAGTGGATGGCGCTCGACCTGATTCGCGATGCTGACGGCGACGTGCTCGGTGTCACCGCAATGGAGATGGAAACTGGCGAGGTCTCGATCTTCCACGCCAAAGCCACCGTGTTCGCCACGGGCGGTGCCGGCCGTATCTACTACTCCTCCACCAATGCCTTCATCAACACCGGTGACGGCGTGGGCATGGCGGCGCGCGCCGGTATCCCGCTCGAAGACATGGAGTTCTGGCAGTTCCACCCGACCGGCGTGGCCGGCGCGGGCGTGCTGATCACCGAGGGTGTGCGCGGCGAAGGCGGCATCCTGCGCAACGCTTCGGGCGAGCGCTTCATGGAGCGCTATGCGCCCAACCTGAAGGACCTTGCCTCCCGTGACGTGGTGTCACGCGCGATGACGACCGAGATCAACGAGGGCCGTGGCTGTGGGCCCGACAAGGATCACGTGCTCCTCGACATCACGCACCTGTCGCCCGATACCATCATGAAGCGCCTGCCTGGCATCCGCGAGATTGCGATCCAGTTCGCCGGCGTGGATCCGATCAAGGCGCCGATCCCGGTCGTGCCGACCTGCCACTACCAGATGGGCGGCATCCCGACTAACTACAAGGGTCAGGTCGTGGTGCCCAAGGACGGCAACCCGAACAGCCCGGTGGCCGGCTTCTACGCTGCAGGCGAGTGCGCCTGCGCCTCGGTGCACGGCGCCAACCGCCTCGGTACCAACTCGCTGCTCGACCTGCTCGTTTTCGGCAAGTCGGCGGGCGAAACCGTGGTCGAGGACTTCCAGTCGGGTCAGCTCAAGCTCAAGCCGCTGCCGGCCGACGCCGCCGACGTGTCGCTGGCACGACTGGCTCGACTCGACGGCCAGACCAAGGGCGAGAGCGTGTTCGACGTGGGCCTGGAAATGCGTCGCACCATGCAGAAGCATGCCGGCGTTTTCCGTTTCGACGCCTTGCTCAAGGAAGGTGTGCAGAAGATCGGCGAGGTTGCAGAGCGTGCCAAGCGTACCGAGATCTCGGACCAGTCCAAGGTCTGGAACGTGGCGCGCATGGAGGCGCTCGAGCTCGACAACCTCATCGAGGTCGCCCGTGCCACCATGGTTTCGGCCGAGGCTCGCAAGGAGTCGCGCGGTGCCCACGTGCGCGATGATGCGCCCGATACGCCGGAGAATCCGAACGGCCGTGACGATGCCAACTGGCTCAAGCACACCCTGTGGTACAGCGAAGGCAACCGTCTTGACTACAAGCCGGTCAACCTGAAGCCGCTGTCCGACGACGTCGAGCCGATCGCGCTCGCCAAGCGCACTTACTGAGCGCCCGGGAGAAATACTCATGACCAAGCGTACCGTTCATTTCAAGATCTACCGCTACGACCCGGACAAGGACGAGAAGCCCTACATGCAGGACATCTCGGTCGAGCTCGAGCCGTCCGACAAGAAGCTGCTGGATGCGCTCGTGCGCCTGCGGGCCAAGGACGATTCGATGTCCTTCCGCCGTTCCTGCCGTGAAGGTGTGTGCGGCTCGGACGCGATGAACATCAACGGCAAGAACGGTCTGGCTTGCCTGACCGACATCGACAGCCTGGAGCAGCCGGTCACGCTGCGCCCGCTGCCGGGACTGCCGGTCATCCGCGACCTGATCGTGGACATGACCCAGTTCTTCAAGCAGTACCACTCGATCAAGCCCTACCTCGTCAACAACGATCCCGCACCCGAGCGCGAGCGCCTGCAGACGCCGGAGGACCGCGAGGAGCTCAACGGTCTGTACGAGTGCATCCTGTGCGCATGCTGCTCGACGTCCTGCCCGTCGTTCTGGTGGAATCCCGACAAGTTCGTCGGTCCGGCCGGCCTGCTTGCGGCCTACCGTTTCCTGGCCGACACCCGCGACCAGGATACCAATGCACGCCTCGACAACCTCGAGGATCCGTACCGCCTGTTCCGCTGCCACTCGATCATGAACTGCGTCGATGTCTGTCCGAAGGGTCTCAATCCGACCCGCGCGATTGGCAAGATCAAGGACATGATGGTCCGGCGTGCGGTATAAATACGGATTGACGCCATGAGCATCAACAGGGGGCGCGTGCGCTGGCAGTGTCGGCGGGCTCTTCTCGAACTCGACCTTGTGTTCACGCGCTTCCTGGAGCGGGATTTCGATCGTCTCACCGACGATCAGGTTGCGGATCTGGAGGAACTGCTGCGCTGTGACGACTACGACATCTGGGCGATGGTCAATGGCAGCAAGGCATGTGAAGTGGACCGCTGGAAGGAGATGATCGGCCTGCTGCGCCAGCGCTGAGGCGGCAGGTACGGTCACGATACGACAAGCAGTTAAACCGGCAAGTAGAAGGGACGATCTATGAGCACTGAACGCACTGCAACGCTAACCGTCGATGGCAAGACCGTCGAATTCCCGGTGATGACCGGTACCCATGGTCAGGATGTGATCGACATCCGCACCCTGGGCGGCAAGACCGGCCTGTTTACCTACGACTCGGGTTTTCTGTCGACTGCAAGCTGCAAGTCGAAGATCACCTTCATCGACGGCGACAAGGGTGAACTGCTGTATCGCGGCTACCCGATCGAGCAACTCGCCGAGAAGTGCAACTTCCTGGAAGTTGCCTACCTGCTCAAGAACGGCGAATTGCCGAACGCGCAGCAGCGCACGGAGTTCGAGGGTGTCATCAAGAACCACACCATGGTTCATGATCAGCTGACCCGCTTCTACAACGGTTTCCGCCGTGACGCGCATCCGATGGCGATCATGGTTGGTGTTGTCGGTGCACTGTCGGCCTTCTACCACGATGCGATGGACTTCTCCGACGAAGCGCATCGCAACGTGTCGATCAATCGTCTGATCGCCAAGCTGCCGACCATTGTGGCGATGGCCTACAAGTACAACACGGGCCAGCCGTTCATGTATCCGCGCAACGATCTTGGCTACACCGCCAACTTCATGCACATGATGTTCGGTACGCCGTGCGAGAAGTACGAGCCGAACCCGGTGCTGGTGCGCGCGCTCGACGTGATCTTCACGCTGCACGCCGACCACGAGCAGAACGCATCGACCTCGACGGTCCGCCTCGCCGGCTCGTCGGGTGCCAACCCGTTTGCCTGCATCTCGGCAGGTATCGCCTGCCTTTGGGGCCCGGCGCATGGCGGTGCGAACGAAGCCTGCCTGAACATGCTGGAAGAGATCGGCGACGTGTCGCGCGTCGGCGAGTACATCAAGCGCGCCAAGGACAAGAACGACAGCTTCAAGCTGATGGGTTTCGGTCACCGCGTGTACAAGAACTTCGATCCGCGTGCCAAGCTGATGGGCAAGGTGTGCGCCGACGTGCTTGGCGAGCTGGGTCTCGAGAACGATCGCCTGTTCAAGCTTGCGAAGGAACTCGAGCGCATTGCGCTGGAAGACGAGTACTTCGTGGAGAAGAAGCTCTACCCGAACGTCGACTTCTACTCGGGCATCGTGCAGAAGGCGCTGGGTATCCCGACTTCCATGTTCACCTGCATCTTCGCGCTGGCGCGTACGGTGGGCTGGATCACCCAGTGGGAAGAGATGATTACCGATCCCGAGTACAAGATCGGTCGTCCGCGTCAGCTCTACATCGGAGCTGCGCGTCGCGACGTTCCGTCGCTCGAACAGCGTCCGTAAGAGACGATGGAGAGAGGGAGGAGGCTTCGCCAACTCTGATGATTGCGGGGTGGCTGCGCGTGCGCGGTCATCCCGTTTTTCCTTCAGGGACGAAGGTGCAGCTTTCCAAGCATTGCAGCAAGAAGAAAGCACGACAACAGAACACGACAGGTGGCCTTCACCATGATGAAGCAACTCGAACAGACCTCGCATTTGTTCGGCTCGAACGCGCCGTTCATTGAAGAGCAATACGAAAACTACCTCGCCGATCCGGCTTCGGTTTCCGAAGAGTGGCGCGAATACTTTGACAAGCTGCAGAGCCAGGCCGGCGCTGCGCAGCGCGACGTGGCCCATGGGCCGGTGATCGCTGCGTTCGAGCAGATGGCCAAGCGTGGCCCGGTGCGTACCGTGGTCACCGGTGGCGGTGAGGACAAGCAGCAGGTTTCGGTCCTGCAGCTCATCAACGCCTACCGTTTCCTCGGCAACCGCTGGGCCAATCTCGATCCGCTCAAGCGCGTTGAACGGCCGCAGATTGCCGAGCTCGAGCCCTCGTACTACGGCTTCACAGAGGCCGACCTGTCGAAGAGCTTCAATGTCGGCTCCTTCCACGGGTTCTCGACCGAACACGCCAGCCTGCGCGAGATCCTCGAGGCGCTGCGTCAGACCTATTGCGGGTCTATCGGTGCCGAGTACATGTACATGACCGACATCGCGCAGAAGCGCTGGATCCAGAGTCGGCTGGAGAGCGTGCGCGGGACGCCGAAGTTCTCGCTCGAGATGAAGAAGCGCATTCTCGAGCGCACCACGGCCGCCGAGACGCTCGAGCGCTACCTGCATACCAAGTATGTGGGTCAGAAGCGTTTCTCGCTCGAAGGTGGCGAGACCGCAATCGTGGCGATGGACGAGATCATTCGAGTGGCGGGCAGCCTGGGTGTGGCCGAGACGGTGATCGGCATGGCACACCGTGGCCGCCTCAACGTGCTCGTCAACACCCTGGGCAAGTCGCCGTCGATGCTGTTCTCGGAGTTCGAGGGCAAGGCGGCAGCCGACCTGACCGCGGGTGACGTCAAGTACCACATGGGCTTCTCGAGCGACGTCATGACCCCGGGCGGTCCGATGCACCTGACCCTGGCGTTCAACCCCTCGCACCTCGAGATCATCAATCCGGTGGTTGCGGGTTCGGTCTACGCGCGCCAGGTTCGCCGCGGCGATGCCGAAAAGCGCGAAGTGCTGCCGGTGCTGATCCACGGTGACGCCGCGGTCGCTGGGCAGGGCGTGAACCAGGAGATGCTGAACTTCTCCCAGACCCGCGGCTACGGCACGGGCGGGACGATGCACATCGTCGTCAACAACCAGATCGGTTTCACCACCTCCGATCCGCGCGACTACCGCTCCTCGCTGTACTGCACCGACATCTTCAAGATGGTCGAAGCACCGATCTTCCATGTGAACGGTGACGATCCCGAGGCGGTGGCCTTCGTGACTGCGCTGGCGATCGAGTTCCGCCAGGAGTTCAAGAAGGACGTCGTCGTCGACATCATCTGCTTCCGCAAGCTCGGCCACAACGAGCAGGACGAGCCGATGGTGACTCAGCCGCTGATGTACCGCAGCATCCAGAAGCACCCCGGCACCCGCAAGCTCTACGCCGACCGCCTGGTTGCCGAGGGCAGCATCTCCGCCGATGAGCCGGAGAGGATGATCGCCGAGTACCGCGAGCATCTCGACCGCGGCGAGCTGCTCTACAACCCGGTGCTGTCCGGGCACAATCGCCAGCATGCAGTGGACTGGACGCCCTACCTCAAGCAGCCCTACACCGACGCCGCCGAGACAGCGATCCCGACGCAGGAGGTCAAGCGCCTGGGTGAGCGCCTGAGCACGGTTCCCGAGGGCTTCGCGCTGCATTCCCGCGTCAAGAAGATCATCGATGATCGAGCCGCAATGGCCCGTGGCGAGCTGCCGCTCGACTGGGGCATGGGTGAGAACCTGGCCTATGCGAGCCTTTTGGCACAGGGCTACGGTGTGCGCATCTCGGGCGAAGACGTGAATCGCGGCACCTTCTTCCACCGCCACGCTGCACTCCACGACCAGAAGCGCGAGCGCTGGGACGAAGGGACCTACAAGCCGCTCGAGCACATCCAGGATGGCCAGGCGCGCTTCCAGTGTTTCGACTCGGTGCTGTCGGAAGAAGCGCTGCTCGCCTTCGAGTATGGCTATTCAACTGCCGAACCCAACGAGCTCGTGGTCTGGGAAGCCCAGTTCGGCGACTTCGTCAACGGCGCCCAGGTGGTGATCGACCAGTTCATCAGCTCCGGTGAGGCCAAATGGGGTCGCCTGTCGGGCCTGGTGATGATGCTGCCGCACGGCTACGAAGGCCAGGGGCCGGAGCACTCGTCGGCGCGTCCCGAGCGTTTCATGAACATGGCGGCTGAGAACAACTGGCAGATCTGCGTGCCGACCACGCCCGCGCAGATCTTCCACCTGCTGCGGCGGCAGATGGTGCGCCGCCTGCGCAAGCCGCTGATCATCATCACGCCGAAGTCGCTGCTGCGCCACAAGGAGGCGATCTCGTCGATCGAGGAACTGGCCAACGGCCGCTTCCAGACCGTGATCCCGGAGATCGAGCAGCTCGACCCGAAGAAGGTCAAGCGTGTGGTGCTGTGCCAGGGCAAGATCTACTACGAGCTGCTGGCGCATCGCCGTGAGAACAAGATCACCGACACGGCACTGGTGCGTGTTGAACAGCTCTATCCCTTCCCCGAAAGCGATTTCGCCAAGGCGATCGAGCAGTTCCCGAACGCCAAGGAAGTCGTCTGGTGCCAGGAAGAGCCGCGCAACCAGGGGGCGTGGTACTGGCTGGCCTCGCGTCAGCATCTGGTCAATGTGCTCGGTACCAAGCGCAAGCTACTGCTCGTCAGCCGTCCGGCAGCGGCGTCGCCCGCGGTTGGTTACTATGCCAAGCACAACCAGCAGCAGAAGGCGGTGATCGAGCACGCATTCGGCCCGATCCAGGAAACCACACCGCAGTCCCCGCACTGATAGAACAACCAGGGAGATTAATCCATGCTGATCGAAGTCAAAGTACCGCAGCTGTCCGAGTCCGTTTCGGAGGCCACCCTCGTTTCCTGGCACAAGAAGGAAGGCGATGCCGTCTCGCGCGACGAGAACCTCATCGACATCGAGACCGACAAGGTCGTGCTCGAGACGCCGGCACCGGCCGATGGCGTGCTCGTCAAGCTCATCAAGCAAAACGGCGACACCGTGACCTCGGGCGAGCTGATCGCCCAGATCGACACCGAAGCCAAGGCTGCGGGCGCCGCTGCGCCGGTTGCCGCGCCGGTGCAGGCGGTGACGCCGCCGCCGGCCGCTCCCGCCGCCTCGGCCGCGGGTGC
>NZ_AMXA01000003.1 GCF_000310145.2 Thauera sp. 28
CCCCAGCCGCTAGCCATGCCTGTCATGCCGCGGGGCCCATGGGCCCCGCGGACACGGCAAGGATCAGATCACGCCCTGGGCCAGCATGGCCTCGGCGACCTTGACGAAGCCGGCGACGTTGGCGCCGTCGGCATAGCTCACGGTACCGTCCTCGCGCTTGCCGTACTTCAGGCAGGCGGCGTGGATGCCAAGCATGATCTCCTTCAGGCGGGCGTCGACCTCTTCACGGGTCCACGACATGCGCATCGCGTTCTGGCTCATCTCCAGGCCCGAAGTGGCCACGCCGCCGGCGTTGGAGGCCTTGCCCGGCGCGTAGAGCACGCCGTTGTGTTCGAAGATCTTCACCGCCTCGATGGTGCTCGGCATGTTGGCGCCCTCGGCCACGGCGATCACGCCGTTCTTGACCAGGGTGGCAGCGTCGTTGGCATCGAGCTCGTTCTGGGTCGCGCACGGCAGGGCGACATCGACCGGCACATGCCACGGCCGCACACCCGGCTCGAAGCGGGCGCCGACACGCTCGGCGTACTCCGCCACGCGGCCGTAGTAGTGGTTCTTGATCTCCATGAGGAGGGCGAGCTTCTCGGGGGTGAAGCCTTCCTCGTCGATCACCGTGCCGCTGGAGTCGGAGCAGGTGATGGGCTTGGCGCCGAGTTCCATCAGCTTCTCGATGGCGTACTGGGCAACGTTGCCCGAACCCGACACCGACACGCGCATGCCACGGATGTCACGGCCAGCGTGCTCGAGCATGGCGTTGGCGAAATACACCGTGCCGTAGCCGGTCGATTCCGGACGGATCAGCGAGCCGCCAAAGGACAGGCCCTTGCCGGTAAACACGCAGGCGGCGTTGTTCGACAGCTTCTTCATCATGCCGGCCATGAAGCCGACCTCACGGCCGCCCACGCCGATGTCGCCCGCCGGCACATCGGTGTCGGGGCCGACGTGGCGATACAGCTCGCTGATGAAGGCCTGGCAGAAGCGCATCACCTCGCCCGGGCTGCGGCCCTTGGGGTCGAAGTCGGAGCCGCCCTTGCCGCCGCCCATCGGCAGCGTGGTGAGCGCGTTCTTGAAGGTCTGCTCGAAGGCGAGGAACTTCAGAATCGACAGGTTCACCGACGGATGGAAGCGCAGACCACCCTTGTAGGGGCCGATGGCCGAGTTGTGCTGGATGCGGTAGCCGCGATTGACCTGCACGTCGCCACGATCATCCACCCACGACACGCGGAACATGATCACGCGCTCGGGTTCGATCAGGCGATCGAGGAGGGAGTGCTCGGCGTAGCGCTTGTTGGCGGAAATGAAGGGCCACAGGCTCTCCATGACCTCGCTGACCGCCTGCAGAAACTCGGGCTGGCCAGGGTTGCGCTGTTCGACGTAAGCCAGGAACTCCTCGAGGGACTGATATTTCATGATCGTGAACCCGTTGTTGATTAAGAAGTGGACACACACGCGCGCAGGCGATGACCTCGGTTTTACCCGAGGACATCGCCTGCAATCCCCATAATTGTGCATGAAGATCCCCAATCGTGTGCATGACATGGGTCAAAAAAACGTCACCCATGCCATTTGCACAAGAATGCACCACAAGAATGCAGACGCTCATCAGCCTGCAGCGGGCGCGTTTGCGCACCTTGCTTGCCCGCATGAGGCCAAGGCCGGTACGCTCGGCCTCCCCTACTGCCCACTTCCAGGCTCATCATGGCCCGTATCCGCATCGAACTGCCCGCACAGTTCTCCTTCGCAACCGAGGTCCCGCTGTTGATCTCGCACATCAACTACGGCAACCACCTCGACAACGCGCAACTGCTCGGCGTGGTATCCGAGGCGCGCGTGCGCTTCCTGAAGTCCATGGGCTATGCAGAGATGGACGTCGAGGGCTGCGGCATCATCGTCGCCGACGCGGCGGTCCAGTACCGCTCCGAAGCCTTCCACGGCGAACTTATGCGCATCGAGCTCGCGGCGACGGACTTCCACACCCACGGTTGCGATCTGGTATGGAAGATGTCCGAGGCGTCCACCGGGCGCGAAGTCGCGCGCGGGAAGACCGGCATCGTTTTCTTCGATTACGAGGCACGCTCCAAGGCCGCCGTGCCGGAAGGCTTCAGGCGCCGCTTCCCGGCGGCCTGAGCCGGCATTGACCGTCATCCTGACCGCAGGCCTCGTCATGCCCGATCATTCCGACCCGTCCCGCCGCTCTCCATCGCATTGCGGCCACCATGTCGCCGTGATCGGCGGCGGCCCGGCCGGCCTGATGGCTGCGGAGACGCTTGCCGGCGCCGGCCTGGCCGTGACCGTGTACGACGCCATGCCTTCGGTCGGGCGCAAGTTCCTGCTCGCGGGGCGCGGCGGCCTCAACCTCACCCATAGCGAGGCCGCCGCGCCGTTCCTGTCGCGTTACGGCACGGCAAGTGCTGCGCTGTCGCCCATGCTGGCGGCCTTCGACGCCCAGGCCTTGCGCGCATGGGCCCACGACCTGGGCGTGGACACCTTCGTCGGCACCTCAGGACGGGTGTTCCCGACCGAGATGAAAGCCGCCCCGCTACTTCGTGCCTGGCTCGCACGCCTGCGCGCATCCGGCGTGCAGTTTGCGATGCGCCAACGCTGGCTTGGCTGGGCCACGCCCGTCACCGCCGAGAGCGGGGCGCCAAGCGCGCCGCAGTGCGCGCACAGCCTGCGCTTCTCGACGCCGGTGGGCGAGCGCATCATCGCAGCCGATGCCGTGGTGCTCGCCCTTGGCGGCGGCAGCTGGGCGAAGCTGGGCTCAGATGGCGCCTGGGTGCCCCTGCTGCGTGCTGCAGGTGTCGACGTCGCTGCGCTGCGGCCCGCCAATTGCGGCTTCGATGTCACCACGCCCGGCACGCAAGCGAGCGGCGGCTGGAGCCCCCATTTCCTCGACCGCTTCCGCGGCCAGCCACTCAAGTCGGTGGTCGCCCGCTTTACCGACGCCAGCGGCCACGCGCATGAACGCGCCGGCGAATGCCTGGTCTCCGCCACAGGCATCGAAGGCGGGCTGATCTACGCCTTGTCGGCGCCACTGCGCGATACCATCGCGGCGCTCGGCGAAGTCACCGTCGCCCTCGACCTTGCGCCGGGACGCAGTCAGGAGCGCCTGACTGCCGAGCTCGCCCGCCCGCGCGGCAGCCGCTCGCTGGCCAGCCATCTGCAGAGCCAGGCTGGCATCAAGGGCATCAAGGCCAGCCTGCTGCGCGAATGCCTGCCCAAGGCGGTTTTCGACGACCCTGTCCGCCTGGCTGCGGCCATTAAGGCCCTGCCGCTGCGCCTGGTCGCCCCGCGCCCGCTCGACGAGGCCATCAGCAGCGCCGGGGGCGTACGTTTCGAGGCTGTCGACGACAGGTTGATGCTGAAGACGCACCCTGGCGTGTTCGTCGCCGGCGAGATGCTCGACTGGGAGGCGCCCACCGGCGGCTATCTGCTCACCGCCTGCTTCGCCACCGGCGTGGCGGCGGCGCGGGGTGTCGCCCATTGGCTGGAAGCCCGCTCCGCCCACAGCGGACACCCTTCGCGCTAGCATGCGCATGCCTGCGCCGGTGCTGCCCCCGGCATCCGGCGCAGGCTCGCACCCCCACCCTGGATCACCCGGCCGAGCCATGAACCTGCACCCCTTCCTCATTGCAATCGAAGTCGGCGGCACCATCGCCTTCGCCATGTCCGGCCTCATCGAGGCCACGCGCAAGCGCATGGACATCGTCGGCGTATTTTCGGTCGCCTTCGTCAGTGCCTTTGGCGGCGGTACCGTGCGCGACATCCTGCTCGACCGCCGGCCATTCTTCTGGATCCAGAACCAGGAATACCTCTGGCTGGTACTGGCGATGGTGCTGACCACCCCGCTCTGGCTCAAGACCTTGCGCCACAAGCTCGGCGGTCACGTGATGGAATTTGCCGACGCCTGCGGCCTGGGCCTGTTCGCGATCTCCGGGGCCACCATCGCGCTCGCAGCCGACATGCCGGTACTGGTGGCGATGATGATGGGCGTGGTGACCGCGATCTTCGGCGGCGTCTCGCGCGACGTGCTGTGCAACGAGGTACCCAAGGTGTACAGCGATCATCGCCCCTACGCGATGTGCGCCCTGTTCGGCTGCGGCGTCTTCATCGTCCTCGACGCGATCAGCCTGCCCTTGCCCATCTCCACCCTCTCCGGCATCGCCGCCGCGACCGGCACGCGCCTGATCGCCGTCGCACTCGACATCCGCCTGCCCGCCTGGCCAAAGCCCGGGGACTGAGTCCGGGGGCCGTCGCCACCGTCGCCTACATCGCCTGGATGAAGGCCTCCATGGCCGCGATGGTTCGATCGCGCATGTCGTTCAACCTCGCCAGGCCGGCATGCGCCTCATCCTTGCGATCGCCGCGGTGCAAGCGCAACAGCTCGACGGCAAGCGCGTGGATCTCGAGGTGCAGCTGGTCGAGCTCGCTCAACCGATCACTGCCCAGTGCGTAGGGATCAGCAATCACGCCGTCGAGCCAGCGGCCGAAGGCACATTCATGAGGATCGAGCGCTGGCGGCGCTGCGCGCTCGCCGGCAAGGCACTCGGCGATGGCCATGATCCAGCCGCGGTGCTCGACCGTGGCATACAGCAAGGGCATTGCCTCGGCCCCAAGCCGGCGCTGGCGGGTCCACCGCAGCGGCGGACGCCAGCCCGCAGCCCAGCCCGGCAGCGCTGATGGCGGCATCGGCCGCGCAATGCCATAGCCTTGGGCGCATTCGCACCCCAGCCGCAGCAGCAGTTCGCCCTGCGCCTCGGTCTCCACGCCCTCGGCAACGGCACGGCGGCGAAAGGCACGCGCAAGGCCCAGCACGCCATCGAGGATGGCAAGATCGTCGGCGTCGTGCAGCATGTCGCGCACGAAGCTGCGGTCGATCTTGAGCTCGGCGGCCGGCAAGCGCTTCAGATAGCTCAGGGAGGAGTAGCCGGTACCGAAGTCGTCGAGCGAAAAGCTGACCCCCATGCGCGTGCACGTGGCCATCGTCTCGGCGACCCGGTTCATGTCGGCCAGCGCACTGCTCTCGAGCACCTCGAGCTGCAGCTGGCCGGGCACAACTTCCGGGTGCAAGGACAGCAGCAGATAGAGGCGCTCGGCAAAGTCGGCCCTTTGCAAGTGATTGGCCGCGATGTTGACGCTGACGGGCACGCGCAAGCCCTCGGCCTGCCACGCTGCGATCTGACTCAAGGCCGAGTCGATGACCCATTCGCCAAGCTGGACGCCGAGCTCATGGCGCTCGATCGCAGGCAGGAAGCGATCGGGCGGAAGCAAGCCCTGCTCCGGGTGTTGCCAACGGACCAGCGCCTCGGCACCGATCAGCTCGCCGCTGTGCATGTTGACCTTGGGCTGGTAGTGCAGCGCGAACTCGTCCCGCAGCAGGCCCTGGCGGATGCGCTCGACGCTTTCGTGATGGCTGCGCAGGTCATAGTCCTGGTCGCTGTCGAAGAGGTGGTAGCGATCCTTGCCGGCAAGCTTGGCCTGGTACATCGCCTGGTCGGCCTGGCGCAGCAACTGGTCGGCCTCGACATCCTCGCGCTGCGGGTAGAGCGTGATCCCGATACTACCCGACACCTTCAGCAGCTGGCCATTCACCTCGACAGGCTCGGCAGCCGTAGCCAGCAGCCGCCGCACCAGCGGCCGGCAGCTTTCGGCATCGGGCAGATCGCTGAGCACGGCGACAAACTCATCGCCCCCCAGGCGAGCAAGCGTGTCGCAGTCCCGCATGGTCTTGCGCATTCTCAATGCAAGTGCCATCAGCAGCTTGTCGCCCACGTCATGCCCGAGGGTGTCGTTGACCGCCTTGAAGCCATCGAGATCGATGTACACGACCGCCAGGCGCTGACCACTACGCGTTGCACGCGCCATGGCCTGATGGAGGCGGTCCGCAAACAGGACGCGGTTGGGCAGCGCAGTGAGGGCGTCGTAATGTGCAATATGCTCGAGCTGGCGTTCGTGCTCCTTCTGCACCGTAATGTCCGAGAACAGACCGACAAAATGCCGGATCGCACCGCGTGCGTCGCGCACCGCGCTGATGGTGAGCAATTCGGCGAACAACTCTCCGCTCTTGCGCCGGTTCCACACCTCGCCGTACCAGTGCCCCTTGTCGTGCAGGCTTTTCCACATCGCCGCATGGAAGGCCTGGTCATGGCGATCGGACTTGAGCAGGCTGGGGTTGCGCCCGAGCACTTCCTCTCGCGCGTAGCCAGTGATGCGCGCGAACGCGTCGTTGACCTCGACAATGTTTCCCTGGGCGTCCGTCACGATGATGCCTTCCCGGGCGTGCGCAAACACGGCCGCTGCCAGGCGGGCATCGGCGTCGCGCTGGTGGCGCAGCCGCGCATAGCGGATCGCTCGCCGCAACACCTCGCTGTCGCCCCCCTTGGGGAGATAGTCATCGGCACCGAAAGCAATCGCCAGACAGGTCACGGCCGGATCGTCCACACCGCTCAACACGATGATCGGCGCCTCGGTCAGCGCTCGGCAGCGCTCGACCGTGCCGGCTCCGTAGGAGTCCGGCAGACTCAGGTCGAGCAATACCACGTCGGGCTGGGCTCCAGCCTCCGCAAACAGGGCCTCGGCCGCACGCATGGAATCGGCAACGCGGATGTCGAAATGCTCATGCAACGCATCCCGCAACTGCCAGCGGATGAGTTCGACGTCACCCGCATCATCCTCGATCAGCATGATCTTGGCCGGGGCAAGAGCGGAAGCGGGCATTCAGGGGCTCCGTGGACAACGCGCGTTCCCAGGCCGGGCTGGCCTGCGCACAGGGAGGCGTGACATGTTAATCCAGTATTCACCGATGCCGCGGCCCCTGCCGCGAACTCAGCCACAGTTCGACGGCACAATCGATACGGCGCACTCGGCTAGAATGCCGGCGTCCAAGACCACAGGCCCGGCTCCACTCCATACTCATGCCCACTTCACGCCGCCCCGAGCTGCTCGCCCCCGCCGGCACCCTCGACATGATGCGCACCGCCTTCGCCTACGGCGCGGACGCCGTGTACGCCGGTCAGCCGCGCTATTCGCTGCGCGTGCGCAACAACAGCTTCGGCCAGCTTGAAACCCTGGCAGCCGGCATCGACGAGGCCCACGCTGCAGGCAAGCTGTTCTATCTGGTGGCCAACATCTACCCGCACAACGCCAAGCTGCGCACCTTCGAGGACGACATGGCGCCGGTCATCGCGATGAAGCCCGACGCGCTCATCATGGCCGACCCCGGGCTGATCATGATGGTGCGCGAACGCTGGCCCGAGGTGGACGTCCACCTCTCGGTACAGGCCAACACCACCAACTACGCGTCCGTACGCTTCTGGCAGTCGGTGGGGGTCAAGCGCATCATCCTGTCGCGCGAGCTGTCGCTCGACGAAGTCGCCGAGATCCGTGACACCTGTCCGGACATGGAGCTCGAGGTCTTCGTTCATGGTGCGCTGTGCATCGCCTATTCCGGGCGCTGCCTGCTGTCGGGCTACTTCAACCACCGCGACCCCAACCAGGGCACTTGCACCAACTCCTGCCGCTGGGACTACAAGGTGCACGAGGCCGGTGAAGACGGCGCCGGCGACGTCCAGGCCCGCGGCAGTGCACCGATCGGCACCCCGAAGGACGCCGGCGCGGTCGGCACCGCCACCCGCAGCCGGCTCGACACCACCACCGGCCTTGCGCTCGGCGGCGGCCCGCGCCACATCGGTGGCAGCAAGGTGTGGCTGCTGGAAGAAGGCACCCGCCCCGGCGAGCTGATGCCGATCGAAGAGGACGAGCACGGCACCTACATCCTCAACTCGAAGGATCTGCGCGCCATCGAGCACGTCCAGCGCCTGGTGGACATCGGCGTCGATTCGCTCAAGATCGAGGGCCGCACCAAGAGCCCCTACTACGTCGCCCGCGCCGCCCAGGGCTACCGCCGCGCGATCGAGGACGCCGTCGCCGGCCGCCCCTTCGACCCCCGCCTGCTCGGCGAGCTCGAGGGCCTGGCCAGCCGCGGCTACACCGACGGCTTCTACCAGCGCCATGCCACCCCCGAGCACCAGAACTACCTGCGCGGCCATTCGGAATCCGGGCGCAGCCTGCTGGTGGGCGAGATGGTGGGCTGGGATGCCGGGCGTGGCCTGGCAGAAGTCGAGGTCAAGAACGGCTTCGGTGTCGGCGACCGGCTGGAGTTCGTGCAGCCAGGCAGCAACCTCGAGTTGCGCCTCGACCGGCTGCTGGCCGCCGACGGCAGCGCACTCGACCGCGTTCCCGGCAGCGGCCGCCGCGTGTGGTTGCCATTGCCACCCGCCGCCGACCCTGCCCAGCCCTGCTTCATCGCCCGCTTCCTGTGAGTGCCTCAATGATCCTCGACATCGACCTCGTCTCCGACTTCGTCTGCCCCTGGTGCTACCTCGGCAAGGTGCGTCTCGACCGCGCCCTGGCGGAGCTGAAGGCCGCACGCCCCGACCTCGAAGCGCGCGTTAACTGGCTGCCCTTCTTCCTCAACCCCGACACCCCGGCCGCAGGCGAACCCTATCGCGCCTTCCTCGAGGCCAAGTTCGGCGGCCCGATCAAGGCCGAAGCGGTGCTCGACACCGTGCGCGCGGCAGCCGCGGAGGACGGCCTGAGCTACGCCTTCGAGCGCATCCAGACCCGCCCCAACACCTTGCAGGCGCACCGCCTGATGTACCGCGCCCAGGCCCAGGGCCAGAAGCCCGAGCGCATCCAGAGCCTGGCCCAGGCGCTGTTCGCCGCGCACTTCCAGGAGGGCCGAGACATCGGCGACAAGGACACCCTCGCCGACATCGCCGCGGCCTGCGGCGACCGCCGGGAAGCCGTGCGCGAATGGCTGGACGGCCGCGGCAGTATCGACGCCGTCGAGCGCATGGCCGCTGGCGTGCGCCGCCAGGGTATCGAGGGCGTGCCCTTCTTCATCCTCAACCGCAAGCTGGCGGTGTCGGGCGCCCAATCGGCCGCCGTGCTGGGTGCGGCCATCCTGCAATCGCTGGAAACCGGCAAGCCCTCCTGACGCCGGGAACGCGAGCGTGCGGCAGCGCGTCTGAAGCGATGGACACCCCCGCCGCAACCGACCACCACCCCGGCCCCTCATGAGCACCCACACCCTGCAGCTTGCCGACGCCGACCTGGAGGCCCTCGCCCACGCGCGCGGCCTGCTGGAAAACCCCAGTCTGGTCGCGCGCCTGAGCAGCTTCGTCGGCAGTCCGCTGGAGCAAGGCATGGCGCGCCTGCCCACGAGCTGGCGGGCAAAGGTCGGCGGGCTGGCCCATGAAGCCCTGCTGCGCGCGATGAGTACGGCCGCGCGTACGCTCGAACCCGAGCCTCGTCCGGCCTCGCCGCGCCTGCACAAGCTGCTCGGCTCGGTCAGCGGCGCCGGCGGCGGTGCCTTCGGCCTGGCCGGGCTGACGGTCGAGATCCCGCTGTCCACGGTCCTGATCATGCGCGCCATCCTCGACATCGCGCGCGCGGAAGGCGAGCACATCGACAGGCCGGCGACGCGGCTGGCCGCCCTCGAGGTGTTCGCCCTCGGCGGCACCCAGCGCAGCGACGACGCCACCGAATCCGGCTACTACGCGGTACGCGCAGCGCTCGCCACCACGGTCAGCGAGGCCGCACGCCACCTGGCGCAGAAGGGGCTGAGTGCCGAAGGCGCGCCCGCCCTCGTGCGGCTGATCACCATGGTGGCGGCACGCTACAAGGTGCAGGTCACGCAGAAGGCGGCCGGCATGCTGGTGCCCGGCATCGGTGCGGCCGCCGGAGCGACGATCAACCTGATGTTCATGAACCACTTCCAGGACGTCAGCCGCGGCCACTTCACGGTACGCCGGCTGGAGCGCCACTATGGCGCCGAGGCCGTGCGCACGGCCTGGGAGGCGCTTGCCGACTCCCCGCGCCCGCACTGAACGGGTGCGCCGTCCTCAGCGGCCGCTGCAGCAGACCGCGACGAACTCGTCCCACGGCAAGGGCCGGCTGAAGTGGAAACCCTGCGCCAGGTCGCAACCCTGGGCGTGCAGCACCATCAGGTGTGCCTGCGTCTCCACGCCTTCGGCCACCACACGCAGCCCCAGGCTGTGGCCGAGCGACACGATCGCCGACACCAGCGCCGCATCCCGCGGATTGCGATCGATACCGCGCACGAACAGGCGGTCGATCTTGAGCTCGTCGATCGGGAAGCGCTTCAGGTAGGCGAGCGAAGAGTAACCGGTACCGAAATCGTCGATCGCCAGCCCGACACCGAGCGCGCGCAGCTGATCGAGACGGGCGATCGCGCGCTCCGAGCCCTCCATCAGCATGCTCTCGGTCAGCTCCAGCGTCAGGCACTCGGGTGGCATGCCGGTCTCGGCCAGCACGCTGCCGACCATGGCCACGAAACCCTCGTCACGGAACTGGCGCGCGGAGATGTTCACCATCATGCGCAGCGGTGGCCGGCCGGCCTCGCGCCAGTTGCGGTGATGCTCGCAGGCGCAGCGCAGCACCCATTCGCCGATCGGTACGATGAGTCCGGTCTCCTCGGCCAGCGGGATGAAGTCAGCTGGCGACACCAGGCCAAGGTCCGGGTGATTCCAGCGCAACAAGGCCTCGACGGCCTCGAGCCCGCCCCCGCCGATGCGCACCAGCGGCTGGTAATGAAGCTGCAGCTCGTTGCGCGGCAAGGCGCGGTGCAGCGCGGTCTCCATGGCCAGGTGTTCGAGCGAGCGGGCATTCATGGCTGGCTCGTAGAGCTGGAAGCTGTTGCGGCCCTCGTCCTTGGCCCGATACATGGCCACATCCGCGTTCTTGATCAGCGTGTCGGCATCGAGCGAGTCGTCGGGGTAGATGCTGATGCCCAGGCTGGTGGTGACGACCAGCTCGTGCTCGTCGATGAGCACGGGCCGGCGCAGCGCAGCCACCAGGCGGCGCGCAGTCATTGCCGCCTCGTCGGGGCCGGCCAGATTGTTGAGGATGACGAGAAACTCGTCCCCGCCCATGCGTGCGACGGTGTCGTCCTCACGCAGACAGGCACGCAGCCGGCTGGCGATCTCGACCAGCAAGCGGTCGCCGATGCCGTGGCCGAGGCTGTCGTTGATGCGCTTGAAGCGGTCGAGGTCGACGAACATCACCGCGAGGCGGCTGCGCATGCGCGCGGCATGGGCGAGCTCCACCTGCAGGCGGTCCTCCAGCAGGCGGCGATTGGGCAAGCCGGTGAGCGGATCGTAGTAGGCGAGGTCGCGGATGCGGGCCTCGTTCTCCTTGAGCCGGCTGATGTCGGTAAACAACGCCGCATAGTGGGTCAGCGCACCGTCCTCGTCGTGGATCGCGGTGATGTGGAGCAACTGCGGCGACACCTCGCCGGATTTGCGCCGGTTCCACACCTCGCCCTGCCACTTCCCGGACTCGAGCAGCTCTTCCCACATGCGCTGGTAGAACGCCGGGCTCTGGCGACCTGAATTGAGCAGCGAGGGGTTGCGCCCGATCACCTCCTCCGGCGCGTATCCGGTCAGGCGGGTGAAGGCAGGATTGACCGACACGATACGGACATCCGCATCGGTCACCATGACCCCTTCGAGCGAGTTCTCGATGACCTTCTCGGCGAGATAGAGATTGCGCCTCGATGTATGGAGGGCAGCATCGCGCTCGTGCAGCGCATGTTGCAGCTCATGCACGTAGGCGAGCTCCATGCCGCTCAGGATGTCCTTGAAGCTGATCAGGTCGCACAACTCGCCGTCGGCCCCGATCACGCCGACATGGCGGATATGGCGCTCGGCGAGCAGCGCGCGCACCCTGTACAGGCTGTCATGCTCGGTGCAGGCGATCAGCGGGCGGCTGGCAAAATCGCCCACCTCACCACAGGCCACGCGCTGGGCCACGAGGCGGGTGATGTCGCGTTCGGTCAGGATGCCGTAGCGGCCCGACGGAGAGGCCTCGGCCTCGAGGCCGAAGTCGACCACGACGGCGTCTGCGCCGCTTTCCCGCATGCGCGCGGTGGCCTCGGGTAGGCGGGCAGCGGCAGGCATGGCATGCAGGCCGCCCTTGACCAGCGAGTCCACCTTGCGCAACTTCAGGTAATGCTCGATGCCCTGGTTGAGCACCACGTCCGATTGCGACACGACGCCCATGCGGCGGCCATCGTCGTCGACGACCAGGTAATGGCGCACATGCTCCTCGCGAAAGCGGACAGTGAGCTCGTGCAGGCGGAACGACGCCGGCACGGTACGCAGCGGGGCGCTCATCACCTCGCGCAGCGGCCGAGTGAAGGCGGCCGGATCGCTCATATCCACCGCGAGCGCGTCGCGCTCGGTCCAGATACCGACCGCCTCGCCCCCCTCGACCACGATGACCGAGCTCACCCGACGCTCGCTCATGAGCGCCGCAGCCTCGTGCACAGGCCGTTCGGGGCCGCATTCGAGCACGACGGGCGAGACGATCTCGCCGATGCAGACATCGTCGCCAAGGGCGATCGAGAGGATTTCGTCGCACAAGGCGCCAGGAGTTCGCGGCAGGTTCATGGATTGCGGTCGGTGCGCGGGACCAAGGCCCGTGCCCTATGTCTTTGGTCGTAAGCGCGCGATTGTCTCATCAACACCACGCCTTTGCCCGACGACCCTGTCACGCAGGTGCAACGATTGCCACCGCCGCGCCCCACCCGCCAACGGTCACCGTGCGGTAACACGGCGGGCCCAAGCTTGGTTGCATGCTCAAGGTATTGATGGTGTCCGACGTCTATTTTCCGCGCGTAAACGGGGTATCGACCTCGATCGCGAGCTTTCGCCGCGCGCTTTCCGCACAAGGCGTCGATGTCCGCCTCGTCGTCCCGCGCTATGGCCGCGAGGCCGATGAAGAGGGCGTCATCCGCATTCCCGGCTGGCGCCTGCCGCTCGACCCGGAGGACCGCCTCGTCGCACGTCGCGCCATGTACGAGGCCGTCCGACGCGAAGCGCGCGACTGCGACCTCGTGCATGTGCAGACGCCCTTCGTTGCCCACTATGCCGGCCTTGCCGCCGCCCGGGCCTGCGGCCGGCCGGTGTTGCTCACTTACCACACGCTGTTCGAGGAGTACCTCCAGCACTACATCCCCTTCCTGCCTGCGGCCGCGCTGCGCGGGCTGGCGCGACGGATATCGCGCCAGCAGTGCGACGCCGTCGACCAGGTGATCGTGCCGTCCACAGCCATGCGTACGCGCCTTGCCGACTACGGCGTGCGCACGCCGATGGAGGTCCTGCCCACCGGCATCCCGGTCGCCGACTTCGCCCGCGGAGACGGCGCGCACTTCCGCCGCATCTACGACATCCCGGAGGCCGCGCAGATGGCCTTGTTCATCGGTCGCGTCGCGCACGAGAAGAACATCGGCTTTCTGCTCGATGTCGCCGCAAGGCTGCGCAGCCAGCGTCCCGGCTTCGTGCTCGTGATCGCCGGCGAGGGTCCGGCCACGCGTAGCCTGCAGCGTCGGGCCACGCAACTCGGCCTGGGCGCGGCCGTACGCTTCGTCGGTTACCTCGAGCGCCGCAAGCGCCTGCCGGACTGCTACGCCGCAGCCGATGTCTTCGTCTTCGCCTCGCGCACCGAAACCCAGGGACTGGTCCTGCTCGAGGCCATGGCCGCAGGCCTGCCGGTCGTCGCGCTGGCCGCCATGGGGACCACCGACATCCTCGCCCCCGAACGCGGCGCCCGCATCGCTCCCGACTCGCCCGCCGGTTTCGCGGCAGTGGTCGAGGATGTGCTCGCCAACGGCCGCCTGCGCAAGCAACTCGCCACCGAGGCGCCCGCCTACGCCGCCGAATGGGCGGACACGCTGATGGCTGCTCGCCTCGCCGCGCTCTACCGCCGCTTGCTCGAAGGCGGCGGCGATTGCTCCCCGGTAGGAGCGGCGCCAGCCGCGAGGGGTTGAAGGCGGCCGCGTCCTGGTCCGGCCCGCAACAGCTCGCGACTGGCGTCGCTCCTACAGCGAGGACAAGCCGCGGCGATTGCTCCCCGGTAGGAGCGGCGCAAGCCGCGAGGGGTTGAAGGCGGCCGCGTCCTGATCCGGCCCGCAACAGCTCGCGACTGGCGTCGCTCCTACAGCGAGGGCAAGCCGCGGCGATTGCTCCCCGGTAGGAGCGGCGCCAGCCGCGAGGGGTTGAAGGCGACACGGCTGGACTCCTGCCCTAAAAGGCTCGTGACGCCTCATGTCGAACTTGCCGACGACGCCGGCAGCGGACAAGATGCGGCGAACACCGTCCCCAATTTCCGGAGCCGCCGATGCAGACCACCACCCTCACCATCACAGGCATGCGCGACGAGCACTGCCTGCGCCTCGTCACCAATGCCATCCAGGACCTGCCCGGAATCGGCTACCTCGAGATCTCGCTCGAAACCGGTGCAGCAACCATCGAGCACGGCACCTTCGTGTCCGCGGCCGACATCTACCAGGCCATCGAAGACGCCGGCTTCGGCGCACGCTGACGGCGTTTCCGCACGGCCGGGGCCAATGGCAGCTCGCAGGCACGGAACCCCGGACGGCCTGCGCCGCTCACACCTGCCCGCCCCCACGCACCCGGTCCTCGTCCGCTGTGAACGCCCTCCTCCGAGCCCACCCCGGCGGCCTCGCCTTCGTCGATATCGAGACCACCGGTGGTCCCGCTCAGCACGACTCGATCACCGAAGTCGGCATCGTCCAGGTCGACGAGGACGGCGTGCGCGAGTGGTCGACGCTGGTGCGCCCTGCGTCACGCATCCCCGACTACATCCGGCGCCTGACCGGCATCGACGACGACATGGTGGCGAGCGCGCCTCGCTTTGCCGAGATCGCGGACGAGGTCTTCGACCGCCTCGACGGCCGCCTCTTCATTGCCCACAACGCACGCTTCGACCACGGCCACCTGCGCGCTGCCTTTCGCCGTGCCGGGCTCGACATCCGTCCGCAGGTGCTGTGCACTGTCAAGCTGTCGCGCCGACTGTTTCCCGACCACCGCCGCCACGGCCTGGACCACCTCATCGAGCGCCACGGCCTGATGGTGGCCGATCGCCACCGCGCGCTCGGCGACGCCCAGCTGCTGTGGCAGTTCTGGCAGAAGATCCACGACCGCTTCCCGGCCGGCCACATCGAAGCGGCCGTGCGCGAGCTGATCGGCCACCCCAGCCTGCCGCCCCACCTCGACCCGGAGCAGATCGCCGGCCTGCCTGACTCGCCCGGCGTTTACCTGTTCTATGGCGAGCGCGCCGCCGGCGCGGCAGATGGACACTTGCCGCTCTACATCGGCAAGAGCACGCGGCTGCGCAGCCGCGTGCTGTCGCACTTCGCCGCCGACCACAGCAGCGACCGCAAACTCAGCCTCAGCCAGCAGGTGCGCCACGTCGAATGGATCGCAACCGCGGGCGAGATCGGCGCGCTGCTCGAGGAGGCCCGCCTCGTCAAGCAGCTGCAGCCCACCCACAACCGCCAGCTGCGGCGCAACCGCGAACTGTGCACCTGGCGCCTCGCCACCGACATCGTCGGCGACTGGCGGCTGGAACTGGTGCACGCCGCCGACCTCGACTTCGGCCGCCGCGACGACCTCTACGGCTTCTTCCGCAATCGCCGCGAGGCCACCAACCGGCTGCGCGCGCTCGCCCGCGACCACGCCCTGTGTCCGCCCCTGCTCGGCCTCGACAGGCACCCCCAGGGCGCGCGCTGCTTCGACTTCCAGTTGAAGCGCTGCCACGGCGCCTGCCACGGCAGCGAATCGCCCCAGGCCCACGCCCAACGCCTGATCGACGCCCTGCATGCGCTGAAGGTCGAGCACTGGGCCTGGCCCGGCCCGATCGGCCTGCGCGAAGGCGAGGCCACCCACGTCATCGATGGCTGGCGCTGGCTCGGCACCGCCACCGACGAGGCCACCCTTGCCAGGCTGCTCGAGGCCGGCCGCCCTGCATTCGATCTCGACATCTACAAGATCCTGGTCAAGGCGGTGAAGCGGTTGTCGGTCGTGAAACTGTGAGCGACGCACCGCAGCGGGTTGCCGCGTAAACGGGGCGAAAAGCTCGCGACTTGCGTCGCACCTACAAGACCCTTGCCCAACTCTGCGACAATCCTGCCCAAGGCGCCCACACCGAGGCGCGCACCTCACCCCAAGAAACCCGATGGAACAACAGACCACCTACGACCGGATCGGCGGCGAGCCCACCGTTGCCCGCCTGTGCGACCGCTTCTACGGCCTGATGGCCGAAACCCCGCAGTTCGCCGAACTGCGCGCCATGCACCCCCAGGACCTGCAAGGCTCGCGCGACAAGCTCTTCATGTTCCTGTCCGGCTGGCTGGGCGGGCCCGACCTGTTCGTGCAGAACTTCGGCCACCCGCGCCTGCGCGCCCGCCACATGCCGTTCGCCATCGGCACCCGGGAGCGTGACCAGTGGGTCGCCTGCATGCTGCTGGCGATGGAAGAAGTCGGTATCGAAGAAGGCGTCCGCGAGCGCCTGCTGCAGAACTTCTTCAACACCGCCGATTTCATGCGCAACCAGCCGGGCTGAACCGAATTGCACACACCGTCCCCCTCGCATGCCGACGCCGTGCGCGGCCTGCTCGCCGCGCTCGCCGTGGTGGTGTTCTGGTCCGGCTTCAACATCGTGTCGCGCTTCGGCGCCACCGCGAGTTTCACGCCCTTCGACATTGCCGCGCTGCGCTTCGGCGTGTCCGGCGCAATCGCGCTGCCGCTCTACCTGCGCTTCGTGCCGCGCAGGGACTGGCCACGCCACATGGTGCTGGCGGCAGTAGGCGGGCTGGGCTACGGCCTGCTGGTGTACTCCGGCTTCGCGTTCGCGCCGAGCGCGCACGCCGGGGTGTTCGTCAATGGCGGCATCCCGTTCTGGACCATCGTCATCATGGCGGTGATGTCGGGCTTTCGCATCGCACGCCCCACCGTGATCGCGCTCGCACTGTCGACCTGCGGCCTGCTTCTGATCGGCTTCGAGAGCCTGCTCGCACCCACGCACGGACGCGAATGGGTCGGCGACCTGCTCTTTCTCAGCGCCGCGCTGTGCTGGGCGGTATTCGGGCTGCTGATGCGGCGCTGGCAGATCAAGCCCCAGCTCGGCATCCTCGGCATCGCCAGCTTTTCCGCGCTGGCCTACCTGCCGGTCTATCTGCTCTGGCTGCCGGCCAACATCGCCGCGGCAAGCTGGGGCGAGATCGCGCTGCAAGGGGTCTACCAGGGCATCGTCGCCTCCATGCTTGCCGCGGGCTTCTACAGCTATGCAGTGCAGAAGGTGGGCGCGAGCGAAGCCTCGATGATGCTGGCACTGGTACCCGCCTTCACCGCGATCGGTGCTTTCTTCATCCTGGGCGAGGCGCTCGGCCTCAGCACCATCATCGGCATCGCGGTGGTATCGGTCGGTGCCCTGCTCGGTGCCCTGCCCCCGGCAGCGCTCGCCCGCCTGCGCGCACTCCGTTCACGCTGAACTGCCGGCGTGCCGGTGCGCGCCGAGCCAGCGCGCCCGGTAGTCGCCATCCGCGTCGTAACGCGCCGCCTGCCTGTCAGGGTCGAAACGCCGTCCACCGCGCGGATCGGTGCCGCGGCCGGCGATGTACAACCAGTTGCCCTGGTTGCTGTACGTGTCGTAATCGACCAGCTGGGCCTCGAACCATGCCGCCCCGGCACGCCAGTCGCAGCCAAGATCGTGGATCAGGTAGCTGGCAACGACCTGGCGCATGCGGTTGGACAGCCAGCCGGTAGCTGCAAGCTCCCGCATGCCGGCATCGACGAAGGCCTGCCCTGTGCGCCCTGCGCACCAGGCCTCGAAGGCCGCCGGATCATGCGCAGGCGGCGAAGCGCCGTCGTCGAGCCCGCGCGCCCGGTACAGGCGCCGCCCGTGCTGCAGATGCAGGAACCGGAAGTAGTCCCGCCACAGCAGCTCGAACCACAGCCAGTAGCTGCCGTCGCTCGCCCCCTGCTCGGCCTCGTGACGGCGCAGCGCGGCGAAGACCACACGCGGCGACAAAGCCCCCAGTGCCAGCCAGGGCGAGAACTTGCTCGAGAAGTCGACGCCGCTCAGCCCGTTGCGCGTCACCTTGTAATGCCGGGGCCTTGCGCTTGCGAAGTAGCTCGCCAGATGCGCGAGCGCCGCCCGCTCACCGCCCGCGAATTCCGGCCGCCACCACGGGAAGGCAGCCTCGCCGCAGCCTTCGTAGCCCCGCTCCGGCCGGAGCGCCTGGCAAGGGCCACCCCCCACCTGGACCATGCCGGGCAGCTGATCGAGCGACGGACAGGGCGGCAGCGCGGCGAGCGGCGCGAGTGGGGCCGCCGGCAACACTCCCGCCATCTCAACCGCCCGCCGAAAATCCGTGAACACCTTCGGCAGTACCTCGACCTCGAACGGCAGCAGCCCGGGATCGAGCATGGTGGTCTGCCACACCGCCTGCACCTGCAGCCCTGCCGCGCGCAACGACGCGAGCTCGTCCACCTCCTCCGGCGCGGCGATCGCCTCGCATGCCACCCGGTCCGTGCCCAACGCACGTGCCAGCGCCGGCAGGACATCGGCCGCTGCGCCACGCACCTGAAGCAGGCGACTGCCACGCGCACGCAAGGCCGCATCCAGATCGGTAAGCGCGGCATCGAGGAACGTGCGCCGATGCGCTCTCCTGCGCGTGAAACCCCAGCGCGTGGGCGTATCGGCCGCAGGGTCGTGGCAATACACCGGCAGCAAGCGCGCGGCCGACGCGCTGGCCGCGGCCAGCGCCAGGTTGTCGCCAACACGGAGGTCGGTGCGGAACCAGTAGATCACGCCATCCCCCCGGGCTTGCGGGCGCGCCGGCAGCGCTCCGAGCAGTAGCGCACTTCGGCCCACACCTTCTCCCACTTCTTTCTCCAAGCGAACGGCTTCCCGCAGACCGCGCACAGTCTTGTCGGCAGGTCGGCCTTACGTCGCATCGCCATCGCCGATCCGCCTCAGAACCCCAGGTCCAGCTGCGCAGCGGCAGCCGTCGAGCCGGCCGCCTCGCGCCGCCGCGCCTGTGGTCGCCTGCGCGAGCCGTGGCGGTCGACGATCGCCGCCTTCGCCGCGCGTATCTCAGGCTGAGCGCGCAAGGCGTGCACACGAGCCTTGGCGGCCCGGGTGGCAGCCTCGAGCTCAACCACGGGCAGGACGATTTCCTCACCCACCCGCAATCCGCAGCGCGCCTGCACCGACGCCGGCATGCGCCAAGGCTCGAACAGCCAGCTATCGGGCACGCGACGCAGGGCCGGCAGCCAGCGGCGCACGAACACGCCCTGCGGGTCATGATCGCGCGCCTGCTTGATCGGGTTGTAGACACGGGTAGTGTTGATGCCGGTGGTACCCGACTGCATCTGCAGCTGGCTCCAGTGGATGCCCGGCTCGTAGTCGATGAAGGCCCGCGCAAGCCATAGCCCGACCTCGCGCCAGTGCAGCCACAGCGGATAGGCCGCCACCGACACCAGCATCGCGCGCATGCGGAAGTTGAGCCACCCCGTCTCGCGCAGCATCGCCACGCAGGCGTCCACCAGCGGCCAGCCCGTACGCCCGGCCACCAGCGCGGCGAAATGCGCCGGATTCCACTCGCCCTCACGCAGCCCGTCATAGCCACGGTGCAGGTTGCGGAATTCCAGCGCCGGCTCGCTCTCGAGCTTCTGGATGAAGTGGCAATGCCAGTAAAGGCGGCTGAGGAAGGCCGACAACCCGGCGCGGCGGCGGTCGCCCTCGGCCAGCACGGCGACGCGCACGCGAGTGGCCTGCACCACCTCGCGCAGGCTCAGGCAGCCCCAGGCCAGGTAGGGCGACAGCCTTGAACAGGCACTCGGCGCCTTCAGCGGCGACGAAATGCCGCCACGGTACTGCCCGCTGCGCTGGTCGAGAAAGTCATTGAGCACGTCGAGCGCGGCGCGCCGCCCGCCGCGCTGGCGCCGCGGGGGCTCGAAGACATCGAGACCGAGCGCCGCCGCCTCCGGCGCGCGCGCGCCGGGCTTCAACAGCGCCGGTGGCGTGACGAAGACGAGGGCTGCGGGCAGCACCGCCTGCGGCGCCGCCACATGCGCCTCCCAGGCAGCCTGCCAGCGGTCGCGGTCATCGAGCCTGCGCACGACGCCAAACTGTGGCAGCTCATGCCAGCGTACCCCGCGCGCCCGACACCAGCGCGCCACCGCGCGATCACGCGCATAGCTCGCCCCGTTGCCGGTCTCCTCGTGCGCGTACAGCTCGGTGAATGGGGCGGCCGCGTGCAGGCGGTCGAGTACCTCCACGGCCTCACCCACCAGCAGGTGCAGGCGCCCTCCCAGGCGGCGCAGCCCGGCATGCAGCTCGCGCGCCGCTTCGAGCATGAACTCGTAATGCTGGCGTGCGGCGTCGGGCTGGGCCCACAGCGAAGGCTCGACGATCAGCACGCACAGCACCGGCCCGCGCCGCGCCGCCGCGACGAGCGCCGCGTGATCGGCCAGGCGCAGGTCACGCTTGAACCAGACCAGGCCGTAGCTCATCACGCACGTTCGCCAGCACGCGCCCGGCAAGCGCATGGCCGCTGAGCCAGGCCCCCTCGACACGGCCGCCATTGAGCCAATCGCCGCACAGGCCAAGGCCGGCCCCCGCATGCCAGGCGCAGCCGCCGTCCACCGCCGACGCGGTGATCGCATAGCGCCACCGATGCGCCGCCCAAGCCAGCGGTGCGCCGCCGCCAAGCTCGCAGAATGCGGCGATGAGCGCAGCGGCCACGTGGTCGGGGCTGTCTTCCAGATGCGCCTCGCTCCACTCGGCGCTCGCATGCAGAATCCAGGTCTCGGCGCCCTCGCGCCCCGGCTTGCTGGTGTCACGCGCGATCCAGCGCAGGGGCCCGCAATTGACAAAGGCCGCATCGAAGTCGAGCGCGAGCGGCGTCTCGAAGCGCAACATCAGCGCCCAGCACGCCTGCATGCGCGCACCTCCGGCAAGCTCGGCCAGCGCGGGCAGGACCGGCTGCAACAGAGGCAGGGCCTGCGGCGCAGGCACGGCAAGCAGCACACCGTCGAAGGCCTCGGCGAGCACGCCGCGCTCGGCAGTGGCCAGTTCCCAGCCATGTTCGTAGCACTGCAAGGCAGTCACCGTGGTCTGCACGCGCAGGTCCAGCCCATCAGCAAGCAGGCGCGCCGGCGCCGTCATGCGTGGCGTGCCGACGTAGCGCGCCTCGGCACCGCCGCTATCGCGCCGCCGGTCGGCATCGAACACCACCAGCCGCGGCTCCCAGCGCGCCGCCGCGCCTGCAGCCCGCCAGCGGCCGAGCTCGGCCTGGAACGCCGGGTCGCGCGCAGTGAAGTACTGCGCGCCATGGTCGCAGGCCCAACCCTCGCCGCGGCGCGTGCTCATGCGCCCGCCGGGTCCCCGGCTCTTGTCGAACAGCGTGACGCGCACACCTGCAGCGGCAAGCGCGCGGGCGCAGCATAAGCCGGCGATTCCGGCGCCAACGACGGCGTAGTGGAGAGGCGGGTTCATGGGAGCCTCCGTGGTGAAGGGAAGTTGGGCAACGCTTCGGCGCGGCCGAGTCAGCAAGCCGAAATATACTCTCTTTGTCCTGGACAAAACAGAATTCAGTTACTAGCATCAGCCTCATAAACGCATTTCTAGCGCAGATAAGCACGTACGCCCAATAAATCGTCCTGGACATCTACCGTACAGTGACGATCATTCGAGTCCACTTCAGCAGTCTCCGAAAACCCTTGGCGGCCCCTGACCCGATGAACATCGCCTCTACCAACCCCATGCCCGGCGACAGCCCGAAGCTGCCCGGCACCGCCCGCTGGCTCGGCTATGGCGGCCTGATCCCCTTCCTCGTGCTCGCGCCCGCCAGCCTGCTCGACGCCCATCATGGCCTGGCCTGGAGTGACGCGCTGTACGCCTACGGCGCGGTGATCCTCAGCTTCGTGTGTGCGCTGCACTGGGGCTTCGCGATGAGCCTGCCCGGCCTCACCGACAGTCGACGGGTGCGCACCATGCTGTGGAGCGTCGTACCCTCGCTGATCGCCTGGCCAGCGCTGCTGCTGGTGCCGATGGAGGCTGCCGCCTTGCTCGTGAGCGGCTTTGTGCTGCACTACCTGCAGGACCGCCGCCTCGCCCGCCATGCCGCACTGCCAGCGTGGTACCTGCCGCTGCGCCTGCAGCTCACCGTCGTGGCTTGCCTGAGCCTGGTGGCCGGCGCCTTCATCCCGCTACCGTGATGTGCTTCAGATCCACCCTCTGACCGGGAGGCAATACGCATGAACACGATGGCCCGCGCCACTGCAGTACCAGGTGGCCGCCTCGCCCGGCTCGCGCGCCTGGGTTCGCTCGCCACCGGCGTCGCCGGCGGCATGATTGCCGAGGGCGCACGCCAGCTGGCGGCAGGCAAGCGGCCGACGGTGGGCGACCTGGTACTGACCCCCGCCAACGCCCGCCGCGTGGCCGACCAGCTCGCGCAGCTGCGCGGCGCGGCGATGAAGGTCGGCCAGCTGATGTCGATGGATGCCGGCAACCTGCTGCCGCCGGAGCTTGCCGCGATCCTCGCCCGCCTGCGCGAGGACGCGCGCACGATGCCGATGAGCCAGGTCGTGCAGGTGCTGGAAACGCACTGGGGCCAGGGCTGGGAGCAGGGTTTCGAGCGCTTTTCGTTCACGCCGTGCGCCGCGGCGTCGATCGGCCAGGTGCATCGCGCCCGCACGCACGACGGTCAGGAACTGGCGATCAAGCTGCAGTATCCGGGCGTGCGTCGCAGCATCGACAGCGACGTGGACAACGTCGCCACGCTGCTGCGCGTCTCGGGCCTGCTGCCGCGCGCACTGGAGCTTGCCCCGCTGCTCGAGGAGGCCAAGCGCCAGCTCCACGAGGAAGCCGATTACCTGCGCGAAGCAGGCAATCTGCAACGCTTCGCAGGCCTGCTCGGTGCCGAGGCCGATTTCGTGCTGCCCGCCCCGGTGCATGCACTGACCCGCAGCGACATTCTCGCCATGCACTGGGTTGAAGGCGTCGCCGTGGAATCGCTCGACAGCGCCGCGCAGCCGGTGCGCGACCGCATCGCCGGCCTGCTCATCGGCCTGTTGTTCCGCGAGCTGTTCGAGTTCGGCCTGGTCCAGACCGACCCGAATTTTGCCAACTACCGCTACGACGCCGCCAGCGGCCGGATCGTGCTGCTCGACTTCGGTGCCACCCGCGCCTATTCGATGACGGTCGTCGACGCCTACCGCCGCCTGATGAGCGGCGCCATCCGCAACGACCCTGCAGCGATGAGCGCGGCCGCGCAGGAGATCGGCTACTTTCAGGAACACCTGCACGCCAGCCAGCGCGATGCCGTAATCGCACTCTTCGCCGAGGCCTGCGAGCCACTTCTCCATGACGGAGCCTACGACTTCGGCGCCAGCGACCTCGCCCGCCGCATCCGCGACGCCGGCCTGCGACTAAGCATGGAGCGCGACTTCTGGCACACGCCGCCTGCCGACGCCCTGTTCCTGCACCGCAAGCTGGGCGGGCTCTACCTGCTCGCCGCGCGGCTCGGCGCGCGGGTACCGGTGGGCAGGCTGGCGGCTCCCTACCTCGAGCGCCCGGCCGGTACTCGGCCAGCCTAGGCCCCGTCAGGCCGCGGGACGGGCATCAGGCCCGCGACAGGAAGGCTTCCAGCGCAGCCGCCACCTGTTCGGGCTGGTCGTGCTGCAGGTTGTGGCCGGCATCGGCAATGGTGACGACACGGTGGTCGGCAAAGCAGTCGAGCCGGCGGCGCAACTCGGCAGCGTCGTCGCCAAAGCGCTCGGTCACGTAACCCTGCTCGGCAAGCACCATCAGGGTCGGGGCGGTGACCTGGCGCCAGCAGGCCATCACATCCTCGATACGGTAGACGAAGGGCGAAGGCACCTTGTGCCAGGGGTCGCAGGCCATCTCCACCCGCCCATCGCCCGCCATGCGGCCGACGTGCGCAGCAAGGAATGCCGCCTTGTCCGGCGCCAGGCGCGGGTTGACCGCGCACAGCCGACGCACGAACGCGGCATGGTCGGCGTGCGTCGGCAAGCGCGGCGGCCTGGCCTGGGCGTCGAGCCATTTGTCCAGCAACACTGGCGCCTCCGCCTCGGGCGGCGGCTTCAGACCGAGGAAGTCCATCATCACCAACTGCGCCACCCGCCCCGGACGCAGCCCGGCATAGACCCCTGCGACGGCCGCGCCCATGCTGTGTCCGACCAGGCGCGCCGGCTGCCCCTGCGCGTAATGATCGAGCAGGGCGTCGAGGTCGGCGTAGTAGTCGGGAAACCAGTAGCCATGGCCAAGCCAGGTGCTGCCGCCAAAGCCTCGCCAGTCGGGCGCAATGACCTGCCAGTCCTGGCGCAATGCATCGACCACGAACTGGAAGGTGGGCGATGAATCCATCCAGCCATGCAACAGGAACAGCTGCGGCGCCTGCGCGCGCCCCCAGCGACGCACGTTGTACTCGAGGCCGCGGATCGCGATGCGTTCGGTGGTGGAGGGTTTGAGGACGCTGTAGTGCATGCGGGAAGATCTCTTTTCCGGGACAATCACCCTTTCATTCTAGCGATCGAATTCAAGCCCGGACTCATCCGCTTCGCTTGCGCCCGCCCACAGCTCCGCCCTCCCGCATGATCACTCCCGCCGCGCTGCGCCAGCGCTTTCTCGCCGAGCCGCTGACCCTGCGCAACGAACGCCGCGACTTCGGCGACTGGCATCGCGGCCGGCCGCACTACCTGCTGTGGGCGATCGACGTGGACCTGCCTGCGGTGCGCTCGCGGATCACCGCCGCACAGCGCGCACTGGACGGCCTGCTGCTCGACGGCTACCGACGCCAGCCGCACATCACGCTTGCCTTGTGCGGTTTTCCGGCGCGCACCGCCAGGCCGGCGGTGGATGAATTCGACCGCCACTGGCTGCAGGCACGCATCGACGCGCTCGCGGCAGCGCGGATCACGCCCTTTACGGTCGCCATCGGAGCGCTGGAGAGCTTTTCATCGGCCCCTTTCCTGCATGTCGATGGCGCCGATGGTCCGCTCTGTGCACTGCGCGCCTGCCTGCATGCGGACACGCCCCACCCGCAGGGCGAATACGTGCCGCACGTGACCGTAGGCCTGTACGCCGACGCTTACCCAACGCACTCCGTGGCACAGCGTTTCGACGCCTGCGCGCCCGTGGTACCGCTGCGCTGCGCGATCGAGCGCATCAGCCTGATGGGCTACGTCGCCGCCGAGATTGGCGGCGCCCTGTTCACCCTGGCCGAGTGGGACCTCGCCGCACACCGCCTGCAGTGGCGAAGCCGCTTGGCCGCAGCCGAACTCTTCCGCTGTCGTGAGCCCGTGCGCGCGAACCGCGACACGGCGCCGGCATCGGACCTCCCCATGGAGATGCCATGAGCCCATCCGCCCAGGGACCGGCAGCGCTCGCAGACGCGCCCAAGCGCCCCGCCTCGCCCTTCGCGCTCTTCGTCGCGTTCAGCCTGCTCGCGCTGCAGGGTTTCGGCGGCGTGCTCGCGGTCGCCCAGCGCGAGCTGGTCGACCGCCGCGGCTGGCTGAGCCGCGAAGCGTTCATCGAGCTGTATTCGATCGCACAGATGCTGCCCGGACCCAACGTGGTCAACCTGTCGCTGATGATCGGCGACCGCTACTTCGGCTGGCGCGGCGCACTTGCGGCAATCACCGGCATGCTGCTCGCCCCCTTCCTGATCGTGATCGCGCTCGCAGCGAGCCATGAACGCCTGGCCGAGTTTCCCGCGGTGGCGGGCGCGCTGCGCGGCATGGGTGCGGTGGCAGCAGGACTGATCCTGGCGATGGCGGTGAAGATGCTCGGCACGCTGCGCGGCAACCTGCTCGGCCCCTGGTTGTGCGCGCTGCTCGGGCTGGGCGCGCTGGTTGCGATCGCGGTATTCCGCCTGCCCCTGGCATGGATCGTGATCGGCCTGGGCGTGCTCGGCTGGGGGCTTGCGCGCTGGCGGATCGCCATCCTCGACGCGCGCGCGGCACGCCCGGAGGACGCATCTTGAATACGCTGCCCGCGGGCGAGCTGCTCGAACTCTTCCTGCACTTCCTGACCCTGTCGCTGCTGTCGATCGGCGGTGCGATGTCGACGGCGCCGGAGATGCATCGCTACTTCGTCACCGAGCGCGGCTGGCTTGGCGACGCCGACTTCACCACCGCAGTCGCACTCGCCCAGGCCGCGCCCGGCCCCAACGTGCTGTTCGTGCCGGTGCTCGGCTTCCAGGCTGCGGGCCTGCCCGGTGCCGCGGCGGCGCTGGTGGGCATCCTGCTGCCGTCCACGCTGCTTTCGCTCGGCGTCAGCCGCTGGGGCGCGAGCCGGCGCGACACGGCCCTGGTGCGCGCCTTCACCGCCGGCCTGGCCCCCATCACCGTCGGCCTGGTGTTCGCCACCGGCTGGCTGCTCGCGCTACCCTTCGTCGGCGACCCGGCGCACCGCAACGGCGCGCTGGTACTGATCGCGCTCACCGCGTTGGTGACGCTGAGAACGAAACTGGCGCCGATCTGGATGATCGCCGCAGGCGCAGTGCTGGGCGCAGCGGGACTGGCCTGACTCCCTTGCTGGCAGCCCCCACGCTCATGCCTGCACATAGGCGCGGATGCCGGCGGCGATGAACTCCACCGCCAGTGCCGCAAGCACCAGGCCCATCAGGCGAGTCATGATGTTGAGTCCGGTACGCCCGGCAAGACGGCTGATCGGGCCGGCGAGGCTGAAGGCGAACCAGACCACGGAGCCCATCACCAGGCCGGCCCCCAGCAGCATCAGCACCGTACTGGTGCCCTGGTCGGCGTAGATGATGACCGTGCTGACCGTCCCAGGGCCGGTGAGCAGCGGAATGGTCAGCGGCACCACGGCAATGTTGGCGCGCTCTGCAGCCTCGTCGGTCTCCTCGGGAGTCGTACGGCTGGGGGCGGGCTGGGCGTTGAACATCGAAATGGCGACGATGAACAGCAGCACGCCACCACCGACCTGGAGCGAAGCCACCGTGATGCCGAAGCCGGCCAGCAGGTACTTTCCGCACAAGGCGGTGACCGCGATCACGACGAAACTCGCCAGCGCTGCAGTACGTGCGGTTCGGCGACGCTCGAGCGCCGACTGGCCCTGGGTCAGGCCGATGAAGGCCGGGATCGCGCCAAAGGGGTTGATGAGCGCGGCCAGCGTGATGAAGATCTTCGCAAATTCCATTCGATGCACTCCAAACGACCAATGGGGAACGCCCCCGCATGGTCCCGCGTCCGGCAGACTACGATGCCGGCGCGGTCGGCGGCAAATTCCGCAGGCGCCGCCAGTGCTCGAGGCGCACAAACCCGCTTGCGGCTGACTCAGCCTGTCCCGCCGCGCTATCCTCGCCGCCTTCTTGCGGCCTTCTTTCGGCCTGCTCGCGGCAGTGAGCGCGGCCACGCCGAAGCCGGCGCACATCGACCAGCCCGCACGGAGTGCCTGCGGCACGGAGACCTACTTATGGAACTGAAATGGCTGGAAGACTTCATCAGCCTGGCCGAAACGGGCAGCTTCTCGCGCTCGGCCGAGCAGCGTCATGTGTCGCAGCCGGCGTTCTCGCGCCGCATCCGTGCCCTGGAGGCGTGGCTGGGGGCGCCGCTGGTGGACCGCAGTGCGTATCCAACCCAGCTCACCGCGGCTGGAGAGGCCTTCAAAGGCCCGGCTGCGGACCTCATCAGCCGGCTGCATGCAGCCCGCGCACTTGCGCGCGGCATGCAGCCGGTAGCGGGCAATGCCCTCGTGTTCGCCGTGCCGCACACCCTGGCCTTCGCCTTCTTTCCCGCCTGGCTGGGGCAGCTCAAGCAGGCCTTCGGCGAACAACCCACGCGCCTGATGGCAGGCAATGTCCATGACGTGGTCACCACCCTGGTCGAAGGCGGGTGCGACCTGCTGCTGTGCTACCACCATCCCGCCTATCCCGTATGGCTGGATCCCGCGCGCTTCGAGGGCCTCAGGCTCGCCACCGAGACGGTGCGGCCCTATCTGCCACGGGGGCTCGTCGGAAACGGGCGCTGGCGGCTGCCGGGCACACCGGAGACGCCCATCCCCTTCCTGCGCTATGGCCCCAACACCTATCTGCGCAGGATGGTCGACACCATCCTCGATCGCGCCGGTCAGCCGGCGCACCTGGCGCTGCACTACGAGTCCGACATGGCCGAGAGCCTGAAGGCGATGTTGCTTGCCGGACACGGCCTGGCCTTCCTGCCCGCCAGTGCAGTGACGCGCGAGCTCGAACGCGGCGAACTGAGCGTTGCCGGCGATGCCCGATGGACGCTCGAAATGGAAGTGCGGCTCTATCGCGACCGTGCCAACACGCGCCCCGAGCTGCTGCGACTGTGGGCGCATCTAACGGCCGATGTGGCGGCGGCGGACGGCGCGCGCTGACGCTGCGGCCTCGTCCTGCAGGTGCGCTTTCGCAGTTTATGCGCGAAACGCATGACCCGATGAAGCAACGGTATCCGCGGCCAGGCGACCCCGCCGGAGAATGCGCGCTTTCCACGCGAGGAGACCCCGCACATGAGCACGCAACCCGCCCGTCCCGCCAGCTTCGACAAGCTGGGTGGTCTGTCCTACCTCAATCCGGCTGCGCCCGAACCGTGGTCGAGCTTCGTCGAGCAGATCGAGCGCGTACGCCCCTATCTCGGCTCGCTCGAGCGCTGGATCGAGACCCTCAAGCACCCCAAGCGCACGCTGATCGTCGACGTGCCCATCGAGCGCGATGACGGCACCGTCGCCCACTACGAGGGTTACCGTGTGCAGCACAGCCTGTCGCGCGGACCGGGCAAGGGCGGGGTGCGCTTCCATCCCGACGTCACGCTCAACGAGGTGATGGCACTCGCCGGCTGGATGACGATCAAGAACGCCGCGGTCGGCCTGCCCTTCGGCGGCGCCAAGGGCGGCATCCGCGTCGACCCGGCAAGCGTGAGCAAGGGCGAACTGCAGCGCATCACCCGCCGCTACACCTCCGAGATCGGCGTCATCATCGGCCCGAACAAGGACATTCCGGCACCCGATGTGGGCACCAACGCAATGACCATGGCGGTGATGATGGACACGTACTCGATGAACCGCGGCGGCACCGCCACCGGCGTGGTCACGGGCAAGCCGATCGCGCTCGGCGGCAGCCTGGGCCGCCAGGAAGCCACCGGCCGCGGCGTGTTCATCACCGCCCGCGAGGCCGGCCGCAGCATCGGCCTGCCGATCGAGGGTGCGCGCGTGGTGGTGCAGGGTTTCGGCAACGTCGGCGGCATTGCCGCACGCCTGTTCCACGAGGCCGGTGCGCGCGTGATCGCGGTCGCCGACCATACCGCCACCCTGGTCAACGAGGGTGGCATCGACGTCCCCGCAGCGCTCGCGCATACGGCGGCGAACGGCGGCCTCGCGGGCTTTGCCGGTGCCGCGGCGATCGACATCGAAGACTTCTGGCAACTCGGCTGCGAGTTCCTCGTGCCGGCCGCGCTCGAAGGCCAGATCACCCCGCAGCGCGCCGAGCGCATCCGCGCCCGTGTCGTCGTCGAAGGCGCCAACGGCCCCACCACACCCGCGGCCGACGACGTGCTGCGAGCGCGCAACGTGCTGGTGGTGCCCGACGTGATCGCCAACGCCGGCGGCGTGACGGTGTCGTACTTCGAATGGGTGCAGGACTTCTCGAGCTTCTTCTGGAGCGAGGAAGAGATCAACGAGCGCCTCGAGCGCATCATGATCAACGCCTTCAACGCCATCTCGCATGTGGCGACCGAGAAGCAGGTGCCGCTGCGCACCGCGGCCTTCATCATCGCCTGCAGCCGGGTGCTCGAAGCGCGCGCCGAGCGCGGCCTGTACCCCTGAGCGCGGCACCCGGTCGAAACCAGGCGCTAGGCCGGCCCGCCGGCCTGCGCATCCGCACCGAGGCGGAACAGCAACGCGTACAGTGCCGGCACGAACAGCAGGGTGATCGCGGTACCCACCGCGACACCGCCGATCAGCACATACGCGAGCGGCCCCCAGAAGGTGTCCAGCGTCAGCGGGATGAAGGCGAAGGCCGCCGCAATCGCGGTCAGCACCACCGGGCGGGCGCGCTGCACCGCGGCCTCGACCACGCCGTCGAAGGGGCCCATGCCGGCCTCGAAATTGTCCGCGACCTGCTGGGTCAGGATGAGGGTGTTGCGCATCAGGATGCCGGCGAGGCCCGTCAGCCCGAGCAGGGCGACGAAGCCGAAGGGCTGGTCGAACAGCAGCAGTGCAATCACCGCACCGACGAGGCCGAGCGGCGCGGTCGCCAGCACCACGAAGGTACCGGTGAATGAGCGCATCTGCAGCATGATGAAGATCAGCATGCAGGCCACCATGAGCGGCTGCAGCGCCTGGATGGAGGCGTCGGCCTTGCCCGACTGCTCGACCGCACCCGAGATCATGATGCTGTAGCCGGGTGGCAGCTGGCTGCGCACGCCCGCAAGCGAAGCCCACACCGCCGCGGTGACGTCGTTGGGCTGGGCACCCTGTACATCGGCCTGCACCAGCAGTTCGGGCTCACGGTTGTAGCGTTTGATCACCGGCTCCTCGAAGCGCACCTCGAGGCGGCCGAGCTGGCTTGCCGGCAGCTTGCGCCCATCAGGGGTAAGGATCTCGAGCATGGACAGGCTCTCCGCATTGAGCCGTGCGCCGCCGCTGGCACCGCGCGCGATCACGTCCACCGTGCGGATATCCTGGCGTACCTGGGCGATGCGCGTACCCTCGAGGTGGAACTGCAGCTGCTGGGCCACGTCCTGCGGCGTGAGCCCGAGCAGACGCAGGCGCTCGACGTCCATCGCCAGGTGCAGCACCGGCGCGCGCTCATCCCACTCGAGGTGCGGATCGACGATGTGCGGGTTGGCCGCCATCACCTCGCGCACCTGATGCGCGATGCGGCGCAGCTCGAGCTGATCCGGCCCCAGCACGCGGTAAGCCACCGGCCACACCACCGGCGGCCCGTAGAGCAGACTCGACACCCGCACCCGGGCCTCGGGAAACTCGCCCTCATCGACGTGGCGCTGCAGCTCGGCGATCAGCGCATCGCGCGCCGCCACGCCCTCGGTGACCACGAGCAGCTTGGCAAACGCGGGGTCGGGCGGCTCGGGGTTGGCGGACAGGAAAAAGCGCGGTACACCGGCGCCCACGTAGGCCAAGCTCGAGCGGATGCCGTCCTGGGTGGCGAGGATGGCCTCCAGCCTGCGCACGGTTGCATCCGAGGCCGCAATGCTGCTGCCCTGGGGCAGATAGACGCTGAGCAGCACCTCGGGGCGATCCGAACTCGGGAAGAACTGCTTCTGCACCACCGTCGCCATGCCCAGCACCGCCAGCACGAGCAGTCCCAGGGTGCCGAAGACCACGGTCTTGCGCCAATGCACGCAGCCGGTGATGAGGCGGCGCAGGCGGCGGAACATTGGCGTCTGGTACACGCTCTCGTGGCTGTGGACGTTCTCCGGCGCCACCGTCGGCAGCATCTTGACGCCGAGGTAGGGCGCGAACACCACCGCCACCAGCCAGGACACCAACAGCGAGATCGCCAGCACCCAGAAGATGTTGCCGGTGTATTCACCAACCGCCGAGCGCGCAAAGCCGATGGGCAGGAAGCCGGCCACCGTCACCAGGGTGCCGAACAGCATCGGCGCAGCCGTCACCGTCCACGCGTGCGCCGCGGCGCGGATGCGGTCCCAGCCCTCCTCCATCTTCACCAGCATCATCTCGACCGCGATGATGGCGTCGTCCACCAGCAGGCCGAGGCCGATGATCAGCGCCCCCAGGGTGATGCGGTCGAGGTTGATGCCCATCAGCTTCATGAGCAGGAAGGTGATGCCCAGGGTCACCGGCACCGCGATGCCGACCACCAGCCCGGCGCGCCAGCCGATGGCCAGCATGCTCACGCCCACCACCACCACCACCGCCACCAGGAACTTGAGCTGGAAAAGCTCGACCGCAGCCGAGATCGCCTCGGCCTGGTTGGTCAGCACCTCGAGCGTGATGCCCAGCGGCAGGCGTTCGCGCTCGGCGTCGACGAAGTGGTCCAGGCGCTCGCCCAGCACCAGGCCGTTCTCGCCCTTGTTCATGACCACGCCGAGCAGCACTGCATCCTCGCCGCGCGAGCGCACCAGCTGTGCGGGGGGTTCCTCGTAGCCACGGTGGACATGGGCGATATCGCCCAGGCGCAGCACGCGGTCGGCAACCCGGATCGGCACCGCGGCGAGTTGCGCGGTATCGGAAAGGTCCGCATCCAGGCGCAGGTACAGGCGCGGACCCTCGGTCTCGAGGCGACCGGCAGGCAACAAGCGATTGCCGGCATTGATGGCGTCGAACACCGCCTGCGGCGCGATACCGAGGTTGGCCAGGCGCGCGTTGTCGAACTCCACGTACACGCGCTCGGGACGCTCGCCCAGCACCAGCACCTTGTGCACGCCGTCGACGCGCTGCATGCGGTCGCGGATGACCTCGGCCTCGCGCACCAGTTCGCGCATCGGCAGGCCGGGCGCGGTCAGCGCGATGAGCTTGAAATAGACGTCGGCGAAATCCTCGTTGACGATCGGCCCGATCACTCCGGCCGGCAGGCTGCCGGCCTCGTCCTGCATGCGCCGGCGCACGTCGTACTTGAGCTGCGGCACCTCGCCCGGCTTGGTGTATTCATGGAACTCGATCTGCATGTTGGCCGAGCCGGGACGGATGGTGGTGATGATGCGGTACACATGTTCCACCTCCTGGATGCGCTTCTCCAGGCGGTCAACCACCTGCTCCTGCATCTCCTCGGGGGTCGCGCCCGGCCACACCGCATTGACCACCATCACCCGCATCGTGAATGCAGGGTCCTCGGCCCGCCCCAGCGACAGGAAGGCATACACGCCACCGAGCACCGCCAGCAGCAGGAAGAAAAAGGTGATCGAGCGCTCGCGCACGGCGAGCGCAGACAGGTTGGGGAAGCTCATCGCCCAAGCTCCCGCACCGCCATGTCCTCGACCAGCAGGTGGGTGCCGAGCGCGACGACCCGGTCGCCGGCCGCGAGCGGCCCGCGTACGCGAGCGGCCTCGCCATCGGTCCCCACCACGGTCACCGCCACCGCCTCGACGCGCCCATCGCGCAACCGCCACACCCGCGGCCCCTGGCCACGATCGTTGAGCGCACCGAGCGGGACGACGAACTCGCCCTCGGCCTCCGCCAGCGGGGCATCGAAGCGCGCACGCAGCACCGCACCGAGCACCAGCGCATCAGGCGGGCCCAGCACGGTATAGCGCGCACGCAGCGTGCGCCCCTGACGATCGACCGCGCCCGCCGTCTCACGCAAGCGCAAGGCCAGCGTCACGTCCTCGCCCAGCGTCGCTTCGCCGTCCTGCGGCGGCTGCGCGCCCTCGGGGAAGTACACCTCGAGCTCGCGCTCGCCCGCCTGTGCCAGCATCGCCACCGCCTGACCTGGGGCCACCACCTGTCCAGGCTCGCCGGTGACGTCGATCAGCACGCCGTCTGCCGGCGCCAGCAGCCGTCCATAGCCGAGCGCGTTGCGCGCCTGGGCAAGGCGCGCCGCGGCGGCATCGCGCCGTGTCTGCGCCTCGCGGCGCGCCAGCTCGAAGCGCTCCAGCGCCTGCGCGCTGGTAAAGCTCTGCTCCTGCAGCTGACGGTTGCGGGCGAGATCGGCAACCGCGGTCGCCAGAGCCGCATCCGCGGCGGCGAGGTCGGCTTCGGCGGCACGCGCACCTTGCTCCAGGTCGCGCTTGTCGAGCTCGAACAGCACCTGCCCGGCCGCGACCTGCTGACCTGCGTCAACCCGGCGCTCAGCGATCCGCCCCCCGACCTGGAAGGCGAGCGGCGTCTCCACCCGTGCCCGCACCGTACCCGACAGCCCGAGCTGACCCTCGGTGCTCGCCGTCACCGCCACGGTCTTCACGAACGGCGGCGCCTTGTCCTGCACCGGGGGCACACTGCGCTCGCAGCCCGACAGGACGAACGCACCCAGGATCAGCGGGAGCACGAACAGGCGCATGGGGGACTTCCGTTCAGATGAGTTCAGCATGGGGGGCGAATCGTACGGCATCGATGAGGACGCCGAGATCATGCCACACCCCATTCGCGCCCATGCAGGGTTCCGAACGGAGACGTACGGAAGCTGAACGTGGCGGCTCGGCGTTCCGGCATGTGATGGCCGAGCACGCGTGCGCCGCTTACATCCCCTGGTAGATCGGTCCTTCGCCGCCCTGCGGCACGACCCAGTTGATGTTCTGGGTCGGGTCCTTGATGTCGCAGGTCTTGCAGTGCACACAGTTCTGGGCGTTGATCTGCAGGCGCGGCCCAGCCTCTTCGTGGACGATCTCATACACCCCAGCCGGGCAGTAGCGCTGCTCGGGGGCGTCGTACTTGGCCAGGTTGATTGCGATCGGCACCGCGCCGTCCTTCAACTGCAGGTGGCAGGGCTGCTCTTCCTCGTGGTTGGTGTTGGACAGGAACACCGAGGACAGGCGATCGAAGGTGAGCACGCCGTCGGGCTTGGGGTAATTGATCTTCGCGCATTCGGCCGCCGGCTTGAGCTTGTCATGGTCGGCGCTGTTGCGCAGCGTCCACGGCGCCTTGCCGCGGAACACCACCTGGTCGATGCCGAACAGCAGCGAACCCAGGTACAGGCCCTTCTTCATGTAGGGCTTGAAGTTGCGCGTCTTGTGCAACTCGGCGTACAGCCAGGAGTCGCGGAAGGCGGCCGGGTAGGCGGTGAGCGCGTCGCGCTCGCGTTCCTTGGCGAGCGCCTCGAAGGCGGCCTCGGCGGCGAGCATGCCCGACTTGATCGCGGCGTGGCTGCCCTTGATGCGCGCGGCGTTGAGAAAGCCCGCATCGTCGCCGATCAGCGCGCCGCCCGGGAAGATCAGCCGCGGCAGGCTCTGCAGGCCGCCGGCGGCAATGGCGCGCGCGCCGTAGGCCAGGCGCTTGCCGCCTTCGAGATACTTGCGGATCTCGGGGTGCGTCTTGTAGCGCTGCATCTCCTCGAAGGGCGACAGGTGCGGGTTCTCGTAGTTGAGGCCGACCACGTAACCCACCGCCACCAGGTTGTCCTCGAGGTGATATACGAAGCCACCGCCATAGGTGGCGTTGTCCATCGGCCAGCCGGCGGTGTGCACCACCAGGCCGGGGCGATGGTTCTCGGGCCTGACCTCCCACAGCTCCTTGATGCCGATGCCGTAGGTCTGCGGGTCGGCGCCCTCGCGCAGATTGAACTTCGCCTCGAGCTGCTTGCCCAGATGGCCGCGACAGCCTTCGGCAAAGAGCGTGTACTTGGCGTGCAGTTCCATGCCCGGCTGGTGGTGCGGGCCGGGCGTGCCGTCACGGTTGAGGCCCATGTCGCCGGTGGCCACGCCCTTGACCGCGCCCTTGTCGTCGAACAGGATCTCGGCGCCGGCAAAGCCGGGATAGACCTCGACGCCGGCCGCCTCGGCCTGCTCGCCGAGCCACTTCACCACGTTGCCCAGGCGCACGATGTAGTTGCCGTGGTTCACGAAACAGTCGGGCAGCAGGCCGTTGGGGGCCTGGCGGGCACCGGTCTCGGACAGGAACAGCACGCGGTCTTCGGTGACCTCGGTGTTGAGCGGGGCGCCCTGTTCCTTCCAGTCGGGGATCAGCTCGGTGAGCGCCTTGGGGTCCATCACCGCGCCCGACAGGATGTGGGCACCGATCTCGGCGGCCTTCTCGATCAGGCACACCGACAGCTCCTGGCCCTTGGCCGTGGCGAGCTGTTTCAAGCGGATCGCCGCCGCCAGCCCGGCCGGGCCGCCGCCGACGATCAGCACGTCGAATTCCATCGACTCGCGTTCGATGCTCATGAAGATCCCTTCGTAAAACAGAATAGCGGTCGCACCCGGCGCGGGTGGCCCGCGGTCATGCGTTGCGCCAGTCGGGCACGACACCGTGTTCGAGCGCGAACGCCTGCGCCTGCACGGTACGGCGCTGGAAGCGGTCAGCCTCCGGCTGCGTCGCCAGCCAGCACATCACCGCGGCTGGCACCTCCGGTGGCGCCACCCCCTTGCGCATTGCCAGCACGCCTTTGTCGCCAATCGTGGCGCGCAGCGCTTCGGTCGTAACCACACCGGGGTTGATGGTGAACGCGCGGATGCCTTGCTCGCCGAACTCCGCGGCAAGCACCCCCGACAGGCGTGACACTGCCGCCTTGCCCGCCCCGTAGGCATACCCCCAGCCGCCCTTGCCGGCGGCCACCGGCGGGTCGCTCTCACCGGCACCGGAGGTGACATTGATCACCGTGCCGCCGCCGCGCGCGATCATCGCCGGCAGCAGGCACTGGGTGAGCACGACCGGCGCCATCACGTAGCCCTGGAACACCCGTTGCAGGGTCTCTCCCCCAAGCGCCATGAAGGGCAGGTTGAGGTCGCTGCCCTGATAGATGGCGTTGTTGACCAGCACGTCGACCTGCCCGTAATGGGCGAGTACGGCTGCAGCTGCGCCACGCACCGAGGCCTCGTCCAGCAGGTCCATGCGCAGCACCAGCACCTCGCGCCCGAGCGCGCGTACTGCAGCGGCGGTCGAGGCCAGGCTGCCGGCAAGGGGACGGCCCTCGGCATCGGTCAACGCATGCGCGTGTGTCTCACCCTCTTCCAGGGTGCGCGCGCTGATCGCCAGGTCGTAGCCCGCACGCGCGAAGGCGAGCGCGGTCTCGCGCCCGATCCCCCGGCTCGCGCCGGTAATGAATGCAACCTTGCTCATGGTCGGACGCCGTCTCCGCTGGGTTCAGAAGCGCTCGGGGCGCGTCATCGCATCCATGCCGCCATCGACGAAGACGACGGTGCCGTGCACGAAGCTGGCCTGCGCGGATTGCAGGAAGCACGCCACGTTGGCGATCTCATCCGGCGCGCTGTTGCGTCCGATCGGTGCCACGAAGTTGCGGATCGCCTCACCATAGCGGGCGTCGGCGCGCGAGGCGTCGAGCAGCGGCGTCTCCACTGCGCCCGGAGCCAGGACATTGAGCCGGATCCCCTTGGGGCCGAGCTCGACGGCCTTCTTGCGCGCGTACACCGTGATCGCGTACTTCGAACCCGCATAGGCGGCCTGCGGCATCGCCATCGCGTCGGCCTGGGTGCGCGCACCCGCTTCGTCATTGGCGAGCATGGCGCCGACCATCGGCAGCTTGTCCATGCCCTGGTGCACCGAGGCTACCGAGCCGATCAGCAGCACGGCAGGCTTGGTGCCGCGCTCGAGCGCAGGCGCCAGGCCATCGACCAGCTCGCTCATGCCGAAATAGTTGACGCTCACGATCAGGCTGCTCGACGGCGCGGTCGGCCCCAGGCCTGCACAACAGACCAGGCCGTCGAGCGTACCGCCGCAGGCCTCGAGCACCGCATCGACGGCGGCCTTGCGCCCCTCGGCGGACGCCAGATCGGCGACGATGTCGGCGTTCTGGCGGTCGATGCCGATGACGCGCTGGCCTGCGGCGAGGAGTTGATCGCGGATCGCGGCGCCGATGCCCGACGCGGAACCGGTAACGACAGTGACGCTCATGTGAATCTCCCTCGACCCCCGGTGGGGGAACATGTCAATGCCGCAGTATCACCAGCGCAACAACGGCCCGGCATCGTCCGCGCGGACTAAGCCCTCGCCCCCCGGCCTGCTCTAGAATCGCGCTCATCGACCGTTCCTCCAGGAAGCTTGCCATGAAGCCGCCGCCGCATCTGCTCCTCGCCCTGATGATCGGTCTCGCCACAGCGGCGATGCCGGTGCATGCAACGGAAAGCGCCGCGACAACGCAGCGCGCACAACAAGCCGCCGACAGCGGCTCGCGCGCACAGGCACTGCTCGACCGCGCCGAACGACACCTGGTGGACAAAGGCGATGAGGCGCTCGCCAGCTTCAGCCGCGCCGGGGAGTTCGTCGAAGGCGAACTCTACGTGTACGCGATCGACACCCAGGGCAACTTCCTTGCCAGCGGCGGAAGCTCGATCACGCTGATCGGGCGCAACGTCACCGACCTGCAGGACAGCGAGGGGCGCAGCTTCATGCGCGAGATCCTCGATGGTGCCCGCGCGCAGGGCGCAGGTCGCGTCGAGTACCGCTGGCGCAACCCGAGCACGGGACGCAACGATCCCAAGATCGCCACCTACCGCAAGGTCGGCGAGCGCATCCTCGTGGTCGGCTACTACACCCCGTTCGCCAGCCTGGAACTGGCCAAGTCGCTGCTGTGGCGTGCCGTACACCAGTACAAGACCCAGGGCGACGCCGCCTTCGCCCGCTTCAACAGCCTCAACGGCGGCTTCGTGCAGGACGACCTCTACGTGTTCGTGATCGGTCTCGACGACGAGATCGTGTACGCCAACGGCGGCCACCCGCGCTTCGTCGGCCGCAAGGGCGGCGAGCTGGCCGACACCAACGGCAAGCGCTTCATCCGCGAAATGATCGATGTCGCCCGCGACCGGGGCGAGGGCGAAGTCGAATATACCTGGCGCAACCCGCTCACGCAGAAGGTCGAGCACAAGCGCAGCCACGTCATCCGGGTGGATAACTACCTTTTCGGCGCGGGCGCATTCACCGGCCCTGCGCGCTGAACCGGCGCCCAGGCGCCGGGTTCAGGCGATACGGCTCAAGGCGGCCACGCTGTTGAGCATGATGCGCACCAGCTCGGTCTGACGCCTGACGCCGGTCTTGGAAAAGATCGAGCGCAGATGGGCGCGCGCCGTGTTGCGACGGATGTTGAGCGCCTCGGCAGCCTCTTCCAGTGACAGGCCGTTGGCCAGCTCCATGGCGAGCGCAGTCTCTGCCGGTGTCAGGTTGAAGAGCTGCTTGGCCGCCGCCGTGCTGGCGAGCGACTTTCCGGCCGCATCGCGGATATAAACCATCGCCGCGGGGTGGCCCTTGCCCTCGGCCCACTCCTGCGAGGGCACGGGCTCGACCACGATCCCCAGGCTGACCTGCCCCGAGGGGCGCGACACCGACATGGCCTGCGCCAGCGTAGGCGGACTGCCGGCGTGGCGGAGAAAGGCATTGCGGATGAGCTGCTGCAACTCGCGGTTGTCGCTCGGATAGGAGGCCTCGAGCCGCCCGCCGACCAGCTTCAGGCCATCGTTCGCAGCCACCAGCTCGCGCGCGATCAGGTTCTGCTCGAGCACCTTGCCGCTCTCGTCGAGCACGATGGTGCCGACCGACAAACGGCCGATGGCATCGGAGTACAGCGCCCCCATCGACTCGCTGCGATCGAGCAGGTTGTGCACATGCAGCGCCCGGCGCAGATGCGGCAGCAGCGCCTCGCAGCGCGCACGATCGACCGCGTCGAAGTTCTGCGCCGCCTCGCCGCGCGTGATACGAAAGCGCAGCTTGCCACCGTCGGGCGTCGAGATGTCCGCACCCATGACATGGAACACATCCTTGGGCGCGCACCAGTGCTGGAAATAGGGCATGCGCCGCCACTCAGCCTGGGTCATCAGGTCATCGACGGTGAACACCTTGTCCACCGGCTGATTGACGAAGGGCGTGCTGTCGTGGCCATAGGGCAGGTAGGTCACCCGGTCGCCGCCCTCGACCCCGACCGCGATCATGAGGCCAAGATTGCCCTCGTCGGGGCTGCGCAGGATCAGGGTAACGTAGTTCGCCTGGAACAGCGCACGCAGCATCTCCAGCGCATTCGGCCAGCCACGGCTCTCGAGCGACGCGTCGTAGAGCGCCGAGACGATGCGGTCGTAATCCGCGAGATCCAGATCAATGTTGGCCAAAACCCTATCCCTCATCGACGCAGCCGCTGCACGCGCCGCTAAGCCTGTGCGATCCCGGACGTCAGGGCCGGCACCGCCTCGAAAAGATCCGCAACCAGGCCGTAGTCGGCGACCTGGAAGATTGGCGCATCCGGATCCTTGTTGATCGCCACGATCACCTTGGAATCCTTCATGCCTGCCAGGTGCTGGATCGCACCCGAGATCCCGACCGCCACGTAGAGCCCCGGCGCCACGATCTTGCCCGTCTGGCCCACCTGGTAATCGTTGGGAACGAAACCGGCATCGACCGCCGCGCGCGACGCACCGAGCGCTGCGCCCAGCGTATCAGCAAGGGGTTCGAGCACGCGGTGATAATTTTCACCGCTGCCCAGCCCCCGACCACCGGAGACGACGATCGCCGCTGCGGCCAGCTCCGGGCGCTCGGACTTGCTCAATTCGCGGCCGACGACGCGCGACAGCGCCAGGTCCGGGCCGGCTTCGAGCGTGCTCACCACCGCGCTGCCGCCGGCAGTCGCCTGATCGAAGGCGGTGGTGCGCACGGTCAGCACATCCAGCGCCTGCTCAGACTCGACCGCCACCATGACGTTCCCGGCGTAGATGGGGCGCAGATAACGGCCCGGCGCATCGATCGCCACCACGTCGGACACCGCTGCCGCGTCGAGCAGTGCGGCCGCGCGAGGGGCGAGATTCTTGCCGAAACTGGTGGCCGGGGCAAGCACGGCCCGGTAGCCGCCCGCGCCCGCCACGCGCTGCACCAGCGCAGCGAGGTTCTCCGCCAGCGGCTCGGCATAGTGCGCAGCCTCGACCAGCAGCACCCCGCTCACACCCGCCAGCGTTGCCGCCTCGGCGGCAACCGCCGCACAACCGTGGCCGGCAACCAGGACGTCGACCTCGCCACCGAAACGGCTCGCCGCCGTCACCGTGTTGAGGGTCGCCGCAATCAGGCGGCCGTTGTCGTGTTCAGCAATGACCAGTGTCTTCATCGTTCGCCTCAGATCACCTTCGCTTCGTTGCGAAGCTTGTTGAGCAGTTCCGCCACATCGGCGACCTTGATGCCGCCCTTGCGCGCGGCGGGCTCCGCGTGACGCACATGGCGCAGACGCGGCGTGATGTCGACGCCGAGTTCAGCGGCCGGCAGCACCTCGAGCGGCTTCTTCTTCGCCTTCATGATGTTGGGCAGGGTCGCGTAGCGCGGCTCGTTGAGGCGCAGGTCTGCGGTCACCACCGCCGGCAGCTTGAGCTCGAGCGTCTCGAGGCCGCCATCGATCTCGCGCGTGACCGCTACCACACCCTCACCTACCGCCACCTTCGAGGCGAAGGTGGCCTGCGGCCAGCCCATCAGCGCAGCAAGCATCTGCCCGGTCTGGTTGGCATCGTCGTCGATCGCCTGCTTGCCGCAGATCACCATCTGCGGCTGTTCGCGCCCGGCCACCGCCTGCAGCAGCCTGGCGACCGCCAGCGGCTGCAGCTCGGCGTCCGTCTCCACCAGGATGGCGCGATCTGCACCCATCGCCAGCGCACTGCGCAGGGTCTCCTGACTTGCTCCGCTACCGCAGCTCACCGCGACCACCTCGGTGGCGACACCCGCCTCGCGCAGGCGTACCGCCTCCTCGACGGCGATCTCGTCGAAGGGATTGATCGACATCTTCACGCCGGTCAGCTCGACTCCGCTCTGGTCGGACTTGACCCGTACCTTCACGTTGTAATCGACGACCCGCTTCACCGGGACAAGAACCTTCAAGTCTTTCTCCTTGCTCACTTATTGATTGCGCCCGCGCGCTCAGGCCGCAAGCGGCTCGCGGCGCAGCATGACAACATTGGCATTGAAGCTCACCACCACCTCGTCGCGCTGGTTCAGCAACTCGAAGCGCGACACCAGGATGCCCCGCTCCGGCCGGCTGGCGGGGCTGCGCTCGACATGGGTGACGCGCACTCGCAGCGTGTCGCCTGCCACGCCCGGGCGATGGAAGCGCAGGTTCTCCCAGCCACGGCCGGCGATCGACGCCGTCTCATCGCTGGGAATGGAATGACTCAGGCGGATGGTGATCGACAGCAGATGGACGCCCGCGGCAAACAGCTGCCCGATCGGCGACCTGGCCGCCGCCGCCTCATCCACATGGGGCGGAAACGGATCCCACTCGCTCGCAAAGGCCTTGATGTTGGCGGCGCTCAGCACATAGTGCTCGGACGATTCACGCGGCACATCGAGTTCGACGTCTTCCCAATAGATCATGCGCTCACCCCTTCGGCGACCGGGTAATCGGTATAGCCGGCAGCGCCCGGCGTGTACAGCGTCCTGCGGTCGAAGCGGGCGAGCGGCAGGCCGTCGCGCAGACGGCGAACGAGATCGGGGTTGCCGATGAAGTCGCGCGCGAAGGACACGGCCTCGCCCTGCCCGGCCGCGAGCGCAGCCTCGGCCGAGGCGGCGTCGAAGCCGTCGTTGAGGATCAGGCTGCCGTCGAAGCCCGCGCGGGCGAGCGCGAAGGCATCGACGTCGGGCGACTCGGCGCGCATCACGTGGGCGTAGGCCAGGCCCATGTCCTTCACCTGGCGCAGCAGCTCGGCATGGGTGGCGACCGTGTCCTCGTCCTGAATGTCGTTGTAGCTGTTGCCGACGCGAAAGCGCAGACCGACGCGCCCGGCGCCGATGGCTGCGGCCATCGCCTGCAGGCACTCGGCCACGAAACGCACGCGATTGGCGACGCTGCCGCCATAGGCGTCGGTGCGCTGGTTGGTGCCCGAGCACATGAACTGCATCGGCAGGTAGCCGCTGGTGCAGTGCAGCTCGACGCCGTCGAAACCGGCTTCGCGGGCCTTGATCGCGGCCTGCGCATGCTCGGCCACCGCGGCGTGCACTTCTTCGGTGGACAGCGCGTGCGGCGTGTCGTAGGGCTGCATGCCGGCGCTATCGGTGAACACTTCGCCCGCGGCGCGGATCGCCGACGGAGCGACGGTGGCCACGCCCTCACCCTTGATGTGGTGGCTGCCGATGCGGCCGCCGTGCATGACCTGCAGCACGATGCATCCGCCGCGCGCATGCACGGCGTCGGTCACCTTGCGCCAGCCGGCGACCTGCGCGGCGGTGGCGATCCCGGGCTGGCGGCAGTAGGCCTGGCCCTCGGCGCTCGGCGAGGTGCCCTCGGCGACGATCAGGCCGGCCTCGGCGCGCTGGGCGTAGTAATCGACCATCAGCTCGCCGGGCACGCCCTGCGCGTCGGCGCGGTTGCGCGTCATCGGCGCCATCACGATGCGGTTGGCGAGCTCGAGGTCGCCCAGGCGCACCGGGCTGAAAAGGCGGGAAAGCGCTGCCATGACGGCGCTCACAGCGCGGTCACCAGCACCGACGAGCGTCCGCCATCGACCGGCAGGCTCGCGCCAGTGATGTAGGACGCCTCGTCGCTGGCGAGGAACAGGATCGCGTTGGCGAGCTCCTCCGGCTGCCCCACCCGGCCCATCGGAATCAGCTTCTCGGTGTTCCTGCGCGAGGCCTCGTCAGCCAGCATGCCGGCCGTCGCCGGGGTCTCGACCACCGCGGGGATCACCACGTTGACGCGGACGCCATGCGGCGCGCCCTCGGCGGCTGCGGCGCGCGAGAAGTTGTCGATCGCCGCCTTGGCCGCCGAGTACCCGGCCATCCACGGCGTGCCGAGCTGGCCGCAGATCGACGATACGTTGACGATCGCGCCGCCCTTGCCCTTCATCAGGCGCATCGCGGTACGCGTGCCCCAGAAGGTGCCATCGACCGAGGTCGCGAAGTTCGCATGCCAGTCGGCGGTGCTCATCTCCTCGATGCTGCCCCAGGTGTAGGCCATGGCGTTGTTCACCAGCACGTCGAGGCGGCCATGGCGCTGCGCCGCCGCCTCGAGCGCGGCGGTGAAGCCCGCCTCGTCGCTGACGTCGGCAACTACAGCCTCGGCCTTGCCGCCGGCTGCGACGATACCCGCCACGACCTCGTCCAGTGGCTCACGGCGGCGGCCGCACACCACCACCGTCGCGCCCTCCTGCGCAAGCCTCGACGCCGTCGCCGCACCAATCCCGCTGCCGCCGCCGGTCACGAACGCCACCTTGCCCTGCATACGAGCTGCCATGTCATCTCTCCTCACTGATGCCGCACGTCGGCTGCGGCGCACCTGCTTGACCCTTGCGGACGATCGGCGGGCTCGCGTTTCGTCCGCCTGTTGCCCAAGGGTAGGAAAAGCCCCCCGCCACGCCATCGTCCGATGAGACTAGCGACAATGGACGAGAGAGGCCGGAGGCTTGCGTTGACGAACGAGGGGCGGCGAGCAAAACGCCCGCCGCCCCTCACTGCTGCACCCGCGTGATCAGAGACCTGCGCGCCGCGCGGCCTCGGGCCCGAAATCGCGCTCGCTGAGCTTGCCGGTGTTCAGCGTGTAGCCGTTGCGCTGCTCGTTGACGAGGTTGAACGCCAGGTAGGTCCCGGTCTGCAGATCGTGGTAGAGGCCCACGCCTGCCTGCCAGGTGTTGGCTTCATAGGCGTAGAAGTAGTTCATCATCGAAGTACGCCACAGCCCGCCGCGGGCGTCGTAGTTCTCGGCCATCTTCATCAGCCAGCTGTCCTCATCGACGTACATGACGCGCTTGCCGTAGAGGTGGCGATAGCCTTCCTTGAGCGTCCCCTCCAGCACCCACACGCGATGCAGCTCGTAGCGCATGTAGTCGGGGTTGATGTGGCCGGGCTTGAGCAAATCCGCGTACTTCACATCCGGTGAATGCAGCCGGTAGGTGTTGTAGGGAATATAGAGCTCGCGCTTGCCGACGATCTTCCAGTCGTAGCGCTCGGGCGTACCGTTGAAGAGGCGCACCTCATCCACCGTGATCGAGCCACCCGTGCCCGGGAAGGACATGTCGAAGCCATAGCCGGGCGACTGGCGGACACGGCGGGTGCCCGGGTCGTAGCGCCAGCTCTGGCGCGGCGCGGCCTTGTGGTTCCAGAACTCCATGCCGGTGTTGATCTCGCCCTTGTCGCGCTCGGGCAGCAGGGTCTCGTTCATGTAGTAGGACGATTGCCGGCCCTCGGCGGTGCTGGTGCGCTTGCCCGGCTCCAGGTGCGGCGCAAGGTTGCGCGACTTCACCCGCCCCCAGTTAACCTTGCCGTCGGCGAGCACGTAGGCGTTGTCGGAAATCAACTCCTCGGTAAAGGGCCGATAGGTGAAGATCGACGAGGTCCACAGCAGCTCGAGCCCCGTCTTGGGGAAGGGGAACAGGATGCCGCCGGTGGTCGCGATCACGCCCTCCCCGCCATCCACCAGTTCCGCGTTGGCGGCGTTCTCGCGCGTGACGTCGCACACAGCGTCCGGGAAGCGGAAGTCGCGCCGGCTCTGGTACACCGGCATGCGGAAGGTCTGCGGGTATTTCTGGAACAGCGCCTTCTGGCCGTCCGACAGGCGGTCGGCGTACTGCGCCATGTTCTCCGCGGTGATGACGAAGAGCGGCTTGTCGTCCGCATAGGGGTCGATCGGATGGCTGCCCGTGCCCTTGAAGTCCACATGCGGCGGCACACCCAGCCACTTTCCGCTCCACTCGGGGATGCTGCCCTCGGCATTCCCCGCACGCTCGGCGCCGACGCAGGTCAGGTCCTTGCCAAGGCGGGCGATTTCCTCCGCCGTGGCGCGCGCCTGAAGATCGGGCGCCTGCAGCAGCGTGGTCGCAGCGACGGTAAAGAGGAGTCCCTTGATCGTTACGTTCATTGTCGTGAGCCTCTGATGTTCAGAAGGTGTACTTCGCGTTGAAGGACACGTAGTCGCGGTCGGCCATCATGCGCTGCTGCTTCACGCTGGGCGAGCCGAGGTAGTTCACCCAGGTGATGCCGAGCGCGAGGTTGCCGAGGTACTTGAAGTCCGCACCCAGGGTCAGGCGCTTCTCGTCACGCCCCATGCCCGAATAGGCGCTGCCTTGCACGTTCTGCGTCCAGATCGCGCGCGTGCTCAGGTCCCAGCCGCTGAAGATGCTCGGGTAGTCGAAGATGGCGCCCAGGCCGACCAGGGTCGAACCGCGCGTCTGGCCGTCGTAGACGTACTTCGACGAGGTATCGACCGCGACGCCCCCCATGCTGATGGTCAGGGGATCCACACCCATGATGCGCTGATGCACGATCTCGCCCATCAGCGTGGTCTGGTGCGCGAGCTTGCTCGGCCCGAGGATGTAGAGCGCGTTGGCGTTGCCCTGCAGGTAGCTGCCGCGTGCGGGCGAGCCGTTCTCCAGATAGACCGGCGCGCCGTCGCGGTAGCTCAGGTCGCCACCGAACTGGACCGAGTCGCCGATCTTGCTGCTGACGCTGATGCCGGTCAGCCTGATGTCGTCGAAATAGGCCAGCTTGTAGTAGGGCGTGCTGCCCGGCGAAGCCTCGCGACCGAAACGCGAGAACGACGAGTACTGCGTATCGCCGGTGAAGTCGAACAGCATCGCGCCAATGCGGTCGTGGTAGCGGTAGTGGAACACCCCCACCTCGAGCGCATCGCTGAGCTGGTAACGCAGGCCCACGCCCCACTGTCCGGAATCCTTGGGCTTGATCTCGCCGGCGAAATTCGCCACCGCAAAGCTGTTGTCGGGCAGGCTCGAGATCACACCTGGCGCAAGGCGCAGGAACTCCGCCCCAGGCCCAAAGACATCACTGCCGAAGAAGTCCCCGACCGGGTTGAGGCGGGTCTCTTCCCACTTGTACTGGTAATAGCCGGTCAGGCTGAGCGCATCGGTCAGCGTCAGGCTCGCCGACAGCTGTCCGACCGGCAGGTAGGACTCCTTGGCCTCCGTGCCCGGCACGTTGAACTTGGTCGCATCGACCGGCAGCTGGCCCTGGCTGATGTTGGGCCAGAACAGGCTCTCGCCCCAGGCCACGACGTGGCGGCCGAGCTTGACCGACAGGTACTGGTCGTTGCCGACCACCCAGTTGCCGTAAACAAAGGCGTCGAGCAGCTGCGCGTCCTGGCCGCTGCGTTCGCGCGTCTTGCGCACGAACTGGTTGGCAGGGCCGATCTTGTTGACGGTGTCCGGCGAGTCATTGTCGTTGCTGCTGCGGTAGACGCCATCGTAGAAGATGTTGCCACGCAACATGGCGCCGACGTTGTCATGCCTGAGGCGGAGTTCGCCCAGGGCGCTGGCGCGGTTGTTAACCAGCGCACCGCGCTTGAAGTTGCGCGTGGCGTCGTCGCTGTTGAGGTCGTTCAGGTACTCCGCGGCCGGACGCGACGTTCGCGCTGAAGCCGTGTAGGACAGCGTCAGCGACGAATCGAGCGTGGTCTCGTCGCCCAGATAGATGGTCTGCGCCGCATGGGCGCCGCTGCCGATGAAGGCGATCGCGAGCGGCAGCGTGCGAAACGCCAAGCCACGCAGCGACCCTGCACCCTTGCGGGCAGGTGCCGAAAGTCTCATACCCTTGCTCCTTTCTTCGAGTTTTATTTCGTGTGGACAAGCAAGCCGCGACGCAGCGCGCCGGGCAGGCCAAAGGCTGCCCGCGGGTCATGCCCGAGGCATCACCCATTCGGACTAGCGAGCCGATGGAGACGGCGACCGTCCGGCCCGGAAGCCGTTGAATCGGATAAGTCGGGGCGGCGTGCAGCGGGCGACGCTGCTGATTCAGCCCGGGAATCGCACGCGCAGTCGCTCGGTGGTGGGCAGCGCCTGGCAGCTCAGGGTCCAGCGCTTGGCGAGATCCTTGGCATCGAGCACCTCGTTGTGGCGCAGGTGCACCTCGCCCTCGACCACCTGGCACATGCACGATGCACACATGCCGGCCTGGCAGGAATGCGGCGCGTTGATGCCGGCCCTGAGCGCGGCGTCGAGCAGAGTCTCGGTGCCGGCCACGTCCAGCACATGCACCTCGCCATCGAGCTCGAGCTCGACCGTTGCGCGCTCCACCGCCGCGGCCGGTGCGGGTGCCGCCGCATTGATGGCGGCGACATCCTCTTCGTCGGGCAGCGACACGAAGCGCTCGACGTGCACGCGCTCGGCCGCCATGCCGGCCTTGTCGAGCGCCGACACCATGGCGTCCATGAACAGGCCCGGGCCGCAGATGAAGGCCTCGCCCTGGGACCACGGCCGCGCCAGCTCGGCCAGCTGCGCCACCGACGGCACGCCCTGCACCGAATCGAGCCAGTGCACGACCTGCAGCCGCGCCGGGTGCGCGGCGGCAAGCGCGTTGAGTTCTTCGCGGAAGATCACCGAGCGCTCGTCGCGGTTGGCATAGAGCAGGCCGATGCGGCCCTGGCCGTGCGCCAGCGCCGAGCGCAGGATGGAGAACACCGGCGTGATGCCGCTACCGCCGGCGCAGAGCAGGAAATCGCCCTGCAGGGAGGCCGGCGTGAACACGCCGGCCGGCGCCATCACCTCGAGCGTGTCGCCCGGTCGCACGCGATCGCACACCCAGTTCGAGCCGCGCCCGCCCTGCACGCGCTTGACCGTCACGCGCAAGGTCTCGTCCAGCGTGGGCGCGCTCGACATCGAGTAGCAACGCGGCAGATGACGGCCCAGCACCGGCAGGCGCAAGGTCAGGAACTGGCCGGGCCGGTACCTGAAGGTCTCGGCCAGCTCGGGCGGCACCGCGAAGACGATCGACTTCGCGTCGTGCGTCTCCTCGACAACCGCCTGGACCTTGAGGGTGTGGTAGCGCTGGGCTGTCATCTTGCGTCGTTCTCCGTGCGCGGCGGACCGTCAGATGTAGGGGTCGGCGTTGGGCAGACCCAGCATCACCGCACCGTGCGCACGCGCATAGGTGTCGGTGTTGTTGGCGATGTGGCCGCGCGCCTGGTGGATGTCGCGGAACACGCGCTCGATCGGGTTGCTCTTGTAGGTCCCGGAGGCCGCACACGCACGCATCAGCTCGCTGGCCGCCGCGGCGCACTGCTTGGGCACCTGCGAGGCCTGGGCGCGCTGCATCAGGCGCTCCTCCACCGGCATGCGCTCGCCGGTCTTGGCGCATTCGACGATGCGCGCGTAGTTGCGGAACAGCACCAGCTTGAGCTGATCGGTGGTCATCATCGCCTCCGACACCGCCTGCTGGGCATTGACGTCCTCGGCGGTCTTCGCGCCGTGCTTGCCCACGTGAGCTGCCGCCCGCTCGCGGAAACTCGCGATCGCACCGTCGAGCGCGCCGATGCAGGCCGACGACACCGCACGCTGGAAGACCTGGGTGAAGGGGATCTTGTAGATCCAGCCAGGGTTGGTCTGACGCCCGGGGCAGCCGGCGTCGCTATGGTCGTTGGTGCGGTGCGTGCGGTGCTCGGGCACGAAGCAGCCATCGACCACGATGTCGTGACTGCCGGTCGCGCGCAGGCCGAGCACATCCCAGTTCTTCTCGACGCGAAAATCGGCCTTCGGCAGCAGGAAGGTGGCGTGCTCCAGCGCGCCGGAACCGTCCTTCTTCGGCAGCAGGCCGCCGAGGAAGATCCATTCGCAGTGCTCCACGCCGCTCGAAAAGCCCCAGCGTCCCGAGAAACGGTAGCCACCGTCGACCGCCTCGGCCTTGCCGGTGGGCATGTAGGTCGACGCGATCAGCACGCCGGTGTCCTTCGCCCACACGTCCTGCTGCGCCTGCTCGGGGAAGAGCGGCAGCTGCCAGTTGTGCACGCCGATCACGCCGTAGATCCAGGCGGTGGACATGCAGCCCTCGGCGAGCGCCATCTGCACGCGGTAGAACACCCGCGGGTCGAGCTCGTAGCCGCCGAAGCGCCGCGGCTGCAGGACGCGGAAGAGGCCCGCCTCCTTCATCTCCTGCACGGTCTCGACCGGCACCATGCCCTCCGCCTCGGCGGCACGGGCGCGCTCGGCCAGCCGCGGCGCCATGGCGCGTGCACGCTCCACCAGCTCGACCGCTTCCGGCGTCATGTAGTCTTCGGCCAGAATGCCGAGAATGTGATCCTTGCCAACTGCGCCCATCTTCGTATCCTCCGAGATCGACCACCAGGCTGGTGGTTCAAGGTGCGTCACGTGTTGCGATGGACGGAATTTTCCATAGCCGGCAAGCCCCATCATCGTCCGGACGGACTAACGTAAATGACTGAGCGCAAAGACCAAGGCCGCGCCGCAAGCGGGTTTCCGCCATGTTGCGCCGCGATAGGCCGAAGCGGCGCCAGGCGCTGCACCCGCAGTATTCCGCGATAACCCTTTTGGACGATGCCCCCGCACCCGGGCGGGCCGAACATTGCCCACACTGCGCCATCCACTACGGGTGACGCACCCTGAATCGAAGAGGAGACACCTACATGCGAGCACCCGTTGGCTTCGCCATGGTCCTGATCGTCGCCGCCGCGGGCTTCCATGCATTCTCGCCACGCACCGCCGTCACCCCGCCCGCCATCGCAACACCGGTCGGCAACATGCAGCTCACCAGTGTCCAGCAGACCTCGGCGGGCCTCGTCGTCGCCGGCGAGCTCGGCCACATCCTGCTGTCCACCGATCAAGGGCAGAGCTGGCAGCCGGCCCAGCGCTCGGTCAACCGCCAGGCCCTGATCACGCGCCTGAGCTTTGCCAGCGCGGACGAAGGCCTCGCGCTCGGCCACGAGGGCTGGATCCTGCGCACCCGCGACGGCGGCCGGACCTGGACCGAAGTCAACTTCGACGCCAGCAATGGTGAGCCGCTGATGGACGCCGCCCGCCTGCCTTCCGGAGACTGGCTGGTGGTTGGCGCCTTCGGCCGCGTGCTGCGCTCGACCGACGGCGGCGACAGCTGGGCAGAGGAAGTAATCGACGGCCTCACCGACTGGCATCTCAACACCATCGTCGCCTCCGCAGACGCCGGCAAATGGCTGATCGTGGGCGAGGCCGGCACCCTGCTGCGCTCGCTCGACGGCGCACAGAGCTGGGAGGTCGTCGAGCCCTTCTACAACGGCTCGCTCTACGGCGCCCTGCACCTGGGCGGAAGCACCTGGGTGAGCTACGGCATGCGCGGCCACGTCTTCCACAGCGAGGACGACGGCGCAACCTGGCAGGAAGCCCGGCTGCCCGCACCGATCTCGGTCTACAGCCATGCGCTTACCGCCGATGGCACCCTGCTGCTGGTCGGCCAGGGCGGTCTGGTGCTGGCCAGCACCGACCAGGGGCGCAATTTCAGCGTCAACTACCGTATCCCGCAGGGCAACCTCACCGACATCGCATTGCTGCCCGACGGCCAGGCCGTCATGACCAGCGACGAAGGCCTGGAGATCCGCCAGCTCACCGCCTCGACCCCGGCGCCCGGCTCCAACCTCAACCTCAGCAAGACCGAAAGCGGAGAATCCTGATGAGCGACACCGCAACCCGCAGCCGACTCGACGGGATGATCGACGTCGCCGCCCTCATGATCATCCGCTGGCGCAAGGCGCTGGGGCTGCTCTTCATCGGCCTCACCCTGGCGCTGGCCTATTCGGCGACCAACCTGCGTCTGGACCCCGGCTTCAACAAGCTGATCCCGCACAAGCACGAGTTCATGTCGGCCTTCCTGCAGTATTCGGACACCTTCTCCGGCGCCAACCGCATCATGGTCAGCGTGCGCTGGAAGGGCGAGGGCGACATCTACAACGCCGAGTTCATGAAGACCCTGCGCGAGGTGACCGACGAGGTCTTCTTCACGCCGGGCGTCAACCGCGCCAGCGTGCGCTCGCTGTTTACGCCCAACGTGCGCTACATCGAGGTCACCGAGGAAGGCTTCACCGGCGACGTGGTCATCCCCGCCCGCTTCGAGGCCGACGCGGCCAGCCTCGCCCAGGTGCGCAACAACGTCGCCAAGTCCGGCGAGATCGGCCGCCTGGTCGCCAACGACCTGCGCGCCGCGCTGGTGCGCGCCGACCTGCTCGAGTTCAGCCCCGAGACCGGCGAGCGCCTCGACTACGCCGACGTCGCCGCCAAGCTGGAGGCGATCCGCGCCCGCTTCGAGAGCGCCAACCCCGACATCGAGCTCAACATCGTCGGCTTCGCCAAGGTCATCGGCGACGTCATGGACGGCCTGTTCACCGTGCTCGCCTTCTTCGGCATCGCCTTCCTGATCACCGCCTTCCTGCTCGGCGCCTACTCGCGCTCGGCCAAGCTCGTCGTCACCGTGCTGGTGATCGCGCTGATGCCGGTGGTGTGGCTGCTCGGCCTGCTGCCGCCGCTGGGCTACGGCATCGACCCGATGTCGGTGCTGGTGCCCTTCCTGATCTTCTCGATCGCGGTCTCGCACGCCATCCAGATGACCAACGGCTGGGAGCAGGAACTGCTCAAGGGGCACAACTCGTCCGAGGCGGCGGAACACGCTTTCCGCAAGCTGGTGATTCCCGGCTCGATGGCGCTGGTCACCACCGCGCTCGGCTTCATGGTGATGATGCTGATCGACATCCCCATCCTGCACGAGCTCGGGGTTACCGCCTGCCTGGGCGTGGTCCTGATGCTGCTGACCAACCTGATCTTCCTGCCCATCGTCCTCTCCCACCTCAAGCTCGAACGCTTCGCGCTGGCGCACCCGATCGCCGATACCCACAGCGACCACAGCCGCCACAAGTTCTGGTGGACGCTGTCGGCACTGGCCCAGCCGCGCCCCGCACTGGCCAGCTTTGCGGTGATGCTGGTGCTGCTGGCGGGTGGCACGCACCTGGCTCGCCAGGTGCAGACCGGCGACATCGGCGCCGGCGTGCCCGAGCTCCATGAGGACTCGCGCTACAACCTGGACAACGCGCAGATCCTCTCGAGCTACTCCATCGGCATGGATGTGCTGTCGGTGTTCGTCGAAACCGAAGGCTTCGAAGAGGCCTGCCTCAACTGGGAGGTCATGAATGCCGTCGAGCGCTTCGACCTGCGCATGCGCGGCGTCGAGGGCGTGCAGTCGGTGGAAACGGTTGCCCGCCGCGCCAAGATCTTTGCCTCCGGCAACAACGAGGCCAACCCGCGCTGGGCCGCACTGCAGCGCTCGGAAGCGGCGCTGCGCACCGGCGCCCGTGCCGCCAGCCCCGAGCAAGGCCTCAACACGGCCGGTTGCCAGACCATCCATCTGGTGGTTTACCTGACCGACCATGAAGCCGTGACGCTGCGCACCGTCACCGACGAGGTGCTCCGCTTCATCGCCGAGGACAGCACGCCCAACCTGCGCTTCCGCCTCGCCGGGGGCAATGCCGGCGTGGCTGTTGCCACCAACGAGGCGGTCGACCGCGCCCAGGTGCAGATGCTGGCCTCGATCTACGGCGCCATCATCCTGATCTGTCTGCTCACCTTCCGCTCGATCCGCGCGGTGCTGTGCATCATCGTGCCGCTGCTGCTGGTGAGCATCCTGTGCAACGCGCTGATGGCGACCCTCGGCATCGGCCTCAAGGTGGCGACGCTGCCGGTGATCACGCTGGGCGTGGGCGCCGGGGTGGACTACGGCATCTACATCTACGAGCGCCTCAAGTACGAACTCGACAACGGCGCCCCCACGCTGCGCGACGCCTTCTACGAAGCCATGCGCCAACGCGGCACCGCGGCCATCTTCGTGGCGCTGACGATGTCGGTGGGCGTGGGTACCTGGATGTTCTCGGCGCTCAAGTTCCAGGCCGACATGGGCGTGCTGCTCGCCTTCATGTTCCTGGTCAACGCGCTGGGCGCGATGTTCCTGCTGCCCGCGTTGGCATGCTGGCTCGACATCGGCCGCCGCGGCAAGACCGACGCGGCCGGCGGCAGCCAGGCCCTGGGGCCGCGCAGCGCGCCGCAGGCAAGCTGACAGCGAGCACACACAGCTGAAAGGGGGCGTCGGACACGATCCGGCGCCCCCTTTTCACGATCCGGAGCCGGGCACGGCCCTACGCTCCCCCTCCTCCTCTCCAACCTCCTCCAGCCTGGCATCGGTCATCGCACGCGAGATGCGCACCAGCATCGGCACCAGCGATGGCGACTCCAGCAGCTCGGGGCGCTCCTCGACCAGGGTCGCCAGCAGCATGCGCATGCCCCGCACCAGCATGAACGCCGCCAGCTCGCCATCCGCCTCGCCGACCTCCTCGGCATGCACCCGCAGCAGTTGTTCCATGTTCGCGACCAGCTGCGCCGAGCTGACCTCGCCGCGCCCCAGCCCCTGTGCACGGCCGAACTGCATCTGGCGGGCGTAGCGCCGGTAGAAGTCCTTGCCCAGCCCGAGCAGACGCATCTCGGTGCGCACGGTGCGCTGGAACAAGGCCTGCAGCAACTCGTCGAGCGACTGACGATTGAGACGGAACAGCTCCGGCGAGGCGTCGATCGAGGCCTCGTCCATGATCCGCTCGCTGATCTGCATCAGGATCGCCTCCTTGTCGGGGAAGTACTGGTACACCGCCCCCACCGAAACCCCGGCCCGCGCCGCCACCTTGCGCGTCGTCACCGCATCGACGCCCTGCGTCTGCAGGATCTCGCTCGCCGCATCGATGATCGCCTCCAGGGTGAAGCTCGCGCGCGCCTGCACGGGCACATGCCTGAGCGCCGCTTCACGCCGCACCCTCTTTTGTTCGGTTTTTTGCATCGCAGCATTCCACTTTTAAAACAGCTGCTTGCACACATGCCAAGCGAACTGTTCGAGTTCTTGCTCGGATTTTAAGTCAAGGCCGTCCCGCGCCATAGGATTGCATCGACGGCTCGTCCGCCCGTCGCCCACGCACACCGCCCGAAGGATGGATCGGAAGCGCACGAGGGCACGGCCCGAGCCCCCGAACACCTGAACCGAAACAGAGGGATAGTCATGACCGACGTCTTCATTTACGACCATGTGCGCAGCCCGCGCGGCAAAGGCAAGGCCGACGGCGCGCTCGCCGAGATCACCCCGGTGCAACTGGCCGCGCAGATGCTGCAGGCCGTACGCGACCGCAACAGCCTCGACAGTACGCTGATCGAGGACGTGCTTCTCGGCTGCGTGGTGCCGGTGGGCGAACAGGGCGGCAACATCGCCCGCGTCGCTGCGCTGGTGGCCGGCTTCGACCATGGCGTGCCCGGCATGCAGATCAACCGCTACTGCGGCTCGGGCCTGGAGGCGGTGAACTTCGCCGCCGCCAAGGTGGGCTCGGGGCAGGTGGACATGGCGATCGGCGGTGGCGTGGAAAGCATGTCGCGCGTGCCGATGGGCAGCGACGGCGGTGCCATGGCGCTCGACCCGCAGGTCGCCTTCAAGATGTATTTCACCATGCAGGGCGTCAGCGCCGACCTGCTCGCCTCCCTGCATGGCTTCACCCGCGAACAGTGCGACGCCTATGCGGTGGAGAGCCAGCGCCGCGCCGCCCAGGCCTGGGCCAATGGCTGGTTCGAGCGCTCGGTGGTCGCGGTGAAGGACGTGCTCGGCCTGCCGGTGCTGGCGAAGGACGAGGCGATCCGCCCCGAGACCACGCTGGAATCGCTCGCCGCCCTCAAGCCCTCCTTCCTCGAGATGGGCACCCAGTACGGCTTCGACGGCGTGGCGCTGCTCAAGTACCCGCAGTTGGAGGCCATCGACCACATGCACCACGCCGGCAACAGCTCGGGCATCGTCGATGGCGCCGCCGCCGTGCTGGTGGGCAATGCCGACGCAGGCAAGCGCGCCGGCCTCAAGCCGCGCGCACGCATCCGCTCGGTCGCCACCGTCGGCTCGGAGCCCACGCTGATGCTCGACGCCCCGAGCTACGCCGCGCAGAAGGCACTGAAGAAGGCCGGCATGACCGCCGCCGACATCGGCCTGTGGGAGCTCAACGAGGCCTTCTCCTCGGTCGTGCTGTGCCTGATGGAGCGGCTCAACGTGCCGCACGACCGCATTAACGTCAATGGCGGCGCCATTGCCATGGGACATCCGCTGGGCGCCACCGGCGCCATGATCCTCGGCACCCTGCTCGACGAGATGGAGCGCCGCCAGGTCGGCACCGGCCTGGTCACGCTGTGCGAGGCCGCCGGCATGGGCACGGCCACCATCATCGAGCTCGTCTGAGCGCCACCGGACCACATCAAGGAATCGACAGTCATGACTGAAGTCATCCACATCTCGGTGGACGCCGACGGCATCGCCACCCTGCTCTTCGACCGTACCGACAGCAACATGAACACCATGGACATGAAGTTCATGGACGAGATCGCCGCCGCGATCGAGCGCCTCGCCACCGACGACAGCATCAAGGGCGCCATCTTCACCTCGGGCAAACCCGTGTTCGCCGCCGGCGCCGACCTCAAGGTCATGGAAGCCAACCTGGACAAGGTGGACGACACCCCAGTGGCCGAGCGCCTGAAGATGAACGCCTCGCTGTCGAAGCTGCTGCGCCGCATGGAAACCTGCGGCAAGCCAGTGGCCTGCGCCATCAACGGCACGGCACTGGGCGGCGGCACCGAGATCGCGCTCGCCTGCCACTACCGCGTGGTGTCGGACGCCCGCGGTATCCAGCTCGGCCTGCCCGAAGTGCAGGTCGGCCTGCTGCCCGGCGGCGGCGGCACCCAGCGCGTTTCGCGCCTGGTCGGCATCCAGGCGGCGATGCCGGTGGTCATGGAAGGCCAGGCGCTGTCGGCCGAGAAGGCGCTGAAGATGGGGCTGGTGCACAAGGTCGTGCCCGCCGACCAGTTGCTCGCCGAGGCGAAGCGCTGGCTCGTCGAGGAAGGCGACCCGGTGCAGCCGTGGGACAAGAAGGGCTTCAAGATCCCCGGCGGCGCCGGCCCGTCCTCACCCGCCGTGGCGCAGATGCTGGTGGTGAGCAACGCCATGCTGCAGGCCAAGACCTTCCACAACCTGCCCGCCCCCAAGGCCATCCTGTCCTGCCTGTACGAAGGCCCGCAGCTGCCGATGGACAAGGCGCTGGACGTCGAGGCCAAGTACTTCACCCTGCTCCAGCTCGACCCGGTGTCGCGCAACATGATCCGCACGCTCTTCATCAACAAGGGCAAGGCGGACAAGCTGATGCACCGCCCCGAAGGCGTGCCGAAGACGACCTTCCGCAAGATCGGCGTGGTCGGCGCCGGCCTGATGGGCGCGGGCATCGCCTACCACTGCGCCAAGCTCGGCATCGAGACGGTGCTGATCGACCGCGACCAGGCCGCTGCCGACAAGGGCAAGGCCTACTCCGCCAAGCGCCTGGAGAAGGACATCGCCAAGGGCCGCATGACGCAGGACAAGGCCGACGCCATCCTCGCCCGCATCCACCCCACCACCGACTACGCCGGGCTGGCCGACGTGGAGCTGGTGGTGGAGGCGGTGTTCGAGGACCGCGGCATCAAGGCCGAGATCACGCGCAAGCTCGACGCCGTGCTGCCGGCGCATGCGGTGATCGCCTCCAACACCTCGGCGCTGCCGATCAGCGAGCTGGCCGAAGCCGGCGCCCACCCGGAGAACTTCATCGGCATGCACTTCTTCTCGCCGGTCGAGCGCATGCCGCTGGTCGAGATCATCCGCGGCCGCAAGACCTCGCCCGAGACCCTGGCGCGCGCGCTCGACCTCGTGCAGGCGATGAAGAAGACGCCGATCGTGGTCAACGACGGCCCCGGCTTCTTCACCAGCCGCTTCATCGGCGCCTACATCAACGAGAGCCTGGCGATGGTCACCGAAGGCGTGAATCCGGCGCTGATCGAGAACGCAGCGAAGATGGCCGGCATTCCGGTCGGCCCGCTCACCGTCTCCGACGAGATCGGCCTGGACACCGCCTACCACGCCAGCCAGCAGCGCAAGAAGGACGAGGGCGACGCCTTCAAGCCGACGCCCACCTTCCGCCTGGTCGAGAAGCTGGTCGGCGAACTCGGCCGCCACGGGCGCAAGAACGGCAAGGGCTTCTTCGAATACGCCGCGGACGGCAGCAAGAAGCTGTGGCCGGGCCTCGCCGAACTGTTCCCGCCGCTCGCCGAGCAGCCGACCGTCGATGAGGTGAAGGCGCGCATGCTCTACGCCCAGCTCGTCGATGCCGCCAAGGCGATGGCCGAGGGCGTGCTGATCGATCCCGCCGACGGCGACGTCGGCTCCATCCTCGGCGTCGGCTTCCCCGCCTACCTCGGCGGCCCGTTCTCGATGATGGACACGATCGGCATCGACAAGGTCGTCGCCGAATGCGACCGCCTCGCCGCACGCTACGGCGCGCAGTACGCGGCGCCGCAGCTGCTGCGCGACATGGCGGCCGAGGGCAGGACCTTCTACGGCGCCCGTCGCGTCACACCGCCCGCAGCCGTGCGCTGACCCGCCCGCCTCACCGCCACGAACCCCGCCGCCACCTCCTCCGGAGCTGGCGGCGCAGTCCCAAGGAGTCTCTGCGTGAATTTCGACTTTTCCGACGACCAGCGCCTGCTGCAGGACGCAGTGCGCACCATGCTGGCCGAGACCAGCACCTCGCAAGCGGTACGCGAGGTGCTGGAGGGCCGGGCCAGCCATGCCGAGGCCGTATGGCATAACCTGATCGAAATGGGCGCGGCCGCCGCCGCGATCCCCGAGCAGTACGGCGGCGCCGGGCTCGGCTACCTGGCGCTATGCCTGGTCGCCGAGGAAGCCGGCCGCCACCTCGCCGCCGTCCCCCTGGCCTCGAGCTTCTACCTCGCCGCCGAAGCGATCCAGCGCGCCGGCAGCGAGGCGCAAAAGCAGCACTGGCTGCCGAAGATTGCCAGCGGCGAAGTGGTCGCCACCGCCGCACTGGGCAGCCGCGAACGCTACCGCCCCGCCGCCCCGCTCGCCTTCGACGGACAAACGCTCACTGGCGCCAGCCCGGCGCTGGTCGACGGCGGCATCGCCGGGCTGGCGGTGCTGCGCGTCGGCGATGACCTGGTGCTGGTCGAGCTCGCGGGAACCGGCGTCAGCCGCAACCCGCTTCCCTCGCTCGACCCCACCCGCCCGCTCGCCGAGCTCCGTTTCGATCGCACCCCGGCCGAGCGCCTGGCGGGCGCCAATTGCGCAGCCGTCGCCAGCCGCGTGCTCGACGGCGCTGCGGTGCTGCTCGCCTTCGAGCAGGTCGGCGGCGCCACCTGCATCCTCGAGGCGACACGCGACTACTCGCTCGAGCGCAAGGCCTTCGGCCGCCAGATCGGCAGCTTCCAGGCCATGAAGCACAAGATGGCCGAGATCTACACCGCCATCGAGCTGGCCCGGGTGCACGCCTACTACGGCGCCTGGGCACTGTCCTCGGACGCCCCCGAACTGCCCAGGGCGGCCGCAGCCGCGCGCGTGGCCGCCACCCGCGCCTACACCGTCGCCGCCGAGGAAGGCATCGAGCTGCACGGCGGCATCGGCTTCACCTGGGAGATGGACTGTCACCTCCACTATCGCCGCGCCCGTCATCTCGGTCAGATCATCGGCAGCGAACACGCCTGGCGCGCACGCCTGGCCGACGAACTCATCAAGGAGGCCGCGTAAGCGGAACACGCCCACATGGACTTCAGAGACACCCCCGAAGAAGCCGCCTTCCGCGCCGAAGTGCGCGCCTGGCTGGAAGCCAACGGCCAGAAGCGAACCCGCCCCGACGAGGTCTTCGGCGAAGGCCTGGACGATGCGGCCAAGCTCGCCGCCGCCAAGGCCTGGCAGGCAAAGAAGGCCGCCGCCGGCTATGCCGCGATCACCTGGCCGAAGGCGGCCGGCGGCCGCGGCGGCACGGCCATGCAGCAGGTGATCTACCAGCAGGAAGAAGCGGCCTACCTGGTGCCGGGCATGATCTTCGAGGTCAGCATCGGCATGGGCCTGCCCACGGTGATGACCTGGGCCGCGCCCGAGCTCAAGGCCCGCTTCCTGCGTCCCGGCCTCGCCGGCGAGGAGATCTGGTGCCAGCTCTTCTCCGAGCCCGGCGCCGGCTCCGACACCGGCGGCGTACGCACGCGCGCAGTGCGCGACGGCGACGACTGGATCATCAACGGCCAGAAGGTGTGGACCTCGGGCGCGCACTTCTGCGACTACGGCATCCTGCTCACCCGCAGCGACTGGGACAAGCCCAAGCAGGAGGGCCTGACCATGTTCATCGTCGACATGAAGGCCCCCGGCGTCGAAGTGCGCCCCATCCACCAGATGTCGGGCGACGCGGAGTTCAACGAGGTCTTCTTCACCGACGTACGCATCCCCGACAGCTACCGCCTCGGTCCCGAATGCGGCGGCTGGAAGGTGATGCTGAGCACGCTGATGCAGGAGCGCCTGTCGGTCGGCGGCAACCTGCCTACCGACCTCCACGCCCACCTCATCGCGCTGGCGCAGCAGTGCGCATGGGACGAGCGCCCGGCGATCGAGGACGACCGCGTGCGCGCCCGCATTGCCGACGCCTACCTGCAGCAGAAAGGCGTGGAGCTGGTCATCGCCCGCGGCCTCACCGCGATCTCGAAGGGCAAGGCGCCCGGCCCCGAAATGGCCATCACCAAGCTGGTCGCCGCCAAGACGATGCAGGACATCGCCGCCTTCGCGATCGAGCTCGCCGGCCCCGAGGGCCTGCTCGGCTTCGAGGCCCTCGGCGGGGATTGGCGCTACATGCAGCGCCTGTGGCTGGGCTCGCCCGGTGCGCGCATCGCCGGCGGCACCGACGAGATCCTGAAGAACGTGATCGCAGAACGCGTGCTTGGCCTGCCCGGCGAGATCCGCAGCGACCGCAAGGTTCCGTTCCGCGACCTGGAAAGCGCCTGAAGCGCCGCACGGAGGAGACCGTACGATGGCAAGCAAACCCCTCAGCGGCGTGAAGGTGCTCGACTTCACCCAGCTCCTGCCCGGGCCGATGTGCACCCTGCACCTGGCCGACATGGGCGCCGACGTGATCAAGATCGAGCCGCCCGGCGGCGAAGCCGGGCGTGGCCCGGCCGGCACACCGATTTCGCACTTCTTCCTGGCGGTGAACCGCAACAAGCGCTCGCTGGCGATCAACCTGCGCGCCGACGGCGCGCGCGAGATCATCCATTCGTTGGCCAAGGACGCCGACGTCGTGGTCGAGGGCTTCCGCCCCGGCGTGATGAGCCGGCTCGGCATCGGCTATGACAACCTCAAGGCGATCAACCCGAAGCTGGTGTACTGCGCGATCAGCGGCTACGGCCAGGACGGCCCGCTCGCCGAGCTCGGCGGCCACGACATCAACTACCAGAGCTACGCCGGCATCCTGGAACAGAGCGCCGCACCGGGCGGCAAGCCGCATCCGGGCAACTTCCCGATCGCCGACCTTGCCGGCGGCGCGCTGTCGGCGGCGATGACAGTCCTCGCCGCCCTCTTCGACGCCCAGCGCAGCGGCCAGGGCCGCTTCATCGACGTGTCGATGACCGACTGCGCGATGGCGCTCAACGTCCAGCCGCTCGCCAGCCTGCACACCTGGAAGCAGCCGGTTCCCGCCGGCCACGACACCTTGTCCGGCGGCCTGCCCTGCTACGGCACCTACGAGACCGCCGATGGCCGCCATCTGGCGGTCGGCGCGCTCGAACCGAAATTCTGGCAGGCCTTCTGCGCCGCCGCCGGTTGCCCGGAGCTGAGCAAGAGCGGCTGGGCGGCAGGCAAATCCGGCGCAGCGGTGAAAACCCAGGTCGCACAGATCATCAAGGCGCGCACCCTGGCGGAATGGACCGCAGCGCTGGCCGGCGTGGACGCCTGCGTGAGCCCGGTGCTGCGCATCGACGAGGTGCTCGCCCACCCCCTCACCGCCGCGCGCGCCATGACGGTGGACACGCCGCTGCCCGACGGCGGCAGCGCACCCTACTTCGCCTTCCCGGTGAAGATGAGCGACTACGCCTTCTCGCTCGACCGCCCGCCGCCCGCGGTCGGCGAACACAGCGAGACGGTGCTGCGCGAACTCGGTCACGGCGAGGACGCCATCGCGGCGCTCAGGGCCGCCGGCGCGATCTGAACCCGCCGCCGTCCCGCGCATGGTCATGCCAGTCGGGACGATCACACGACAACCACACGACGGAGACATCATGAATCCACGCAGCTTCAGCCTCGCGGACCTGTTCGCGATCACCGCCGAGACCGTACCCGAGCGCGACGCGCTCATCATCGGCCACAACCGCCGCAGCTACCGCGAGATGGCCGAACGCGTTGACCAGCTCGCCGCCTGGCTGCACGCCCAGGGCATCGGCCAGGGCGACGTCGTCGGCCTGCAGATGTACAACTCGCCGGAGTACCTCGAGGCCTTCCTCGCCGCCTGCCGTGTGCGCGCAGTACCGGCCAACATCAACTACCGCTACGTCGCCGACGAGCTGCGCTACATCTACGACAACGCCGGCATCAAGGCCTTGTTCTACAGCGCCGAACTTGAACCCGCCGTGACCGAGGTGCTCGACGCCGCACCGGGCCTGACCGTGAAGGTGCGCACCGGCGGCGGCACGCCGGCGCTCGCCGGCGCCGTCGCCTACGAGAACGCGCTGCTCGATGACACCCGCGCCTTGCAGGGCATCCGCTGCAGCGACGACGACCTCTCGCTGCTCTACACCGGCGGCACTACCGGCAAGCCCAAGGGCGTGATGTGGCCGCACAAGGATCTCTTCTTCGGCAGCCTGGGTGGCGGCGGCTTCTACGCCCCCGCCGACGGCCCGGTCAAGACCCCCGAAGAGCTCGCCGACCGCATCCGCAAGGCGCATCCGATGCGCTTCATGCCGGTCGCCCCGCTGATGCACGGCGCCGCGCACTGGGCAACCATGGTGTCACTGTTCGCCGGCCATACCGTGGTGCTCAACGACCAGCACCACTTCAATGCAGAGCACGTGCTCGACATCGCCGCGACACAGAAGCTCAACGGCATCACCCTCGTCGGCGACGCCATGGCGCTGCCCATCCTCGACGCCCTCAAGGCCCACCCCGGGCGCTGGGACCTGTCCACCCTGTTCCTGTTCGGCAACGGCGGCGCCGTGATGTCGGCCCACATCAAGGAGGCGCTCAAGCCCTTCCTGCCCGCCAACGTGTACTTCAGCGACGGCATCGGCTCGTCCGAGGGCGGCCAGCTCGGCATGGGCGCCAAGCCGATCGAGGGCGGCATGATCAAGATCGCCGCCCGCCCCGACCTCAAGGTCGTCGTCGACGGCAAGCGCATCGCCGCTGCCGGCGAGTCCGGCATCCTCGCCCGCAGCGGCTACCTGCCCCTGGGCTACTACCGCGACCCGGTCAAGACTGCCGAGACCTTCGTCACCATCGACGGCACCCGCTACGCGATCACCGGCGACGCCGCCAAGCTCGCCGACGACGGTGCGATCATCGTCTTCGGGCGCGGCAACAACTGCATCAACACCGGCGGCGAGAAGGTCTTTCCGGAGGAGGTGGAGGAGACGCTGCGCATGAGCCCGCAGATCCTCGACGCCGTCGTCGTCGGCCTGCCCGACCCGCGCTGGGGCCAGAAGGTGACCGCGGTGGTGTCGGTGCGGCCCGGAATGTCGCTCGACCTGGATGCGCTGAAGGCGCTGTGCCATGCCCACCTGGCCGGCTACAAGGTGCCCAAGGAGATCGTGACCGTGCCCGAGGTGATGCGCTCGGCCGCAGGCAAGGCGAACTACGTCTGGGCCAAGGAGGTCGCCCAGCGCGCGCTCGGCACCCCCGCCACCGCCTGACGTCGTACTCCCGGCAGGCACCGCGCGCGCCTGCCGGGAGATTGCTTCAGCGAAAGCGTCAGCGCCCTGCATCCAGCGGGAATGTCGCGCTGGCCCTGCGGTACGCGCCAGACCTCTGCCAGACACCGGGGTGCCATCGGAGCTTTCCTCTACATGGCATTTCAATCCCGTAGGCGACTGAACACGTAGTCGTGGTCCTTCTGCGGCTCGTGGCAAGCGAAGCAGGCGCTGGCTGCATTGCCCCCCACGACCCGATTTGCTCGGTCGCCACCGCCAAAGCCCTCGAACCCCCAGCCGCCTGTCGCCCCATATTCCCTCGCGTCCCGATGCATCACACCGACGACCTTTCGCGTCCCCTCCGTGACGGCATTGTCGGCTGGTATCGCTTCCAGAAGATCGAACACGATGACGGCACCATCCGGGAACGTCCCGGACTGGTAGCCGGCCACGGCTTTCGGGTTCGCGTAAATGTGATGGATGCCGCCGAAGGCCTCATAGAGCGGATGGCCTTCGTCGATAACCATGGTCTTGACGTGATGCCAGCCGCGATACTCCTCCGGGTATGGCACGAGCGGTTCGGCCGAGATAGCCGGCAGAACGAGCGCCATCGAAGATAGAAAGCTCAGGATGCGTTTCATCTTGGATACCCCCCTATTTCAGATCGGCCAGCGCAGCGCCAAAGTTGATGTGGAACGGCTGCCCGTCGATGACCAGCGCGGGCACCGACACCACGCCGTAGCGCTCGGCCTGAGCAATACGATTCTTCTGCTTGCCCAGATCGACGACCTCTACCGCGTATCGCGTCGGATCGAGCGCCTGAATGAAGTGCTGCTCGGCGGATACACACACTGGACAACCAGCATGGAAGAACACGGCTTCGCTCATGATTGACTCCTCAGGGCTATCGGTCACATGCATCGAGGCGATGCATAATGCAGATTAGAGTGACCACATCCTGCTTGTCAAGAAATGCATCGAGGCGATACATTACAAGCATGAATCAGACCTCTCTCCTGCTCGAGCGCCTGGGGGCACTCGTGCAGCAGTCCGTCCGCGACGAAGCGACGCGCCACGGCCTGCTGCCGATCCACATTCAGGTCTTGCACTACCTCAAGCTGGCCAATCGCTACAGCGACCTGCCCATCGCCATTGCGGAGTATTTCGGCATCACCCGCGGGACGGTCTCGCAGACGCTCGCGGTGCTTGAACGCAAGGGATTGCTGACCAAGGAGCCGGACGCGCGACACGGCAAGCGCGTGCACCTGAAATTGACCCCCGCAGGCGAGTCTGTCTTGAGGGATAGTTGGGTAGAGCGTGTGGAGCAGTTGCTCTGCGAACGAACGGGTGAGGCCGATGCACTCGAGAGCACGCTACGCAAACTGCTTTCAGCCATGCAGCGCGTGAATGGACAGCGTGCCTTCGGCCTATGCCATCAATGCGCTCACTTTCTGAAAGAGGAAGGCGGCGCACGCTGCGGACTCACTCGCGAGCCGCTCGCCACCGAGCAAACCATTCGCATCTGTCGTGAATGGACAGCAGCAACACCGAAGTGCGCTTGATTACATGGCTGCCCCAGATTAACAGCCACCCTAGGATCTCGCGCAGCAGGTTTCCAATTGCTCAGCCGCCAAGAGTGATGAACAGGGCATCTGTCCCTTGTGGGTCGGGTTGCGAACGACACCTCACCCGACTCGTCGGAGGAAAGCCGCCGTTTGAGGTTCGCTTCCGGCAAACTGCCGCTCGCCAACGAGTCCTGCGGACCCAGGCTGTCATTGCCTTCCGGCTAGATTGCTATAGATCTTGAGGGCAATTTCCACCCTTTCGGCATTGGGGTAGTTCTTATTGGCCAGCAAGACAACCCCAAAGCGCTCTTCAGGCACAAACGCAACGTAAGCACCGAAGCCGTTGGTGGCACCAGTCTTGTTAACCCACACATTGCTTTCAGGTGTGGCTGCAGGAACCTTAGCGCTTACTGGGGTCGGATTCAGGATAAGCTTGGGAGCATTGCCTTCTTGCAGCGTAGGCAAGTCAACAGGCATCGCGTATTCCTCCCAGATGAGGCCTTGAGTCATCTGGCCTACGCTGAAATAGCGCTTGCGGGTATTGTTTAAAGCCGCTTGCAGCATGCTATCCAAGGGCAACATGCCCATGTTGGCCTTCAAAAAGGTGCTCAGGTCAGAAGCCGTGGTTTTGATGCCGTACGCTTCACTGTCCAACATACCTGGATTGACACGCACAGGCTTCTTATCCTTGTTGTAGCCCCAAGCGTAGCTGGACATCTTCTGTGCAGGGACGCTCAGATAAGTGTTCGTGAGACCAAGGGGCTGGAAAATGGCTTGAGTCATGGCGGTGCAGAAATCTTGCCCCAGACTTTTCGCCGTGATCCACCCTAAAGCACCGATGCTCGGGTTTGCATAAGTACGCATCGTGCCGGCTCTGAATGCAGGCTTCCAGGTGCGGAAGTATTCCAGAAACTGCTCCCGAGTTTGGACCTCATCAGGCACCTGCAGAGGAATGCCGCCAAGGGTGTGCGTCAGGGCAATCGCACCGACTTCGCATAAGCAAATGCAATAACGCTTTTACTTTCATGACCTTGCGAGACTCCTGTTCACATTGTCATAAGTTGTGTAGTTTCCTACCTTTTTGGGTATCCCATGAAGGCAGGAAACGTCATGCCGCTGACGCAGGTGTTCGTCTCGATTTCCGACCCGCGCAGCGCGCGGCATGCGCGCCACGTCCTGGCCGAGTTGCTGACGGTGGCGGTGTGCGCGGTGCTCTCGGGTGTCGACGACTTCGTCGACATCGAGTTGTGGGCCGAGGCCAAGATCGACTGGTTGCGAGGCTTCATGAAGCTTGAGCATGGCATCCCGTCTCACGACACGATCGGACGCGTGTTCGGCCTGATCGCGCCCGACGAGTTCGAGTCCGCGTTCCGGCGCTGGGTGGGCATGGTGGTGCCGGCGCTGGCCGGGGATACGGTCGTGGCGATCGACGGCAAGACGAGCCGGCGCTCGGGCGGCAAGAGCAAGACTGACGCCAGTCCGTTGCACCTGGTGAGCGCGTTTGCGGCCGGCATGGGCGTCGTGCTGGGCCAGACGGCGACCGCCGAGAAGTCGAACGAGATCACCGCGATTCCCGAACTGCTTGCCAAGTTGGCGATCGAGGGCTGCGTGGTGACGATCGACGCGATGGGCACCCAGACAAAGATCGCCCGCACGATCCGCGAGCGCGGCGCGCATTACGTGCTGTGTGTGAAGGAGAACCATCCGAACCTGCACGATTCGATCCTGTTTGCCGACATCGATCCGCGAGGGCCGCTGACGCCGAGCTCGACCCATGAGACCACGATCAAGGACCACGGTCGCATCGAGATCCGCCGATGCCGCGCCTACGCCGCGATCGATCGCCTCTACAAGTCCGAGGACTGGCAGGATCTGGCAAGCTTCGCGGTGGTCGAGCGCATTCGCACCGTGGGCGATCACACCAGCACCGAGCGCGTCTTCTACATCAGCAGCCTGCCCGCCGACGCCGAGCGCATCGCTCGGGCCGTACGCAGTCACTGGGAGGTGGAGAATCGGCTTCACTGGTGTCTGGACGTGCAGTTCAACGAGGATCAGTCACGGGTGCGCAGCGGCTATGCCGCCAACAACCTGGCCATCGTTCGCCACATTGTGATGAACCTGCTGCGGCTCAACACGACGCGCAAGGCGAGCATCAAGTCCAAGCGCATGCTGGCGGCGACTATCGACGAATTTCGTGCCGAGTTGCTTGGGGTTATGACATGAAGGTGCGATTGCCCTGGGGTGTGCGTTCCAAGATGGAAAAGCTGCAAGTTGCCGAAGTCCGTGCCAGCCAACTCCGGTAAGTAACTTGCTGCGGTATCGGTCAGCTTCAGCTTCCCAGTGGCTTCTGCGTGCGTCGCCAGAGTGGCTGTGAAGGTCTTGCTGATAGAGCCAATCTCAAAAATCGTCTCGTCAGTTACTGGTGTTTGTTTCTCAACATCTGACACGCCATAGTTAAAGACATACGTCTTCTCCCCCAAGACCAATGCCACGGCCATACCAGGAATCTGGTTCTTTTCCATGGCAGGCAGCACGATTGCAGAGATGGCTTTCATTGCTTCAGCATCGGAAACCTCAGCAGCATTGACAGCCGAGCTCAGACCAAAGACAGCGGCTGTCAGAAGGACAGTAGACAGACGGTTTTTCAATTTTTACCTTACGGGTGAAGGAGGAAAGCCAACGCTGGCAGTTGCGATGCAATTGAGTGCTGTAGCGCTACGAGCCGGGCATTCTAAAGAATCTGATAGCAAATTGGCTCGGCATCGCGGAGCGATGAGTGACTTCTTCTGGTCGGACTGAGACCCTCACCAGTGATGCGACCCGGCCCACCATCCCCGAGCGTCTCGACCCGCCCCAAAGCCGCTAGAGAGCTTTGGGGAAAGCTGTCGTTCAACGGCGCGGTCAGGCACCCGGGAAAGCGGCCGCCTTCCCGGGTGCCTGACCGCTTGTTATGCGATTCGTTTCGCATGATCCAGGATCAACTCGCCCGTTCCAACGTGAAAACCAGCCCGAATGCACACTGGACCCTGCACCGGGACCTCTGTGAGATAAAGGAGCCGAGCTTCGTCTTCGCACGTCGGAAAAAACGGCGCCCCTGGTTCTGAATGCAGAAAGAAGTCACCGGACAACATTCCGCAATTGGGGCAGATATTGGCAAAGTACTTAGCTTTAACTGTCTTAGAGTACCTAAACTGGAACGTTGGCACTCGTTTTTGTACGTAGCTCAGTATGCCGCCCGGGAGAGCAACAACATCTGAAAGGACACAAACCTCATCTATACCCTCAACAGTCGGCGCCAAAAGTGCCACCACCGGCATCCTTTCCCCGCACTTCCAACATCCGATCTTCATTCCGACCATATAGATCGGAGGAGATACTGTCAGAAATTCGTCATCCATCGCCATCTACGCATAACGCCAAGGTAAGCGGCGCTCAGTATGGAGCGACTGATCGGGCAACAATGGCGAAGCCATGCCCGAGCAGACGCGGAGTGCTGAGCGTCCGAGTGAGCCGCAGGCGAACGGCTTGACCGCCTTGTTAAGCGAAATACTCACCACCCCAACTCCGGCTGTTTTCTCGTACCTCATCGTACTTTGCGATCTCTTTGTAATACGGGTGGCCATTGCCCATATCGATTTCTTCGCAGAACACGATTTCTTCGTACGGTTCTCCCTTATTGGCGAAGTGACAGAAAATATGCGGAAAATAGTAGTATTCATCGCCATCGAAATTGACCCCCTCAATGTTTTCGTAAGGGATCTTGCCGACCATATAGACTTTGATATCGCCTTCTTCGTTCTCTTTGTAATTCGTGAAACGCCACCCATCGGGGCCTTCGGATAGCGTACCGAACCTTAGCCCCACCATTATGCCTTTGTGATATGTGTCTAGAAGACCTGCACGAAACCACGGTGATATTCCCTTACCATTATCGTCTGTTTCAGGGTAGGAATCCATCCGATTTACATGACGAATGATTACATCTTTTCGAAGTTTCTCTGCACGACACTTGTAGATTTCTTCTTGAAACTGCTTCCGCAACTCCTCCGAATGCTTAACCAGTTCCCCCGGCGTTAGATTTTTCCCTTCTCGCTTGATTAGGTGAATCTCGTACCGACGAACGATCTCAAGCGCAACAAAGACAAGACCACCCAGGAACAGCCAGGGCTCGTAGGTCTCGTCGGGATGGATGGCCCATTGGTATCCAAAATACGCACATGCCACCAAAACCGCGATCTCAATCGCACCGACTATGACCTTGAATACCACGAAAGCCCCTTTTCTCGCTTAACGTCTGAATTCACCGGCGGTGCGCGGCTTTATCGCGCAGCGTCCGGTGGAACGATGGGTTAGCCATTTGCATTCCTTTCGAGCAATTGGAGCAAGCCGTGAACATCCCCAAGAACCCACAAGTCAGTGACTTTCTCACCATCGAACGAAAAGAGAGCAGCCCCCAGCCACTCAACGGGTTTGCTCGTTGGCTGGTAGCCGAAGAACTCGCCCTGATGGATGCCGGAAAATCGCATGCGCGCGAACGCCTTTGAATCCTCGACAACGAGATCAAGTATGTCGCAGCGATAGCTGGCTAGGGCGGAGTGCACAAAATCGACGTATGCCCCAAAACCTTCGTGGCCAACCTTGGCCTGACCGAGCGAGCCACGAAAAGTGAAGCCCTCAGAAAGCAAGACTGGAATCTTCGACTTGTCGTGTCGGTTCCAGATGTCAGCGTAGAAGCTTTCTACGACAGATCGAATATGTGATGACGTCATGGGAATGGCTAACTTTGTTTTAGGGCGACTGCCCTGCTGCGTAACATCGTTGCTGCTCCATAACATCAAACATCGACCCACGGCGTAACACGCTTGCTGCTTGGATGTCCGAGGCATAGACTGTACAAAAAAACAGTCATAACAAGCCATGAAAACCAGCACTGCACCGTTACCGCCGCTGCGTTCGGTCAAGGTTCTGGACCAGTTGCGTGAGCGCATACGCTACTTGCATTACAGCTTACGAACCGAACAGGCTTATGTCCACTGGGTTCGTGCCTTCATCCGTTTCCACGGTGTGCGTCACCCGACAACCTTGGGCAGCAGCGAAGTCGAGGCATTCCTGTCCTGGCTGGCGAACGAGCGTAAGGTTTCGGCATCCACGCATCGGCAGGCATTGGCGGCCTTGCTGTTCTTCTACGGCAAGGTGCTGTGTGTGGATCTGCCTTGGCTTCAGGAGATCGGAAGACCTCGGCCGTCGCGGCGCTTACCGGTCGTGCTGACCCCGGATGAGGTGGTTCGCATCCTCGGTTTTCTGGAAGGGGAGCATCGTTTGTTCGCCCAGCTTCTGTATGGAACGGGCATGCGGATCAGCGAGGGTTTGCAACTGCGGGTCAAGGATCTGGATTTCGATCACGGCACGATCATCGTGCGGGAGGGCAAGGGCTCCAAGGATCGGGCATTGATGTTTGCCCGAGAGCTTGGTGCCCGGCCTGCGCGAGCAGCTGGCGCGTGCCCGGGCATGGTGGCTGAAGGACCAGGCCGAGGGCCGCAGCGGCGTTGCGCTTCCCGACGCCCTTGAGCGGAAGTATCCGCGCGCCGGGCATTCTTGGCCGTGGTTCTGGGTCTTTGCGCAGCACACGCATTCGACCGACCCAAGGAGCGGTGTCGTGCGTCGCCATCATATGTATGACCAGACCTTTCAGCGCGCCTTCAAACGTGCTGTGGAAGAAGCAGGTGTCGCGAAGCCTGCTACACCGCATACCCTGCGCCACTCATTCGCAACGGCCTTGCTCCGTAGCGGTTACGACATTCGAACTGTGCAGGATCTGCTCGGCCATTCCGACGTCTCGACGACGATGATCTACACGCACGTACTGAAAGTCGGCGGTGCCGGCGTCCGATCACCTCTCGATGCACTGCCGCCCCTCTAGCGAAAGGTAGAGCGACCCTTGACAATCTTGGCGGATTCACTGCCCATGCCCGGAACCCATCGGCGTCGCGTCGAACGGCCGGTTTCGGAAACTGCTCCCTGTGTCTGCTTCTGGCCGAGTCGAGCCAAGTCAGGGTTCAAGTTGGCCTCCCTAAACCGGTCACCCAAGGCGATCCAGCGAGGGAAATCCTGGCCGGATCTCCAACGGCCGTTGATGACCGAACTGAGCCCTCCGTCTGGTCCTGCACCGAAGTCTTCCGAGGCGGTGTCGACGCCGACAGGGGCAATGCGATCAACCAAGCGCGCTTGGTGATAGCAGCGTTCCTGCCGTCGGCGTCGCCGCCTCGCGCACTGACGCTGAAGCCAGCGACCTATCCCGTACCTTGCGCACGGCGGTCGCTGGTTCGAGCCCCATCAGGCCTTCTTTACAAACTCGGACTTCAGCCCCATCGCGCCGATGCCGTCGATCTTGCAGTCGATGTCGTGATCGCCGTCGACGAGCCGAATGCTCTTGACCTTGGTGCCGACCTTCACCACCGTCGACGAGCCCTTGACCTTCAGGTCCTTGATGACGGTGACGCTGTCGCCGTCCTGGAGAATGTTGCCGACGGCATCGCGAACGACGCGCACTTCCTCCGCCGCGCTAGCCGCCACCTTGGGCCACTCGTGCGCGCACTCGGGGCAGACGAACACCTCACGGTCTTCATAGGTGTATTCGGAACTGCATTGGGGGCACTTGGGGAGGGAATTCATATAGCTGTCTCTGGCAGGAATGCGATATCAAGCGTTGGCAAGGGACAGGATGGTACTTGCTATGGCCGCCGAGCGAGAACTGCCTGACGGTCCGGTCATGACGGGCAGCGCCCTTTCTGCAGTGGCATGGCCCGCCATCGCGCCGGGTCAACGAAAAATGCCCGCCGGGCAAGATGCACCGGCGGGCACTAAGGACGACAGGCGCTGATCAGAAGGTGTACTTGACCACCAGCGAGAGCTGATCGCGGTCGGTCAGCTGCCGGTTCTTGACCGGGTGCAGGCTGGCCTCGCCGAAGTAACCAAGGTAGGTCAGGCCGATCTGCAGGTTGCGGCGATAGGTCATCGTCGCCCCCACGCTCAGGCGGTGGTCGCCCTCACCCATACCCAGGTTGCCTTGCAGCGTTCGGCCCTTGAGCTGGCGCGAGTAGCTGATCGGCACACCGAGCTCCCAGTTCTCGATGATCCCCGGGTAGGTCAGGCTCAGGGTCGAGGCGAAGGCAAGACCGTAGCTGCCGAAGTTAAGCGCATCGGACGTAGGCGTCGACACCGGGACGACACCGAATCCCGGCGCAAAGGTCTGCGACGTATCGCCCGTTGCCCCGGGGACACGACGCGCATCCGGATTACGGACGTCGGTGTAAGCGATCTCCGCGAGGAAGTTCGCCTGCGGTGCCAGGAAAGTCCGTCCCAGGTTGATGAAGGTATTGAGGTTTGTCTGCAGAACATCCGCCGTCGTAGCGGTCGGGATCACGCTCGCGCCCATCCGCGTGCTGACCAGGGCAGGCGCGTCCTTTCGATAGGAGATCTCGCCACCGAGGGTCGCAATGCCAAACGAGGTCGAGAACGTGGCACCGAGCATCTTCACGTCTTCGAAATAGCGATGGTTGAAACCAAAGCCGCTACCGTCGGACAGCAGATAATCGACATCCACCATCGGCGCACGATCATGGTAGTTGAGGTAGATCAGGCCAACCTCTGTCTCGTCCGTGATGCGGTACTTGGCGCCCACGCCCCATTGTCCGGTCTTGCCTGGCTTGTCGTCGGCCCGTCGCGGCACACCACACGGGGCGGGCCCGGCGGTCAGACACACCGCACCCGGCCCCACGGCATCGGAAGTACTCATGAACGAGCCTGGCGCATTCACCAAGGTCTTGTGCCAGCCGTACTGCGCATGCGCCATCAGCGACAGGCGTTCGTTGACCTCGTACAGGGCAGAGATCTGGTCTTCCGGCAGCAGTTGGTCCTTGACCTCGGTACCGGGGATGCCGGCCTTGGTGCCATCCGCGGGGCCTTGGACACCGGAGATGCCCGGGATGAACAAGGTCTCGCCCCAGGACACGACGTGCTTGCCGAGACGCACCGTTGCCCGGCCCTGCTCACCCACATTGAACGAGGTGTAGCCATAGGCATCGAGGAGGCGGCTGTAGCCGCCGTGATAGCGCTTGGCCTCGCTACTGAACTGGTTGGCCGGGCCGCTCAGCTTGTTGGGGAAGGACGTGCCATCGTTGTCGTTGCGGCTGTGATAGACATTGTCATAGAAGGTGCTCGCCGACAGGATGAAACCCGAGTTGCCCTTCTTGAAATGCGTATCGAGCAAGAGGCTCAAGCGGTTCGCCGTCAGCGCCCCCTTGTCGAAGTTGTTGTTACCGTCGTTGCCACCCGCATTGTTCGCCAAAAGCGGGGCTCGGTTCTCAAGCCGGGTCGACAAAGTGTAGGTCGAAGTAAGGCGCGACTCGAACACTGCGCCGTTGTCGAACTGGATTGCCTCGAAGGCCATGGCCGGTGCCATCACACCCATCCCGATCACGGCGAGCGCGACCGGCTTCATCTTCTTGTGCAGTTTCATGCTGCGTGCTCCCTATCGTTTGCTTGGATCGCTCACTGGCCCATCGCACGCAGCGCGGCGGGGGTGTACATGTCGGGGGTCAGGTCGCCGGCGTTCAGCACCCACGCCTTGTCACGCTCCTGGATCAGGTTGAAGCCAACGTAGGCTCCGGCGTTGAGGTCGTGGTAGAAGGCGGTGCCGGCCTGCCAGGCGTTGAGGTCGAAGGCGTAGAAGTGGTTGATGAAGGCGTGCTGCCAGAGCTGGCCGCGCTGGTCATAGTAGTCGCCCACCGAGGCCTGCCAGGTGTCCTCGTCGATGAACAGCACGCGCTTGCCAAAGGCGTGGCGGAAACCCTCCTTGAGCTTGCCTTCGAGCACCCAGACACGACGCAGCTCGTAGCGCATGTAGTCGGGCTTGGCGTGACCCTTCGTCAGCAGGTCGGCGTACTTCACGTCCTTGGAATGGATGCGGTAGGCGTTGGCGGGGATGTACATCTCCTTCTTGCCATGCAGCGTCCACTCGTAACGGCTGGGGTCGCCGTTCATCAGGCGGTCCTGGTCGATGGTCATCTTGCCGCTGGTACCACCCATGGGAGAGTCGAAGCCGTAGGTCGGCAGCTGACGCACGCGGCGGGTGCCCGGGTCGTACTGCCAGGCCAGACGCTTGGCGCGCGCAAAGTTGACCGGTTCCTGCGAGGCGGTGAAGCTGCCGCGGTCGCGCTCGGGCAGCAGCGTGCCCGAGATCGAGTAGGCCATCAGGCCCTCCATCGGCTTGCCCAGTTCGCTCGGCGAAGTGACGACGTTGAGGTTCTTGTTGACCTGGCGCCCCCAGGTGATGCTGCCGTTCGAGGAAACGTCCGCGATGTCACGAACGACGTGCTCGGTGAACGCGCGGTAAGGGAAGTTCATGTTGGCCAGGACTTCCAGCGGCGCCTTCGGGATCGGGAAGCCGACCGGGCCCTTGTAGCCGGTGTAGCCCAGGCCGCCATCGATGAGTTCGGCCTCGAGCGCGTTCTTCTTGGCCAGCTCGCAGATGATGTCCGGATAGCGGAAATCACGACGGCTCTGATACACCGGCATGCGGAAGGTGTCCGGGAAGCGCTTGAACATCGCAACCTGGCCTTCGCTCAGCTTGTCGGCGTACTGCTCGTAGTTGGCCGCAGTGATCTCGAACAGCGGCTTGTCCTCGGGGTACACGTCCACCGGATGCTGACCAACGTGCGGCGTGTAGTCCACGTGCGGCGGCTTGCCCAGCCATTTGCCGGAGAAGGCGGGGATGCTGCCATCGGCATTCGCGGCGGCTTCGGCACCCACGCAGGTCAGCTCCTTGCCCAACTTGGCGGCTTCGGCCTCGCTGACCTTGGCCATGGCACTGCTCGCAGTCATCGACAACGCGATCGTCGTCATGACGGGTACCCAGATGCGGGTCTTGATCATTTACGTCTCCTTCCTGGTGGGCGTTCTAAGTGTCCCGATTGATCCGGCTGACCGGATGCAGGCAGGGCGGTTTTCCCTAAGCGCTGCTTTTGCATCCGGTGCCATTGTTTTTCCGCTGGGTCACTCGTCACATCGTCCGATGGGACTAAATCAAGTCCAGAAGTGGAAATAACTCAGTGCTCGGGCGCAGCGACGAAGGCCGCGCGCAGTTGGCCCTTGAGCAGCTTTCCGGCCGGATTGCGCGGCAGCGCCTGGCTGCGCACCTGCACCACCGCCGGCACCTTGTAGGCCGCCAGGTGGGCAGCGACGTGGGCGCGTACGGCCTCGGCGTCCAGGGCCGAGCCCTCGCGCACCGACAGCACCGCGGCCACAGCCTCGCCGGTGTCTTCGTCCGGCACGGCAAATACCGCGGCCTCGAGGACATCCGGCAGATGCAGCAGGCAGGACTCGACCTCGGCGGCGGCGATCTTCTCGCCGCAGCGGTTGATCACGTCCTTGATGCGATCGACGACGAAGAGGAAGTCCTCCTCGTCCAGGTAGCCGACGTCCCCGGTGCGGAACCAGCCTTCGCTCATGGCCGCTGCACTCGCCTCCGGATTGCGCCAGTAGCCGTCCATGACGGTAACGCCGCGCAGCCAGATCTCGCCCTGCTCGCCCTGTGGCAGCGGCTGCCCAGCGGCATCCACCACCCGCACTTCGATGATCGGCGAGGTCAGGCCCGAGCTGCGCGGCTTGTACGCGAACAGGCTGCCCGAGGTCGCTGCGGCGACGCCATTGGTCTCGGTCAGCCCGAAGCCGATGCCCGACATCGAATTCGGCTTGCGCTGCATCACCTCGTCGATCAGGCGCTGCGGCAGGCCTGCGCCGCCGAAGCCCAGCCCGCCCAGGCTGCCGGTGACGGCGGGGTCGTCGAAGCCGGGCTGAGCAAGCAGCTGCATGACCATCGACGGTGCACCATTGAACTGGGTGATGCGCTCGGCGCGGATCAACTCGATCGCCTTCTCCGGGTCCCAGCGCGGCATGAAGACCAGGCGCCGGCCGTTGCGCAACGAAGTCAGCAGCTGGGCGTGCAGGCCGCTGACGTGGAAGAGCGGCACCGCGGTCAGCGTGGTCGGCGGCAGGCCACGCGCCATCAGTGCGGCGACCACCTCGGGCGAGGTCATGCCCGACAGCGCGCCGATGAAGTCGATGTTGAACAAGGCCTGGCACACCGCACGCTGCGAGGACAGCACGCCCTTGGCGCGGCTGGTGGCGCCCGAGGTGAACAGGATCAGGGCCGGGTCGTCGGGCTGCAGCGCGGGGAGCGCAGCAGGCGTTGCGGCGCGCGCGGCCAGCTCGGCATACGCCGCCACGCCCGCAGGCACGGCCCCATCGCCAACACACAGCACGCGGCAGCCGCCGACACGGACAGCGCCACCGACGCGCTCGAGGCGCTCGACGTCGCACACGAACAGCTGCGGCTCGACATCGGCGAGCGCGTCGTGCAACTCCTCTCCCAGGCCGAAGCTGTTGAGCGGCGCCGGTACCGCGCCGATCAGCGCCGCAGCGACAAAAGCCACCCCCCATTCGGGCCGGTTGCGCATGGCGATGGCGACCCTCGCCCCCGGCCCCAGACCCCACTCGCGCATCTGCGCCGCGAGCGCGTCGGCCTCGGCGAAGAAGCGCGCAAAGGTCCAGGTTTCGCCCTGATAGACGATGAAGGGCTTGTCGCCATGTGCACGCGCGCTGGCGAGCAGCTCGGGCAGCGTGCGGAAGGCGTTGCGATAGACGCGGAAGGCCTGGCCACGGACCACCTCTTCGACGACTTCGAAGGGCGCTCCGGGCGCCGTCAGTTGGGCGCGGACCTTATGGGCAAGTTCGGAAAGCTGGGACATGGGTCACTCCTGAAGATCAGTTCGCGAGGCTGAAGCGATACATGCCGTCATCGTCCAGCACCCGTCGGACCTGGCCGGCGTAACGCAGCCAGGAGAGGTGTGCAATGGTCTCGCCCAGCGCCATCATGTCCTCGACGGCACTGAGCGGACGGGAAAAGAGTCGTGCCTTGGCCTCGAACGCGGTGGACGCGCCCGACGCCTGCAGGTGGTCCCGCACGATATCGAACTGCCCCTGATGATGCACCTGCAGCTCGTGCACCCGGCGGTGCAGCCCGCTGAACACGCGCTCGTGGGAGGGCAGCACCAGGGTGCCGGGCGCCAGGCAGGCAAGGCGGTCCAGCGAGTCCAGCCACAGCTGCAGCGGGTTGGCCTCGGGCTCGATATCGGTCACCAGAACGTTGGAGGTGATGCGCGGCAACAACTGGTCGCCGGCGATCAGCAGACGATCGGACTCGCAGTACAGGCAGGCATGCTCGGGCGAGTGCCCCTCGCCGATCACCACACGCCACGCGCGCCCGCCGATCGTCAGCACCTGTGCCTCGCGCAGGCGGCTGAAGGCGCGCGGCTGAGGCGGCATGAAGGGGTCGCGGCGCAGCTTGGCGAACATCTCGTCGACACGCTCGCGCGGCATGCCCGCGCGCAGGTAGAACTGCAGCAAGGAACCGGGCAGGGGCTCGGGCGGCGGCCCGGCAAGGGTGCGCATGGTGTAGTACTCGCCATGCGTCATGTACAGCGGCACGGCGTGGCGCTCGGTCAGCCACGCCGACAGCCCCGCGTGGTCGTAATGGAAATGCGTGCAAATCACGCCCTTGAGCGGCAGCCCGTCGAAATGCCGCGCCATGACCTCGTCCCAGAGCGCGCGGGTGCGCTCGGTGTTGAGGCCGGTATCGACGATGAACCAGCCGTCGCCGTCGCGCAGCAGATACACGTTGATGTGGTCGAGCTGCATCGGCATCGGCATGCGCACCCACAGCACGCCGGGTGCGAGCGTGACGGCGGCGCCGTCGGGCGTCGGCGCCTCATGCGGAAACTCGATCTGTTCGTCGACCGGGGGGGTCTGTGCGCGTGATGCGCTCCGGGGTTCAGCCATGTCGCCTCCGTTGGCCACTGTCGTGGTCGTTCTAGTCCTTATCGCTCCGCACCTTATGCGGCAGCGGGTGCCGGCAACACGTCCAAAAGGACGATGCCCGTCCGCTACCACCAACGCCACCCCGGCCTTGACCATCGTCCAAACAGAGGATGTGCCCCGTTGCCGGCGCGACCAGAATCGGGTCGCATCGCAGGGTGTGGCATGGGCACCGAGCGACCAATCCAAAACACGCATTGACGAGGAGGAGGGCCTCATGGCCACGACAAAAGACTATCGCCTTGGTGAATTCACCTTTCCGCGCGGCTGGTTCATGATCGCCGAAGCGGCCGAGCTCAATACCCACAAGCCCTTGTCGGTACGCTTCTTCGGCCAGGACTTCGCGCTCTACCGTGGCCGCGAGACCGGCAAGGTCGTGCTGCTCGATGCCTACTGCCCGCACATGAAGACCCACCTCGCCGCGCCGAACAACACCTCCTACGTGGTGCTGGACGGCGGCGGCTCCAACGTCGACGGTGACGGCATCCGCTGCCCTTACCACGGCTGGCGTTTCGGCGCCGACGGCAAGTGCAACGACATCCCCTACCACGAAGGCCCGATCCCGGCCGCAGCAAGCGTCAAGTCCTGGCCGGTGGTCGAGAGCCTTGGCGCGATCTGGGTGTGGTACGACCCCGAGGGCGGCGAACCCGAGTGGGACCACCCCAGCCTCAAGGAATGGAACGACCCGGCCTGGGTGCACTGGAAGTTCGACCACCTCGGCATGCTCCAGCAGCATCCGCAGGAAGTGATCGACAACATCTGCGACTACGGCCATCTCAGCCCGATCCACGGCTCGACCGTGCAGCGCTACGAGAACGAGTTCAAGGGCCACCACGCCATCCAGCGCCAGTGCGGCCCGCACCGCACGCTGGTGGGTGAAAACGGCGTCAGCCCCGTCCTGCACACGATCACCGTGTACCACGGCCCCGGCGTGCTGATCTCCCACCTCACCGGCCTGTACGACGCGGTGCTGATGATCACGCACACCCCGGTCGAGGATGGCTCGCTCAAGGTGTGGCATGCACTGCTGGTCAAGTCGCCGGGCGGCAATGCCGTGGCAACGCTGCCGGACACGATCGCCGCACGCCAGTTCCAGGAATCCAGCCGCCTCGCCTTCGCACAGGACTTCGAGGTGTGGACCAACAAGGGCCCCTGCCTAAACGGTCTTTTCATCCCGAGCGACGGCCCGTTCATGAAGGCGCGCATCTGGTACAAGCAGTTCTACAACCCGCGCGCGAAGAAGAACGAATACCTCGAGCAGTGCGAGGGATACTACGTACCCAAGGGCATCGCGCCCTACACCGAACCTGAAGCGGTCGCCTGACCCACCTCCCTCGTCCGTTTCAGCCTTGATGGCCTGCCCTCGAAAGCAGGCCTTTTTTCTTCCGCACCCGGAGAACCCGCAACATGATGCAAGTGGTACCGCTACTGGGGCTGATCGGCCTTATCGGCCTGGCCGGACTCGCAGGCCTGCGCAAACCGGTTGCGCGCGAACGCGCAGGCGGGGGCATCCGCGCACTCGGGCTGCTCGGCCTGGGTGGGCTGGCTGGATTCTGGATCGACGGCGCCGGCGCGATGGGCGCGTTCGGCGCGCTCGGGCTGTGGAATCATCAGTCGGCCGCGCTCGCCACCTGGGGACGGCTCGGCTGGGCCGGACTGGTCGGGCTGCCGTTCGCGATCGGCGCACTGCTCTGAAACGGCGCGGCCCCGTCGAGACGGGGCCGCGATGCGTCACACCCTGAGCGCTTTCGACAAGCGCCCGTATAGCTTCTTCGAATACGGCGGCACCAGCCCCAAAGCCTTGCGCGGGTCCCACCAGCCGCTGCGATACACGGTGCGCGGATGGCAGAACTCGTTGAACCCCTCGCGCCCGTGATACACCCCCATGCCCGAGGCGCCGACACCGCCGAAGGGCGCATCGTGTGCGGCGACCTGCAGCATCACGTCGTTGATCGCCACGCCGCCGGACAGGGTGCGCTCGAGGACCTGGCGCTCCTCGGCACGGTCGGTACCGAAGTAATACAGCGCAAGCGGACGCGGAGCGGCGTTGATGCGGTCGATGACCGCGGCGATGTCCGCGTAGCGCTCCACCTGCAGCACGGGGCCGAAGATCTCCTCCCGTGCAATCCGGCTGCCGGCTGGCGGATCGACGACCAGATGCAGCGCCAGCTTGCGGCCGCTTGTAGCCAGGCCTCCACCGCAGTCCACGACACGCCCGCCTGCCGAGCGAATCTCGTCCACGTAGCCGCGGATGCGGGCGAAGTGGCGCGCGTCGATGACGGACGTCAATGCGGCATCGCCCGCCGCCGGCGGGAACAGGCGGCGGTGGACCGCCTCGCACGCCACGATGAAGGGCTCGACGAGCTCGTCCGCGACATGCACCGTGTCCGGGCTGACACAGACCTGCCCGCCGTTCATCACCTTCGCAGTCACGATGCGCTCCGCGGCGAGGCCCACATCTGCGCTGCGACCAACGATCACCGGCGACTTGCCGCCCAGCTCGAGCGTGACCGGCACAAGATTCTCGGCTGCCGCCCGCATCACCCGGATGCCGGTCGTCGTGCTACCGGTAAACACCAGGTGATCGAAGGGCAAGGCGCTGAAAGCGCCGGCAACCGCGGCATCGCCGGTGAACACGGCCACCTCGTCTGCCGCGAACACATCCTGCACTGCCGACTGCAGCAGGGCCGACGTACGCGGCACGAACTCCGACGGCTTGAGCATCGCGCGGTTGCCTGCAGCGAGCGCGAATGCCAGCGGCGCCAGGGTGGTGAATAGCGGCACGTTCCACGGCCCCAGGATGCCCACCACCCCCTTGGGCATGCGCTGGACATCGACCCGGGCCCCGAACAGGTTGAACGGGACGACACCGTCGCGCCGCTCGGGCTTCATCCAGCGTCGTACCCGCCCACGCGCGTACTTGACCGTGTTGAAGGTCGCCATGACGTCGCTCATCAGCGAGGTCTCGCGCGCGCGCCCGTCAAAGTCGGCGTCGAGGGCGGCACAGAAATCGTCCGCCCGATCGCGCAGCAGGGCCATCAGCCGTGTCAGGCGATCCATGCGCAGCGCCACATCCGGCGGGCCGTCACGCGTTTGCGCAGCCTTCATCGCCTCGAGGCAGGCGCGCAGCACCGTCTCGTCTGCCGCCTGCAGGCGCGCCACCTCTTCACTGTTCATCTTCATCTCGATCCTCGCTTCAGGTGGCATTCGGCATCAGCATCGTGCGGCGCGGGCGAACTCGGCCGCGCGCTCGCCGATGACGATCGCGGTGGCATTGGTGTTGCCCGAGATCAGCCGCGGCATCACCGAGGCGTCGGCCACGCGCAGGCCTGCCACGCCGCGCACCGCCAGCGTGGTATCGACCACGGCAGCGGCGTCATTGCCCATGCGGCAGGTGCCCACCGGATGATGTCCGGTGGTGCCGGCACGGCGGGCATAGTCCACCAGCTGCTCGCGCGTGGTCGCGGCCGTCCCGGGATACACCTCGCCCGCCGTGATCGCCGCCAGCGCCGGGGCCGCGGCGATGCGCCGCGCCCATTCCATGCCCGCCAGCGTGAGCTCGACATCGTGGTCGGTGCTCAGGTAGTTCATGCGCAGGCGCGGCCGCGCAGCGGGATCGGCCGACGCGAGGCTGACTGCGCCGCGCGAAGTCGGCCGGCAGACGTTGGGCGCCAGCGTGTAGCCCGGAAAGGCATGCAGCTTCTTGTCTTCGCCGTCCAGGTCGCCCGAGAGCGGCAACACGTGGAACTGCAGGTCCGGGCGTACGACATCCTGCCGACTGCGCAGGAAGATGCCGACCTCGGCCGCCGGCATGGTCATCGCCCCGCGCTTGCGCACGAGGTAGTTCAGCACTTCGAGCAGCACGCGCGCCCCGCCCAGGCGCGGGTTCATGGACGGCTGGCCGTCGCGCAGCCGCCACATCAGCGGCACCACCAGGTGGTCCTGCAGGTCAGCGCCCACGGCGGGCGCATCGACGCGCACCGGGATGCCGTGGCGCGCCAGCTCCGCACCCGGGCCGATGCCCGACAGCATCAGGATCTGTGGCGAGCCGATGGCGCCGGCGCACAGGATCACCTCGGCGCGCGCTGCAGCGACCCGCTCCTGCCCGCCGAGACGGTAGCGCACCCCGGTCGCCCGCCCGCCCTCGATCACCACACCGGCAACCATCGCCCCCGTGTGCACCGTGAGGTTCTGCCGCGCGCGTGCCGGGCGCAGATAGCCATGCGCCGCCGAACACCGGCGTGCTTGCGCGATCGTCGCCTGGTAGGGCCCGACGCCCTCCTGGCGCGCGCCGTTGAAGTCGCGGGTGCGGGGAACGCCCGCCTGCTCGGCGGCACGGATCATCACCTCGGCCAGCGGCGTCGGGTCGACCAGGTCGGACACCGTGATCGGACCGCCCTCGCCATGGTGCTCATCGACAATGCCCAGGTTGCGCTCCATGCGGCGGAAGTAAGGCGCCATCTCGGCCCAACCCCAACCCGGCGCCCCCGCGGCGACCCAGTCGTCGTAGTCCTCGTGCTGGCCGCGGACATAGAGCAGACCGTTGATCGCCGAACTGCCGCCCAGCACCTTGCCGCGCGGCAGGGGCACGCGCCTGCCGCCGAGACCAGGCTCGGCCTCGGTCTCGAACGCCCAGTTGAAAGCGCTGGACGGCTCCTGCGTCTTGCCCCAGCCGGCGGGCATGTCGATCATCAGGTTGTCGTCGCGCCCGCCGGCCTCGAGCAGCAGCACGCTGCAGGCAGGGTCTTCCGAGAGGCGGGCAGCGACCGCGCAGCCGGCGCTGCCCGCGCCCACCACGACATAGTCGAAGCTGTCCATCTCAATCCTCCCGGATCAGGGTGCAGGCGGCCACGTCGCGCCCGACGCGCGCCTCATTGACCGGCGCGGCGGGGTCGGGGCGGCCGAAGGACACGCCGAACAGGAGCTGGGCGCCGGGAGCGATGTCGAACTCGGCGCGCACGCGCTCGGGATGGAAACTGAGTGCAGTCTGCGGGCAGCTCGCATACCCCATGCTCGTGAGCGCCAGCATGAAGGTCTGCGCGCACATGCCCAGGTCGGCAGCCTCGCGGATGCCGAAACCTCCGGGCAGGAAGAAGAAGGCCACATGCGGCGCGCCGAAGAACGCGTAGTTGCGCATGAACTGCGCCTGGCGCCCGGCCTTGTCGTCGCGCACGATGCCGGCTGCGCCATAGAGGGCTTCGGCGGCGGCAACCTGGCGCTCGCGGTAGACGCCGGCATAGCGGCCGTCGTAGGGCAGGTCCGGCGCCATGTGGCCGCGCATCATGTCGGCGGAGATGGCTGCCGCGAGACGGTCGCGGGTAGCGCCGGACGCCACGGCGACGGTCCACGGCTGCGTGTTGCAGTTCGAGGGCGCCCGGCAGGCGAGCGCGAGGGCGCGCTCGATGTCGGCGCGCGGCAGCGGTTCGGCGAGAAAGGCACGTGTCGACGCGCGCCGCGCGACGATGTCGGCGAAGACCGCCGCGAGATCGGTATCAGTCTGTTGCATGGAGAGGTTCATCCGGGTTGAGGCCGAAGGATCGGCCTGATGCATAAGTGCAGGGGCGCGCCAGCGTGGTCGCGGATCAGCGCCCCTCCCATGACGGTGCGCGCTTCTGGTTGAAGGCCATGATGCCCTCGACCACGTCGCGGCTGCCGCGCATGGCCTCGATGGCCGGGTAGCCCCCGGCATCCTGGCGGCGGATCGCCTCGTCGAGCGGCAGTGCCAGGCCGTCGCGCACCGCGGCCTTGGTCGCGCGCAGCGCCAGCGGCGCGTTGGCGCACAGCAGCGCGCACCAGCGCGCGATGGCGAAGTCCATGGCGCCGTCGTCCACCACCTCGTTCACCAGCCCCCACTCCGCCGCCTGCTCGGCGTCGATGCTGCGCGCCGTCAGCAGCAGCTCCATCGCCCGCTTCATGCCGATCTGGCGCGGCAGGCGGTGCATGCCGCCGGCGTAAGCGACAGCGCCGATGCGCGGCTCGGGCAGTGCGAAGCTGGCGCTGCGGGTGGCGAGCACGAGGTCGCAGGCCATCGCGACCTCGAAGCCGCCGCCCATGGCGATGCCCTCGACCGCGGCGATCACCGGCTTGTCGAGATCGAAGCGGCTGGTGAGGCCGCCGTAGCCGGTGGCGGGAATGGTGTAGGGCGCACCGCCTTCGAGCGCGGTGCGCATCGCACGGATGTCGCCGCCGGCCGAGAACGCCCGCCCGCCCGCGCCACGCACGACGGCGATCCAGAGTTCGTCATCGGCCGCGAAGGCATCGAAGGCCGCGGACATCAGCGCCTGGGTTTCCGGGTCGAGCGCGTTCATCGCCTCGGGCCGGTTGATGGTGACGGTCAATACATGGCCGTCGATTCGGGTCAGAACCTTGCTCATCGTTATTCAATCCTGTGCACATCAGATCGGGCTGAACGTCTCACGCAGCGACGTCGAGCAACCCCTTGAACCCGCTCGGCGCATGCGCGCCGACGATCATCTGTTCCACCACACCCTGGCCGCGACGGGGCGCCTGACCGGGTCGGTGCAGTTCAGCGCTGCACAGTGCGTGCAGATGCACCTGGGCGAAATCGTTGGGGTCGAGCACTCGGGTATCCAGGGTCTGGAACGCGGTCTCAAAGACGCCGTGATACATGCCGTGCCCCCATACAGGGTGGTTGTAGCCCTCGCCCTGCTTGTAGACGACCTCGCCACAGTTCAGCTCGACCACGATTTCGCCACCTGCGGGCAAGGTCGCGCTGATGCGCAGCCCGGCAAGCTGACGCGTGCCGGGCCGGTACGCGGCCTGATGCCTGACCGACGCCAGCTTCTGCGGCGCGCCACCGTTGACCGGCACCAGCACCGCAGCGCGGTTCCAGCCCTGCCCCTGGGCATCGTCGTTGGTGTGGAAGAAGAGCATGCAGTCGTCGAAATGCAGCGGCGCCCACAGCCAGTACCACTGCGGCTCACCTGCAGGGGCGTGGGGACGGGTGTCGCGCAGGCCCAGCGGGCGCACGCCCCAGGAGCGGTCGCGCGCACCGCGCCAGCCATGCACCGCGAGACACTCGTCGCCGAGTGCGATTTCGCCCTCCCAGGTGCCGCCCTGAGTCATGCGCGTCAGGTCCAGCACGGTGAGTGCCCCCGCACGATGGGTGAAGCGCGGCTCCTCGACCGGCGCGGCAAGCCCGGTGAATTCCAGCACTGCCTCGAAGTTGTGGGCGGCATCGTCCACCGCCACGCGCAAGCGCTTGAGCGGCTCGCGCACCTCGACTGCAATCGGCCCCACCCGGGTATCCATGCGTTCGTGATCGAGATGGCGGGAGGCGAAGACGCTGTGCTGAACGCCGTCGCGCTGGATCATGAACGCCGCGTCGATGATGTTCAGGTGGGGGTAGACGCCAAGCGCCGCACCGAAGAACACCTTGCCGGCGGCGTCATAGCCCTGGAAGTAGTAACGGTCGTAGAAGTTGCGGTCGCTGCCGGCAAAAGCCACCGGCTCGGGCAGCTGATGGACCGGGTAATCGTCGGCGGCCGTCAGCATGCTTCGCCTCCTTGTACGAACGGTAGCCCCTGCTCGGCAGCGAGGATGCGCAGGATGCTGCTGCCACCGTTGTTCAGGTCCATGCGCTGTTCGCGCGCAACGAAGCCGCGGTCCATGAACAGGCAGCCGATGCGCGCCATGATGAGGGCGAACTTGAAGGCGCAGAACAGCTCGTAGTAGGCCAGGTTGTCCGCCTTCAGGCCGCTGTGGCGTTCCCAGTGGGCAATGGTCTCGTCGCGCGAAGGCAGGCCCTCGAGGCGTGGATAGCCGTAGCCATCGCACAGCGAGCGATCGAGCATGAGCCACCAGCCGAGATCGTCCACCGGGTTGCCCAGGTGCGCCGACTCCCAGTCGAGCACGCCGGTGCAGCGATCGTCGTCCTCGTCGAACAGGCAGTTGCCGAGCTTGGCATCGCCCCAGCACAGGCCCACCGGCCCACCCTGCGGCCGGTTCGCCTCGAGCCATGCGAGCGCAGCACGCAGCAGCGGATACGGTTCGGCAAGCGACTCGGCCCAGGCGAGGAAGTCGCGCAGACTGCGCAACTGGCGATCGAGCGGCGACTCACCCGTCGTGGGCGTATCGAGAAAATCGAGGCCGAGCACCGCCACGTCGAGCCGATTGACGCGCGCCATCATCTCTACGCCGTTCAACCACACTGCACGGCGCCGCTCAACGGGCAGCGCGTGCAGCCAGCCGTCGAGGTGGTAGAGCGGGTTCTCGGTGGGCGCACGGCCGGGCATGCGCTCCATCAGGTAGAAGGGCCGCCCGAGCGGGCTGGCTTCATCCGACAGGACGCCCGCCTCGCCGAGCAGGCGCGGCACGGGAACGTCGCTACCGGCCAGGCGGGCCATGCAGCGATACTGGATCGACAGATCGTAGTGCGGGAAAAGTGCGATGTCGGCAGGTTGCAGGCGCAGCACGAGCGGGATGCGTTCGCGCACGCCCTCCTCTTCCCACAACAGGTCGAGCAGCCAGGTTTCGTTCGAAAAACCCTGGATCGGCGGGCGTACATCCACCAGTTCGATGCTGCGCTTGCGCGGCCAGCGTTCGGCCAGCCAGCTTGCCAGCGCCGCGACGATCGCGGCGGGATCCTGGTTCATGCGGGAGTCTCCTTGTCACCGTCTTCGGCGCCCGAGCGCCCCGCAGCTGCGGAGCAGTCAGGACGAAGCCAGTATAGGGAGCGCCGGAAAGGGCTGCGATTCGCATTGGCGCAACCCGAACAACGAAGCCAAGACCCTGTTTTTAAAAGCGATACATGTCAAGAAGGCGATACGGGCCGTGCACCGGTCGCATTCTGGCCGACGCCCGGCGCATCAGGCTCGGGGGGGAGTCGCGGATCGAGCACGCCAAGCGCCATGGCCAGCAGGCAGTCCAGGAACACCGGCGATTCGACACGCTCGGGCGCGTCTTCCAGACCCACGCGGATCGTCGACCTCAGCGCCATGCACAGCATGTACGCGCTCATGTCACGCCGCACCGGATCCATGTCGGGCACGTAGAGCGCGACGAAAGGCCCCCAGGCGTCATCGATGTACTGGCGCGAGCTTTCGTAGGGGCCCAGGCGCATCCCCACCTGCAGGTCCGCGTGGTAACGCAGGTGGAACTCGCGGTGCAAGCGGTACAGGCGCAGTTCCACTCGCACCATGTTCTCCAGGATCTCGCGCAGCGCGCCTGCCAGCGGCATGCCCGTGACGCGTTCGCGCAGCGCCGGCACATGGACGGTGACCTCCTCATGGAGGATGTGGTTGAAAACGACGCTGACCACCGCCTCCTTGTTAGGGAAGTACTGGTAGATCGAGCCGACGGCGACGCCCGAGACCTCGGCAAGCCGGTTCACCGTCAGCGCCTCCGCCCCCTCACGTTCCAGGATGTGGATGCAGGCCTCGACCAGTGCCGTCACCAGCGAGCGCGAACGCGACTGGGTGGGCAGCTTGCGGGGAGCGGGCAGGCGCCCGGGGGCGGGTACGTCGATGAGTAAAGTCTTCTTGCTGGCCATGAGAATGCGAGGCATGTCCGCAGAGGTCGCGGAAAATGCCATTTTCCATATTCAAATCAGCAACCTGCATCCCTGATGCGGCGCCCTGCAATACGAATTCCAGACCTGCGGGCGCACGTCCCATACTTTCGGACACACGCTTTCACCGCGGACATCTCAACTCTAACAAAGCTGGAGACAGGACATGAAAGCACACGGAGACACGCCATGAGCGGCGGCAGCATCGGACCACTGCTGGCCGCCGACGAAGGCTTCAACCATCAGATCGTCGATACCTTCGCCAGCGTCGCGCACACCGACCCCGCATGGACGGAGAAGGTGTGCGGCATGGCTGCCGCGCGCGACGGCTCGCTGCAGGTAGGCTTCGGCTTCGGCAAATATGTGAACCGCAACGTGGTCGATGGCTACGGCGGCGTCTCGCGCGGGGTCGCGCAGTGGGCGGTTCAGGCCAGCCGCGAACTGTCGCATGCGCCCGACAGCATCGGCGTCGGCCCCCTCCACTACGAGGTCATCGAGCCGCTCAGGCGCATCCGCGTGAGGCTGGACGCGACCGACGTGCAGCCGATCGCCTTCGACCTCGAGCTCGAAGGCATCGTGCCCTGCTTCGTCGAGGCGCGCGAAGACCGCCGTGGCCTCACCGGCTACCGCCGTACCGCGGACCAGATCCGCTACCACCAGACCGGCCATGCCCGCGGCTGGGTCGAGCTCGAGGGCCGGCGCACCGAGGTGACGCCCGACACCTGGATCATGACCCGCGACCACTCCTGGGGCATACGCCCGGCGGTCGGCCAGCCGCTCACCGACCTCGCGCCCGAGCCGGTGGACTCCGCCCACATGCGCGTGCTCGCGATCTGGAACCCGCTCTATTTCCAGGCGGCCGACGGCAGCACCTACGCCTATCACCAGTACTACCTGCATTACGCCGCCCAGGGCTTCGAACAGAAGCAGGTGCAAGGCCACTTCGAATACGCCGACGGACGCCGGGTGCCGGTCGCGGCGATCGAGCCCGCGCTGCGTTTCGACCCGCGCAACCGCCGTCTGCTCGGCGGCGTCTTTCATCTGCGCATGGCCGACGGCAGCACGCGCGAACTGCGCGCGCGCCCACTCGGCGACACCGGCTTCCACCTTGGCGGCGGTGGCTACCACCGACTCGACGGCAAGAACCATGGCAGCTACCGTGGCCCATTGCACGTCGAGGGCGAGCACTTCGCCGACTGCTCGCAACCCGAAGTGGTCGCCATCCTCAACCAGTTCCGCGACTGCATGATCGAGGTCGTCGACAGCGCCACTGGCGCCACCGGCTGGGGCAACTGCCAGACCTACGTGTCCGGCGCCTGGCCCGAACTCGGCCTGCCCGCATGAGCACGCCCGTCGCAAGCGCGGCCCCGCGCTGCACGCTGCCGGCGCTGCCGCCGGGGCGGCACTACCGCTACCACGTCATGGTCAAGCCGGCCGGTGCGCTGTGCAACCTCGACTGTCCGTACTGCTTCTACCTGCACAAGACCGACCTGCTGCAGCACGGTCGCAACGCGCGCATGGACACGGGGCTGCTGGAGGCCCACATCCGCCAGTACATCGAGGCCCAGACCGGCGACGAGGTGGTGTTCTCCTGGCAGGGCGGCGAACCCACGGTGATGGGGCTGGACTTCTTCCGCCGCGTGGTCGAACTGCAGGCGCGCCACCGCAAGCCCGGTCAGCGCATCGAGAACGACCTGCAGACCAACGGCCTGCTGCTCGACGACGAATGGGTCGCCTTCCTGAAGGCCCACGGCTTCGTCGTCGGCCTCAGCGTGGACGGCACCCGCGAACTGCACGACCGCTACCGCCCGACCAAGGGCGGCGAGCCGACCTACGACCGCGTCATCGCCGCCGCCAACCGGCTGGCGGTGGCCGAGGTCCCCTTCTCCCTGCTGTGCGTGGTCAATCGCGACGTCGCGCGCGCGCCGCTCGAGGTCTATCGCAGCCTGCGTGCGATTCCCGGTAGCTTTCGCATCCAGTTCACGCCCTGCGTCGAGACCCGCGACTTCAAGCTGCGCGCGCCCGGTCTCGCCCGACCGGCCGACATGCCGCTGCTCGGCACGCCACGCACACGGCCCGACCACCCGCTGTCCATCGTCACCGAATGGTCGGTCGATGCCCGCGACTATGGCGACTTCCTGTGCGCCGTGTGGGCGGAATGGCTGGCGCAGGACTTCGGCCGCCTGCACATCAATGTGTTCGAGACCGCGGTCGCGCAGTCGCTCGGCCTGCCCGCGCAGATGTGCACCAGCGCGCCGGTATGCGGCAAGGCGATGGCGCTGGAGCACGACGGCGAACTCTATGCCTGCGACCACTTCGTCTATCCGGAGTACCGCCTCGGCAACATCCGCGAGGTGCACCAGGGCGACCTCGCCTTCGCCGACAAGCAGGTCCGCTTCGGCCTCGCCAAGCACGACAGCCTGCCTGGCCACTGCCGGCGCTGCCCGCAGCTGCAGCTGTGCTGGGGCGAATGCCCGAAGAACCGCTTGCTGCGCACACCGGAAGGCGAGCCCGGCCTGAACTACCTGTGCGAAGCCCTCGCCGCCTTCTACGCCCGCGTCACGCGGGACATGCCGGAAATCCGGCGCCGGCTCGGTGTGCATACACCGGGTCCGATCATCCCAAACTGAGGAGACAGCCATGAACAAGAACCGACCAATGCGGAAACCCGGCACAAACCCCCGACGGGCCCTCGCCGGTGCCATGCTCGCCGCGGCCCTCACCGGCACGGCGCCCGCCAAGGCGCAGGCCAAGCCACCCAACATCCTGGTGATCATGAGCGACGACGTCGGCCACACCAACGTCGGCGCGTACAGCCACGGCATGATGGTGCCCACGCCCAACATCGACCGCATCGCCCGCGAAGGCCTGCTGTTTACCGACCATTACGCCCACCCCAGCTCCACCCCGGGGCGCGGCGCCTTCATCACCGGCCAGCTGCCGATCCGCACCGGTCTCACCACCGTCGGCCTGCCCGGCTCGCCGGTCGGGCTGGACGCGCGCGATCCGACCCTGGCGAAAGTGCTCAAGAGCGCCGGCTATCGTACCGGCCAGTTCGGCAAGAACCACCTTGGCGACCGCAATGAGCACCTGCCTACGGTGCATGGCTTCGACGAGTTCTTCGGCAATCTCTACCACCTCAACACCGAGGAAGAGCCCGAGCTGGCGATGTGGAAACAGGACCCCGGCTTCAACAGCCGCTACCGCCCGCGCGGCGTGCTCGACTGCGTCGCCAGCGCCACCGACGACAGTGCCCCCGACCCCCGCTTCGGCGCCTGGGGCAAGCAGCGCTGCAAGGACACCGGCGCGCTGACCTCGAAACGCATGGAAACCGCGGACGAGGAATTCCTCGCCCGCACGCAGGACTTCATGGAGCGCGCGGCCCAGGCCGGTGAGCCCTTCTTCGCCTGGTTCAACCCGACGCGCATGCACATCTACACCCACCTGAAGGAAGAGTCCCGCGGCCTGGCCAATGACATCTCGTCCGAGTTCGACGTATTCGGCAGCGGCATGATGGAGCACGACGGCCACGTCGGCCAGTTGCTCGCCCACCTCGACAAGCTGGGCATCGCGCGCGACACCATCGTCATCTACACCACGGATAACGGCGCCATGTCGGCCTGGTGGCCCGATGGCGGCACCACCCCCTTCCGCGGCGAGAAGGCCACCACCTGGGAGGGCGGCGTGCGGGTGCCGATGCTGGTGCGCTGGCCGGCGGCGATCCCTGCCGGCTCGGTATCCAACGGCATCCAGACGCACGAGGACCTGTTCACCACGCTGGCCGCCGCCGCCGGGGTGACAGGTGTGGCGGAACGCCTGCGCAAGAGCCATCAGGTCTGCATCGACGGCGTGGATAACCTGGCCCACTGGCAGGGCAAGGGCCCCTCCGAGCGCAACGCTGTGATCTATTACAACGAGAGCGAACTCACTGCCGTGCGCATCGGACCGTGGAAATCACACCTGAAGACACGAGAGGGTTTCTTCGACCATCAGAAGCCGAGCACGCTGACCTTCAACCTGCGCATGGACCCTTTCGAGCGCCATGACGGCCACAAGGCCAACGAACTGTCGATGCGCATGGGCGTAGCCTGGGGCGGGCAGGTCTACGACCTGATCGGCAGTCACATGCGTTCCCTGCAGGAATGCCCGCCACGCCAGAAGGGCGGCACGCTGGGCGTTCGCGCCCAGTAGCGGGATTCGCACCACTGCCGTCCCTCAGGGGCGGCGGTGGGTCACATGGGTCAGCAGGCACACCGAACGCGTGGCGTCGATCTGGTCCGCCAGCCCACCCGGTAAGCGCGCCCACACGGACACCCTGCCGAACGCGTCGGCAACGGCTTCGACCGAGGGATACCACGCCTCAACGATCGCGTCGTACTCGTAACCCGGCGGCGGCTCCCCAGCCACCACGTTCCATACCAAACGGGTCACTGCAGCCCACGGCGAGCCGGCTACGCCGATCAGGTCGCCCGCCTGCAATCCCTGCGCTGCACGCGCACGCAGGAACAGGACGACGCACACGCCGGTTTCCTCACCGTCCACCAGCACCCGCTCTTCTGCAACCAGGGTGAAATCGCGCACGTAGGTCGAGAACACTCGCGGCTCGTCGGGCCGCATGATGCGCAAGGTCTCTTCGTCGTTCCAGATGTCGTCGGCGGCCTGGCGGTCGCGCAGCGACAGAAGATTGACGCCGTCGTAGTCGATGCTGGCGCCGTTGGGCATACCGGGCCGATCGAGCACGCGCGAACACTGGCGCACGGTCCTGACCTTGTCCTGGACGTTGCGGCACTGGCGGCCCAGCGCGGAATGCTCGCGCCAGGCCTGCGGAAAGTCCTCGGGCGCCAGCGCCGTATTGCGCTTGGCGAGGTAGATCATCTTCCATTGCGTCATGAACGCAGTCCGTCCGGCACCGCCCCCGCCGGAGCAGCGAACGACGCGGGCAGCGCAGCGGCTTCGGCGTATTCCTGACGCATGCGCGCCACCAGTTCGGCCACCGTGGGCACGTCGTGGATGCTGCCGATGCCCTGGCCTGCCGACCACACTTCCTTCCAGGCCTTGGGCTTGGCGTCCAGCCCGGCGAAGAGATCGTCCTTGCCACCGTCCTGGCTGCCCGCAAGCGCATCCGGGTCGATCCCCGCCGCGCGCACGCTGTTCTTCAGGTAGTTGGCCCAGATGCCGCTGAACACCGGGGTATAGACGATGTCCGCCGCGCCGTCGCGCACGATCATGTCCTTGTGCGCGGCATCGGCCGCGGCCTCGCGGGTAGCGATGAAGCGCGTCCCCATGTAGCCCAGGTCGGCGCCCATGACCTCGGCGGCACGCAATGCCCGCCCGCTCGACAAGGCGCCCGCCAGCAGCAGGGGGCCGTCCCAGAACGCACGCACTTCGGCCACCAGTGCAAAGGGCGACATCGTGCCGCCGTGGCCACCGGCGCCCGCACACACGAGAATCAGGCCATCCACGCCACTGGCGGCAGCCTTGCGCGCATGCTCGACGTTGATGACATCGTGGAACACCAGCCCGCCGTAGTCGTGCACACGCTCGACCACCGCATCCGGGCGGCCCACCGAGGTGATCACGAAGGGCACCCGGTGCCTGACTACGCAATCAAGGTCGGCGTCGCGCCGCGGATTGGATTTGTGCAGGATCAGGTTGGCCCCATAGGGCGCAGCCGGGCGCTCAGGATGCGCGCGATCCCAGGCCGCCAGATCCGCCGCAATGTGTGTCAGCCACTGGTCGAGCAGCTCGGGCGTGCGCGCGTTCAGCGTCGGGAAGCTACCGGCAACGCCGGCCTTGCACTGTGCCAGCACCAGCGCCTGGCCACTGGCGAGGAACATCGGCGAACCGATCAGCGGCAGCGCGAGCCGCCCGCGGAACAGGTCGGGAATGGGCATCCCATCTTCTCCGGGAAAATGTCGTCTCGCAGGCGGTCACGAGGGCACGCGGGCGCTCAAGCGCGCGGCATGCCCAACCCACGCTCGGCGATGATGTTGAGCTGAATCTCGTTGGTGCCGGCATAGATCGTGTCGGCGCGCGAGAAGAAGAACACCTGCTGCAGGCGGCGTACCGCGTCGTCGTCCGAGCGCACGTCGCCAGCCAGGCCGATCACATCCATCGCCAGCTGGCCAAGCTCGCGGTGCCAGTTCGACCACGCGTACTTGTAGATCAGCGCCTCCGGCCGCACCGTGGTCGAGCTGGTGTCTTCTTCCAGCATGCGCAGGCCGTTGTAGCGCAGGCCCTGCAGGCCCACCCAGGCGTCGGCGATACGCTGGCGGATGGCCGGGTCGCGCGCAGCACCATTGGCGCGCGCAACGTCGACCACCAGCTGCAGTTCATGGATGAAGTGCATCTGCTGGCCGAGCGTGGACACGCCGCGCTCGAAGCCGAGCAGTGCCATCGCCACCTTCCAGCCCTCGCCCGGCTTGCCGACGATGCAGTCGGCCTCGGTCACCGCGCCGTCGAAGAACACCGAGTTGAACTCGGCCTCACCGGTCATCTGGCGGATCGGGTGAATGTCGACGCCCGACTGGTCGAGCGGCACGAGCAGGAAGGACAGCCCTTCGCGCCCCACCGAACCCGGTGTGCTGCGGGCAATGACGAACACCCAGTCCGACTCGTGTGCGAGCGAGGTCCACACCTTCTGCCCCTGCAGCCGCCAGCGGCCGTCCTCGTCCTGCCAGCAGCGCGTGGTGATGGCGGCGAGATCTGAACCGGCGCCCGGCTCCGAGTAGCCCTGCGCCCAATACTCGCGCCCTTCGCGGATGCCGGGCAGGAAGCGGGCCTGCTGTGCAGGCGTGCCGAGCGCAATCAGCGTCGGCGCCATCAGCGTCTCGCCGATGTGGCCGATGCGGCCCGGCCCGCCGGCGCGCACGTATTCCTCATGGAAGGCGAGCTGCAGCGCCAGCGGCAGGTCGCGCCCGCCGTGCGCCTTGGGCCAGCCCAGGCCGACCCAGCCGCCCGCGGCCAGCGCCTGCTCCCATTCCTTGCGCAGCGCCGGATAGGCTTCCTCGTCACCGGGGCCGCCGCGGTGTTTCAGGCAGGCGAAGCGGCCCGTCAGGTGGGTCGCCATCCAGTCGGCAACTTCCTGGCGAAATTCCTGTTCGTTCATGCTCATCGGTCCTTGTTCTTGCGGTCAGGCGGCGTCGAGCAGATGGGCGGCGAGCGCCTCGCGCCAGTCGCGGGTGGGGCCGAACCACTGGCTGGCCCACTGCGCGCGCTTGAAGTGCAGCTGAGGGTCATACTCCCAGGTGAAGCCCACGCCGCCGTGGAGTTGTATGGCTTCCTGCGCGCAGTAGCGGTAGGCCTCGGTGGCCTGCACGCGCGCCGCGGCAACCTCGGCCGCCAGCGCGGCGTCGTCGAGTCCGTTCCCCTGCGCGCCCTGCGCCACTTGCGCCGCCACACCGCGTACGGTGGAACGCGCGGTTTCCATGCGCACCATCATCTCGGCGACGCGGTGCTTGACCGCCTGAAAGCTGGCCACCGGCTTGCCGAACTGCACCCGCTCCTTGGTGTAATCGACGGCCAGCTGCAGGCACTGCGCCGCACCGCCGACCTGCTCGGCCGCAAGCTGCAGGGCCGCCAGCACGCGCGTGCGTGCAAGGCCGGCCAGCACTCGTGCCGGATCGTCGACGCGGGCCTCAGCGCCCACGCGGACGTCGGCGAAGGTCCAGCGCGCCTGCGGCCGGGTGAGGTCGAAGACGTCGAGCGGCGTGCGGGTCAGGCCGGCCGCATCCGCAGCGAGCGCGAACAGCGCCACGCCCGGCGCCTCCTCGATACGTGCCGCCACGTAGGCGTGGGTGAGCAGGCCATCATCGAGCACCTGCGCCGCCTCGCCGGCCAGCACCCAGCCCTCACCGTCGCGGCGCGCTTTCACGCTCAACGAGGCCGGTTCGGCATCCAGGCCAGGACCGAGGATCAGCGTGGCAGTACGCTCACCGTAGGCCAGCGCGGCAAGCGCGCCCTGCTGAGCCTCGGTGGTGCCAGCCTGCAGCAGCGCGGTCTGCGCCAGCACCACGTTGCCCAGGAAGGGCGTGCGCACCAGACGCCGGCCCATTTCCTCCATCAGCAGCGCCAGTTCGACCGGCCCCAGGCCGAGGCCGTCGAAGTCTTCCGGCACCTGCACCGCGGCCCAGCCCAGCTCGACGATGCGCGACCACAGTTCGGCATCGGCGTCGGCCTCCTTGCGCGCGTTGGTATGGGCAGCGAGGAAGTCGGCCGCCGTCTCCTGCAGCGCACGTTGCTCGTCGGACAGCGTCAGGCTCATCACAGCACCTCGAACAGGCCCGCTGCGCCCATGCCGCCGCCGATGCACATCGACACCACCACATAGCGCACGCCACGGCGACGGCCTTCGAGCAGCGCGTGACCGACCATGCGCGCACCCGACATGCCGAAGGGGTGACCGATGGCGATGGCACCGCCGTTGACGTTCAGGCGGTCGTTGGGGATGCCGAGCTTGTCGCGGCTGTAGAGCACCTGGCAGGCGAAGGCCTCGTTGATCTCCCACAGGCCGATGTCGCTCACCTTGAGGTTGAAGCGCTCGAGCAGCTTGGGGATGGCGAACACCGGGCCGATGCCCATTTCGTCAGGCGCGCAGCCGGCCACCGCGATGCCACGATACGCGCCCAGCGGCGCGATGCCGCGGCGCTCGGCCTCGTCGCGGCTCATCACCAGCGCGGCCGAGGCGCCGTCCGACAGCTGCGAGGCGTTGCCGGCGGTGACGTATTCGCCCTGCTTCACCCACTGGCCGTCCTTGACCACCGGATTCAGCTTGGCGAGATCCGCCAGCGTGGTCGAGGCGCGGTTGCACTCGTCGCGGGTGGCGACGACGTCCTCGTGACCCACCGGCTTGCCTTCCTTGTCGAACACCAGCTTGCGCGCCGCCAGCGGCACGATCTCGGCGTCGAACAGGCCGGCGGCCTGCGCGGCGGCGGTGCGCTGCTGGCTTTGCAGCGAGAACTCGTCCTGCGCGGCGCGCGAGATGCCGTAGCGGGCCGACACGATCTCGGCCGTCTCCAGCATCGGGATGTAGGCCGCGGGCACGATCGCCTTCACCGCTTCGGACTGCGCGCGGTAGGTGTTCTTGTGCTTGGTCTGGGTGAGCGACAGCGACTCGACGCCGCCCGCCACCGCAATCTTCATCTCACCCGCCAGGATGTTCTTGGCGGCGACGCCGATCGTCATCAGACCCGACGCGCACATGCGGTCCAGCGCCATGCCCGGCACCGTGTCCGGCAGGCCGCCGGTGTAGGCGCACAGGCGGCCGATGTTGTAGGCCTGGGTGCCCTGCTGCACGGCAGCACCCATGATCACGTCCTCGACCGCGCCGGGCTCGATGCCGGCACGCTCGACGACGGCACGCACCACATGGCCGCCCAGCACCGGCGCCTCGGTGTCGTTGAAGGAGCCGCGGAAGGACTTGGTCAGCGCGGTGCGCGCGGTGGAAACGATGACGGCTTCGGTCATGGCGATGTGCTCTCTCGGGAATTCAATCGTTGAAGGTGTAGCGGCTGATGGTGTCGACCACGCAGCCGGGGCGCTCGCTGCCCTCGATCTCGATGGTCACGCGCACGGTGGATTGCACCGCGTCCTTGATGCGTTCGACCTTGAGGATTTCGCCGCGGCCGCGGATGCGCGAGCCGACCTTGACCGGCGCCGGAAAGCGCACGCGGTCGCAGCCGACGTTGACGCCCATCTTCAGGTTGTCGGCGCGGATCAACTGCGGCAGGAACAGGTTGGCGAGTGCCAGCGTCAGGTAGCCGTGCGCAATGCAGGCGCCGAAGGGGCCGTCCTTGGCGCGCGCGGGATCGACATGGATCCACTGGTGGTCGTCGGTGGCGTCGGCAAACCGGTCGATGCGGTCCTGGCGGATCTCGACCCAGTCGGTCGTGCCCAGATCCTGACCCTCTGCCGCAACCAGCTGCTCGGCACTGGAGAAAACCATGGTCATCGCCGCGCCCTCAAGCGTGCTGCGAGCTGACCGACAGCACTTCGCCGGTCATGTAGGACGCGTAATCGCTGGCGAGGAAGACCATCACGTTGGCCACTTCCCACACTTCTGCGGCGCGGCCGAAGGCCTCGCGGCTGGCAAGCTGGGCGAGCAGCTCCTCGCTGGACGCCTTCTTCAGGAATTCGTGCAGCGCGATCGACGGCGACACCGCGTTGATGCGCACGCCATGCTCGGCCGCCTCGACCGCCGAGCAGCGCGTCAGCGCCATCACGCCGGCCTTGGCCGCGGCGTAGTGGGCCTGACCCTTTTGCGCCCGCCAGCCCAGCACCGAGGCGTTGTTGACGATGGCACCGCGGCCGCGCTTTTCCATGTGCGGCAGCATCGCGCGCGTCATGCGGAAGGTGCCGGTCAGGGTGATGTCGAGCACCCGACTCCACTCGTCGTCGGTCATCTCGGTGACACGCTTCTCGCCGCCCAGGCCGGCGTTGTTGATGAGCACATCCACCCCGCCGAGCTTGTCCTCGGCGGCAGCGACCAGGGCCTGCACTTCCTCTTCATGGGTGACGTTGCACAGCTGGCCCCAGACGTTCTGCAGGCCGGTGTCGGCCTTCAGCTTCGCGACCGCCTCTTCCAGCCGGCGCGGATGGATGTCGGAGATCATCAAGGCGCGGCAACCTTCTTCGGCGCACTTGCGCGCAGCGGCAAAGCCGATGCCGGCGCCCGCAGCGGCGGTGATCAGGACGGACTTGCCAGCCAGCAACTGGTGACCGGGGACGTAGGCGGGGGCTTCTTTCACGGCACGAACCTCGAAGGGTGGAGATGCCGTCATTTATAGGGGGGGTGCAGAAGGGCAGCATCGTCAAAACGGACGGGGCCGCAAATGCGCGCCACATTCCCGATTGGGAAAATTTGTTTCCTTGCGCGGCGCTCTGGCCCTGAGTTTCCCGAACGGAAAATATGAAACCAAGCGGTATCCGTGACGAGGCTCGATAGAATAGGCGGCTTCAAGCACAAGCCCGATTCGATGACGGACAGCCGCCCCACCTCAGAGCGCATTCTCGACGTTGCCGAGGAACTCTTCGCCAGCACGGGTTACCACGCAACCTCACTCGGTGACATCGCAGACCGGGTCGGCATCCGTACGCCAAGCCTCTACAACCACTTCAAGAACAAGGAAGCCCTGTACGCTGCCGTGCTGGAGAGACTGATGGCGCACTTTCGCCCCATCATCGCAGCCGCAGCACCGCAGCCAGGGGGCGCGCCTCACGGACGACGAGAGGCGCTGGCCTGGGCGCGACGCATGGTCGAGTGCTACTTCGCGCATCCCAACTTCGCCCGCCTGCTGCAGCATGCCGCGCTGGCCGAGACCCCGATTGCAGGCGCGCAGATCCAGGCACTGTTCGAACCCTTGTTCGCCCCGGTCACCGAGGGCGCACGCATGCCCCAGGCGCTGCAGCCCTGGGCGGTCATGGACTTCAACAACCTGCTGGTGTCCTACATCACGCTTGCACCGCTGTACCGCGACCTGATCGGCATCGACCCGATGGCGCCCGAGGGCCGCGCCCGCCACGTCGAGATGGTGCTCGAGCTCGTCGATGCAGCACTCTCGCAACAGGCGCTGCGCCCCGCTCACCCCAGGGGCGCACCGGCAATGCCTCAGGACCCGGGTACCGGCCACAGTGGCGGTAGCACGTAGGCGCCGGTGAGCGCCTCCTGCCGTGGCTGGTAGAGACGCGCGATCACGTAGAACGCGCCGCTCGGCGTGGGCAGCCAGTTGTGCGGCCCCTCGGCGGGCTCGTCGGCCTGCAGATGGAGCGTCAGAGCCCCATCCTCGCCATGCACCAGTCCGGGAGTCCTGTCGCCGATGCTGTAGCGCCGGATCGGGTTCTCGACCAAGGCATGCGTGCGTGCGTCGTAGACCGAGATGGACCAGAACGCATCCACCGGCGGCAAGCCACCTTTTTCGAATCTGAGCGTGTAACGCTGGCCACCATGCAGCAACTTGCCGTCGGCTGAGAACAAATTGGCCGGATAGAGGTTCTCCTCCGCCCGGTTCGCCCCCGTACCCGTGCGCACGACGCCGGCCCGGCGCAGGTAGTTGTAGCCATAGGTCCCCAGATCGCGAAGCACGATCCAGCCTGGCTCGACCTTTTCGCGCGCCGCGAGCTCGATCAAGCGCGCGCCGTCCTTGAGCGCGCGCTGCAAGCCTGCAACGACGGCGGGATTCGCCGTGGCGAGGTCAAAGACCTGGCTTGGGCCGACGCCGATCCGGTCGAACTGGGCCATCAGCGCGGCCTCGTCGGCCCTCGTGGGCGATTCGCGCAGGATACGGTTCAACCAGGTAAAGAACTCGACGCGCTGCAAATCCTCCCGCACCGGAAAGTCACGCGGAGCCGGCTCGTGACTGCCCTCGTGCGCGCTGATCCGAAAGGCGTCGATCAAGCGACTGGCCTCCTCCATATCGGCGTCCCCTGCGCTGTACATGCGCCCCAGCAGATACACCACGGTGGTCGAGTTCTCGATCAGCTGCATGCCGGCGGGTAGCGCGCCCTGCCACCCCGGTGGCACGAACAGGAACCGGCCGGCGCCGGTGCCCGTCGTGCGACGACCAATGTGCTCGGTCTCGGCGTAGAGATCGCTGATCGCCACCGTGTAGTAACGCCCTGCGGTATCGGGCACGTCCAGCACCACAGGGCCGGCGGACAGATCGAGCCATGCACTGAAGTAGATGGTGTCGTTGTTGGGCGCACGCAGGTCGCCCTCGGTGCCCGGTGTCGCCAGGGTCCGGTAGTTGAACATCGTGTTGACTGGCGCATAGACGCGCTGCACCCCGTCAGCGCGCCGCGTCTCGCGCCCCATTACGTGCATCAGATCGACAGCGGGATAGCCATATACATAGGCCTGCACGCCGATGTGGTACGCGAGGCTTTCCTCGCGCTCGTCGATGTCGCGCTGCACGTCCGGCAAAGGCCCTGCCCCCTGAACGCTGCCAATGAGTGCAAGCGTCGCCAAGGTGCCGGCAATACGTCTGATCATGGGTGTCTCCTCATTCTTGCTTGGTCTGTTCCAACGGAGCTCAATGGATGAGCAGTTGACACTATAAACTAATAGTTGTTAGTTTTAGATCAGATCAACGCTTCCCATCCACCATTCACGAGCGCCTTGACCATGACCTCGGAACAACAGCATCAACTGCCGGACGACATCGACGTGTTCTCGCCCGAGGCCTACGCCGACGAGGCCGGGCTCTACCGTCAGCTCGCTCACCTTCGTCGCAACTTGCCCGTGTCCTGGGTCGACCGGGCACCGTACCGCCCCTTCTGGCTCGTCACCCGCAACGAGGACATCAAGCTCATAGAGAAGAACCACGGGATCTTCCTGAGCGCTCCACGCCTGACCTTGATTCCCGAGGCCATGGAGGCGGCGACGCTCGCGCGCTACGGCAGTCGCACGGGCGGTTCGCGAACCATTCTCGACATGGACGAACCCGAGCATAGCCAGTACCGGAACATCGCCGCACGCTGGTTCATCGGCAGCGGCCTGCGCGAACTCACGCCCGGGATCGACGCCATCGCCGAAAAATACGTCAACCGCATGATCGGGATGGGTGGCGAATGTGACTTCGCGAGCGACATCGCCGTGTGGTACCCGCTTGAAGTCATCGCCTCGATCCTCGGCGCCCCGCTTGAGGACGCGCCCTACATCCTGCGCATGACCCAGGCGCTGCTCGCAGCCGGCGACCCCGAGCTTCAGCAGGACGGCGACTACGGCGCGGCCGCATTCGAGGACTTTGCCGGCTATCTGGGCAAGATGCTGGCCGAACGGCGCGCATGCCCAACCGGCGACCTGACAAGCGCGATCGCCAACGCATCGATCGACGGCAATCCGATCGGGATGATCGAAGCGCTCTCCTACGTGCTGGTCGCGATCACCGCCGGCCATGACACCACGTCGGCCGCACTGGCCGGCGGCATGCTGGGCTTCGCCACCCACCCGGAGGAGATGACCAAGCTCGTCGCCAATCCGGAGCTGCTGCGCAACACCAGCAACGAGATCTGCCGCTGGGTGTCGCCGATCCACCATTTCATGCGCACCGCGAGCGAGGACTTCCGGCTGCGCGACGTCACGCTACGCGCGGGCGACGCGGTGGCGCTGATCTACCCCTCGGGCAATCGCGATGAAGCCGTGTTCGAAGAACCAGACCGCTTCCTGATCGACCGCGACACCTCGGGCCACGTCGCATTCGGCTACGGCGTGCACGCCTGCATCGGACGCCAGTTGGCCCTGTTCGAACTGGACGCATTCTTCGGCAAGCTGATCCCGCGCCTGTCGTCCCTCGAACTGGCCGCCACGCCAGTACCCATCGCGTCCAACTTCGTGGGTGGCTATCGCCGCCTGCCGATCCGCTATGTCGTACGCTGACGCGACCTCAAGCCACATGTGCCTGACATGTGGCTTCATCTACGACGAAGCGAGCGGTCTGCCAGGGCAAGGTATTGCGCCCGGCACCGCATTGTCGGACCTTCCCGGCGACTGGGTGTGTCCGGACTGCGGCCAGCCAAGGGACAGCTTCGAGACGGTGGACTGAGGCCCAATCAAGCGCCGACCGCGGCCAGTATCCGCGACCGCGTCGCCACGATCTTCCACGCGCCGTCGATGCAACGGTACTCGTCGTCATACATCACACCCAGCCGGCGGGTCGCGCCGGTTTCGGCATCCAGATTGAAATAGGACAAGGCCCAGCGCCCGCGCGCGTGGTCAGCGGCGAGCAGTTCGATTTCGGGGTTGGCGCCGTGGTGGCTGTCGCGCACGCGCGGGTGGCAGGCGAGCGACTGGTAGAGGGCGACGAAGCTGTCGCGGTCGTCGAAACGGCCGACGGCTTCATAGTCGATCACGATCGGGCCACTGGCGAAACAATCGCGGATGGTATCGACGTCCTTGAGGTCGCAGGCGTTGAGGTAGCGGTGCTTGAGCAGGCGGATCGCCTCGAGGGCTTCGAGGCGGGCGATACGTTTGTCGAGATCCATGTAGCGTTCCCTCAGCTCACGCGCGCGGGATGGAAGGCGCAGGGTGCGCCGAGGATGTTGCGCCAGGTCGGCGGTTCACGGCCGTCGTCGTCGCGAACGCCGTAGCGCTGCGCGAGTTCGGCAACGATCTGCGTGCGTCCGGAGAGCGCGGCCAGCTCCGGATCGCACCACAGTGCGTGGATGACGCGGCCGACGAACTGCGGGCTCTCGCTGCGCGCCATGAAGTCACCGTAGGCGTCACCACGCAGACGGGCGGCGATGGCCGTGCGTTCGGTGCGCTGAACACCCAGCCACAGCGACACCGCCGCCACGCCGGTGCCCTCGAAATCCACCGCCATGTCGGCCGCCATCTTGTCGCAGCCGGCCTTCTGCGCGCCATAGGCCGGGCCATGCATGTAGCACCCAGCGCCATACGAGGAGGTGAACGCGACCAGCCCCTTCCCCGCCTTCAGCAGCAGCGGTGCGGCGTGCCAGGCGGCAACATAGTTCGAACGCAGCCCGACACCGAACATGTCGGCCTGGGCAAGCGGCTTGGTCCAGAACGGGCCTGGCTCGATCAGGCTGTCGTCGATGCAGAGCGCGTTGTTGACCAGAATGTCGAGACGGCCATGCTCGTCTGCGATGCGCTCGAACAAGGCCTTCACCTGGGCATCGTCACCGTGGTCGCAATGCACCGCAACACCCTGACCGCCCGCGGCGGTGACCGCGGCGGCCGCGTCGTGGATGGTCCCTGGCAGCGGCGTGTCGCCGAGCCGGAACGCCCCCTCGGTAGTGCTGCGCCCGGTCACGTAGACCGTCATGCCAGCCATGCCGAGCGCTTCGGCCACGCCACGGCCGACGCCACGGCTGGCACCGGTGACGACGGCAACGCCCGACCTGACGGTTGCGGGTGTTTTCATCGAACCTCCTTCATCGACAAGCGCTGCGGGGAGCCAACGGCCTCAAGCCAGCCGCGACGGCCGGCGATCCGCCCACGGCGCGGCCTTCTCCAGCTGCGCGGCCAGCGCGATCAGGCGTGCCTCGCCGCCGTAGGGCGCGGCGAACTGCACGCCGATCGGCAGGCCTTCGGCGCTCCAGTGCAGCGGCACCGACATCGCCGGCAGGCCGGTCATGTTGAACATGGAGGTGAAAGCCGACGCCAGCACCGCCCTGCGCGCGAAGTCCTCGAAGGGCTGGTCGAGCGAGAGCTCGCCGAGCTTGGGCGGCAGTGCGGCGGTGGTCGGCGACAGGATCAGGTCGTAGCGCGCGAACAGCTCGTCCAGCACACGGCCGCCGCGGTCGAACACGCTGCGCGCCTTGAGAATCTGCTCGGCGGTGTAGGACTGGGCCTTCTGCATGCTTTGCCAGTCGATCGGCTCGAACTCGTCCTCGCGCGCCGCGCGGCCGACCGCCTTCTCGCGCTCGCGCACGGTGTAGAGCATGCCGCTGGCAGTGACCACGCCCATGCTGCCAGCCATCTCCAGGAAGGGCAGCGCCGACAGGTCGATCGGCTCGACGTGATGACCCAGGCCGGCGCATAGGGTGGCAGCCTTGTTCGACGCTTCGATGCACTCCGCATGCACGCCGGCGCCGAACAGATTGGCCTGGAACAAGCCGATCTTCAGCGCGCGCGGCGCCTGCTCCAGCGCCGCGAGCAGGTCGGCGGTCGGCGGCAAGGTGCGCGCGCCCGGCTCCGCGCCCTGGCTGAGCTGCATCAGCAAGGCCGTATCGCGCACGCTACGGCTGATCACGTTGTGCGCCGACAGGCCGAGCCAGCCTTCGAGCGACTTCGGCCCCATCGGGATCAGTCCGCGGCTGGGCTTGAGGCCGAACAGGCCACAATGCGAAGCCGGGATGCGGATCGAGCCGCCGCCGTCGCTGGCGTGGGCCACCGGCAGCACACCGGCAGCGACCGCCGCCGAGGCTCCGCCCGAGGAACCGCCAGAACTGCGTTCGAGATCCCAGGGGTTGCGGGTGGCGCCGAACAGGCGCGATTCGGTGGTGGCGGTCTGGCCGAATTCGGGCGAGGCGAGCTTGGCGAAGATGTTGAGGCCCGCCGCCTGGTAACGCTGCACCAGGGTGGAATCATGGTCGGCCACCGCATCCTTGAAGAAGGCGCAGCCGTTGGTGGTGACTGTGCCCTTGAGCGCGACGCCGAGATCCTTCAGCGCGAACGGCACACCGGACAAGGCGGGGCGCGCCTCGCGCTCAGCCTGGCCGGCAGCATCCAGTGCGCGCGCGGCCTCGCGTGCGAGATCGAAGTGCGGCACGGTGACGGCGTTGATCGCCGCGTAGGCCTCGGCACGGGCGATCGCCGCCTCGAGCACCTCGCTCGGCTTGACGTCGCCGCGGCGGATGCGCAACGCGATCTCGGTCGCGTCCCACTGCTCGTAGTCGGGCAGCGGCAGGGACACGGCCGTGGCAGCTGCAGCAGCGGCGGGGCTGGCCCCACCCAGGCCCACAGCCGCCGCGCCGCCGAGCACTGCACCCGTCTTCAGGAAATCACGACGCTGCTGCACCACCGCCCGTTCGCTCATCTCAAGTCCCCCATACCTTTTGCGCAGGCACGGCCTGCTTCATCAGTTCATCGACCGTCGCGCCCGCTTCCATTGGCGTCAGGCGCGCGCCCTTGTCCTTCTGCGGACCGGTGCGCCAGCCGTCGCACACCGAGATGCGCCCGCCCTGGCTCTCGAACACCTGGCCAGTGACGTGCGAGGACAGCTCGCTGCCCAGCCAGACGACCAGCGGCGCAACGTTTTCGGCTGCCCAGGCGTCGAAGCCGGTTTCCGGCGCCTTGACCACGTCGGGCATCGCGCTCTCGGTCATCGAGGTGCGCGCGGCCGGGGCCAGCGCGTTGGCGGTGACACCATAGCGCGCCAGCTCGGCGGCCTGCACCAGGGTCAGCGCGGCGATACCGCCCTTGGCCGCAGAATAGTTCGACTGCCCGACCGAACCCTGCAGGCCGGCGCCCGAGCTGGTGTTGATGATGCGCGCGGCGATCCTGTTGCCGGCCTTGGCCTGGTCGCGCCAGCGCTTGCCGAGGATGTTGGCGAGGCAGAAGTGGCCCTTCAGGTGCACCCGCATGACCTGCTCCCAGTCGTCTTCCGACAGGCTGATGAACATGCGGTCGCGCAGGATGCCGGCGTTGTTCACCACCACGTGCACCTCGCCGAAGGCCGCCACGGCGGCATCGACGATCTGCTGCGCGGTCTCGATGCGGGTGATGTCGTCGGCGTTGGCGATCGCCTTGCCACCCGCCGCGGCGATCTCGGCGACAACGGCGTCGGCCGCTTCCTTGCGGATGTCGTTGACCACCACGTTCGCGCCCTCGGCCGCGAAGGCCAATGCATAGGCGCGGCCCAGGCCGCCGCCGGCGCCGGTGATGATGACGGTGCGTCCTTCACAAATTCCCATGTCGATCCCTTCTCTTACAACCGTTCAATGATGGTGACGTTGGCCTGGCCGCCGCCTTCGCACATGGTCTGCAGACCGAAGCGGCCGCCGCTGCGCTCGAGTTCGTGCAGCAGCGCGGTCATCAGGCGGGCGCCGGTGGCGCCGAGCGGGTGGCCCAGGGCGATGGCGCCGCCGTTGGGGTTCATGCGCGCGGGGTCGTAGTCGAGCTCCTTCTGCCAGGCCATGACCACCGAGGCGAAGGCCTCGTTGATCTCGACCACGTCGATGTCGCTCATGCGCATGCCGGCCTTCTTGAGCGCGGCACGGGTGGCGGGGATCGGCGCGGTGAGGTGCCAGATCGGGTCGTCGCCCAGCACCGACAGGTGGTGGATGCGCGCGCGCGGGGTCAGGTTGTAGCGTTTGAGCGCGGCCTCCGACACCACCAGCAGGGCGGCCGAGGCGTCGCAGGTCTGGCTCGACACCGCGGCGGTGATCGACGGGTACTCGGGGCCGACCGGTTCCAGTTCGGCCATTTTCTCCAGCGTGGACACGCGCGGCGTCTCGTCCTTCGTCACGCCCTCCAGGCCGACAATCTCGCGCTCGAAGCGGCCTTCGGCGATCGCGGCCAGCGCGCGGCGGTGGCTCTCGAGCGCATAGACCTCCATGTCGCGACGGCTGCACTGCCAGTGGTCGGCGATGCGCTGCGCGGAGTAGAACTGATTCACCGGCTGGTCGCCGAAGCGCGCCTTCCAGCCCTTGCTGCCGGAGAACGGGTCGGGAAAGCCGAGCGGCTGGCCCGCGAGCATGGCCGACGAGATCGGAATCTGGGTCATGGTCTGCACCCCGCCCACGGCGACCACGTCCTGCGTGCCGCTCATCACAGCCTGGGCGGCGAAGTGCACCGCCTGCTGCGAGGAGCCGCACTGGCGGTCCACCGTGGTACCGGGCACGTTCAGCGGCAGGCCGGCGGCCAGCCAGGCGGTGCGCGCGATGTCGCCCGCCTGCGAGCCGATGGTGTCGACGCAGCCGAAGATCACGTCATCGTATTCGTCGGCGGGAATGGCATTGCGCTCGACCAGCGCCTTCAGCACATGCGCGCCGAGATCGATCGCATGGACGTGGGACAGACCGCCCTTACGCTTGCCCGTGGGGCTGCGCAGGGCATCGACAATGTAGGCTTCAGCCATATTCACTCCTCGAACGTGTGGCCGGGGCCGAGCGCGGCACCGTCGGCCAGGATCGCGTCGGCAACGCGGGCCTTGTGGAAGCCGCGGTCACCCCAGGCGGCATCCAGCGCCCAGGCACGCTTCATGAACATCTGCAGATCGACTTCCCAGGTGTAGCCCATCGCGCCGTGCACCTGGATACCCTGGCGTGCGCCCAGCCAGGCCGCCTCGCCGCAGGCGAGCTTGGCGTGCGAGACACGCGCATCGGCACCCGCCTCGCCATGGGCGAGCGCATAGGCAGCACGGTAGAGCACAGGCTTGGCGAACTCGATCTTGGTGGCGACGTCGGCGAGGTGGTGCTTGACCGCCTGGAAGCTGCCGATCGGCTTGCCGAACTGCTTGCGCTGCGCCACGTAGTCGACCGACAGGTCGAGCATGCGCTGCGCCAGGCCGAGCAACTGCCCGGCAGTGGACAAGGCACCGCGGTTGAGCGTCTGCGCCCACAGCGCGCGGCCGGCCTCGCCGCCGGCGATCAGCGTGGACGCGGCGGGCGTCCAGCGCACGCGCGCGAGGCGGCGCGACAGGTCGATGCTGGGGTTGGGCTCGACCTCGACCTGCTCGCGCGGCACGGCATGCACTTCGTCGCCATGCGCAAGGAGCAGCAGGTTGGCCGGGTTGGCGTCGGCCACCAGCGGATTGACCGGGTGCGCAACCGCGATGCGGATGCTGCCCTCGGCAATGCGGCCGAGCCAGTCTTCGCGCGACGCGGTGCCAGCCGGCAGCGCGGCGATGAGACCAGCAGCAACGTAGGCCGCGTCGGCGAGCGAGTCCGGGATGGCGTAGTAGCCCAGCTCCTGCGTCATCAGTGCCCAGGCGATATCGTCCATGCCCAGGCCGCCGCAGTCCTCGGGCACCGACAGCGCGGTCAGGCCCTGCTCGGCGATGTTCTTGCGCAGTTCGGGCGAGCGCCCGGTGTCGGTTTCCCAGATCTCGCGCAGCATCTCGGGCGCGGCTTCGGTCATCAGGAAGCGGCTCACCGCCTCGCGGAAGGTGAGCTGGTCGTCGGTGAAGGTGAAGTCCATGGCGGCCCCTTCCTTATTTCGGCAGGCCGAGCATGCGCTCGGCGATGATGTTGCGCTGGATCTCGTTGGTGCCGGCGTAGATCGGCCCGGCCTGCGCGAACAGGAAGCCATCCAGCCAGCGCGCGGCCTCGACTGCCGCCGGCGCGTCGCCGGTGAGTTCGCCGAGCGGGCCGAGGATGCGCATCGCGGTCTCGTGCATCTTCAGGTCCAGCTCCGACCAGTAGATCTTGTTGGTGCTGGCCTCGGCGCCGATGCGGGCGCCCTTCGCCAGCCGGCCCACGGTGTGGTAGGCGGCGAGCGCGTAGGCCTCGGTGCCGGTCCAGGCCTCGATGACCGCGTCGCGGATGCTGGGGTCGCGGTCGGCGACCTCGCGGTTCGCCTTGTAGAGCTCGACCAGACGGCGCGCGGTGTACTGGAAGCGCGCCGGCGAGCGCAGCAGCAGGCCGCGCTCGAAGCCGGCGGTGGCCATCGCCACATGCCAGCCCTGGCCTTCGTCGCCGATGCGGTTCTCCACCGGCACCTTGACGTCGTCGAAGAAGATCTCGGCGAAGGCCTGCTTGCCGTTGAGCGCCTGGATCGGGCGGATGGTCACGCCCGGCGCATCCAGTGCCACCGCCAGATAGGACAAGCCATGGTGGCGGCTGGAGGCGGGGTCGCTGCGGAACAGGCCGAACAGCAGGTCGGCATAGCTCGCACGCGTCGACCAGGTCTTCTGGCCGTTCACCACATAGTGCGTACCGTCGGCCGACAGGATGGCCTTGCTGGTGATCGCCGCCATGTCCGAGCCGGCGTTGGGCTCGGACCAGCCCTGCGCCCACATGTCTTCGCTCGAGGCCATGCGCGGCAGGAAGCGCGCCTTCTGTTCCTCGGTGCCGAATTCGATCAGCGTGGGGCCGAGCAGGAGCTGGCCGTTCTGGTTCACACGCATCGGTGCGCCGGCGCCGTAGTACTCCTCCTCGAAGATCAGCCATTCGATGAGGTCGCAGCCGCGGCCGCCCAGGGCTTCGGGCCAGATCACCATCGACAGGCGCGCGTCGAACAGCTTGCGCTCCCATTCGCGGTGCTGCTCGAAGCCCTCGCGGGTGTCGTAGCTGGCCAGCGGCTCGCGCGGCAGGTTGGCCGCGAGCCAGGCGCGCACTTCCTCGCGGAAGGCTTTCTGCCGGGGGGTGTAGGCGAGATCCATGGTGTCCTCAGAACTTGGCTTCGCGTTTCTCGACAAAGGCGCGGCGGGTTTCCGCCGAGTCGGGGCTGGTGTAGGCCTGCAGCGTGAAACCCTGCTCCCAGCGGTACTTGTCTTCCAGGTTGCCGTCCTCGATGCCGTTGAGCGCCTCCTTGGCGATGCGGATCATGGCCGGGCTCTTGGCGGCGATCTTGCGGGCGATGTCGAGTGCGGCCTCGCGCAGCTCGGCCTTGGGCACGATGCGCTCGATGAAGCCGTAGCGCTCGGCCTCGCGCGCACCGATCTTCTCGCCGGTGAAGAACAGATAGCGCACCTTCTGCACCGGGAACAGGCGCTGCAGGTGGGCACCGCCACCCATCGCGCCGCGATCGACCTCGGGCAGCGCGAAGGTAGCGCACTCGGCAGCGACGACGATGTCGGCCGCGCCGGTGATGCCGATGCCGCCGCCGAGCACGAAGCCGTGCACCGCGACGATGACCGGCACCGGGTTGCGGTGCACCGCCTTGAAGGTGGCGTAATTGCCGCCGTTGACGGCGACGATGCGCTCGGGATGAGCGTCGAGTTCCTTGATGTCCACGCCGGCGCAGAAACCGCGGCCCTCGGCACGGATCACGATCACGCGTACCTCGGGGTCGTGGCCGAGTTCGTCGATGCGGTGTGCGAGCGCATACCACTCGCTGCTGTCGAGGGCGTTGACCGGGGGCTTGTTGATGACCAGTTCGGCAATGCCGTTGTCGATCGTTGTCTGGAATGCCTGGCTCACGTTATCGGGCTCCGTGGGGGTCGTGTCTTATGTGGGGTTCGGGCTGTGCGCTCAGGCGACGGCCGCTGTCTGTTTGCAGGCTTCAGTGCCGCGTGCGTCGTCGAGGCGGGCGTACAAGGCGGCGAGGCAGGCCTCGGCTTCCGCGGCGATGCCCTGGATGACGTCCTCGCAGCTCTCGAGCTTGCCGATCGCCGCCGCCACCTGGCCGCTGGGCAGGATGCCCTCGTCGGGGTAGCCCTCGACCATCGAGCGCTGCAGCAGCACCGGCTGGTTGGCGGACATCACCGTCTGCGACACCGCGCCCGGGTCTTCCTTGAGGGCCTGGCGGAACACGCCGACCATGTGGCCGAAGCTCATGCCGGTCTGCTGCTTCCACTGCCAGGCGCTCCTGAGCGCGATCAACAGCCGGCCCAACGGGCTGGCGGACTCGAGCTTGTTGATGAAGGGGTTCTCGATCATGCGGTGGCGCATGCCGTCGACCGCGAGCGTGACGCGCACTTTCTGCGGGTCATCGACCTTGACGTAGCGCTCGAGCGTGGCCGGCGGGGTGGGCGAGTCGGTGGTCATCAGGAAGCGCGTGCCCATGGCGATGCCGGCCGCGCCTGCGGCCAGCGCCGCCGCCAGGCCGCGGCCGGTGGAGTAACCACCCGCGGCGATCACCGGCACCTTCACCGCCGCCAGCACCTGCGGCAGCAGGATGGTGGTCGGCACGCCGCCGGTGTGGCCACCGCCCTCACCGCCCTGGATGGTGATCATGTCGGCGCCGAGCTCAACGGCCTTGATCGCATGCTTCAGCGCACCCACGGTGGGGATGCACAGCACGCCGGCTTCCTTGAAGCGGGCGATGGTCTTCTTGTCCGGGCCGCGGCCGTAGCTCACGGCGCGCAGCCTGTACTGGATGGCCAGGTCGACGCACTGCGCGGCGTTCTCCTGGAACATGTGGAAGTTGAGGCCGAAGTTGCTGCCGCCGGTGGCAGCGATCACCTTCTTGATCTCGCCTTCGATCTTGTCGGCATCGATGGTGGCGCCAGCGAGAAAACCAAAGCCGCCGGCCTTGGTGGTGGCGATCACCAGATTGGCGTCCGCCACCCAGCCCATCGCGGTCTGGATGACGGGGTAGCGGCAGCCAAGATGCTCGGTGAGCGGGGTGCGCAGCAGCGCCGAGAAATCGTGCGTGTCGGGGGTATGGCTCATGCCTTGTCCTCGCCTGCGGCCCGCTTGTTGGCGCTGGCCATGGCCTTGGCGTCGTAGCCGCCGAGCTTGTCGCCCGACAGCAGTTCGTTGTGGGTGTGGGCGAAGTGGTGCCAGGCGAACACCGCATCCATCGCCGTGCGCTTGCCCTGCAGGTCCTCGACGTGGTTGATCGCCTGCTTGGTCAGCGCCAGGCCCATGCGCGGCTGCTTGGCGACACGCGCGGCCAGCGCATAGGTCTCGGCCTCGAGTTGCTCACGCGCGACGACGCGGTTGACCATGCCCATCTGGTAGGCACGCTCTGCGCCCATGCGGTCGCCAGTCATCAGGAATTCCTTGGCAATGCGCGGGTTGAGCTCGTAAGGGTGAGCGAAGTACTCCACCCCGGGGATGCCCATGCGCACCACCGGGTCCTGGAAGAAGGCGTCGTCGCTGGCGACGATGAGGTCGCACACCCAGGCCAGCATCAGCCCGCCGGCGACGCAGGCGCCCTGCACCATGGCGATGGTCGGCTTGGGCAGCTCGCGCCAGCGCCGGCACATGTTCAGGTACACCTCCTGCTCGCGCACGTAGAGGTATTCGCCGCCCGGCTTGTTGGTGTGGTCCCACCACAGATGCACGCGGTCGAAGGGCTTGTTGATGTCGCGCCCCGGCGTACCGATGTCGTGGCCGGCGGAAAAATGCTTGCCGTCGCCGCGCAGCACGATGACCTTCACGGCGTCGTCATCCACCGCACGGCGGAAGGCGGCGTCCAGCGCATAGGTCATCTGCGAGTTCTGCGCGTTGTTGAACTCGGTACGGCTCATCGTCACCGTGGCGATACCGTCGGCCACGGCGTAGTGCACCGGGCTGTCGGTCTCGTACACCGCGTTGTCGGGGCGGGTGACGAAGTTCTGGTCGGGGGCGCTCATGGGCTTCTTCCTTGGCCTGATCAGGCTGCGGCGCGGATGCCGGGCGGATTGCCCTTGACCTGCGCGCCGCGCAGGTCGTGCGGATCGAGGCGGCGGATGATCTCCAGCTGCGCCGCGGTCGGGTGCGGGGTCTCGCCCAGCTCCGGCGCCTTCAGCAGCGGGAAGCCGGTCTTTTCCTGCACCTCGTCGAAGGACACGCCCGGGTGCAGCGAGCGCACGCGGATGGCGTGGTCCGGGCCTTCGAAGTCCAGCACGCACAGGTCGGTGACGATGCGGCGGATGTCCATGAAGTCCTGGCGCATGCCGGGTTCCCAGCGTGCGGGGTTGAAGCCCACGCCCGACACCATGTCCACCTCGCCTTCGACGAACACGCGCTTGCTGTGGTTGGGCACGAAGAAGGAGTTGATGTGGTTGATGCTGTTGCCCGGCAGGCCGCGCACGCCGAGGATGGCGGCCTTGGGCTTCCTGTAGTCGCCCACCACCGACAGGTTGGTCTGGCCGAAGCGGTCGATCTGGGTCGGGCCGATCATGGCGTGGCGACGGCCGCCCCACACGCACTCGAACACGCGCTCGAAGGACATGTAGCCGGAGTACTTCGGCACGTAGTCCCCGCGCGGGCCGAGCGGAATCGGCTCCTCGACCAGGAAGCATTCGCTGTCGGTCATCAGCAGCTCGGGGGCGTAGGTGAGCTTGGCCAGGCTGGCGCCCAGGCGCGGAATCACGCCGATGCCCGAGGCCAGCACCTCGCCGTCGCCGCGCCAGGCTTCCGAGGTCGCAACGATCATCAGTTCGGCGAGGGTGAATTCAGTGTTGTTGCTCATGCCGCTCGCGCTCCTCAAAACACCGGCAGGGGCAGCTTGCCCATGCGTTCGATACCGCCGTTCTTGTCCTGGTAGGCGGCCTCGCCCGGGGTGACGAACTCGTCCATGTAGGCCTGCCAGCCACCGTCATCCGCCGCGCTCGCGACGTAGCGCTTGAAGTGGGCCATGTCCCAGCCGTACTCGGGCGCGCAAGTGGTCGGGTGGGCACCGCAGGGCGCATGCACCACGCCCTTCACCAGGTAGCGCTCGAAGGTGTTGAAGCGGGCCTGGTCGGGGGTGAGCGCGAGGCGCTCCTCGACGCGTTCGGCCGACACGTAGCAGGCGTCCGCCGCACGCGCGACGAGGTGATCGAAATACGGGTCACCGCCCTGGATCAGGGTGTTGCCGAGTTGGTCGGCAACATTGACGTGCACCAGCGCGACGTCGAGCTTCAAGGCCGGCATCGCCAGCAGCACCTCGCCATCGGCGTAGGGCGACTGGATGGTCTTGAGCTCGGGGTTGAGCTTGGTGACATCGGTCGCCAGACCGCAGCGCGTCGGCAGGAAGGGCACGCGCATGCCGGCGGCACGCAGACCCCATTGCCACATGCCCTCGTCGAGTTCCAGCAGCTCCAGTGCGCCGGATTCACGCACCTTGCGGTACCAGGGCTCGAGCGGGATGGCATCCAGCGTAGCGAAGCCGAAGATCAGCTTCTTCACCTTGCCGGCGGCGCACAGCATGCCGACGTCCGGGCCGCCATAGGCCACCACGGTGAGGTCCTTCACGTCCGAGCGCAGGATCTCGCGCACGATCGCCATCGGCTTGCGCCGCGGGCCCCAGCCGCCGAAACCGATGGTCATGCCATCGCGCAATTGGGCGACGACATCGGTCGTCGTCATCAGTTTGTTCATGGTGCTTTCCTGTTGCCGGCCGCGCTCAGGCGGCCTGTTCCTGCTGGCCGACGCCGAAGTCGTGGCCCCAGATGCTGACGCGGGTGAACTCGAAGGCGTTGTGGCGTTCCCAGTCGCACTGCAGGCCGCCGTAGCCGTACTCGAGGTCGAAGCCCGAGGGCGTCTTCATGTAGAAGGAGATCATGCGGTCGTTGAGGTGCTGGCCCAGCGTGGCCGACAGCGGCACCTTGTGCGCGATGCGGCGGTCGTGGGCACGGCCGACCTCGGTCATCGAATCGACCTCGACCATCACATGCACGCAGCCGCTCGGCACCGGGTACTCGGCGATCGCCAGGCTGTGGTGACGGGCGTTGTTGCAGTGCAGGAAGTGGATGCGCACCGGCGGCGCAGCCGGATCGGGACGGAAGTTGAAGATGTCCGACAGGCCGAAACCGAGCACGTCGCGGAAGAAGGCCGCGGTGGCGTCGAAGTTGGGGGCCGGCATCACGGTGTGGCCCAGGCCCATGTCGCCGGTGAGGAAGCGCGGCACGCCCTGCGGCGACACGAAGGGCTGGCAGTCCGACAGGTGGCCCCAGCACAGCTCGTGGCGGTTGCCCGAGGGGTCGGTCACCACGGCGACGGCCTGCATGCCACGCTGGGCGACGGTGGCGGCATCGGCGAGCGCGTAGCCCACACCCTTGGCGTCGAGTTCGGCGAGCGCGGCCTTGAAGGCGTCTTCACCCGCCAGCTCCCAACCCGATGCCAGGTAGCGACGCTCTGCGCCCTGCACCACCAGGATGCGGAAGGGACGCTCGTCCATCTTGATGTAGAGACCGCCGCCAGGCGCGGTCGAGGTCATCATGCCGAGCACGTTCTCGGCGTAATGCTTCCATTCGGCGAGGTCGTCGATCTGGGCGACGAAGTAGGCCAAACCGCGGATGTCGATCATTGCTGCCCCCAAAGATTGGTCGGATACGTGGGGGCATTGTGCGAACAGGCGGCCGCGCCATCATCGTCCGTTGAGACTACGAAAAACGGGCGTCGGGGGCGCGGCCGAAGCGGGATCAGAAGGTGGCGTTGAAGCCCGCCAGCATGCCGCCGTCGATGGTGAACTCGCCGCCGGTGCAATAGGACGCCTCGTCCGAGGCGAGGAAGGCGACCAGGCGGGCGACCTCCTGCGGCGTGCCGATGCGGGCGATCGGCTGGTGCTGGTAGGCCGCATTGAGCTCACGGTCAGGCGTGTGCACCATCGGCGTGTCGATGCCGCCCGGGTGCACCGAGTTGACGCGGATGCCGTAGCGGCCGAATTCGAGCGCTGCGCATTTGCTCATGCCGCGCACGGCGAACTTGCTCGCCGTATAGGCGCTGGCACCGCCAATCGCCATGATGCCGGCGGCGGAGCTGATGTTGACGATGGCACCACCACCCGCCGCCTTCAGCGCTGGCAGCACCGCCTTCATCCCCAGCCAGCAGCCGGTCTGGTTGACCTGGATCACCTGCATGTATTCGTCGAGGCACATGTCCTCGATGCGGCCCCAGCGCAGGATGCCGGCGTTGTTCACCAGCACGTCGAGTCGTCCGAAGCGGGCCAGCGCCGCCTCGACCGCCGCCGCCCATTGCTGCGGGTCGGATACGTCGAGATGCACGGCAAGCGCATTGGGCCCGAGCTCATCGGCCAGCCGTGCGGCATCGCCATCCAGCACGTCGGCGAGCACCACGCACGCGCCCTCGGCGTGGAACAGCCTCGCTTCCACTTCACCCTGGCCGCGTGCGGCACCTGTGACCAGAACCACCTTGTTCTCGAAACGCTTCATCGACGACATCTCCTCGTGTGGGTTCGCTGCATGGGTCCGGCCTGCAAGAGCCGGCTTGAGTACCGGGTTCGACCGAAGAGCGTCGCCGCCCTCAGGCCAGCGGCGCGACGCCACTGAGCAGGACCCGCAGCAACTCGGCCTGGCGCGTGACGCCGGTCTTGGCGAAGATGGCGCGCACCTGGCAGCGCGCGGTGTTACGGCTGATGCCGAGAGCCTGCGCGGCCTCGTCGACGGTGCGCCCGGCCATCAGCTCGAGCGCGAGGCTGGCTTCGGCATTGGTGAGGCCGTACAGGCGCTTGAGCTGCTCGTCGGAGGCCAGCAGGCGCACATCCGGGTCGCGGATGATGACCATCGCGGCCGGTCGGCTGGAGGGCTCGGACCACTCGGTCGGGGGCATCGCGCGTACGGCAACGCCAAGCTGCGGGCCGCCCGAAGGCCGGCTGATCGACATGCCATCGACGACGCCGGGCTCGTGACGCGCGCCAGCGACAACGGCCCGTTCGATCAGCCCGCGCAGCGCCCGCCCTTCTCCATTCAAGGCTGCCGACAGGCTGCCTGCGACCACGCTCAGGCCGTCGCGCCGGCCAAGGATCTCGGTCGCCGCCTGGTTGAGGCGGAGAATGCGCGCATTGCGGTCGAGCAGCACCACACCGACCGACAGGCGATCGAGCATGCCGACGTAGCAATGGCGCTCGACCTCGGCGATGTCGAGGCTCGCGCGCAGTTGGACCGCCGCATGCAGATGAGGCAGCAACAGGTTGCAGATCGCGCGCTCGCGCTCGCCGAAACGTTCGGCCCAGGGTGGCCGCGACACGCGCAGGCGGCAGCTCGGCTCGGCCTCCATGCCGATGTCGGCGCCCATGTGGTAGCGCAGGTTCAACGGCTCGTGAAAGCTGCGGTAGTACACGCCCGCCTGCCAGGCAGCCTCGTCGATGAGCTCATCGAGCATCACCATGCGGTCGCGCGGCAGGTTGACAAAGGGGTCGACCGCGGCAAGCTCGGCCTCGTAGGGCTGCACGATCGCAGGCCGCGCCTCCCCGGCGAACACCACCTGCAGGGATTGGCTCGCCCCATGCGAGCGCAGGATCAGGGTGACGTAGTTCGCACCCAGCAGCGTGCGCAGGCTCTCCAGCAGCTGCATCCACGGCACCGCGTCCTGCGTGCCGCCGTAGGCAAGCGCAACGAGACTGTCGTAGTCGTCGAAATCCAGCCCGCTGCGCCGGAACAGCGTGTTGCGATCACCCGGTTCGAGCGCCCGCAACGGCACTCGCAACCCGGATGTCCCGCGCACGGCCGGATCGCCTGCATTGCTCTTCATCGTTCTCCCTGTCGGCCCCTGGCACGGCCGCGACATGGGCGGCCGGCTCGTTTTCCGTTCGGGCACTGTGTCATGCCTGCTGCACCGCCTCATCACCAGAATGGATGATGTATCCAGGCCGGCGAGACGCAGCCCGGTCCTTAAGCAGTTTGCACGATGACGACAAAGGCGGCGCCCGAATAATGAGCTGATCGCAATCCTGTCCCCGAAGGAGCACACCTTGCCGCTCGACCCCCAGGCCCAGGCCATCGCAGACCAGTTCGCCCGCCTCCCTCGCCCCGATCTCGACACCCTGAACGCTGCCGCCTACCGCGCTGGTCTGGCCGCCTTTGCCGCGCTGGCGCCCGCCCTGGACGCCGGTATCCGCATCGACAACCTTGTGCTGGACGGCCCTGCGGGCCCCCTTGCAGCGCGTGCTTACCAACCCGGCAGCGCCGACCCCCGGCCACTGGTGGTCTACTTCCATGGCGGCGGCTTCGTCAGCTGCGGCCTCGATACCCATGACGCCCTGTGCAGCCGCCTCGCCCTGCTCGCCGACGCGATCGTGGTCTCCATCGACTACCGCCTGGCGCCCGAGCACCCTTACCCGGCCGCCGTCGACGATGCGGTGGCGGCCGTGCAGGCGATCCACCGCGCGGCCGCAACGCTCGGTGCAGACCCGGCGCGCATCGCGGTTGCCGGCGACAGCGCTGGCGCCACGCTCGCCACCGTCAGCGCACGGCTGACGCGGGACAGCGGGCTTCGCCTGGCGCACCAGTTGCTGATCTACCCGGTGACCGACAGCGCCTGCGACACTGCATCGCACCGCGAGCATGGCGACGCGCCGATCCTGGATAGCGGGCTGATGCGCTGGTTCTGGCGCCAGTACCTGCCCAACCCAGAGGCTGGGCTCGACCCGCGCGCGTCGCCCCTGCGCGCGCCTGAGCTCGCCGCGATGCCACCGGCCACCGTGATCACGGCCGGCATCGACCCGCTGCGCGACGAAGGCGAAGCCTACGCCCTGGCGCTGGTCGCCGCCGGCGTGCCCGTCACGCTGCGGCGCTGGCCCGGCCAGTTCCACGGCTTCGCCAGCCTGCTCGGCCAGCTCGACGCGGCCGATGAAGCCCTCGCCTTCGCCGCGGCGCAGCTGCGCGGCGCACTGGCGCGCTGAGTCGGTCCCGCCCCTCGCACATCCCCCTGAAAAGGAATCGCCATGGACACCTCAGCCTCGACCCTCGCTGCACCGGCGCCACGCCGCCTGCGCATCGCCATCATCGGCGCCGGCATGGCCGGCATCCTCGCCGCCATTCGTCTCAAGGAAGCCGGCACGCACGAACTCGTCGTCTTCGAAAAAGCCGACCGCATCGGCGGCACCTGGCGCGAGAACACCTACCCCGGCCTCACCTGCGACGTGCCCGCACACGCCTATACCTATTCCTTCGCCCCGAATCCGGACTGGAGCAGCTTCCTCGCCCCGGGGCCGGAGATCCAGCGCTACTTCGAGGACGTCGTCCGCCGCTACGCGATTGCACCGCTGATCCGCTTCGGTTGTGCCATCCGGTCCTGCCGCTTCGACGACACCCGACGCCTGTGGACGATCACCGACGACCAGGGCCGCGATGACGATTTCGACGTCGTGATCGCCGCCACCGGCGTGCTCCACCACCCGAGCATGCCTGCCCTGCCGGGCCTGGGCGAGTTTGCCGGAGCGTGCTTCCACTCCGCACGCTGGGATCACGGCGTCGCACTCGACGGCCGTCGCATCGCGGTCGTCGGCAGCGGCTCGACCGGCGTGCAGATCGTCTCCGCGCTGGCGGGCCGCGCCGCCCGGCTGTATCACATCCAGCGCACGCCGCAATGGATCATGCCGATGCCCAACGAACCCTACAGCGAGGCCCAGCGTGCCGCCTTCCGCGCCGACCCCGGCCTCATCGACGAGATCCGCTACGGCGAACACTACACCGGCCTGGTACGCCGTTTCACACGCGCCATCATCGACGCCGATGCGCCCGAGATGCACGAGATCGAGACCATCGTCCGCGACAACCTGGAGCGCAGCGTACGTGACCCGCAGCTACGCGAAGCCCTGCGCCCGAACTACCGCGCAGCGTGCAAGCGGCTGATCTACTCGTCGGACTACTACGACAAGATCCAGCAGCCGGACGTGGAGGCCGTCGTCGGCGCCATCGAATGCATCGAGCCCGAGGGGGTGCGGATGAAGGACGGCAGCCTCAAGGAGGCCGACGTCCTCGTGCTCGCCACCGGCTTCCAGGCCGACCGTTTCGTACGGCCGATCAAGGTCCGCGGGCGCGGAGCTGCGGATCTCGATGCCCAATGGACGCCCAGCCCCTCGGCCTACCTCGGCATCACCCTGCCCAGCTTCCCGAACTTCTTCATGCTCAACGGCCCCACCGGACCGGTCGGCAACTTTTCGCTGATCGACATCGCCGAGCGCCAATGGGCCTACATCGAACAGTTGCTCGCCCCGCTCGCGCGCGCCGAGTGCGCCCTCGTCGAACTGCGTGCGGACACCCTGCGCGCCTACGACGAACGCCGCATCACCGCAGCGCGGCGGACGATCTTCGGCTCCGGCTGCTCGAGCTGGTACCTCGACGCCACCGGCATACCCGCAAGCTGGCCATGGACTTACGAGGCATTCGCCGAGCAGACCGCCAAGCCGCAGGCCGGGGACTATCTTTTCACGGCCTGAGACCGCGCAGGATCAGATGCCGATCGACCCGAAAAAAAAGCCGCCAACCCTTTCGGGAGGCGGCCTGAAGAGAGGAGGAACCATGCTACGAGACGACAACTACAGGTACTGCGAACCACAAAGCTGAAACCACTTCCGGCGTGAATGCCGGGACATCACATGTACAGGATCACCAGGTCGTTGATGACCGACGGCCGCTCGCTGCCGACGACATGGGTGACGATCTCCATCGTCAGCTGCATGCCCTTGGGGAGTTTCTCGACCGACTTGACGCGAGTACGTGCATGAATGCGTGAACCTGCGGGCACCGGCGCCGGGAAGCGCAGGCGGTCGGAGCCGTAATTGACCATGTTGTTGAAACCGACGACCTCGTAGTCGAGCGGGATGCGCAGGCGCGACTGCAGCACCTGCACCAGCGCACCGTGGGCGATGGTGCCGCCGAAGGGGCTCTGCTTGCGCGCGCGCTCGGGATCGGTGTGGATCCAGTAGTCATCGCCCGACAGCTTGGCAAACTCATCGATCAAGGCCTGATCGACCACGATCTGGTTGCTCCAGGCCGAGTAGGCCTCGCTCACCAGCGACTTCATCGCCGCCTCGTCGTCGAAGCGCACCTGGCGCTTGTCGGCCACCTCGGCCGTGCTCGCCGCCGCCTCGGCGGCCGCAGCCAGCGCCGCGGGCGTGCTGTCGATGCGTTCGGCCATATCCTTATCCGCGGCGGTGAATCGCAGCAGGGCCGTGCCATTTGCGCTCACGGTGTCGAACACCGGCTTCACCCGCATGCCGACCTTGATCTCGGATTCATCCACGCCGATCAGGGTGGTATTGATGCGCACGCCCTCGTCGAGCTCGACCACCGCCATCTTCTGCGGCATCTCGTCGGCGAAGTCGGGCAGCGTCGGGACGCGGGTCAGCGTGTAGGTGTAGAGCGTGCCCGTACCCTTGACCTCCTTCCACGCCAGGTCCTGCGACCAGCACTTGTCGCAATGGCGGCGGGGGAAGAAGACCCAGTGACCGCAGGACTTGCATTGCGGGATCGTGAGGCGGCCTGCCTTGAGGCCGTTCCAGAACGGTGCCGAGATCTCGGTGGCCGTCGGCAGCGGTTTGTTGGTCGACATGCTCGTCATGCTCCCTGGAGAATCAGTGCGCCCTGCTCGCTCATCACGCCGCCAGTGCCGGAAACGAACACGGTGTCGCAGCGCTTGAGCTGGCGCTCGCCGGCACGGCCGGAAATCTGGTGGAAGGCCTCGATCACCTGCGACATGCCGCCGGCGGTACCGCTCTGACCGAAGCTGAGCTGGCCGCCGTGAGTGTTCATCGGGAAGTTGCCCTTGTAGGTCAGGTCATGCTCGCGCACCCAGCGCATGCCCTCGCCCTTGGGGGCGAAACCGGCATCTTCCAGCGTCAGCAGCACGGTGATGGTGTAGCAGTCGTAGATCTGCGCGGCGTGGATGTCGCTGCGCTGGATGCCCGCCATCGCAAAGGCGCGCTCGGCGGCGGGGCCGATCGGGGTGTCGGTCATCTCGGTCGCGTAGGTCGGCGACTTGAAATACAGGTGCTCGCCAAAGCCGGTGATGCAGGCGCCACGGTTCTTCGCGCGCGCTGCCACCTCCTTCGAGGCGACGATCACCGCCGCGCCGCCGGCCACCGGCATCACGATCTCGAGTACGCGCAGCGGCTCGGCCACCATCTTGCTGGCGAGCACGTCCTCGATGGACAGCGGCTTGCCGAAGAAGCTGGCGTCCGGGTTGGCGAGCGCGTTGGTGCGCTGGTCGACCGCGATCTTGGCCATCGCCACCGGGTCGTAACCGTACTTGGCCGCGTAGCGCTGGGCGATCATTGCGTAGCCGGTGTTCTGGCCCATGTGGCCATAGGGCAGGTCGAACTCCGCCTCGGGCGCGCCGAAGGCGGTGCTGTGGCCACCGAAGCGCATCGCCCGCGCCATCCAGCTCGGATCCTCGTCCGGCCCGAAGGGCGCCATGCGCGCGGGAATCACGCACAGCACGGCCTGGCACAGGCCCATCTCGACCGCCATCGCCGCGCGCCACACCGCTGCCACCGACGAGCAGCCGCCCAGATCGACGACTTCGGCGAAGTTGAGCGACAGGCCAAGGTACTCGGCCGCCATCGCCGGCACGAAGACCTGCGCTTCGTGGAACTGCGGGCCGTGGATGACCAGACCGTCGATGTCCGAGGCCTTGAGCCCCGCATCGGCAAGCGCCTGGCCGGCCAGGTCGGCCACCTGCTCGAGATGGAACATCCGCGGCGCGGTCGCGTACTTCTCCGGCCTGTACTGCGCGGCGCCGACGATTGCTGCGTTTCCTTTGAGACCCATGCTCCCTTACCTCGCGTATGCGGGCACTGTCCGGCCCTGTGTTGAGCGCAACGATGCCACAGCGCCCACAGGGGGCAATCGTTCAAATCGACTAGGCGGGGCGGAGGATCCCATCCGGACGGACGATTCGCGCGCCCCGCCAGCGCCCGATCATGCACGAGTCATCCGCATCCCGCGGCCGCATTCATCCCCAAGGAGTCCCCACATGCGTCGCTCTCCCTTGAAGACAATGCTCACCGTACTGGCGGCGGGCTGCGTCCTCGTCATCCAGGCCCCCATCGCTGCGGCAGCGGCAGCGCAGGCCGCGCCTGCCGGCAGCGAATGGCCCCGCCATGGGCTGGACAGCGCCGAGACCCGCTTCAGCCCACTGCGCGCGATCGACGCCGCGTCGGTCGCGCAGCTCGGCCTGGCCTGGCATTTCCGCTTCGACCGCCCGCGCGGCGTGGAAGCCACCCCCATCATGGTCGGCGGCACGCTGTATGTAAGCGGCCCGTGGGGCGTGGTGTACGCGATCGACGCCCGCAACGGCCGGCTGAGGTGGCAGCACGACCCGCAGGTACCGGCCGGCAAGGGCATCCACGCCTGCTGCGATGTAGTCAATCGCGGCGTGGCGGTGGAAGACGGCCGCGTCTTCGTCGCCACCATCGACGGCCGCCTGCAGGCCTTGGACAGCAGCGACGGGCGCCTGCTGTGGTCCACGCCGACCTTCGACCCCGAGCTGCCCTACACGATCACTGGCGCACCGCGTGTAGCGGACGGACTGGTGATGATCGGCAACGGTGGCGCCGAGTACGGCGTGCGCGGCTTCGTGTCGGCCTACGATGCCGCGACCGGCGCCCTGCGCTGGCGCTTCTACACCGTGCCCGGCAACCCGGCAGAGGGCCCGGACGGGGCGATCTCGGACCTTCCGCTGCAAGCACTTGCGCTGCCCACCTGGCAGGGAGAATGGTGGCGCTATGGCGGAGGCGGCACGGTCTGGGACGCGATGGCCTGGGACCCCGAGCTCGACCTGCTCTATTTCGGCGTCGGCAACGGCTCACCGCACGACCGCGACCTGCGCAGTCCGGGAGGCGGCGACAACCTGTTCCTGTCGTCGATCGTCGCGGTCCGCCGCGCGACCGGCGAGTACGTGTGGCACTACCAGACCACGCCCGGAGACAGCTGGGACTACACCGCCACCCAGCACATGATCCTCGCCGAACTGGAGATCGACGGAACGCCGCGCAAGGTCCTGATGCAGGCCCCCAAGAACGGCTTCTTCTACGTCCTCGACCGTGCGACCGGCGAGCTGCTGGCCGCGGACAAGTACGTGCCGGTGAACTGGGCCAGCCATATCGACCCGGCCAGCGGACGGCCGGTGGAGGCCGCAGGCGCGCGCTACCCTGCCGGCCAGCCCTTCATGGTCCAGCCCTCGCAGCTGGGTGGCCACAACTGGCAGCCGATGGCGTGGAACCCGCACACAGGCCTGGTCTATATCCCCGCCCAGGAAAACGTCGGCTTCATGATGAAGGAGCCCGACTTCAGGCTCGAACCCGGACGCTGGAACACCGGCGTGCCGAACCCGCCCGTGCCGCCCGACGCCGCCATCATCGACCAGGCCAGGCAGTCGATGAGCGGCCACCTGCTGGCCTGGGACCCGGTACGACGCAGTGCCGCATGGCGCACACCGCATGCAGGGCCATGGAACGGCGGCGTACTCGCCACCGCCGGCGGGCTGGTGTTCCAGGGCGTGGGCGGAGAGGGGCTGGCAGCTTTCGATGCACGCACGGGCGAGCGCCTGTGGCAGTCGGACACCTGGCTCGACATCCTGGGCGGCCCGATCAGCTACGAGCTCGACGGCGAGCAGTACATCGCAGCCGCGGCCGGCTTTGGCAGCTCGATCCACCTCAGCTCGAGCGTGCTACTGCCCCGCCGCGGTGGCAACGCCGCAGGTGGCGTGTTCGTATGGAAGCTGGGCGGGACAGCACCCATGCCGGAGGCGGAAAGCCTGCCCATGCGTGCAGCGCCGCCGGACACCGGCAGCGCTGCCGCAGTGCGCCGTGGCGGCGAGCTGTACGCCCGCTACTGCATGCAGTGCCATGGCGCCGGCGCAGTCGCCGGCGGCGGCATACCCGACCTTCGCCACTCCCCCTACCTGGCCGAGGCCTCGCTGTTCCGCCGCCCCCTTGTCGACGGCCTGCTGGCCGCGCGCGGCATGCCCAGCTTCACCGATACGCTCGCAGCCGACGACGCCGACGCGATCCGCGCCTACGTCGTCCGCATGGCCCATATCACCCGAACTACCGACTGAGGGCCACCCCACCATGGAAAATGCCCTGCTTTCGCATATCGAAAGCAGGGCATCCTTGTCTTTGCCCGGCAGCAGCAAGCGCGCCGGCGATCAGTGCATTGCGAGCATCATGAAGAAACGATCGGTGGAACCGTTGACCGCCGCATTCGCGTTCTGGCACTGCTCCGCAGCACCGGCACAGGCCGGCATCTGCACGAGGGAGTCAAGCGCCCGGGCATGCCCCCGATCCAGCATCGCAGCAAACGCTGCAAGAAACCCCATGACGCAGCCACACAGCAGGGCCTTGGTGATCATGTCCTTCTCCTTCGCGATCCACACTCAGGCGCTCATGCCACACGCCGCCTGCAGGAACCGGGTACGACGCCGCTTTGCCGCGACTACCGTCCAGATGTCTCCTCCTGCACGGTGCTGAGATTGTCGCAAGCCGGCAAGGCAAACATCGTCCAAATGGACTAGGTCCAGAAAAATGGCGCCCGAAGGCGCCATGGCGGTCTCGACCCCGTTGCGGGCGTTCAGGCGAAGGGCGGCAAACCGGCGCGCTGGAGTGCTTCTTCCGAATAGGGCTGGTAGGTACCGGCCCGCTCGTCGCGCACGAACAGGGGGTCGTCGAACGCACTCGGGTCATAGCCCTGGCGCTGCAGATCGACCTTGCGCAGCTTGTAGGTGGTGGTGAGATCGGCCGCGCTCGACACGCGCACGAACTGCGGCGCCGCGTAGCGGGGCAGACGAGCCTCGGTGAGCGCGAAGAAGGCCTCGGGGTCGAACACCCTGCCCGGCTGCATCACGATCGCCGCCATGCCGGCACGACCCTCGTGCCCGGGCACCTTGACGCCGTAGATGTTCACCAGCTCCATGCCCGGATAGTCGGACAGCGCATCCGCCACCTCGGCGGTGGACACGTTCTCGCTCTTCCAGCGATAGGTGTCGCCAATGCGGTCGACGAAGTAGAAGTAGCCTTCGTCGTCATAGCGCAGCAGGTCGCCCGAGCTCCAGAACGCGTCGCCGTCGGCAAACACGTTGCGCAGGATCTTCTTCTCGGTCGCCTCCTGCGAGGTATAGCCCTCGAAGCGACCGCCACCGATCTCCGGGTGGTTGACGATGAAGCCGATGCCCTCGCCGACCTCGCCCGGCTTGCACAGGATGTAGCGGCCGTTGTCGTCGCGCGGATGCGACTCGGTCTCGACGTCGTAGCGCACCAGGCGGAAGTTGGTCTTGTTCCAGTCTGGCACCCGGCCGCAGGAGCCGATGTAGTTATCGACGTTGATGAGCGCCGTGTTGGCCTCGGTCGAACCCCAGCCCTCGAAGACCTGGATGGGGCCGAAGCGCTCGAGCCAGCGCGTCCAGGTCTCGGGCGTGAGCCCCGCACCCAACATGCAGCGCAGGCTGTGGTTGCGATCGTCCGCCTGCGGCGGCGCATTGAGCAGGTAGCGGCAGATCTCGCCGATGTACTGGAATATGGTGATGCGGTTCGCGCGCACGTCCTTCCAGAACTCGCGGGTGCTGAACTTGCGCCGCACCACGATGCTGCCGCCGGCCTTGAGCGCGGTCGAGGTCACCGAGGTGGCCGCGGCGCCGTGGTAGAGCGGCAGGCAGCAGTAGAAGACATCGTCGGGCGTGACGTCCAGCGTGACCTCCATGACGTCGCCGGACGACATCCAGCGCATGTGGCTGTAGCGCGCAGCCTTGGGCAGGCCGGTGGTGCCGGAGGTGAAGATCAGCAGCATCGAGGATTCGGCACGCACCTCGGCACGGCCCGCGCGCGGGAAGGTGCTGCGCGCCGCCGCGGCCACCTCTGCGGTGATGTCGGCTGCGGCAATGGCGCGCCGCGCCGCGCTGGCGGGCTTCTCTGCATCGGCCACGACATACAGCGGCTGAGCGGGGCGGTCGGCGGTGAGGACGAAGTTCTCCAGGCACTCCTCGCCCACGATCACTGCGCGCGCCTGGGTGGTCTCGAGCGCATGCACGAGCGGACGGCCATTCACCTGGGTGTTGATGACCGCGGTGACGACGCCCAACTTGGCCAGGCCGAACCAGTAGAAGAAGAACTCGGGCCGGTTCTCCATCGCCAGCGCGCACACGTCGCCACAACGCAGGCCGCGCGCATGCATGGCATGGGCGACCTGATCGGCGCGGGCATCGACCTCGGCATAGCTGTAGCGTTGGTCGCCGTAGATCAGGAAGACGTGGTCGCCTAGACGGCGTGCCTGCTCTTCGACGCGGTCGGCGATCGTGTACGTGTCGCCCGGCTTGATCAGGTTCGCAGCACGCGAACGCTGGTCGAGCTTGGCCTGGGTTTGCTCGCGCGGCACCACCTTGCTGGTGGCCGCCTGCGGGTTCAGGACAGCAGCGGAATCGGACATGCGCCCATCTCCATTTCGTGTTGTCGAGCTTGGCTCGCTTGCAGGTCGGTCACGCCAGTGTCAGCGCACACGGATCCGCGGATCCGGCGCACCGCGGCGCAGGGTTTTGAGGAAGCATTCGAGCGGCGCCGGCTCGGCCACCTCGGGCAGCTGAGCCTTGTCCGGGCGCGCAGCCCAGAACGCATTCCAGGACGGGAACAGGTCGTGAAAGGTGCCCTGGTAGGGCTCGCGCCCCGGCCAGCGCATCTTGCGGTCGCCGATGGGCGGCTTGTTGAGATCGGTGGCGTACCAGTAGCAGGGCAGGCGGCGGCGGAAATACCAGCGCCCATCGATTCTCTCGTAATCATCCCAGTACAACATCTGCATGATGACCCACTCCGGGCCGGTCTCATGCTCGTTCTTCGAGTACACCACGCCGATGGCATGGTCCGGATCGGTGAATTCGATGATGTGCTGGCCGAGATGGTGCGATGTACCGCTGAACTGGTCGCGCAGGGTGTCATCCACCCAGGCCTTGAGGTGGGCCCGGCCCACCTTCTCGCGACCGACGCGGATGTCGGGCGCAAAGAGGTTCACATGCGCATCGAGGTCGCGCATGTCGAGCGACAGCGAGTACTTTCCGGCAAGCTGGCGGATGGCCTCGATCGATTCCAGGCGGTCGATGCGGGCGAGCAGGTCGGCGGAGGCTGCGGCGTTGGTCATGGCACCGCCGCTCAGATGAAGGCCATGCCGCCATTGACGGCAATGTTCTGGCCGGTGATGAAACCGGCATCGTCGCTGGCAAGGAAGCCGGCGACGCGGGCGATCTCCTCCGGCTCGCACATGCGGCCGAGCGGGATGGCCTTGATCATGGCCTGCATCCATTCGTCGGGAATCCCGGCCATCATCGGCGTGTTGGTCGGCCCGGGGACGATGGTATTGACACGGATGCCGCTGGGCGCGAGTTCGCGCGCGATGCTGCGCGTCAGCCCCATGACGCCCGCCTTGGAGGCGCAGTAGTGGCTCGGCCCCTCGCCCGACATCGCGGCGGTGCTCGATACGTTGATGATCGCGCCCTTGGCGCCGCACTTCTGCATCAGGCGGGCGCCCTCGCGGCAGCACAGGAAGCTGCCGGTGAGGTTGACGCCGATCACCCGCATCCAGTTGTCGTCGGGGGTATCGAGGAAGGCGTCGACCGAACCGATGCCGGCGCTGTTGATCACCACGTCGACACGGCCGAAGCGCTCATCGACGGCCGCGAAGGCGGCCTTGACGGAGGCTGGGTCGGACACGTTGCAGGCCAGCGCGAGGCCGCGTTCGCCAAGCGCCGCAACCGCCTCGGCCGCAGCGTCTGCGTTGATGTCGGCAGCCACCACGCTCGCACCTGCTGTTGCGAAATGGGACACGATGGCGCGCCCCATGCCCTGGGCAGCGCCCGTCACGAATACCACCTTGCCTGCAAAGCTCATCGATCGTCTCCACGTATGCGTTCTGGCCAACCCACACCCTGGCCAGGCGTGGGACGCTATGGCGATCAGTGTTCTCCCGACGCACCCCATCGACATCGTCCAATGAGACTACCCACGCCGACAGCGCATACGGTGAAACGCCTGCCTGCAACCGTCGTCTGAATGGACGATGCCACGCTTGCCAGCGCAGCCGAGGATAGGCATGCACAAAGAGAAGAGCCGCCCGCCCGGCTGACAAACACTAGGAGACATGGCCGTGAGCACGAGCCCCGCTGCCCCGCACCGCGTGACCTGGCATAGCCACTATGCCCTTTTCATGCTCGCGGTGATTTACATCTTCAATTACATCGACCGCCTGGTGATCTCGATCCTGATCGAGCCGATCAAGCTCGAGTTCGGCATCTCGGACACCCAGATCGGCCTGCTGTCGGGCGTCGCGTTCGCGATCTTCTACACCTTATTCGGCTTCCCCTTCGGGCGCCTCGCAGACCGCATCGGGCGCAAGCCGGTGATCGCACTCGCCTGCATCGCCTGGAGCGCGATGACCATGCTGTGCGGCATCGCCACCAGCTTTGCGATGCTGCTGCTGTTCCGTATCGGCGTGGCCGTAGGCGAGGCCGGCGGCACGGCGCCATCGGTGGCGATGGTGTCCGAGCTCTACCCGCCCGAACAGCGCTCCCGCGCCCTCTCGGTGTTCCTCATGGGCCCCAGCCTCGGTGCAGTGTTCGGCCTGGGCCTGGGCGGCTGGATCGCCGAAACCTACGGCTGGCGCACCGCCTTCCTGGTCATCGGCGCACCGGGCGTGCTCATCGGCCTGATCTTCCTGCTCACCGTGCGCAGCCCGCGCATCGTCGCACCCGCGAGGAGCGCAGCCGGCGCGCAGGACGAGAACTGGCGCAGCACCCTGCGCGCGTTGTTCGAGACCCCCGCCTTCATGCTCGTGGTGGCCGCCGGCACGCTCGCCGCCGTCATGGGCTACGCCATCGGGACGTGGAACCCGAGCTTCCTGATCCGCTCGCACGGCCTGACCATGCAGCAGGCCGGCCTGCTCGTCGGCATCGGCGGCGGCGTCGCCTCCACCATCGCCACGCTGATGTGCGGCGCCATCACCGACCGCATGGTCGCCAAGGACCCGGGCTGGCAGTTGATCATTCCCATCATTGCCTGCGTGATCACCGTCCCCCTCGGGCTGGCCTTCTACCTCTGGCCGGCGGGCGTTGCCTTCCACATCGGCTCGCTCCCCGTCCCCGAGGCCTACCTGTTCTACCTGGGCTTCTGCTTCACGGCGATCTGGTGGTCGGTGCCCTGCTTCGGCGCGATCAGCCACCTCTTCCCGCCGCACCGCCTGGCACAGGCCACGGCCATCTTCGTCATGGCGATGACGCTGCTGGGCGTCGGCCTGGGTCCGATCATCGTCGGCGGCCTGAGCGACCTGATGAACCCCAGCCTCGGCCAGGAGGCGCTGCGCTACGCACTGGCGGCGTCGGTACTGCTGTACCTGCTCACCGCGGCCTGCCTGCTCGCCGCCCTGCCGCGCTATCGCCGCAAACTCCAGGCCACCACACCGCCGCCGGCCAACGCCGCAGTCGCGCGCGCCTGACCCTCAACAAGACAACCCAGCCCCCGGAGACCCGCGAATGACCTCATCATCCGATCTGCCCATCCCCCTCGACCAGTTCGCCGAGCTCGACAGCGGACTGCGCCTGCACTATCTCGATGTCGGCCAGGGGCCGGTGGTGGTGTGGCTGCACGGCAGCGGCCCGGGTGCGAGCGGCTACAGCAACTTCAAGGGCAACTACCCGGCCTTTGCCGAGGCCGGCTTCCGCAACATCGTGCTCGACCTGCCCGGCTTCGGGCGCTCGGACAAGCCCGCGGACGTGCAGTACAACCTGGCGTTCTTCGTCACCTGCCTGAACGCTTTCCTGGGCAAGATCGGCGTGGAGAAATGCACCCTGCTCGGCAACTCGCTGGGCGGCGCGATCGCGCTCGGCCAGGCACTGGCCCACCCGGACACGGTCGAGCGCCTGATCCTGATGGCGCCAGGTGGCGTCGAGGAGCGCGAGACCTACTTCAAGATGGAAGGCATCGTGCGCATGGTGGAAACCTTTGCCAAGGGCCCGATGGGCCCGGTCGAGATGCGCCATGTGATGAGCCTGCAGGTGTTCGACCCCAGCCTGCTCGACGACAGCATCATCAACGAGCGCGCGGCCATCGCCCCGTCGCAGCCGGCCAACCTGTTCTCGACCATGATGGTCCCGAACATGACCACGCGCCTGCACGAGATCAAGGCGCCGATCTTCGGCTTCTGGGGCACGGACGACAAGTTCAACCCGCACACCGGCGCGCTGAAGGTGATCGAGAACGCACCCAACGCGCGCATGATCCTGCTCAACCAGTGCGGCCACTGGGTGCAGGTTGAGCACCGTGAGCTGTTCAACCGCAGCTGCATCGATTTCCTGACCAAGGGGTAAGCCACGCCATGGGAGCCTTCGACAACCTGCTGCAGCCCGGCCGCATCGGCAACATGGAAGTGCGCAACCGCATCGTAATGGCACCGATGGGTTCGAACTTCGCCGAGGCGGACGGCACCTGCGGCGAACGCATCCAGGCCTATTACGAAGCGCGCGCCGCGGGCGGCGCCGGCCTGCTGACCATGGGCGTGGTCTCCATCGCCTACCCGCACGGCACTGCCGAGCCCTACCAGGTGGGCCTCTCGGACGACAAGTTCATCCCCGGGCTCAAGGGCATCGTCGACCGCGTGCACAAGCACGGCGCGAAGATCGCCGCCCAGCTGCAGCACGCCGGCAAGACCTCGGTACGCGACCTCGCCGAGGGCCGCGAGCTGTGGGTGCCGTCGATGCCGCCGGCGGTCAAGACCGACATGTTCGCCGCGCTGACGCAGGAAGAGCTCGGCGCCTTCATCAGCTCGTCGAAGGGCCGCGAGAAGGCCGGCGTGAAGATCCGCGTGATGGACAAGGCCGACATCGCGCAGATGATCGAATGGTTCGCCGCTGCCGCCGAACGCGCCCAGCGCGCCGGCTTCGACGGCGTCGAACTGCACGCCGCCCACAACTACATCATTGCCGGTTTCCTGTCGGGCTACTACAACAGGCGCGACGACGAATACGGCGGCTCGATCGAGAACCGTGGCCGCTTCCTGCGCGAAGTGATCGCCGGCGTGCGCGCTCGCGTCGGTGCCGACTACCCGGTGTGGCTGCGCCTGGACGCCTATGAGCTGCGCACCGAGGGCGGCATCACGCTGGAAGAAGCGAAGGTCTTCGCGCGCATGGCCGAACAGGCCGGCTGCGACGCGGTGAGCGTGTCGGCCTACGCCAACACCAGCACCGGCGTGGCCTTCACCGAGGCGCCGCTGGTGCAGCAGAAGGCCGGCTTCCTGCTGTGGGCAGCCGAGATCAAGGAGGCGGTGAAGGTCCCGGTGATCGCCGTCGGCCGCCTCGAGCCCGAGGTCGCCGACAACGCCATCGCCGCCGGCCAGTGCGACTTCGTCGCCATGGCGCGCAAGATGCTCGCCGACCCGGAACTGCCCAAGAAGCTGATCGAGGGCCGCCCCGAGGACATCCGCCCCTGCATCTACTGCTACGCCTGTGTCAGCCAGATCTTCGTCAACCAGCGCGTCAAATGCGCGGTCAACCCGATGACCGGCCACGAGGCCGAGATCCGCCTGGTGCCGGCCGTCAAACCGGGCCACGTGCTTGTCGTCGGCGGCGGCCCGGCCGGCATGGAGGCGGCGCGTGCCGCTGCGCTGCGCGGTCACAAGGTCACCCTGGTAGAGCGCAGCGGCCGGCTGGGCGGCACGCTGTTCTTCGCCGCACTGGCCTACGCCGAGAACGGCGCCCTGCTCGACTACCTGACGACGCAGATGAAGAAGCTCGACATCGACGTGCGCCTCAACACCGTCGCCACCCCCGAGCTCATCCGCCAGCTCGGCGCCACCGCAGTCATCGTCGCCACCGGCGCCGAGCGCAATGCGCCGCCGATCCCGGGGGCCGACATGGACCACGTGTGGTCGGGCGACGAACTGCGCCGCCTGATGACCGATGACCGCGCCGAGGAGATCGCCAAGCGCAAGCTCTCGCTCGCGCAGCGCGCACTGATGAAGGCTGGCAGCCTGGTCGGCGTCACCGACAGCACCGACGCCATCCAGAACCTGTCGCGGGTGTGGATGCCGCTTGGCAAGAAGGTCGCCATCATCGGCGGCGGCCTGGTCGGCGTCGAACTGGCCGAGTTCCTGGTCGATCGCGGCCGCGAGGTCGTGGTGCTGGAAGAAGGCCCCAGCCTGGGCCGCGAGCTGTCGATCGTGCGCCGCTGGCGGGTGCTGGACACCCTGCGCCAGCATGGCGTGGCGCTGCACACCAAGGTGAAGGTCGACGCGATCGACAAGAAGGCGCTGCGCTACACCGACGCCGAGGGGCAGCAACACACCCTGGCGGCCGATTCGGTCGTGCTCGCCGTCGGCGCCCGCCCGGACGACAGTCTGGCACGTGCGCTCGAAGCGGCCGGCGTGCCGGTCAGCGCGGTCGGCGACGGCGCGCAGATCGGCTACATCGAGGGTGCCGTCAAGTCCGGCATGCTCGCCGGGCTGTCGGCCTGAGCCTCACCATCGTCCCTGGGCCGGGCGCGCGGTGCACATGCCGCCGCCCGGTTTTTTTCGTTTCCGCCCACCCCACGCAGGGGCGACGCCCCCACGGGAGCACACGATGAGCACCGCCGCCACCGCAATCTGCAACCTCCTCTACCGCTACGCCGAAGCCATCGACGAAGGCCGCCTCGAGGACGCCGCCGCCCTCTTCCGCCACGCCCGCATCGAGACCGGCGCTGCCGGCCCGCTCGACGCCGACGGCCTGCTCGCCCTGTGGCGCAAGATCCTCGTCATCCACCCCTGCGGCACCCCCCGCACCCGCCACCTCGTCACCAACCCCATCCTCGACATCGACGAAGCGGCCGGCACCGCACAGGCCCGCTCCTGCTTCACCGTGATGCAGGCCACCGACGCCTTGCCGCTGCAGATCATCGCCAGCGGCCGCTACCACGACCGCTTCGCCCGTATCGACGGCGAGTGGTGTTTCGTCGAGCGCGACTACCGCCAGCTGGACTTCACCGGCGACCTCAGCCAGCACCTGCGCATCGCGATCAAGCCTCGGCCGCAGCCCTGAACGCCCAAGCGGCGGCGCACTTCCAATAGACTGTGCGCCCCGACACCTCCGCTGCGCAGACCGATGAAGATCGACAAGCTCCCGCCCGGCGCCCGCTTCCACTGGAAAGGCCGCAACTACACCAAGGTCGGCCCGATGACCGCCGCAGCGGACGGCGGCGGGGTGGACTTCATCCCCAAGCACGCAACGCTCCAGCCCATCCCAGGCGAAGCATGGGCCACCGAGGCAGAAGAGGAACCCACCCCCGCGCTGGATTCCGTAAAGGTCAGGGCCGCGTTCGAGACCTATCACCGCGCAGCGCTGCGGCTTGTGGACGACGCCGGACGGCTGGAACTGGAAAGCGCGCGCGTGCGCTTCCTGGCCGAGATCGGATGAGGCGCTTGCGATGCATGGGTGACGCGCAAGGCAGCGGCGATCTGTCGCGCTAGGCGCTAATCTGCTCGGAGACCTCTATGAGATTTCCATCCGGGTCGCGCAGATACACGGAAAGTATGGGCCCGATCGCCCCAGTACGCCTGACGGGGCCTTCGATGATGGGCCTACAGCCTCGCACACTGCGCGGCCCCGGGTCCATGCAATCCATCATCCTCATTCACCCTTATCAACCGAGGACCGTTCTCTCATGACCGATCTGTTCACCCCGCTCCAGGCCGGCGACCTCCTCCTGCCGAACCGCATCCTGATGGCGCCGCTGACACGCTGCCGCGCCGAGGACGGCCACGTACCCGGCGAGCTGATGGCCACCCACTACGCCCAGCGCGCCAGCGCCGGCCTGCTGATCGCCGAGGCGACGATGGCGATGGAAGGCAACTCCGCTTTCTGGCGCGAGCCCGGCATCCACTCCGAAGCCCAGGTCGCGGGCTGGAAGAAGGTCACCGACGCGGTGCATGCCGCCGGCGGACGCATCGTGCTGCAGATCTGGCATGGCGGCCGCGCCTGCCACCCGCTGCTCAACAACGGCCGCCAGCCAGTGGCGCCCAGCGCGCTCGCGATCACCGGCGACGAAGTCCATACGCCCGAGGGCAAGCAGCCCTACGTGGTGCCGCGTGAGCTGTGCGACGACGAGTTGCCGGCCATCGTCGCCGGCTTCGCACGTGCCGCCGAGAACGCGCGCGCCGCCGGTTTCGACGGCGTCGAGGTGCACGGCGCCAACGGCTACCTGCTCGACGAATTCCTGCGCGACGGCAGCAACAAGCGCAGCGGCCCCTACGGCGGCCCGCGCGAACACCGCGCCCGCCTGCTGTTCGAGGTCATCGAGGCGGTGTGCACGGTGTGGGGCAGCGGTCGCGTTGGTGTGCGCCTGTCTCCGCTCAACAGCTACAACGACATGGTCGACAGCGACCCGCTCGGCCTCATCGAGTGGCTCGCCGGCTGCCTCAACGACTACCGCCTCGCCTACCTGCACCTGATGCGCGGCGACTTCTTCGGCAAGCAGCACGGCGACGTGATGACGCCGGCGCGGGCGATGTTCCGCGGCGTGCTGATCGGCAACATGGGCTACAGCGCCGACGAAGCCGAGGCCGCGATCGCCGCCGGCAAGCTCGACGCAGTCGCCTTCGGCACCGCCTTCCTCGCCAACCCCGACCTGCCCGAGCGCATCCGTCGCAAGGCCGCGCTCAACACACCCGACCCCGCGACCTTCTACACCCCGGGACCGCAGGGCTACACCGACTATCCGACCCTGGCTGCGGGCGCGTAAGGCCCCGCCACACGGCGCCGGCACGCAGTCCTCAGCGTGCCGGCCTCCGCACTCGTCCCCTGCATTGGCCCGTCACCAGGCGGCGGAACACCCCGAAGCGCCATCGGTGTCCCCGTGTATCAACCCGTTCCGGGAGCGGGCGGCCACACGGGTGACCGTACTTCGTGTGCCCGTAATCTGCGCGATATCGTTCAGTGAGCCGAGTGAACCTGCTTAACGTCTAGCTTTTTTAACTCCGTGAAGGGCCCGAACCTGCGGTTAGCACATTAGCGCAACGACGCGCCCCAAACCGGCCGCTTCGTGCTCGCCGACGCAGTCGATGAGTTCGAAGTCCCGGAGTGCTGCGGCCGTGCCAGTCACGGAGTGGCCTATCAGCGCGATAAGCTGCGGTCTGCCTACCGACCGATGAAGCTTCGTCGCCGCATCGATCTCGAACTGCACCCACCGGCTCTCCATGGCGCCCGGCGAGAGGGCGACGATGAAGACATCGCACATACCGATGCTGCGCCGCAACTGATCAGCAACGGCCCGATCGCCGATGAGGGAATCGCGACCGAACCAACTGGCGAAGGGCATGAGCCAGTGCGGGATGTTGGCATGCTGAAGGACCCTGGCGACACGTCCTGCGAGTGCATCGTCTGACGAGGCATAGCTGACAAAACATGTTCGCTTGGTCGCAAGGTGGGGCATGAGCCCGAGGCGCTCGTCGTCGTCGGACCATTGCAGGCATTCCAGAAACTGTGCCGCGTCAAGCTGCGCAGCGAAGAAGCTCACGTGCCTGAGACGCGTCATGTACCAGATGGCACCCCGCAGGTCCGCATGGGAAAAACAGCACTGATACAGAGCCGCCTTAGAAAAGTTGGCGTTGATGCAAACCGCACTCGTCAGGTCGACTCCATCCAGCGCTGCATTGTCCAAATACGCATCGCTAAGGTCGGCGTGGGCAAGGTTCACATTGCTCAGTGTTCTGCCGCTTAGGAACGCATGGCGGCGTGAAGCGTGCTCGAAGTAGCGCTCTCCTCTCGCGTAGCGGGCCAGAAGTTCCTGGTGTCCAACAGGCGGTATGTAGCCTTGAGGCTTGCGATACTTGAACAGGGTCATCGGCGACCTCCTGGGCTGACTTCGCCTTAGTTGCGCTCGAAATTCCACGCATTCAACGTTGGAGGTAAGGAGCGCGTATCCGGGCTTCCGGTGGAGGGAGCAAACTAAGCCTCATACGACAGCAAGACCATTTCCGCTGCCTCCTGCCGAAGCGGGATGAGTGACTGATACGCAGCCGACGAAAACCAACTATTCAAAGCGGTGACGGTTGGAAAACGGATGACGACGATATCTGGATGTGGGTTATCGCCAGCAAGGGCAGCCAATTGTTTGCCACGAAAGACAAGTTCGCCTCCCCAAGGAGTTAATGTCCCAGGGACTTTGCTTCGATATTCCGCCCACATTTCGTGGTTCTTCACCGTGATGTGACCAACGACGTATGCGCCATTCATTCTCAAGAGTTCCAAAGGTGATTAAGAGTAGAGACACCCAACGAATAGGGTTTATCCCTCGCGCCGCAAGCGCCGTTCAGTGTGCGGGCGCCTGCCGCGAGGGATAAGCCTTGTCGAACTGAGCCGATCTGGCGGTAATGCTGCCGATTCTACGCTCGGGCCGGCAGCGCCCGGCCTTACGCTCAGTGGCGGCGCGAGCGTGCCGGTTTTTTCAACTGATCAATAGCCATGATACTCAGGAGCGCGAGCATCGGTCAGCCCAATACTTGAGCTGCTCGAACGAGTGAATCCGCTCGAAGCCGACAGGTTCCTCCTTGGCTTCTTCAGCATCCACCTTGCGCTTGAAGACGGGAATCTCCGGTGTGCAGCGGGCCGCAAGGTCACGAATGCAGTATTCATCTTCCTCGGAGATTCTCGGCCCCAGGAACACCCTGGTTATCGCGCTTCGTTCGAATGGAACAATCCGCGCTTCTGTAGCCTGCTCACTATCTGCCAAGAGGAGTAGCCTCCACTCTCCCTCGTCGCGCCAGTGCCAGTGCTTGATGCAGCACAGGGCACCACAAAGCCACTGGTCGAGAGTGAGCGAATCAGTGAGGAATTCCGATGGACACAACTCCAAGCGCTTCTCGAAATACAACACTGGCATGAGATAGGAGGCAAATCCGGCCCTGTCCGTTGATGTCGAGAACTCTATAACCGCGCCTGTGTGATTAGCTCCGTACGTTCCCCACATCCTTTGATTGTTTCGATACTGCGAGAAACAGGTTACGCCCGAGTGCCGCATGACACTAGAAAGCATTGCGTTAAGCTGCTGAATGAAATACGCGTAAGTCTCTGTCGCCTGACTCTCCAGATCGCCGCTCTTTATTGCCTCGACCGCCTCCTGCACGGAATCGAACCAGCGCTCGTGAACCAGTTGCTTTGCAAGCACGCGGTACTTGCTCTCGGGCACCTCGGTGTAGAGCGAACGGACACGAAACTCGTACAGGTCATTCAACTGCGAAACAGGGGCAAAGTAGAACGCGAGATCACGCATGATCTGCGCGACTCGAGGTGCAGATTGGTACTTGTAGATATAGTCAGGCTTCTCCATAGCGCGCCCTGCACCTCCCGTATGAGTCCGACGTCATGTCATGGATTCAACATAGACGAGCACCATGGACTCGCAAGTGGATTGCGGGCTGGGGTGGCACCACGACCTCAGCCCGCAGAGCATCGGCCCCGCCAGCATGTCGTCCGATCGGACGATGCTCCCCGACCATCAACTCTCGTAGCGTGGTTGGCACCGCATGCGCCCGCAGCGCCGGGCGTTGCGCCTACCCCATGGAGACAGTTAGATGGTCATCGACAACACAACAACAATTGGCGTCATCGGCGGCACCGGCAAGCTGGGCGCCGCGCTTGCGCGCCGCTGGGCAAAGGCGGGGCTGCGCGTCGAGATCGGCTCGCGTGACGCCGGCAAGGCGCGCGAAGCGGCGGCTGCGCTGGCTGCGGAGACCGGCGCCGCGGTCGGCTCGGGGCTCAATGCAGACGTCGCCGCCCGCGCCGACCTGATCGTGGTCAGCGTGCCCTTTGCATCGCAGGTGGCCACGCTGGAGGAGATCCGCGCCGCGGCGGCCGGCAAGCTGGTGGTGGATACCACGGTGCCGCTGATGCCGCCCAAGGTGATGCGCGTACAGCTGCCGCCCGAGGGCTGCGCCGCACTGCGCGCCCAGCACACGCTGGGCGAAGCCGCCCGCGTGGTCTCCGCCTTCCACAACGTGGCCGCGCACAAGCTGGCGACCGATGAGGACATCGCCTGCGACGTGCTCGTGTTCGGCGACGACAAGGCCGACCGCGCCCAGGTGGTCGCGCTGGCCGATGCCGCCGGCCTGCGCGGGCTGCACGGCGGCGCCCTGGCCAACTCCGCAGCGGCCGAGGCGATGACCTCGGTGCTGATCTTTCTCAACAAGACCTATCGTGTCGACGGCGCCGGCCTGTGCATCAGCGGCGAGCTCGACATGAACACCGACGCCTGAGGAGCCGGCCATGGGACGCCGGCTGTGTTTCGAAGCGCTTGCCGGCATCCCCGAGGTCCGGCCCGGCGACGCGCTGGCACCGATGATCGTGGCGGCGCTGGCGGCGACTGGCAGTGCGCTGGGCCACGACAGCATCGTCGTGGTGGCGCAGAAGATCGTGTCGAAGTCGGAAGGCCGCTTCGCCTGGCTCGATGAGATCGTCCCTTCTACCAAGGCGCAGGAGCTCGCCGACATCACGGGCAAGGATGCACGCCTGGTCGAGCTCACGCTGTCCGAGTCCACCCGCGTGCTGCGCGCGGTACCGGGGGTACTTATCGTGCGTCACCGCCTGGGTTACGTGATGGCCAACGCCGGCATCGACATGTCCAACGTGCCGGACGAGGTGGGCCGCGAACGCGCCCTGCTGCTGCCGCTCGACCCCGACGCCTCGGCCGCCGCGCTGCGCGAGGCCTTGCGCCTGGCCACCGGGCAGGCGGTGGGCGTGATCGTCAGCGACAGCTTCGGCCGCCCGTGGCGCAACGGCGTGGTTAACGTGGCGCTCGGCTCGGCCGGGATCCCCGCGCTGATCGACCGCCGCGGCGACACCGACCGCCACGGTCGCACCCTGCAGATCACCCAGACCGCCTTTGCCGACGCGGTGGCCGCCGGCGCCGCGGTGGTGATGGGCGAAGGCGACGAAGGCATGCCGGTGGTGGTCGCCAGCGGCTTCATGCCGGCCGCGCCCGAGACGGATTGCCGGGCGCTGGTGCGCCCGATCGACACGGACCTGTTCCAATGAGCGCAGCCAGCATCCTCGCCCTGAGCGGCGGCGTCGGTGGCGCCAAGCTCGCCGACGGCCTGCTGCACGCGGCCGGCCGCGGCCGGCTCACCGTCGTGGTCAATACCGGCGACGACTTCACCCACCTGGGCCTGCACGTCTCGCCCGACATCGACACCGCGCTATACACCCTGGCCGACCTCGCCAACCCCGAGACCGGTTGGGGCCGGCGCGACGAGACCTGGACCTTCATGGACGCGCTGGCCCGCCTGGGCGGCGAGACCTGGTTCCGCCTCGGCGACGGCGATCTCGCCACCCACGTCGAGCGCACCCGCCGGCTGGCGGCCGGCGAGCCGCTGTCGGCCATCGTTGCCGACTTCGCGCGCCGCCTCGGCATCGACGCCGACATCGTGCCGATGTCCGACCAGGCGCTGCGCACCCGCGTGCAGACGGATGAAGGCACGTTCGACTTCCAGGACTATTTCGTGCGCCAGCAATGCCGCCCGGTGACGCGTGCGGTCGAATTCGTGTTCGCACCCGACACGCGGCCCTGCGCCACGCTGGAACGCGCGCTCGCCGACGAGGCACTGGGCGCCATCGTGATCTGCCCTTCCAACCCCTACCTGAGCATCGCTCCCATTCTGGCCGTGCCCGGCCTGCGTGCGCTGCTGCGTGCACGCGGCGTGCCGATCGTTGCGGTTTCGCCCTTGGTCGGCGGCGCTGCGGTGAAGGGGCCGACGGCGAAGATCATGACCGAGCTGGGCGTTCCGGTAAGCGCAGACGAAATCGTCCGCCACTACGGCGACCTGCTCGACGGCTTCGTGCTGGATGCGCGCGATGCCCACCTGCGCGAGCGCATGGCGCTGCCGGTCCATGTCACCGACACACTGATGCTGAGCCCGGCCGACCGCGTCCGCGTTGCACGAGAGACGCTGGCCTTCGCGGCCGCGCTGCACCACAAGCCCTGAGCGAATCGCGTTCCATCCCATCGACGCAATCGCTCGCCCGAAAAACCGAGCTTTTTCAGCTTTAGCCTTATTGCATTACAAAGAAGCCAACAAAACATTGTTTTGATTGCGCTTTTTGCTTCTCCCTGACAGGCCGCCAGCACGCCAAAGCGAGTAGCCGTCGTCGTATCTGAGGTGTTTCAATTTTGCCAAGGACAGCACCAAGACCATGCAGACACGACACTCCACTCCCCTCGCAACCCTGGCCACAACGCCTGCCACGCAGCGCGCCGGGTGTGCTGCCGCCTCGGCGGGAGCGCGGCCATGAGCTGCTGGGCCGTGGTGCCGCTCAAGGCACGCCGCCTCGGCAAGATGCGGCTGGCCGGCATGCTCGACGAAGCCGCCCGCGCCAGACTGGTGCAGACGATGCTCGACACCGTGCTGTCGGCCCTTGCGGATGCGCAGGAGATCGACCACGTCGCCATCGTCAGCAGCGAACCCGAGCGTATCCCCACCGGCGTGCTGGCCCTGCCCGACCTCGGCCAGGGGCTGAACCCGGCCCTGAGCACGGCCGCCGACAGGCTGCGGGACCACGGTGCGAGTTCGCTGCTCGTCATCCACGCCGACCTGCCTCTGGTGCGAGCGAGCGAGATCGACCGCTTCGTCCGCGCCGGACGGCGACAGGGGCTGGCACTGGCGTCCGACCGCCACGGCACCGGCACCAATGCGCTGTTCATCGCGGACAGGCTGGACTTCCCCTTCCACTTTGGCACAAACAGCCTGTCGCACCACCTGGCGGAAGCACGCATCCGTCACATCACCCCGGCCCTGCCCGCATTGAACGGCCTCGCCATCGACATCGACACGCCCGCCGATCTCGCCTGCCTGCTGCCGGCAGCGGGCGTTTCCCTCAAGCCCTCCCGCTGGAGCCTGACGCCATGCACAACCTCGCCATGCACGACCTCGCTCTGAGCCTTCTCGACCGCGCGCAGGCTGGACACACGCTGTCGCCCGACGACATCCACCTGCTGGGCGAGCACGCGTCGCACGCCGAGCTGCTGCAGGCCGCCGAGGCCCTGACCGTGGCCGGCCATGGCACCAGCGTAGGCTACTCGCGCAAGGTCTTCATCCCGCTCACCCGGCTGTGTCGCAACACCTGCGGCTACTGCACCTTCGCCACCACGCCCAAGTCGGTGCCGAGTGCCTACCTGAGCGCCGACGAGGTGCTGGCCATCGCCCGCGCCGGCGCGGCGGCAGGCTGCCACGAGGCCTTGTTCACCCTTGGCGAACGCCCCGAGTCGCGCTACCAGGCAGCACGCGACGCCCTCGCCGCGCTCGGCCACGGCTCGACCATCGAATACCTGGCGGAGATGGCCGCGCTGGTGCATCGCGAGACCGGGCTGCTGCCGCATGTAAACCCCGGCACCATGAGCGCCGAAGAGATCGCCCTGCTGCGCCCGCTGTCGGCGTCGATGGGCATCATGCTGGAGTCCTCCTCCACCCGCCTGTGCGAACGCGGCGGCCCGCACTGGAAATGCGTGGACAAGCACCCCGAGGTTCGCCTCGAAACCTTGCGCCTGGCCGGCGAACAGGCGGTGCCGATGACCACCGGCATCCTGATCGGCATCGGCGAGACGCGGCGCGAACGCGTCGACGCCCTGCTCGCCCTGCGCGAGGTGCACGCGGCGCATGGGCACCTGCAGGAGATCATCGTGCAGAACTTCCGCGCCAAGCCGGGGACGGTGATGGCAGGGGCTGACGAACCCGGTCTGGACGATCACACCTGGACGATCGCGATGGCGCGCCTGATCTTCGGCGCCCGCCTGTCGATCCAGGCGCCGCCCAACCTGCGGCCTGGCGAGCTCGGCCCGCTGCTGCGCGCCGGCGTCAATGACTGGGGCGGCATCTCGCCGGTCACGCTCGATCACGTGAACCCGGAAGCAGCCTGGCCGCAGATCGACGCACTCGCCGCCGAGACCGCAGCCCACGGCCGCCACCTGCGCCCGCGCCTGCCGCTCATCCCCTCCTACGTGCGCGAGGCCGCGCGGTGGACCGACACGGCGATGTGCACCGCCCTGCTGCGCCGCGCCGACGCGAGCGGCTTCGCGCGCGCCGACGACTGGATCGCCGGCACCGGCCAGGCCCCCTCGCCCGCGGCGCTGCGCGTATTCGCACCGCAAGCCGGCGCCACGGCGCCCTCGCAGGCCATCCGCGCGCTGCTCGACAAGGCCCTGGCAGGTCGCGAGCTGGCCGAGGACGAGATCGTGTGCCTGTTCGATGCGCAGGGCGCCGACCTGCACGCCGTGATGGCGGCCGCCGACCGCCTGCGCCGCGACACCGTGGGCGAGGCGGTCACCCACGTGCGCAACTGCAACATCAACTACACCAACATCTGCCAGCACCGCTGCGGCTTCTGCGCCTTCGCCAAGAGCCACGCCGCCTCCACGCTGCGCGGCCCGGCCTACCGGCTCGAAGCCGAGCAGGTCGCCGCCCGTGCGCTCGAAGCCTGGGCGCGCGGCGCCACCGAGGTGTGCATGCAGGGCGGCATTCACCCGCACTACACCGGCGACACCTACCTCGAGCTGCTGGCGGCGGTGAAGCGCGCGACGCCCGACATGCACATCCATGCCTTCTCGCCGCTGGAGATCCGTCACGGCGCCGCCACCCTGGGCCTGTCGCTGCACGACTACCTGCGCCGCCTGCGCGACGCCGGCCTGCGCACCCTGCCGGGCACGGCGGCGGAGATCCTCGACGACGAGGTGCGCGCCATCATCTGCCCGGACAAGCTCGACAGCGCGCAATGGCTCGAGGTGATGGAGGCTGCGCACGCAGTCGGCATGCGCAGCACCGCGACCATCATGTTCGGCCATGTGGATGCGCCGCGGCACTGGGCGCGCCACCTGCTCGCCATCCGCCGCCTGCAGGCGAAGACCGGTGGCTTCACCGAGTTCGTGCCGCTGCCCTTCGTGCATATGGAGTCGCCGCTGTGGCACAAGGGCCGCGCCCGCTCCGGCCCGACGCTGCGCGAATCGGTGCTGATGCACGCGGTCGCCCGCCTGGTGCTGCATCCGCTGATCCCGAACATCCAGACCTCGTGGGTCAAGATGGGCGCCGAAGGCGCGGCGCTGTGCCTGCAGGCTGGCGCCAACGACCTCGGCGGCACGCTGATGTACGAATCGATCACGCGCGCCGCGGGCGGCGCCAACGGCCAGTTGATGGAGACCGCCGACCTGCGCGCGATTGCGGCGCGCTGCGAACGTCCGCTGCGACAGCGCAGCACGCTCTATGAGGCGGTGCCGCCCGCGGCCGATCGGGCCGCAGTCGGACCACCCCAACACCCGCGGCAGGTGCATAGGCTGCACGCGACCGCCTGAACCCCCACGCTCCACGCAGTACCGAACCGCGCCACCCCGGCGGCGCGGCCGGCCCCCTACGTCCCTAGATCCCGCAACAAGCTGGAGAATCCATGACACTCACCCACCTGCAACGGCTCGAAGCCGAAAGCATCCACATCCTGCGCGAGGTCGTCGCCGAAGCCGACAACCCGGTGATGCTCTACTCCATCGGCAAGGACAGCGCGGTCATGCTGCACCTGGCGATGAAGGCCTTCTACCCGGCCGTGCCGCCCTTCCCGCTGCTGCACGTCGATACGCGCTGGAAATTCCAGGAGATGTACCGCTTCCGCACCCGCATGGCGCAGGAGACGGGCATGGACCTGCTGGTGCACATCAACCCCGAGGGCGTGGAGAAGGACATCAACCCCTTCACCCACGGCTCGGCGATCCACACCGACATCATGAAGACCGAGGGCCTCAAGCAGGCGCTCGACCAGTACGGCTTCGACGTCGCCTTCGGCGGTGCGCGCCGCGACGAGGAGAAGTCGCGCGCCAAGGAGCGCGTGTTCTCGTTCCGCACCGCGCAGCACCGCTGGGACCCGAAGAACCAGCGCCCCGAGCTGTGGAAGCTCTACAACGCCAGAAAGCACAAGGGCGAGTCGATCCGCGTGTTCCCGCTGTCGAACTGGACCGAGCTCGACATCTGGCAGTACATCTACCTCGAGAACATCCCCATCGTGCCGCTGTACTACGCCGCCGAGCGCCCGGTGGTCGAGCGCGACGGCACGCTGATCATGGTCGACGACCACCGCATGCCCTTGAAGCCCGGCGAGGTGCCGATGATGAAGAAGGTGCGCTTCCGCACCCTGGGCTGCTACCCGCTCACCGGCGCGGTGGAGTCCGAGGCCGACACGCTGCCGGCGATCATCCAGGAGATGCTGCTCACCAAGACCTCCGAGCGCCAGGGCCGGGTGATCGACCACGATTCCGCCGCTTCCATGGAAAAGAAGAAACAAGAGGGGTATTTCTGACATGGCACACGTTTCCGACCTCATCGCCACCGACATCGAGCAGTACCTGAAGGCGCACGAACACAAGAGCCTGCTGCGCTTCATCACCTGCGGCAGCGTGGATGACGGCAAGAGCACGCTGATCGGCCGCCTGCTCTACGAATCGAAGATGCTGTTCGAGGACCAGCTTGCCGCGGTCGAGGCCGACTCGAAGAAGTTCGGCACCCAGGGCGACCAGATCGACTTCGCGCTGCTGGTCGATGGCCTGGCGGCCGAGCGCGAGCAGGGCATCACGATCGACGTGGCCTACCGCTTCTTCTCCACCGACAAGCGCAAGTTCATCGTCGCCGACACCCCGGGACACGAGCAGTACACCCGCAACATGGTCACCGGCGCTTCCACGGCGGATGTGGCGATCCTGATGGTCGATGCGCGCAGGGGCATCCTCACCCAGACGCGCCGCCACAGCTACCTGGTGTCGCTGCTGGGCATCCGCCACATCGTGGTGGCGATCAACAAGATGGATCTGGTCGACTACTCGGAGAAGGTCTTCCGCGACATCCGCGAGGACTACACCGCCTTCGCCGCACAGATCGGCCTCGAGGACGTGAGCTTCATCCCGCTGTCGGCCTTCAGGGGCGACAACATCATCGAGCCCAGCAGCGCGATGCCCTGGTACCACGGCAGTACGCTGATGGCCTACCTGGAAACGGTCGAGATCGACGACGCACGCATGCAGCGCGCGCCCTTCCGCCTCCCGGTGCAGTGGGTCAACCGCCCCAACCTGGATTTCCGCGGCTTCGCCGGCCAGGTGGCGAGCGGCGTGATCCGCCCGGGCGACCGCATCCGCGTGCAGCCCTCGGGGCGCGAGAGCACGGTGGCGCGCATCGTCACCCACGGCGGCGACCTGGCGCAGGCCGTCTCCGGCCAGTCGGTGACGCTGACGCTGGCCGACGAGATCGACATCTCGCGCGGCGACGTCATCTCCACGGTGGAAGCGCCCGCCGAGGTGGCCGACCAGTTCGAGACCACGCTGGTGTGGATGCACGACGAGCCGATGCTGCCCGGCCGCCCCTACCTGCTCAAGATCGGCGCCAAGACGGTCGCGGCCACGATCACCGACATCAAGTACCAGGTGAACGTGAACACGCTCGAGCACGTCGCGGCCAAGAAGCTGGAACTGAACGCGATCGGCGTGTGCAACATCAGCCTCGACCGTCCGATCGCCTTCGATGCCTACCGCGACAACCGCGACACCGGCGGCTTCATCCTCGTCGACCGGCTGTCCAACAACACCGTTGGTGCCGGCCTGCTGCACTTCGCGCTGCGCCGTGCGCACAACATCCACCTGCAGCATGTCGATGTCGACAAGGTGGCGCGCGCAACCCAGAAGCACCAGAAGAGCTGCGTGCTCTGGTTCACCGGCCTGTCGGGTGCGGGCAAGTCCTCGATCGCCAACCTGGTCGAGAAGAAGCTGCACGCGCTGGGCCACCACACTTACCTGCTCGACGGTGACAACGTGCGCCACGGGCTGAACAAGGACCTCGGCTTCACCGACGCCGACCGCGTCGAGAACATCCGCCGCGTGGCCGAGGTCGCGAAGCTGATGGTCGATGCCGGCCTCATCGTGCTCACTGCCTTCATCTCGCCCTTCAAGTCCGAACGGCGCATGGCGCGCAGCCTGATGGGCGACGACGAGTTCATCGAGATCTTCGTCGACACGCCGCTCGAGATCGCCGAGCAGCGCGACGTGAAGGGCCTCTACAAGAAGGCCCGGCGCGGCGAGCTGAAGAACTTCACCGGCATCGACTCGCCCTACGAGGCGCCGGAGAACCCCGAGCTGCGGCTGACCACGCCCCAGCTCTCCCTCGACGCGGCCGCCGACGCGGTCATCGCCACCCTGCGCCTGCGCGGCGTGATCGCCGACTGAAGGCAGCGGGCCCCGCCGGGGCCCGCCCCACCAACGCGAACTGGAACAAACATGACCAAGACCTCCGATCTACGCGCCCTGCTCGACGCCTTGTTGCCAATCGCCCGCGCCGCCGGCGACGAGATCATGCAGATCTACGCCACCGATTTCGCGGTACGCGGCAAGACCGACGCCTCCCCTGTGACCGAGGCCGACGAGCGCGCCGAAGCCCTCATCCTGCCCGCGCTCGCCCGCCTCAGCCCGGACATTCCGGTGGTCTCCGAGGAGGAAGCCGCGGCCGGGCGCATTCCCGCGGTGGGCGAGCGCTTCTGGCTGGTCGATCCGCTCGACGGCACCAAGGAGTTCATCAGCCGCAATGGCGAATTCACCGTAAACATCGCGCTCATCGAGCACGGTGCCCCCATGCTCGGCGTCGTCTTCGCCCCCGCCCTCGACCGCCTGTTCGCCGGCGCAGCCGGGATCGGCGCGACGGTGGAGGACAAGGGCGTGCGCCGCACGATCGCGTGCCGCACACCGCCCGCCGAAGGCCTCACCGTGGTGGCCAGCCGCTCGCACGGCGACGCCGAGGCGCTCACCGCCTTCCTCGCCGGACGCAAGGTCGCCAGCCAGACCAACGTCGGATCCTCGCTCAAGCTGTGCCTGGTTGCTGCCGGCGAGGCCGATGTCTATCCGCGCCTGGGCCGCACCATGGAGTGGGACATCGCCGCCGGCGACGCCGTGCTGCGCGCCGCCGGCGGCATCGTCCGCACGCTCGACGGCACCACCCTGCGTTATGGCAAGGCCGATTTCGCCAACCCCCACTTCGCCGCCTGGGGCACGACCGCCGCGGCCTAGCGCAACAAAAACCGAGCAAGGCTCAGTTTATGCGAAAGGGAATCTGAAGCAGCCTGCAAGCCACTGTTTACAAGACGCTTTGAATCCACCCGCCGTTCGCCTCCGTAAATCGAAAGCGAGTAGCCAGGCGGTGGATGGCTTGCTCCAATGACCACGTCACGCGAAGGAAAGCCCATGGCCTCCCACCACTCTCCACTGCGCCGCAGCCCGACCCAATCCCGAGCGACCGCGACCCTGCGTGCGATTCGCGAAGCGGCGCTGCGCATTCTTAAGGAGGAGGGGCATGCACGCCTGACCACCAACCGTATCGCCGAGGTTGCGGGGGTCAGCATCGGCAGCCTTTACCAGTACTACACCGACAAGCACGCCATCGCGGCCGACATCTGCAATGCGCTACTGACCTCGGAGCTCGACGAGATCAAGCGGCTCGACCGCCAGGCAATCGCCCTGGCGGAGAACTCGCTCGATGCGACGCTGGCCTTCTTCGTGGAGGAACAGGTTGCGCGCCACCGCCGCCTGTACCTGCAACTGCAGGACTTCTACCTCGAGATCCACTGGAAGTACGACTTCGAGGCCTATTCACGCAAGCGCTACCCCAACAAGCCAAGCACTGCCGAGTGGCTGCCGTCCGCCCTCGGACGCCACAAGGACGCGTTGCGGGTGAACAACTTCGCGCTCGCCGCGCAGATGGTGGCCAACGCGCTCGAAGGCACGATCCACGCCACGCTCGACCGCAACCCGGACCTGATCCTGACCCAGGACTTCGTCGACGAGCTGCACGCCATGCTCGTCCGCTATCTCAAGAAGATGCCCGGCGAAGGCATCCCGAACGACTAAGGAGACCCCCTTGCTGTACTACTTCGACTTCACCGTCTGGTTCAAGCTGCTGCGCCTCGTCGGCCAGGAGCCCAACTCGCGCCGGCGGCGCGGGCTGTACAAGCTCCTGCTGCTGCATGTGCCACTGCGCGCCGCGTTCACCGCCGTGTGCTTCTTCCTCGACGGCATCCTGTTCCCCGGCCTGTGGCGCACGCGCGTCAAGACGCCGGTCTTCATCATCGGCCACGCGCGCAGCGGCACCACGCTCGCCCACCGGCTGATGGATGCCGACGAGCGTTTCTCCACCTTCAAGTACTACGAGCTGCTGCTGCCCTCGCTGCTGCAGAAGAAGCTCGTGCGCCTGGCCGCATGGATCGACGCCCACCTGCTCGGCCGCGCGCTGGAGCGCAGGCTGCAGGCCTGGGAGAAGCGCAAGTTCGGCCCCATGCAGCACATCCACAAGATGGGCCTGACCATCCCGGAAGAAGACGACCTGCTGTACTTCAACTCCTGCGCATCGGGCTTCTGGCTGACCAAGCTGCCCTACATGAGCGAGCTCGACTTCTTCCACATCGACCAGCGCCCGGCCGCGAGCCGGCGCCGGATGATGAAGTTCTACAAGGAATGCGTGCGCCGCCAGCTCTACCTGAACGGCAGCGACCGCATCCACCTCAGCAAGAACCCCACCTACTGCGGTCGCGTCGAGTCCCTGATCGAAGCCTTTCCCGATGCGCGCTTCGTGATCCTCTACCGCAACCCGCACGAGACCATCCCCAGCCTGCTCAAGCTGCTCAACGTGGGCTGGAAGCTGCAGGGCAACCTGTCGGAGGACCGCATCCGCGAATCCAACCAGGTGATGACCGGACTCTCCTACGAGTCCTACCTGCATCCGCTCACGGTGCTGGAACGCCACCCCGAGACCCCGCGTGCAGTCATCGACTACCGCCGCCTGACCACCGACCCGAAGGGCACGATCGAGGACGTCTATCGCGATCTCGGGCTCGACATCACCCCCGCCTTTGCGAGCTTCCTGGAGGCCGAGGCCGCCCGTACCCGCAAGCACGAAACCGAACACCGCTACAGCCTGGCCGAATTCGGCCTCGACGACGCCGAGATCCGCGCGCGGCTGGCGCCGCTGTTCGAGCAATTCCACTGGGACGAAGACGTCCCCGCCGCCCAACACAAGGACAAGGAAAAGGAGCTGGCCCATGCATGAGCCCAACCCCCGGCACGATGCCGTCTTCGAGGCCGTCAAGGCCCACGTCGAGCCCCGCGACCCAGAGACACGCGACGCCGCAGTCCAGCTGCGCCAGGCCTGGGACGGCATGATCGCGCAGCTGCAGGACGCCCGCGACGCCATCGACGACCCCAAGCTGTGGCCCCCGCCCGCCACGCCGCGCAACCTCGCCGAAGGCTACCGCTACGTGCTCGGCTTCCTGTACGGCTCGATCTCGCGCTGTCTCGGTCCGACGCCGGAGTTCCCTTACTTCGTGCGCGCCATCCAGCCGCTCAACCGCTCGACCATCGACAACTGCGACGCTCTCTACCTGATGGCGCCGATCGACGGCAACTACAGCTACACCATCCGCGGTCGCGCCGCCGACACCAGCGCCTGGCGCGGCGGCAAGGCGCCGGCCGGGGTGCGCAAGGCCCCGCACTACGTGATCTTCGAGACGCCCAGCGGCTACTCGGGCGAAAGCGGCAGCCTCAAGGAGATGACCCCCGGCTCGCGCATCAACTGCGCGGAGCTGGACTGCACCGAGCTCAAGGTGGAGGCCGACGGCCGCTTCGAGATCCTGCTCGCGCCCGAGAAGCCGCCCGGCTACGAGGGAAACTTCATGCTCACCCGCGCCAGCCGCACGCGCAAGCAGAAGGACGGCAGCAGCGTCACGCGCGAATACGTGAGCCAGCTGGTGATGCTGCGCGAGCTGTTCTCCGACTGGGAGAACGAGGACCTGCTCGAGCTCTTCATCTACCGCAACGACCTGCTCGGCAAGCCGATGCCGGCCTACACGCCCGAGGTCGCGGCCAAGCAGATCGCAGACATCGGCCGCTTCACCCGCAACCAGGTGCACTTCTGGAACGAGTTCTACGCCGTCGTGTGCGAGTGCTACGGCGACATGAACGGCGACGGCCAGTGCTTCATGCCGCGCAACGACTTCAACAAGCCCAACGCCGCCTCGCTCGCCACCGCCGGCGGCATGGCCACCAACGTGTATTGCGGCGGCATCTTCGAGCTGGCAGCCGACGAGGCCCTGGTGGTCGAGATGCACCAGCCGGTGGAGCCGGTTTACATCGGCTTCAGCCTGGGCAACATGTGGGGCGAATCGCTGGACTTCGCCAACTACCAGAGCAGCCTCGGCGGCCTGCAGGCGCACCGCGATGCCGACAACGTCTTCCGCCTGGTGGTCTCGCACACCGACCCGGGCATCGCCAACTGGCTCGACACCACCGGCCAGCCCGAGGGCTACATGGCGATACGCTGGGCCTACCCGGTCAAGCCCATGGACAACCTGCCCTGGGCCACGGCGAAGAAGGTGCCGCTTGCCGAGCTGCGCCAGCACCTGCCGGCCGACACCCGCCTGATCTCGCCCGAGGAGCGCCGGCAGCAGATCGCGATCCGCCAGGAACACGTGCAGCGCCGCTACCGCCAGCACTGACAAGGAGCCCCGCATGCCCCACACCCTCAAGGACAAGGTGGCGATCGTCACCGGCGCCAGCCGCGGCATCGGCGCGGCAATCGCCGAACGCTTCGCCGCCGAAGGCGCCAAGGTCGTGCTCGTGGCGCGCACCGGCGAACCCGGCGGCAAGCTGCCCGGCTCGCTGGACGAGACCGCGGCGCGCATCCGCACGACGGGCGGCGACTGCCTGTGCGTGCAGGCCGACCTGGCCAGCGCCGCCGACCGCGAGCGCATCATGGGCGAAACGCTAGGTCATTACGGCGGCATCGACATCCTGGTCAACAACGCCGCCTGGGCGCGTTTCGGCGCGGGTTACGCACAGTCGCCGGAGCGCGTCCAGCTCGCCTATGCGGTCAACCTGTTCGCGCCCCACCACCTCGCCCAGCTCGCCATCCCGGCGATGAAGGCGCGCGGCGGCGGCTGGATCCTCAACCTGTCGAGTGCGACCAGCACCCGCCCCGGCCCGGCACCCTACGACCCGAAGGAACGCGCCTACCGCTTCCACACCACCCACTCGCCCACGCTCTACGGCTCGACCAAGGCCGCGCTCGAGCGCCTGAGCACCGGCATGGCGATGGAGCTCGCCGCCGACAACATCGCGGTGAACACGCTTGCCCCGGTGGAGGCCGTCGCCAGCGAGGGCGCGCTCGTCAGCGGCTCGATCGACGACCTCGCCCATATGGAGCCGGTGGAAGCCATGGCCGAAGCGGCCCTGGCCTTGTGCTCGCGCCCGCAGGCCGCGCTGTCGGGCCGGGTGGCGCTGAGCCTGCCGCTGCTGCGCGAGCTCGGCCTGCCCGTGATGCGCCTCGATGGCGCCGGCCCGCTGCCCGATTTCAAGCTTTGACCCTTGCCCTGGACTCCCCCCATGTTCGAGATCTTCGCCTCCACCCCTGAAAACCTGAACCTGGCCGACATGGGCGCTTTCGCCCGCCGCGTCGAAGCCATGGGCTACGACGGCCTGTTCGTGTCCGACGCGATCCACGACGGCCTGCTGCTCGCCTGCCAGGCGCTGTCCGCAACCTCGAAACTCAAGGTCGGCACCTCGGTGCTGATTGTCTTCCCACGCAGCCCGATGAACGTCGCGCTGGCGGCCTGGGACCTGCAGAAGATGTCGGGCGGCCGCTTCGAGCTCGGCATGGGCACGCAGATCAAGCAGAACATCGAGGATCGCTACTCGGCGCGCTGGCTGCCGCCGGCCGCCGGCATGCGCGAATACGTCGGCGCGCTGCGTGCCATCTTCCACGCCTTCCGCACCGGCGAGCGGCTCGAGTACATCGGCGAGCACTACAAGTTCACCCGCCTGCAGCCCTTCTTCAACCCGGGGCCGATCGATGCCCCGGACGTGCCGCTGATGCTCGGCGCGGTCGGCCCGAAGATGCTGGAGCTGGTCGGCAAGACCGCCGACGGCATCCACACCCATCCGACCAACACCTCGGTGCGTTACCTGAAGGAAGTGATCCTGCCGCAGATCGCGGTCGGCACCGCACAGCGCGACCCCGGGCGCGCCAAGCCCTTCATCAGCGCCAGCCAGTTCGTTGCCACCGGGCCGGACGACGCCACCGTCGCCGCCGAGCGCGAACGCTTCCGCGACATGCTCGCCTTCCTGTTCTCCACCCCGGCCTACTGGGCCAGCCTGGAGCTGTTCGGCTGGCAGCACGTCGGCGAACAGCTGCTTGCGCTCACCCGCGAGGGGCGCTGGAAGGACATGCCCGGCGTATTCACCGACGAGGTGCTCGACACCTTCCTGGTGTCCGGCCGCTACGACCAGTTGCCGGAGCAGCTCGCCGCGCGCTTCGGCGGCCTGGTCGACCGCATCACGCTCACGGTGCCGACCGACCCGGCGAACGACGCGGCGGCAGCGGAAGCGATCAGGCAGATCCGCGCCTATCGCTGACGCCCGCGCTCCCCCGACCTAGCGCGCGAAACGGAAGGTGGTGTCGCGGTTGAAGGCGTTCGGGTAGACGGTCTAGAAGCGGTTGGCCTGCAACCCGGCAAACGAGTCTGACCGTCCAATTACGCCCTTACCGTGAAGATTGATACCGAAGATGCGCTCGATGCGGCCTCAGAGCTCAACGAACCGATGCAGGCGCTGCATCTCGGCGCGGGCCTCTGCCAGCAGCTGGTCCCAGTCGTCCGGCGGATGACCACCTTCCAACATCCTGCGGAATACCCGGTAGGCGTCGTCACCACGCTCGTACGCGCGTTTGGTGTCCTCATCGTTCACCCAGGCGAAGACGATCAGCCTGGTGGGTGCGTGGTAGCGAAAGAACAGGCGGTACTGCTGGAAGAACTTTGCCCGGAACCAGTGCCTGTGCTCGCCACCCAGAGTGCTGCCCTGGCGGTACTCCGACCGCGTCGGATCCTGCGGGATGATGTCGAACGCCAGCCTGGTGATCGCCGCCAGCCGCTTGCTGACATTCTTCTTCACGTATCCGGCCGGATCCTTGCCCTTGAGGACCTCGACCTGCTGGGCGAGCGCGTCAAGCTGCGCGAGGAACAGCGGATGCGCGAAGACCGTCCAGCCGTGAATCACCAAGGGCTCAGGCTTGCTGCGCGTCATTCATCGTCTGCCGACAAGGCAGCGTCAAGATCCACCTCGACGCCGCCGACCAGCGCCTGCAGCCGATGAACAAAACCCGGGTCGACCGCCTGCAGGCGCTCTGGGTGACTGGCGATGTCGCGGGCGAGGAAGTCGAGGAAATGTCCGAGTACCGGATCATCGCCTGCGGAGGTCTCGGCGCGGGTCAGCACCACCTCGCCGCCGGGGCGGATGCTGTAGTGGATCCTGTCGCGCTTGCCCAGCCGAAGCGCGCGGCGCACGGTTTCCGGCACGGTGGTCTGGTAACGGTCGGTCAAGGTGGATTCGACTTCGAGGCTGGCGGGCATGGCGCACTCCGAGCAGATGGGGGTGATGCTCCAGATAGTAATGCGGTCGCCCTGCCCATGCAATGCAATCGCATTACTCAAGACCACTGCAGCGGTAGAAGGCTCGGCGTTTGCGACGTTTTCGGTCGCGCCCCTCGAAGCGCCCGTGGGCCGCGCGGCGGAGCACTCAGGCAACCGGCAGGCGGCGGAGGTTCGCGGCAGGCGGGCGAGGCGCCCTCTCAGGCCTCGACCCGCAGCGGCGCGACGCTGTTCAGCAGGATGCGAACCAGCTCGGTCTGCCGCCGCACCCCGGTCTTCGAGAAGATCGCGCGCAGGTGGGCACGCGCGGTATTGCGGCGAATCCCCAGCGCCTCCGCAGCCTCCTCGAGCGAGGTCCCATCGGCCAGCTTGAGCGCGACGGCGGTCTCCGTCGGGGTGAGGTTGAAGAGCTGGCGCACTGCCTCCGCGTCTGCCAGCGTGCGGCCCGCCGGGTCGCGTACGTACAACACCACAACCGGCCTGCCACGCCCGCCCGCCCACTCCCCCGGCGGCAACACCTCGACGACGATGCCCAGGTGCGGCTGACCCGATGGCCGCGATATCGACAAGGCCTCGGCCACGGCCGGCTGGCACGAGGCATGTCGTGCGAAGGCGCCGCGTATCAGGTTCTGCAGCGCGCGGTTGTCACTCGGATAGAAGGCCTCGAGCCGGCCTCCGGCCACTTTGAGGCCGTCGCCATTGGCAAGGATGTCACGCGCAATCGGATTCTGGTCGAACACCCGGCCGCGCTCATCGAGGACGACCGTGCCGACGGACAGGCGGCCCATCGCGCTGGAGTACATCCCGCCCAGGGACTCCTTCCGGCGCAGCTGATTGTGCAGTTGCAGCGCACGGCGCAAATGCGGCAGCAGGGCCTGGCAACGCGCGCGGTCGCGCTCGCTGAACGCGGGCGCGGACTCCGGGCGCGTGATCCGCAGCGGCAGACGCCCCGCCCCTGCGATCGAGATATCCACCGACATGACGTGAAAGACATCGTGCGGCCTGCACGACTGCTGAAAGTAGGCCGAGCGCCGCCAGTCCGAGCTCGCCATCAGGTCATCGACGACGTGGATCCGGTCCGCCGCCAGGTTCGCGAACGGCGTAAGGTCGTCACGGGCGGGCTCGAAGCGCGCGCTCCCGCCTTCGGCTCCGTCGCCGACCCAGACGATCAGCCCCGGGTCTTCAAGCGATGCCTCGCGCAGGATCAGGGTCAGGAAATTCGCGGCGAACAGGCCTCTCATTTCCTGCAGTGCATCCACCCATTTCTGGTGATCCATTGCGGATGCATAAATGATGCTCACGATGCGATCGTGATGCGCGATGTCCATGTCCGCCGCACGAAAGACCGCGGACGCATCGTGCGCGCTCACGCCATCACCTCAATCTCTAGCCTGCAATCGAGCCCGACATTCATGGAAGGACTATTCCCAAGCCCCCGGTGCAGCTCATCGTCCATCCGGACGATAAGGCCCTCGTCCCCTTTCACGATGTCACATCCGAGCCAGGACCCAACAATCGTCCGGAGCCGGCAGCTTGCCGCTCGAAACTTCAACAGGGGGTCGTGAGACATGCTCGATTTCGATGGAAGGACAATCTTGGTCACCGGTGGCGGTGCGGGTATCGGGCGGGCGACCGTCGAGAAATTCGCCGGCCTGAAGGCGAAGCTACGGGTGATCGAATCGGACGCGGCACGCGCGGCCGACGTGGAGGCCTGGCTCGCCGACCAGGGCGACGGACACCGGGTCTTCCATGGCGACGTGACCAGACCGGACGACGTCGTGCGCGTGTTCGCCGAGCTGACCGCGACGGACGGTGCGCTCGACGTCCTGGTGAACAACGTCGGCGACTCGCTGCAGATGGCAAAGCCCTTCGAAGCGTATTCGGATGCGGAGATCGACCGTCTCTACGGGACGAACCTGCGCCAGGTATTCGAGGTGACGCGCTGCGCCTTGCCGCTGCTGAAGGCTCATCGAAGCCCGACCGCAAGCATCGTCAATCTATCGACCATCGAAGCCTTCCGCGGCGTCCCCAACCTGGCGTTCTACTCGGCCTTCAAGACCGCGCTGGCCGGCTTTACCAAGAGCCTCGCCGTCGAGCTGGGTAGCCACGGCATCCGCATCAACCAGGTCGCCCCCGAAGCGACCGAGACCGCCCAGTTGCCCCTTTCGCAGTTCATCAAGCCCGAGTACCGCGAACGCCTGTCGGACTGGGTACCCCTGGGCCGCTATGGCACGGCCGCGGAGATCGCCGACGCTGTCGTCTATCTGGCCAGCGACATGGCGAGCTGGGTCAGCGGCACAACGCTGCATGTGGACGGCGGCGCCCTCGCGGCCAGCGGCTGGTACCGCACGCCGCAAGGCGGCTGGACCATCGCACCGGTCATCCAGACCAACGGTTTCAATTTCTGAGGAGACACACAAGCATGAAGACTCTCGTCGTCGGTGGTACCGGCCTGTTGGGCGGACACGCAGCCTTGCACCTGAAAGCGCATGGGTTCGACGTCACGATCGCATCGCGGACATCCCCCAAGGCCCCGCTGCTCGCTGCACTTCCATTCATCAGCATCGACTACACGAAAGCCACCGCCCCATCGGTGCTGAAAGGATTCGATGCGCTGCTGTTCTGCGCCGGCCAGGACATTCGCCATGTCGATCTCGGGCAGTCCCTGGACGAGCAATGGCACGAGCGCAACACCGTCGCCATCCCGCGCTTCTTCGCTGCCGCACGCGATGCGGGCATGCGCCGTGCAGTCCTGCTGGGCAGCTTCTATCCGCAAATGGCACCCGAGCTGATCGAGACGATTCCTTACGTCCGCTCCCGCCATCTGTCGGATGTCGGTGTACGCGCCCTGAACTCGGCCAGATTCGAAGTCGTGTCGGTCAACGCGCCCTTCATGGTCGGCCACGTGCCGGGCCTGCCGAACCCGATGTTCGAAGCCTACGTCGCCTATGCCAAGGGGCAGCTGCCCGATGTGCCGGTATTCGGGCCGAAGGGCGGCACCAACTTCATGTCGGTTGGCGCGCTGTCCGAAGCACTGCACCAGGCGCTGCTCAAGGGCACACCCGGCAAGGCCTATCTGGTCGGCGACGAGAATCTGAGCTTCGCCGAGTACTTCAGCCTGTTCTTCGAGGCCGTCGGCAATCCGCAGCCGGTCCCCGAGCTCGACGAGGAACACCCACTCCTGCCGGACGTCGCCATCTATACCGGGCGCGGCAACTACGCACGCTACGAGCCCAACATGTCCCTGGCCTATCGCCGCAATGACGTGAAGGCTGCCGTGCGCGCCTTGGTCGAGCAGATCAACGCATAGGGTCGGTTCGCGGTCGCATGCGCATGGCAAATGCGACCGCAACCGCGAAGCTCAGCGCCAGCAGCAGGAAGGCCTGCGCATAGGCCTGGAACAGCCCGCCCGTTCCCGCGCCCTCCACCGCCGCGCGCCACTCCACGAACACCGCCACCACCGCCACGCCCAGCACCCCGCCCAGCTGGCGGGTGTAGTTGCTCACCATCGACGCCTGCCCCATCAGCGCGGGCGCGACATGGGCCATGGTGGCCACCATCAGCGCCGGCACCGTCAGCCCGAGGCCAAGCCGGCCGAGCAGGCTGAAGGCGATCACTTCGGCATAGCTGATCTCACCGCCCCGCCAGGCGAACAGCACGAAGGACAGCCCGAACAGCGCCAGCCCCCACACCGTGATCCAGCGCGGCGAATGGCGATCGGTCAGCACGCCCGCGAGCGGGATCACGACGGCGAGCAGAATGCCCGAGGGCAGCAGGGCCAGCCCGGCATAGGTGGCGTCGTAGCCGAGCGCGCTCTGCAGGAAGACGGGGATCAGATAGGTGGAAGCGTAAAGCCCGAAGCCGTACACGACGGTGACCAGTGCCGCCATCGCAAAGCTGCGCTCGGCAAACAGATCGAGCGACACGATGGGCGCCGCGGCACGCCGGGCATGGCGCACGAAAGCGACGACACACAGCATCGACAGCGCCAGCAGGGCCAGCGTGCGCGCCGCGAGCAGGCCATGGCCGCGCAGGCTGGCGATGAAATCGATCGCCAACAGCGAGGCCGCACACAGGATCGCCACGCCCAACCAGTCGAAAGGCCGCGGCGGCGACGGTTCGTGGCGCGGCAGCAGGTACAGGCCCATGATGCCGGCAACGACGCAGAACGGCAGGCTCATCAGGAAGATCGACGGCCAGCCGAAGCGGTCGAGCAGCACGCCCGCCAGCGCTGGCGCCACCGCTGGCGCCAGCACGATGCCGAAGCCCAGCATGCCATGCGCCCGCCCCTGGCTCCCGGCCGGGAACAGGCGCATCACCGCCAGCATCGGCAAGGGCTGCAGCAGCCCCGCAGCCACTCCCTGCACGATGCGCATGGCGACGACGAAGCTGAAGCTGTCGCCCAGCGCACCGGCAACGCTGCTGGCCCCAAGCACCAGATTGGCACCGAGGAAGAGGCGCCGGAAGCCGATGCGGTCCAGCACCCAGGGCGTGGGCAGCATGGCCACGGTGAGCGCGGCCATGAAGCCCGTGATCGCCCACTGCACCTGATGCTGACCCAAGCCGAAGAACGCACCCAGCGCCGGAACCGCGACGTTGAAGCTCGTCGTCGCCAGCACCGCGGCGATGGTGCCCAGCCCCACCACCGTCAGCGCCAGCCATTTGAAGGCCGGGCCATGCTGGGCGCGCAGCTCTTCGCCCGTCCGGACCTGAGGCAGCCAGCGCACGCGCAGGGTGCCTCAGGCCTCGATCATGCTCAGGTCGCCGTAGCGCTGCACGTGGAAGTCGCCGTCGCCCAGGCTGGCCTGTGCGACGCGGATGCGCTTGAGGTGGAGTCCGACGTCGAGCTCGTCGGTGACGCCCATGCCGCCGTGCATCTGCACCGCCTCGCGGCTGATGCGGTGGGCTACGTCGCCGGCCTTCCACTTGGCGAGGCTGGCCATGCGCGCGCGTGCGGCGGCGTCGAGCGCCGGGTCGTCCATCGCCGCCAGCCCGGCCATCACCGCGCTGCGCGCGAGCTGCAGGTGGGCGTAGCACCATGCGGCGCGGTGCTGCAGGGCCTGGAAGCTGCCGATCGGCACGTCGAACTGCACGCGCGTCTTCAGGTACTCGACGGTGGTGTCGAACAGGCTCTGCGTGGCGCCCAGCAGCTCGGCCGCCAGGCACACGCGGCCGCGGTCCAGCGCCGCGTCGAGCGCGGCGAAGCCCTCGCCCTCCGCGCCCAGCAGCGCTGCGGCGCCGACACGCACCTCGTTCAGCACCAGCGTAGCGTGGTTGCGCGAGTCCAGCGTCTTCATCGGCGACACCTGCACGCCGACCGCATCGGCGGCGACGATGAACAGGCTGATGCCGCCCTGCTCGCCTGGCTGGCCGCCCGTACGCGCAGCGACGATGAAGGCATCCGCCCCCACGCCGTCGGCGACGAAGGCCTTGGTGCCGGTGAGCACGTAGACATCGCCTACGCGCGTGGCGCGCAGCGCGACCGCAGCCGGGTCGTGGCGCGGCGTTTCATCCACCGCCAGCGCGATGCGCTTGTCGCCACCGATCAGCGCCGCCATCCACTCCGCCTGCTGCGCTTCGGAGCCGGTGAGCTCGATCACCGAACCGCCGAGCACGACGCTCGACAGCAGCGGCGAGGCCGACAGGTTGCGGCCGATCTGCTCGAACACCGCGCCCAGGCCCTTGCAGCCAAAGGCGAGGCCACCGAGCGCCTCGGGGAAGGGAATCGCGCTCCAGCCCATGTCGACCATCTCGCGCCACAGCGCGGCATCGAAGCCCTCAGTGACGCCCCCTGCCACATCCCCATCGCGCAGCTTGCGCTGGGCGGTGACGGGGCTCTTCGCCATCAGGAACTCGGCGGCGGTGTCGGCCAGCAGTTGCTGCTCTTCGGAATAAACCAGACTCATGACACCCTGCTCCTCACTTGCCCTGCTTGCCGCTGTTGCCTTCGGGCAACTCCAGCACGCGCTTGGCGATCACGTTCAACTGCACCTCGGACGAGCCGCCGGCGATGGTCTGCGCAAAGCTGCCCAGCCACGCCTTGGTGAGCGCCAGCTCCTGCGCCTCGAAGGCGTCGCCTTCCCAGCCCAGGGCGCGGTGGCCGAGCACGTCGACCAGCACCTCGAACTTGTCCTTCTCCTGTTCGGAGTGCACCAGCTTCATGATCGACATCAGCCCGGACACGTTCTTGCGCGCGCGCGCTTCCTCACCCATACGCTGGGCGGTGAGGCTGTAGGCCATCTCGTCCATCGCCGTCGCATACACGCGCTGGCGCAGCGCAACGTCGGCCGGCGAGGACGCATCCTGCGCCGGCAGGTACTTGCCGGCGATCGACAGCAGGTCGAAGTGGGTCGGCAAAGCGAACTCGCCGAACTTGGACATCGCCCGCCGCTCGTGCTGCAGCAGCGCCTTTGCCAGGGTCCAGCCGCCGTTGAGCGGGCCGATGAGCTGGCCCTTGGGCACCTTCACGTTGTCGAAGAAGACCTGGCAGAAGGACGACTTGCCGCTGATGAGGTCGATCGGCCGCGCCTCGATGCCCGGCGAGGCCATGTCGACCACCAGCAGGCTGATGCCCTGCTGCTTGGGCACGTCGGGGTTGGTGCGCACCAGCATGTACATCCAGTCGGACTTGTCGCCGTAGGACGTCCAGATCTTGGTGCCATTGACCACGAAGTGGTCGCCGGCATCGACCGCGCTGGTCTTGAGGCTGGCAAGGTCGGAGCCGGCGTTGGGCTCGGAGAAGCCCTGGCACCAGCGGATCTCGCCGCGCGCCATCGGCGGCAGCAGCTCGCGCTTCTGTGCCTCGCTGCCGAACTCAAGGATCACCGGGCCCAGCATCCAGATGCCGAGGTTGATCTGCGGCGGGCGGCAGCGCAGGCGGCGCATTTCGGCCTCGAGCACCGCGTTCTGCTCCGGCGTCAGCCCGCCGCCGCCATACTCGGCCGGCCAGTCGGGGCAGAACCAGCCCTTGTCGCGCATGCGCTCGAACCACAGGCGCTGGTCCTCGTGCTTGAACTCGACCGTGCGCCCGCCCCATACCAGCTCGCCGTCGGGCATCGCGGTGCGCATCGAGGGCGGGCAGTTGGCCTCGAGCCAGGCCCGGGTCTCGCGGCGGAAATCTTCGAGGGTGCTCATGTCTTCTTCCTGTGCGGGGTTCAGCGCGAACGCGGCATGCCGAGGCCGAACTGTGCCACCAGTTCGCGCTGGATCTCGTTGGTGCCGCCGCCGAAGGTCAGCGTGACCGAGGCGCGCACTTCGTACTCGAGCTCGCCGAGCAGGGCGGCTGCGGCCGAGCCTTCGCGCACCAGGCCGCTGGCGCCGACGATCTCGGACAGCTTGCGCAGGATATCGACCACCGACTCCGAACCGTACACCTTGGTGGCCGAAGCCAGCGCCACGTCCATGTGGCCGCGCTCGAGGTCGGCGGCGATGCGGAAGTTGATCAGCCGCATGGCCTCGATCTTTGCGTAGCACTCGGCGAGCAGGCTGCGCACCCAGGCCGCATCGACCGCGCGGCGGCCGTTCTCGTCCTGGGCCTTGGCCCACAGCAGCACGCGGCGGAACAGGGCGACGACCTTGTCCGACCACGAGCCCAGGCCCAGGCGTTCGTGGTTGAGCTGGGCGGTGATCAGCTTCCAGCCGCCGTTGAGCTCGCCCACCAGCATGTCCCTGGGCACCTTGACGTTGTCGTAGTAGGTGGCGGCGGTGGGGTTGCTGCAGGTGGGGATGACAGTGTGCGAGAAGCCTTCCGCCCGGGTGTCCAGGATCAGGATGGACACGCCCTTGTGGCGCGGCAGGTTGGGGTCGGTGCGCGCGGCGAGCCAGACGTAGTCGGCAGCCTCGGCGCCCGAGGTCCACAGCTTGTTGCCGTTGACCACGAAGTGGTCGCCTTCGAGCCGCGCGCTGGTCTTGAGCGTGGCGAGGTCTGAGCCCGCCTCCGGCTCCGAATAGCCGATGGCGAACATGATCTCGCCGGCGGCGATGCCGGGCAGGAACTTCTTCTTCTGCAGCTCGGTGCCCGACTCCATCAGCGCCGGACCGACCGTGCTGATGGTGACGAAGGGCAGCGGCGCGCCGGCGATGTTGGCCTCTTCAAAGAAGATCAGCTGCTCGGTGGCGGCATAGCCCTGGCCGCCGTGCTCCTTGGGCCAGCCCACCGCCAGCCAGCCGTCCGCGCCCATCTTGCGGATGGTGTTGCGGTACAGCTCGCCGCCTTCCTTGCCGCGCAGCTCGCTGCGCAGCTCGGGGGTCATCAGGGTCTGGAAGTAGTCGCGCACCTGCAGGCGCAGCGCGTGTTGTTCCGGGGTCAGATCGACGAACATCGTTCGTTCTCCTTCGCTCAGGCGACGCCGAGGATGAGGCCGCTGGTGGGCACGCCGGTACCGGCGGTGACCAGCACGTTCTCGACATCGGCCACCTGGTTGGCGGCCGTGCCACGTACCTGGCGCACCGCCTCGGCGACGCCGTTCATGCCGTGGATGTAGGCCTCGCCGAGCTGGCCGCCGTGGGTGTTGATCGGCAGCTTGCCGCCGCGGGCATGCTCGCCGGCACGGATGAAGTCCTTCGCCTCGCCACGCTTGCAGAAGCCGAACTCTTCCAGCTGCGGCAGCACGAAGGGGGTGAAGTGGTCGTAGATGACGGCGGTCTGGAAGGCGTCGGGGCCGAGGCCGGACTGGGCGTAGAGCTCCTTGGCCACCACGCCCATCTCCGGCAGGCCGGTGATGTCGTCACGGTAGTAGGAGGTCATGCTCTGCTGGCCTTCGGTGATGCCCTGCGAGCCGGCCTTGATGATGACCGGCTTCTGCTTGAGGTCGCGGGCGCGCTCGGCCGAGGTGATGACCATCGCCACCGCACCGTCGGATTCCTGGCAGCAGTCGAGCAGACGCAGCGGCTCGGCGATCCACTTCGAGGCCTGGTGATCTTCCAGCGTGATCGGCTTGCCGTAGAAGAAGGCGGCCGGGTTGGTGGCGGCGAAGTCGCGCACGGCGACCGACACGCGGCCGAAGTCCTCGCTGGTGGCGCCGTATTCGTGCATGTAACGCTGGGCGAACATGCCCACCCAGGCGGCCGGGGTGTGGAAGCCGTAGGGCATGTACCAGCCGTAGTTCACGTTCTCGAAGATCGGCGTGTCGCCAAAGCCGTAGGTGCCGGTGCCGAAGCGGTACCACGAACGCTCGTTCATGGCGCGGAACACCACCACCACCTTGGCCAGGCCGGTGGCCACCGCCATCGCGGCATGCACCACCGGCGCGCAGGCGGCGCCGCCGCCGTGCGGGATCTGCGAGAAGAACTTGACGTTCTTGCAGCCGAGCAGGCGCGCGATCTCGTAGTCGGGCACCTTGTCCATGGTGTAGGACGAGAAGCCTTCGACCTCGGAGGGGTCGATGCCGGCATCGGCCAGCGCGGCCAGGGTGGATTCCATGGCCAGGCGCAGCTCGGTGCGGCCGGAGTTCTTGGAGAATTCGGTCGCGCCCAGGCCAACGATGGCGGCGCGGCCGGAAAGGGACATATCCGTCATGTGTTCGGTTCTCCGCGTGTCAGGGCAGCACCAGCGTGGCCGTGCCGGTCACGTGGCTGCCCATCGAGTTCTTGCCCTTGAGGGCGACGTCCACCTCGCGGCTGGCCGCATCGGTGCGGACGACCTCGCCGCTGAAAGTCATGGTGTCGCCCGGGTAGTTGGGCGCGCCGAGCTTGATCCGGAGATCCTTGAAGCGCGCCGCCGGACCGGCCCAGCCTTCCACGAAGCGCTGGGTGAGGCCGCTGGTGGTGAGGATGTTCATGAACACGTGCGGCGAGCCGAGCTGCTGGGCGGCTTCCATGTCGTGGTGGCCGGGGAAGTAGTCGCGGGTGGCGATCGCCGCCGAGGCGATCAGCGTCGTGGTGATCGGGATCGCCAGCTCGGGCAGCGCCTCGCCGAGGCGCACGTCGTCAAAGCGCTTGCTGTTCTTCGAGGTCATATTTCCATCCCAGCTTGTCGTTGTTGGCGAGCCAGTCGCCGAGTCGTTCGAGCGTGGCGGCGCTGCCGCCCAGGGTGATGCCGAGCGCGCGGCTCCAGTACAGGTAGCGGTGGATCGGGTAGGTCAGATCGACGCCGATGCCGCCATGCACGTGCTGCGCCTTGTGGCCGACGAGGTGGCCGCATTCGCTGGCGAGGTACTTGACCGCCAGCGCCTCGGACGGCGATGGCAGGCCGGCATCCAGGCGATACACCAGCTGCCACAGCGCGGAGCGCAGCGCCTCGATGGCGATGTGGGCGTCGGCCATGCTCATCTGCACGGCCTGGAAGGTGGCGATGGCGCGGTCGAACTGGCGGCGGTCGTTGATGTACTGGACCGTGCGGCGTACCTGCTCGGCGCTGACGCCCAGCTGCAGCGCTGCCAGCGCGGCGATCGCACGCTGCTCCAGCCAGGGCAGCGCGGCCTCGGGCAGCACTGCGTCCGCCGCAAGGCGGTGGGCGTTGAAGCCGAGGTCGGCGACCGCCTCGCGATGCGTGAACACGCCCGGTACTTTCTCGATGCCGGCTGCACGCAGGTCCACCGACACCAGGCGGGGGCCGTCGTCGGTCTCGGCCAGCAGCAGCGCGCGGCACACTTCCGCACCCAGCGCCACGGCGGCGACCTTGCCATCCAGCACCCAGCCGTCGCCCTCGCGGCGGGCCTTGAGCGCGATGCCGTGGGCACGCGCGGCGGCACCGAGCGCCAGCGTGATCATCAGCTTGCTCTCGGCGGCGGCTGCAGCGACCTCGGCACCGCTGGCGCCACCAAAGCGCGCCAGCGTGGCGGCGGCGAGCTGATGGCGCCACAGCGGCACATGGCCGAGGCCGCGCCCCTGGGCCTCGAGCACCAGCATCAGCTCGGTCATGCCCAGCCCGCTGCCGCCCGCTTCCTCGGGAATGGCCAGCGCATGCAGGCCGGTTTCGACGCACTGCTTCCACAGGTCGGCCATGAAGGGCTCGCCGGCGGTATCGAAGGCGCGCAGGCGGTCGTCGGTGCACAAGTCACCGAACAGGCTGCCTGCCATGTCGGCGATGGCGCGCTGGTCGTCAGTCAGTTGGAAATCCATGCTCTTCTCCTCAGGCCGCAACCGGGCGGAACATCGGCAGGGTCAGCTCGCCGTCGTCGAAGGACTGGAACTCGACCTGCACGCGCTGGCCGATCTTGACCTCGTCGCGCTTGACGCCGACCAGGCCGGCGATCAGGCGCACGCCCTCGTCGAGTTCGATGAGGCCGATCGGGTTGGGATGCTCGAAGGGCGGCACCTCGGGGTAGTGCATGACGACGAAGGAGTAGATGCTGCCCTTGCCGGAAGCCTCGACCGTGTCCCAGTCGAAGGAATGGCACTTGATGCACACCGGCGCCGGCGGATGGCGCAGCGTGCCGCAGCTGGTGCAGCGCTGGATCAGCAGCTTGCCGGCGGCGGCGCCTTCCCAGAAGAAGCGGGTGTCGTCGCTGACGCCCGGCTTGGGACGCTTGAACTTGGGTACCGCAGGCGCCGCGCCCTTCTCCACCGGCTTGGGCACGTTGGCGGGGCGGAACTTGAACACGCGGAACAGCAGCTGGCCCACTTTTTCATCACCGCCCGCCTTCTGCGAGAAGAAGCTCATGATCAGGGTGACGAAGTAGCCGGTGCCGAGCGCGGTGGTCTTCTCCTCGCCGACCGCATCCAGGCGGGTGGTGTAGTAGAGCTTTTCACCCAGCGTCACGTAGCGCTCGAAGCTGAGGTCGGAATTCACCGCCACCACCGAGGGGTAGCCGTGCGCTTCCATGATCTTGAGCACTTCGTAAGGGTTTTCGTCAGTCGAACCCGGCGCGTAGTTGTTCATGTGCAGGCCTTCGAGACACCAGGCCTGCAGCATTGCCGGCGGCGCCACGATGCCGCCGAACTCGGTGGTGGCGGCGTAATCCGCATCGAGGTAGAGCGGGTTATCGACGCCCATCACCTCGCACCACTGGCGGATCATCGGCGCGTTGACCTCGTCCCAGGCGTAGACGCGACCGTACTCGCGACCCACCTTGGCACGCACTTCGGACATCCATTCCTGTTCAGCCAAGTTCGTCTCCTGCTGTTGTGTGAGGCGCGCCCGATCGACGGCGGCGCCTGCGGGACCCTGCCGCGACCAGCGGCGCGCATGCATCTGGTGATGCGTCGCAGCTTTTCGCAGCGCTTGCAGCGAGTCTAAGAGCAGGACCCTCGGCGACACTTCGTCTGAACGGACGATGGACAAGGCAAGCGAAACCCGACATTCGGCAGCGAACCGGGTGCCGATCGCCGGCCTCCGTTTCCGAGCCCGCTTTAGTCCCATCGGACGATGTGTCCCCACCCCCCGGGCCCGACCATCCGCCCGACAGAACAAGGCGGCGCGCATCCGCATGCGCTGCATACGGAGACAGCCCATGGATTCACGTACCGACACGCGCTCAGCCTGGGCGGTGTATGCCGCGCTGCTGTTCGGCACCTTCATCACCATCGAGGCTGCCGCCTTCCAGGCCCCTGCGCTGCCGAGCGTGACCCGGCATTTCGGCATTCCGGTGAACATGTCGGCGCTGATCCTGATCCTGTACTCGCTGGCACTGACCGTGTTCGCGCCGATCATGGGCCGCCTGGGCGACCAGTACGGGCGCAAGCGGGTGATCACGATCGGCATGCTGGTGTTCGCAGTGTCGGAGTTCGCCGCCGCCTGGGCGCCCAACTTCGGCTTCTTCCTCGGCGCCCGCTTCGTCCAGGGCCTGGGCGCGGCCTGCATCCTGCCCGGCGTGTTCGCGTATGCGGCGCACCTGTTCCCGGACAACAAGCGCGGCCTGGCGCTGGGCATCCTCGCCTTCACGATGACTTTCGGCGCGGCCTCGGGCGGCCTGCTCGGCGGCCTGCTGATCGACCGCCTGGGCTGGCCCAGCGTGTACTGGATCAGCGGTGCGCTCACCCTGGTCGGCCTCGTCCCCGTGCGCATGCTGGTGCCCGAGATCGCCCCCGCCAAGCACCAGGCCGCCTTCGACTACACCGGTGCGATGCTGCTGTTTGCCGTCATCGCCTCGCTGCTGTCGCTGCCCACCTGGGCAACCAACTTCGGCAAGGAATCGCCCATCACCTGGGCCATCGTGGTCGTGGGCATCAGCGCGCTGGTGGTGCTGTGGCGCCACAGCAAGCGCGCGCCGAACCCGGTGATCGACCTCGGCATCCTGTCGCGCGGCGCCTTCGCCACGCCCTCGGCGATCTACTGGCTGCACATGATCTTCTCCAGCGGCGTCGTCTACTCGCTGGCCTTCTTCATCAACAGCCGCCCGGGCGGCACGGCCGCGCAGTTCGGCTTCGTCACCCTGTTCCTGTACGGCAGCGGGCTCATCAGCTCGCCGATCGCGGGCAAGCTGGTCGACCGCATCGAGCCGCGCGTACTGGTCATCATCGCCATGCTCGCCAGCCTGGGCGGCACCTTGCTCTTCCTCAACATCGACGTCACCACGCCGCTGTGGATGGTGATCGCGGTAGCCTGCATCATGGGCCTGTCGATCGGCTGCAACACCCCGGCGATCATGAAGCTGGCCCTGGGCGCGGTGCCCGCCAAGAACATGGGCGCCGGCAGCGGCCTGTTCAGCATGTTCCGCGACCTCGGCAGCCCCACCGGCTCGTCGCTGTCGCTGGCGGTGTTCGGCGCCAGCCTGGCCTACGCCACGCAGGACGCAATCATGCGCCAGACCGCAGCGCTAGGGCTCGACACGGCGAGCCTGGAGGCGCTGGCCCGCGCCACCGGCAGCCGCGCCCGCGAACTGCCCGCCGAAGTCGCCACCCGCCTGGGCGAGGCCGGCCTGTCGGCCAACACCGTGCTCGCCGAAGCCAACATCGCCGGCCTGAATACCGCCCTCACCAACGTGGGCTACATGCTGCTCGGCCTCATCGGCCTGGCGCTGGTGCTGAGCCTGCGGCTCAAGCGCACGCGCGCGGCGGCGGTGACGGGGGACGCGCAGGCGCGGGTGAGCTGAGGGAAGTACTTACGAAGCGCAAGGCCGCGGAGCCCTGGGCCATTGGGGGCTGGTCGCCGGCCATCAAGCCGGCACTTTCATTTTGCGAATGGGCTTGTGCACCACTGTTGCTCACAGGGGACACCATCATTGTTGCCGTCCATTCGAACGTTGGGGCAATTGCGAAGGAAGAAGGTGGCTTCAGCGCAGGACGTCATCTGCGAGCAGTGGATACGGCCATCGCACCGGTAGTTGGCTGAAACTTCCTGAACCTCCGGTTTGGGGCTGCTTGCCGGCAGCGGGGCGTTACGGCGGGAATACTCCTCGTAACCGTAGACGCCCAAACCCACCACAATCAACAGCGGAACGACCCGCCCGAACAATCCGGGACGCTCCTTGCGGGGAGAGGATGACGTCCTGCGGGAAGGGGTGGTGCGCACAGCGCTTGGTCGCTGGGGGCACAACAGGTTCTTGGCCCGCTTCTTTCCGTTGTTGTCGATCTCTATCTCAAAAGTGAGCTGCTCTCCGAGCGATGGCCGTACGCCATCCTTCGGAAATGCAGAGACATGAACAAAGATTTCCTGACCTCCCTGGGTGGGCGTGATGAACCCGAACCCACGGTCGTCGTTCCACTTCGAGAGAGTGCCTTCAATACGCATTGGGATGTCTATCGCAAAAAGTCACCGGGATAGCCGGAAGCAGTGAGGCCGAAATATCGGCAACGGGCAAGTTACGACCAGTGAGCACTGGAAGAACTTCGTCAAGGGATGAAAGTGCTTCGATGTTCATAGGCTGAGGAGAAAACCTTACGCTTCAGCGGACGACGAAATGCCCAGTCTTCCGTCCGTTGCAAGCAGTGGTTAGCCATTATGATTAAAAGGACTCATAACAGCCCCCTGTATTGCGGCGATGAATACAGCGACCATGGCGGTCTCGGCGATTGCCAGAACAAGAAAGAGCTGAAAGAACACGGGTTTGTTGTGTTTCCACGCGGCGCAAATCAGTCTCGATGTTCGCTTCCATGCTTTTAAGTCTTGTTTCTTTATGGCTGCAACTTGCTCGTCCAGCGCTGCATTAGAGGTAATTGCTGTATCGATGAAGAGACTGACATTGGCGACGGTTGCGCCAAAGAAGACAATCAAGCACATAACAAACGGCGCCGCGTTCGCTACTCCTTGACCACTCAAGTCGACTCTTGTGAGATCGAGCTTCATCCCTAACATTAATGCAAGCGTCAGAAACAGAATCTGAGGCGTCAGATTCCTGAGAAATTCGAGCAGTGCTCTTCGTGCCTCTCCGGTAAACATACTGCTCCTGCAAGTCTGGATTACTGGCTAACGTTTGAGCTCATTCCGCGGCTCGTCAGTGCCGTCGCGCCGGAAGCGAGTGGATAGAGAGCCTACACATCAACGCAAGCTTCCCACGAGTATTTCCTAGAAATAAGTTCACGGTATTTTTTACCTACATACAAAGCACCCATATCGTTGAACCGCTTAAGGTTCGCGATGGACGCTTGGTAGAGGGTCTCCAGACGAGGAACGCTCAGCTCGATAAATTCCTGCGGCTGCGCGGAAGTTAGCAACCCCGCGAGCGACTGCGCTGATGATATGAGGTTATCTGTTTCCTCCATCATGTAGCACAGAGCTTCAATACATTGCCGCTGCTCAGAGGTTAGCTCATCAACGACATCGGAAGTCAGCTGCCGTATTTGAGCCGTATTGAACCGAAGTAACGGCAACCCGTGTACGGCACTGCGGCCCTTGAGATCGGCTCGCATGCCGCGCAACGCGTCAATCTTTACCGAAGAAAGTGCAATGTTGAGCTCGATCTCGGCTGCGATCGCTCTCACCTTTCTCTTCGCCCTGCGTCGATCTGTCGCAACAACAAGCAAGAACGCAAAGAACGCTCCTAGAAACGCGCTAACAGATCCGTTGTCTAGAATCTCGAGTATGGCTTCCAATAGGACTCTCCAAGGCTCTCCAGCGACTAAGCTAACAGGCGAGCAAAAGCACAGCTGTTGTGAATCCAGTGAGCGCATAGAAGTCTGTTGAACGACCAGTTAGGCTGGAGAGCGGAGGCAGGATGATGGCGGTGCCGCCTACAAACCTCATGCCTTCTCCATAAGGAAGTATGGACCATCAGTGCCTGTTTCCTCTCGCAGAATCGTCCAACCTTGAGTTTTATAGAACTGCAATGCGTTGAAGTTTGCTACCAAACACTTAAGCGTTGAAGGCTTATTGAAGTACTTTGCACAGCTCCCAAGCAGCGCTTGACCTATGCCCTGTCGCGTTGCAGATGGATGAACAAACAGGTTGTGCAAAAAACTCTCTGGTTCCCATATCGATGCAAAGCCAAGGACTTCACCCTCTACTACAGCAACCAAAATTCGCTCACCTTCGGTGTGCGCATCGAAGTCTGCAAGTTGATGGTGATCGATCGGGCTCCATGTGAATGCCTTTTTTCGGGATTCCAGATACAAATGGCGGAGCGCTTCTCGATCAGACTCTTCGAATTCGCGAATGATGATGCGCATGAGTGGGGCCTAACGTTGTAGGTAAAGGGCGCTGCGCGGCGCTTTATCGCGCAGCGTCCAGCGACCGGAGGGAGCAGCTTTGACCGCAATGTTAGGCATGGCTACCGCCCTCTGAACGAGCGTGCAAAGCAGCACCAGCGCGGGCAAAAAATGCTCCACTAAGGATGCCAAGCGAGAGGCTGACCGCACCAATAAACCAAGGCTGAAAAGCGATGGCGAGGTTACGCGCCAAGGCATAGCCCGTAACGTACTTGATAAAGAAAATGGCCATCATGAGGGCAAGGGGCCACCAGCTACCCTGCACAAGAAAAGTACCCGCTGGCCCTGGTTGAACCGAAGCCTTTAACCTTTGCGAGAAAAGGGACGCGACGGCTCCAACGCCTAAAGCCCAGGCAAGACAGGAAAGCAACTCCAAACCGAAGGACGAAGCAACGCCATAGAAGGACAAACCGAGCATTGCCACGGGAAGCAGTAAGAGCCTTCCGCGCCCCACTGTTCGGTTACGGCTCTGCTGATAACCAAGAACAAGAAGGATGATGAACACGACAAAGACCCACGATGGCGTATGAGTCAGAACGGTGTGAAGTGAAGGCTGATTCACGGTGTAGCCTGACAAACGAATAGGGTTTATCCCTCGCGCCGCAAGCGCCGTTCAGTGCGCGGGCGCCTGCCGCGAGGGATAAGCCTTGTTGAACTGAACCGCCGCTCTGGCGGTGATACTGGGGATTCTACGCGCGGCTCATCCACATTGGATAGAGCGCGACAGACCCCTGGCATCAGCGGGTCGCCGCTCCCGGCTCAGCGCTCGCGGCCATCGCCGTAATCGGCCGCAATCGTGTGCCGACCGTGCGTCGGGCGTGTGGTGTCGGTCGCGTTCGCCAGTCCGGGAACGTGCCACGGCCTGCCTGTGCGAACGCCGCATCAGCGAGGATTGAGACGGGGGCGCGTGAGTGTTCATGGTGGCCCATCCCGACAGCGCGGCGCCGGCGCGGGCGGATCGCACCGGCGAGCGATGACGATCTCGACCGTGTGCCAACGCCCGACCCTACAGCGCGGGCAGCATCGCGGGTCTTCGCCACTGACGTGGTCGAGGAAGTCCTCGGCTGCTTCGATCACCACCGCTTGTGGTGCCAGCGTCTGAAGCGCCGCACGGGCGGCGGCGAGCCGGGCCCGCTTGTGGCCGCAGGCGAGCAGCCCGTAGTGGCGCAGGAAGCGTCCGATGAAGGTGGCGATCGGCGGGCTGACCGTGCGTCTGCCGCCGGTCTCGTTGTCGCGCACTCGATCGCGGGATTGAACAGGCGAGGTCGCTCGCTGCGTGGGCATTCTGCAGACGGGTGCGGTTGACCCCGATGTCTCTGGGTTTGAGCGCTGCCTGGTAGATAAGGCCTACGCTACGTCGGTGCCTTGCAACGCATGGCGCCGACCGCGTGTCCTCAGTGCCCTGGCCAGTTCAAGATCGCGAGGACATCCCGGGCGTGGTGCAGGACGCGAGCGATGGTGATCCCATTGTCCTCAACGACACAATCTGATCAATTAAGCGGTCGGCAGCCTCGACATTGGCCTCGGCGATGAACAGCCAAGCCTCAAGCAAATCGTTTTCCGCACTGGCGGAATACAGAACCTTGCTCACGCCGTCGCTACGCCGGTCGCCGAGCTGCCAGTGCTGCCCGGCCGCGTTGCTTGATTTCGTTGATGTCGAGCTCGCGCGCCCGGCCCGACGCGATGTCGGCGACACCTTGGGCGATGTCGGCTTTCAGACTGGCCAGGTTCGCCGCCTGCACGCCCTGGTAGGCCTCGAACAATCGCAGTGCTTCGCGGATGACTTCGCTCGCAGAGCTATAGAGGCCAGACTCCACGTGCTGGCGCACCCGCTTTTCCAGCTCCGGTGGTAAGGAGACGTTGAGGGACATGGCGCACTCCAGGCGATGCCAAGCAATGGCATAGTTTGCCACTAAACCGACTGCCCGTGCGCCTGGCAGCGCATTCCTGCAGCCTCGAAGAGCAGCTCCCTTTCCCCCACTCACCAATCCCCCCGCTCCCCCGCAAACTCCCCCGGCGTCGCCCCGAAATGCTCCCTGAAGCTGGCGATGAAGGCCGACACCGAGTCGTAGCCGCAGGCGATGGCGACATCGGTGACGCGCTCGCCGGCTTCCAGCAGGGGTAAGGCGCTGATCAGGCGCAGGCGTTGGCGCCAGAGGCGGAAGTTCAAGCCGGTGTGCTCGCGGAAGAGCCGCGCCAGTGTGCGTTCGGAACACCCCAGGCGTTCCGCCCAGGTGGCCAGGCCTTCGCGTGAGTCGGGTTCGGCCTCGAGCGCTTCGCAGAGCTGGCGCAGGCGGGGTTCCCGCGGCAGCGGCAGCATCAGGCCCAGCGTGGGCGCTGCGGCCACCTGGTCGAGCAGGACGGCTGCGAGCCGGCCGCCCGGGCCGCGCTCGTCATACTCCGCGGGCAAGTCGCCGAAGCTGCGGATCAGCTCGCGCAGCAGCGGGCTCACGGCAAGCACGCGGCAGCCGCCCTGCGCAGCGGGCAAGGCGGCGGGCTCGATGTACAGGCTGCGGATCTCGGTGTCGGCCGAGCAACGCACCTGATGCGCCACACCCGCGGGGATCCACACCGCGCGCTGCGGGGGCGCGATGAATCGCCCGCTGTCGGTGCGCACGTCGAGCACGCCCGCCACCGCATACGCGAACTGGACCCAGGGATGGACGTGGCGATAGCCGAGCGCGCGATTGGCCACCGACTCGGCGTGGCCGAAGACCGATCGCGGCAGGACGACGAGCCCGGCAAGTTCTTCTGATGGAGACAGCGGCATGTCTGGTCAGCGATATTGAAGAGCCGACTGGCGTTAGCTGGAAGTATCGCCCTTGGTTAGGCTCCCTCACAAGCGCGCCGCCGTCATGCCGAGCCCCCCTCCACAGGCCTGTTTCCAGCCCGTTTTCTACCGCTTTTCTTACGCAGCTTCCCGCACCGCCATGAACCTTCTGCATCTGCTTTTCGACCGCTTCACGATCCTGCTCACTGCCGTCGTGGTGCTGGCCACCGTTGTGCCGGCGCAGGGCGCATTCGCCGTGTTCTTCGACTGGCTGACCCATGCGGGGATCGCGTTGCTGTTCTTCCTGCACGGCGCACGGCTTTCGCGCCGCGCCATCATCGACGGGGCGATGCACTGGCGCCTGCACCTGCTGGTGTTCGTGTGCACCTTCGCGATGTTTCCCTTGCTCGGCCTGGCACTCGGGCCCGTGCTGCGGCCGCTGCTGGGCGACGCGCTCTGGCTTGGCATGCTCTATCTGTGCCTGCTGCCGGGCACGGTGCAGTCGGCCATCGCCTTCACCTCGATCGCACGCGGCAACATTCCGGCGGCCGTCTGCGCGGCGTCGGCCTCGAGCCTGGTGGGCATCGTGCTGACGCCGCTGCTGGCGGGCCTGGTGCTGGGCAGCACCGGGGCGGGCGTGCCGCTGGGGGAAGCCGTACTGAAGATCGGCCTGCAGTTGCTGCTGCCCTTCGCGGCCGGTCATGCCCTGCGGCCATGGATCGGCAGCTGGGTGATGCAGCAACAGCGCTGGCTGCGCCTTGTGGACCAGGGCTCGATCCTGCTCGTGGTGTACACGGCCTTCGGCGCGGCGGTGCTCGACGGGATCTGGCGCGTGGTGCCGGCCTGGGCACTGGCGCAGTTGGTGGTGTGCTGCGTGGTGCTGCTTGCGCTGGTGCTGGTCGCCACCACCTGGCTCGCGCGCACGCTCGGCTTCAGTGTCGAGGACGAGATCACGATCGTGTTCTGCGGCTCGAAGAAGAGCATGGCCACCGGGGTGCCGATGGCACAGATCATCTTCAGCGGCGGGGCGGCAGGCCTCGCCATCCTGCCCTTGATGGTGTTCCACCAGATCCAGTTGATGGTGTGCGCCGTGATGGCGAGGCGCTACGCCGATCGGGCGTCCCTGACCGAAGCGTCAGCTCCGCGTCAATGAGCCCGACCGACGCATATGCGCCGTGCTGCGATCTAGGTCCGGAAGTCCGAGATCGCACCGGCCAGGCGATGCGTCGCCTCGCGCAGGCTTGCCGCCGATTCACTCATTCGGCGTGCGGCGCCGCTGGTTTCCCCCGAGGACCGCGAGATTCTCTCCATGTTCTGAGCGATCTCGGTGCTGGCGATCTTCTGCTCCCTGACCGAGAGGGCAATCTCGTCGACGCCCCTTCCTGCGTGTTCGACCGATGTTCGTGCCTGTTCGAGCGTGGTCTCCACGTCGCCGGCAAGGCCAGAGCTCACCTCGACCGACCTCAGGCCCGCCTCCAGCGCAGTGCGTACCTGTGCCGTCCGTTCCATGATGCCGCGCGCAACGCCGTCGATCTCGGCTGCCGAGCTGGCAGACTTCTCTGCGAGCTTGCGGACTTCATCCGCCACCACGGCAAAGCCGCGTCCCTGCTCACCTGCCCGCGCTGCCTCGATAGCCGCGTTGAGCGCCAGCAGGTTGGTCTGGTCGGCGATATCCCTCACCTCGCCCGTCATGTGGGTGATCGCACTCGTACTGCTGACGAATTCCTCGACCGCATGCGCGATGCCGTCGACCGTGTTGCCGATCCGGCGAATTTCGGCAACGAGCTGGGCAACCTTTCGATGACCTTCGGTGCTGTTGGATACGCTCTCCAGGGATTGCCGGTGCACGACGTCGGCCGACTCCGCAACCGTGGCGATGGACACGGTGAGTTCCTCGACCGACGCAGCATTGCTTGATACCGCCTGGGACTGCTCCTCGGCGGTGTCCTGCAGGGTATCGGCCGTTTTCGCCACATCGCCCGCCGTACCATTGACGGACTGGACCGACACGGCGACCTGCCCAACCAGCGAATGCATCTTGGCCAACATCGCGTCAAGCGCATTGGCCATCTTGCCGATCTCGTCCTGGTTCGAGATCCTGGCGCGCAGCGTCAGATCATTCGTGCGGGCGACTTCCGCCATCGTGTGTTCGAGTTGCATGACCGGCCGGGTAATGGAGCGGATGATCATCCAGGCGAGGGCTGCGAGTATCGCAACCGCAGCTGCGATGAAAACCGCCAGTCCGGTCTTTACGGCAGCGTAAATGTCGCGCGCGGCCTGCGCCTCCGCCGTTGCCCGCTCGCTGGCAATCGCCACGATCCGCTCCACCAGACCATCAATCTGCGCAGTGGGCGCACGATCGACCCCCCTGACCAGCGCGTCGACCTTCGTTGCCGGGTCGAGGTCGTCACGATCGTAGGATCTGAGCGCATTCAGATAAGCCGGAGCCAGTTCAGCGAAGATCGTCCTGACCCGAGCGACCTCCAGACGATCGGCGATCCCCATCTCTCGACTCAGCGCCTCCAGGCGCTCCAAAGCGTCGGATACGGCCTTGTCCTGCTGGTTGAAGCCCTGGAGGTGGCGTTCGTAGCTGGCCGGATCCTTGCCCCGGAGCAGCACATTCTTCCACTCCTGGACCTGGGTCTTGAAACTGACCTGAGCGCTCCGGGCGGTATCCACGGCACGCATCAGCTTCTCGCTATCGCCGACGACAACCTCCAGGCGGTCGTTGAGCCTGCTGGCCTGAAAGAAGGAGAAGCCGCCGACGAGAATCAGAAGCAGTAGGCAACAGAGCGTCAGCAGGAACAGCCGCGCCTTGATCGTGATGTTCTTCATTTCCGGTTCTTCCTTGCTGTGAGCTAAGCAACTCTGAACGCCCTCGACGTTCAACATACGCCGGCAGCGAGGCGCGGCCGTGACAAGGCCCGGGAAACGAAGTCGTCACACGGCTCGGGCAGAAAGCGCTGTTGCGGACAATAACGGCAGATCGTCTCGATGAATTTAGACGGATTCATGCCTGCGGGTGAAGAAGATCGTCGTGCCCGCCCTGGCCCGACGGCTCGCCACCCCGCACGCCACGCCCACCGCTGGCGCAGCGGCCCTCTGCTAGCGCTGCTCCGCCGTATTTGCCGCCGCCAGGAAGGCCGGCCGCTCGCCGCCACCGTGCAGCAGCAGGTTGGTGCCGGCGAAGTAGGCCGCCATCGGCGAGCCGGCGTACAGGCAGGCGTTGGCGATGTCGTCCGGCGTGGCCATGCGGCCGGCAGGGATGGTGGCGCCCACCGCGGCGATGCCTGCGTCGTCGCCGTAGTGCAGGTGCGACTGCTCGGTCTGCACCAGCCCCGGGCTGACCGCGAGCACGCGCACCTTGGGCGCCCACTCCACCGCCAGTGACGATGCCAGCGACAGCACGCCGGCCTTGGCCGCGCCATACGCAGCGGTGCCCGGCGAAGGGCGCGAGGCGGCGACGCTGCCGATGAAGATGATGACGCCGCCTTCGGCCTGCTCCTGCATCAGCGCATTGGCTTGCTGGGCGACGTTGAGCGGGGCGATCAGGTTGAGGCGGATGATGCCTTCGTGAAAGCGCGGCGAGGCCTTGTCGGCAAGCGCGAAGGGCGCGCCGCCGGCGTTGTTGACCACCACGTCGAGGCGGCCGAAGCGCTCGCGAATGGTGGCGAACAGCGCCTGCAGCGACTCGATGTCGCGCACGTCGGCGGGGATGAAGTCGGCGCGGGCGCCGCCCGCCTCGGGCAGGGCCTCGGGCGCGTTGCGACCACACACGACCACCGCCGCCCCGGCGGCGAGAAACCCGCGCGCAATGCCCGCGCCGATGCCCTTGGTGCCGCCGGTCACGAGCACGACCTTGCCGTGGTAGCCGAGCGCTGCGGCGCCGGTGGAAGCCTGTGTGTTCATGCGTTTCTCCGCAATGGTTGGATGCCTGCGAGTCTAGGTGCGGCCCCCGTGGCATTCGTCGTCTGAACGGACGATGAGCCGCTTGCGCCGAGGGCGGAACATGCATCCCATCCCCTTCCCCGGTCGCCGCACCCGCACGGGCCGTCGCACCGGGAGCGTCCCCTGGAGGCTCCATGACCACAGACCCGACACCGCCGTCCGACCCGGCCTCGCCCCTGCTGCTCGAACGCCTCGACGGCGGCGTTGCCGTGCTGCGCCTGAACCGGCCGCAGGCGACCAACGCCCTGTCGCTCGAACTTCAGGCCCTGCTGTCGCAGCGCTTCACCGAGCTGGCGACCGACGACACCGTGCGCTGCATCGTGCTCACCGGCGGCGACAAGGTGTTCGCAGCCGGTGGCGACATCACCAGCATGGCCGGCGCCGGCCCGATCGAGATCACCCAACGCCACACCGAACGCGTGTGGGGCCCCATCCAGCATTGCCCCAAGCCGGTGATCGCCGCAGTGTGCGGCTACGCCTACGGCGGCGGCTGCGAGCTGGCGATGCTGGCCGACATCATCGTCGCCGGCGAGGGCGCGCGCTTCTGCCAGCCCGAGATCCGCATCGGCATCATGCCCGGCATCGGCGGCACCCAGCGCCTGGTGCGCGCAGTCGGCAAGGCCAAGGCGATGCGCATGGCGCTCACCGGCAAGCCGATCAGCGCGCACGAGGCGTGGACCGCCGGCCTGGTGAGCGACCTTGTGGCCGACGACCAGGTGATCCCGACCGCGATCGAACTGGCGAGCGTCATCGCCGCCATGCCGCCACTCGCCGCCGAGCAGATCAAGGAGTGCATCCTGCTCGGCATGGATGCCCCGCTCGAGACCGCGCTGGCGATGGAACGCCGCGCCAACGCGCTGCTGTTTGCCTCGCGCGACCAGAAGGAAGGCATGCAGGCCTTCATCGACAAGCGGCCACCGCGCTTCGAAGGCCGCTGAAAGCCTGTCTCCACACATTCCACCCGAACCAGAGGAAGCACGATGTCCGACTCACCGATGACCCCGGCCCTTTTCAGACTCGATGGCTGCGTTGCCATCGTCACCGGCGCCGGCCGCGGCATGGGCCGCGGCGTGGCCGAGACCCTGGCACGCCAGGGCGCCACCGTGGCGATCAATGACTTCTTCCCCGAGCGCGCCGAGGCCGCAGCCGCCGAGCTGCGCGCCGCCGGGCTCAAGGCCCTGGCCGCGCCCGCCGACGTCACCGATTACAACGCCGTGCAGAAGATGGTCGCCGCCGTGCGCGAGCAGGCCGGCATCGTGGACGTCTACGTCTCCAATGCCGGCGTACCGACCACCGGCATGGGCTACGGCAAGTTCCTCGAGTCGAAACCGGAGGATTGGGAACGCTTCGTCAAGCTCAACATGTACGGCCTGATGAACGGCTGCCACGCCGTGCTGCCCGGCATGATCGAGAAGAAGTGGGGCCGCATCGTCGCCATCACCTCCGAGTCCTGGCGTGCCGCGGTACCGATGGGCATCGCCGCCTACGCCGCATCCAAGGCCGGCGTGGTCGGCTTCGTGCGCCAGCTCGCTGCCGAGGTCGGACGCAAGGGCGTGAATGTGAATGCCCTGTCGCTGGGCACGATGAACAACTGGGAAGGCTCGGAGGAGCTGGCACGCAAGAACTGCATCATCCCGCGCGCCGGCTCGCCTGCCGATGTCGGCGCCGGCGTGGCTTACCTCGCTTCGCGCGAGGCCGAGTGGGTCACCGGCCAGATCGTGCCGCTGAACGGCGGCGGCATCACCGCCTGAGGCGGGTCGGCAGCCCAGCGGGGCAGCCGCCGAGTTTCGCGCCAGGCACCGCTAGTCTGGCCGCGAATTCTGGAGGATGCCCTCGATGATGCGGGCAGTGCTGAGCAGGCGCTTGACCGACTCGCGGGTGAACGCGTGGGTGCGGTCATCGATGCCCTCACGCAGTGCGTCCCAGAGCCCGTCCTCGGTTCGCCGGACCTTGCCCCGTTGGCGCAGCTTCTCGAGCTTGCGCCGCACGGTTTCCTTGGGCAGCCCCGTCACCTGGACGAGGTCGGTCAGGCGCACCGGGCGATGTGCGCCCAGAAGAAAGCCATCCGGCGCCAGCAGTTCGGTAGGCGGCGCCCCCGGCCGGATGGCTTGTGCCACGTTGAGGTGAGCCAGCGTCCCCCACAGCATCGCGCTCTCGAGATCCATGTCGAGGGTCGTGGTCATCCGGCGCATGTGATCCACCAGATGGCGGTTGGCCGCAAAGGCAACCATGGTGAAGGCCTTGTCGATACGGCGATCAAGGTCGTCCATCTCTTCGTACTCCTGTCAGGCTGGCCCAAAATGGGCCAGCAGCGCTGTCATGATGTGGATCGAGCCGTTACTCTGCAACGCTGGCGTCCGGATGCGGACCCTGCGCTGACAGATCTCTCGCCATGAAACTACTCATTTCGGGCCTCGGCCCAGACACCGACCTGGACACGCTCCGCGAGCGCATGCGGCATTTCGGGCCGGTCCTCGACATCCTCGTCGTGCGCGAAGGTGATCCCGAGCGACCATGGTTCATCATCGACATGGACATCACGCCCGACGTTGCCACCGAAGTCGCCCGCCGCATCGACGGCATCTATTTTCACGGCAGCTTTGTACACGCACGCGTGATGCTCCATGACTGACACCCTGAGCCGACAACGGCGATCGAAAGTTCGTCTGTCGCGCTTGTCCCTCCGTCACGATATGCGCTTAAGCTAGGCACTCCGGATGCCAAACCTCGATTCCGTCTCGATCATGCCTAATCAGAAACACCTCGCCGCTGCGACCGGCGCCGCACTGCTGCTCGCGCTGTCGGCATGCACCGAAGCGCCCGTCCCCGACAGCGCTCCGCCCGCCGTCAGGCCGGCACTGATCGTCACCGTCGGCGCCCAGGACACGCACGATGCGCTGCGCTTGCCTGGGCGCATCCGCGCTGCCAAACGCGCGGAGCTTTCCTTCGACGTGCCGGGCTTCGTCGACCGCTTCAGTCTCGAGGAAGGCCGCGAGGTGAAGGCCGGCGAGGTGGTCGCGCGCCTCGACGACAGCGTGTACCGGGCGAGGCTGGCGTCCGCCCGGGCCGAGTTCGAGCGCGCAAGGAACGATCTCGCGCGCTACCAGCGCCTGTGGGACACCGAAATGGCGGTCGCCCGTGCCGAGGTCGATGATCGCAGCGCCCGCCTCGAGCTCGCACGCACCAACCTCGCCGCAGCCGAGCAGGATCTGGCCAACACGGTCATCAAGGCGCCCTTCGCCGGCGTCATCACGCGCCGCCGCATCGAACCCTTCACCAACGTCCAGGCCAAGCAGCCGATCGCGGACCTGCAGGACCTGCGTGCGCTCGAGGTGGTGGTGAACGTGCCCGAACGGCTGGTGCGGCGCCTGCAGCCGCATCAGGAAGCCGTCGCCTTTCTCGACGGCGAGCCCGGGCAGCCTTTGGCGCTGGCGCTCAGATCGTTTGCTGCCGAGGCCGACCCGCAGACCCAGACCTACGTCGTCGTGCTTGCGCTGCAGACCATGCCGGCAGGCCTGAACCTGCTGCCCGGCATGGCGGTGAACGTGGAGCCGCTGGCCGCAACCCCGCGCGGGCAAGACGCCTCGCCCGCGGCCGGCGCGGCGCTCACCATCCCGCTTGCCGCGGTCGCTGCCGACGCCCAGGGCCAGCCGGGTGTGTGGGTCGTGGATGAAGACGGTCGCGTTGCGCGCGCGCCGATCCGCACCGGCGCTGTCGTGGGCGCGGAGATCGTCGTCGAGTCCGGGCTGGTGCCGGGCCAGCGCATCGTCGGCGCCGGCGTCGGCGCGGTGCGCGAAGGCATGCTCGTGCGCCCGCTCGAGTCGCGCTGAACGCGGGGACCAGGCCATGAACATCGCCGAATACACGATCCGCAAAGCGGTCGTCGCCTGGGTCGCCACCGTGCTCGTGCTGGTGGGCGGCTGGTTGTCCTACGAACGCCTCGGACGCTTCGAGGACCCGGAGTTCATCATCCGCCAGGCGGTGGTCGTCACCGCCTATCCGGGGGCCTCGCCGGCGCAGGTGGCCGAGGAAATCACCGACCTGATCGAGGGCGCCGTGCAGCAGATGCAGGAGGTGGAGGAAGTCACCTCGGTGTCGCGCGCAGGCGAGTCCATGGTCAAGGTGGAGGCCAAGCTTGCCTTCTCCCGCAGCCAGGCCGAACTCGACCAGGTTTGGGACAAGCTGCGCAGCAAGATTGCCGAGGCCGCGCGCGCACTGCCGCCGGGTGCGGCAGAGCCGGTGGTCAAGAGCGACTTCGGCGATGTGTTCGCGCTCTTCTACGCGGTCACCGGCGACGGCTACAGCCCGCGCCAGCTGTGGGACTACGTCGATCTGCTGCGCCGCGAGCTGGTGCTGGTGCCTGGCGTGGCACGGGTGGCCCTGCTCGGCGAGCGCAAGGAGGCGATCTACGTCGAGGTGTCGAGCGCGCGTGCGGCGCAGCTTGGCGTGCCGCTCGACCGCATCTATGCCTCGCTGCGTGCGCAGAACCTGATCACCCCGGCCGGCGCGGTCACCGCTGGCCCGCTGCGCCTGCAGATCCAGCCTGCGGACGGCGTGCTGTCGGTCGACGCGCTCGGCGAGCTCGTGGTCGCAGGCGACACCAGCAGTGGCCTGCTGCGCCTGCGCGACGTGGCCGAGATCCGCCGCGAGTACGTCGATCCCCCGGCAGCGCTGATGCGCCACGACGGTCGCCCGGCGATCGGGTTGGGCATCTCCAACGTGCAGGGCGGCAACGTGGTCGAGATGGGCGACGCGGTCAAGCGCCGGCTGGCGGAGCTGGAGGGGCAGCGCCCGGTCGGGATGGAGCTGAACGTGGTTTCCTTCCAGTCGGACTCCGTGCGCGCCGCGGTGTCGGGCTTCGTCGACAACCTGGTCGCCGCGGTGGCGATCGTGGTGGTGGTGTTGCTGTTGTTCATGGGGCTGCGCAGCGGCCTGATCATCGGCGCGGTGCTGGTGCTGACGGTCGCCGGCACCCTGATTGCGATGCTGATGGACGGCATCGCCATGCAGCGCGTCTCGCTCGGTGCGCTCATCATCGCGCTGGGCATGCTGGTGGATAACGCCATCGTCGTCACCGACGGCATCCTGGTGCGGCTGCAGAAAGGCGAGCGGGTCACGGCGGCGGCGGGCGCGGTGGTGCGCGCCACGGTGTGGCCGCTGCTCGGCGGCACCGTGGTCGGCATCCTGGCCTTCAGCGCGATCGGGCTGTCGCCCTCGGACATGGGGGAGTACACCGCCTCCCTGTTCTGGGTGATCCTGTATTCGATGCTGCTGTCGTGGCTGTTCGCGATCACCCTGACACCGCTGCTGTGCGCCGCCTTCCTCAAGGTGAAGGCGGACGCGGAGGTGCACGAAGGCCGCCTGCTGCGCGCCTACCGCGGCCTGTTGCAGGGTGTGCTGTCGCACCGTCTCAGCAGCGGCCTGGTGCTGGCCGGCCTGCTGGCCGCAGGCGTGGTCGCGTTCGGCCATGTGCTGCCGGGCTTCATGCCCGATTCGGCGCGGCCGCAGTTCGTGGTCGACCTCGCCCTTCCCCAGGGCACCGACATCCACACCACGGCGGCAGTCGTCGCCCGCGCCGAGCAGAAGGTGCGCGCCGCCCCCGGCGTCACCCACATCTCCAGCTTCATCGGCCAGGGCGGCCTGCGCTTCATGCTCACCTACAGCCCGGAAGATCCCAACCCGGCGTATGGTCAGTTGCTGGTCGACGTCGAACGCTTCGAGGACATCTCCGGCCTCATCGACCGCCTGCAGCCCGAGCTTGAGGCGGCCTTCCCTGAAGCCAGCGTGAAGGTGTGGAAGTTCATGCTCGGCCGCGGCGGCGGCAAGAAGATCGAGGCTGCCTTCCGCGGCCCCGACCCGGCAGTGCTGCGCCAGCTCGCCGAGGAGGCCAAGGCGATCATGGCTGCCGACCCCGAGGCAGTGGCGATCCAGGACGACTGGCGCCAGGCGGTGCCGGTGGTGCGCCCGCGCTTCTCGGTCGAGGCCGCGCAGCGTGCCGGCGTGCTGCCGTCGGACATCGCCGCCGCGCTCGAGCGCCACTACGTCGGCCAGCAGATCGGCGTGTATCGCGAACACGAGCGCCTGATCCCGATCATGGCGCGGGCGCCGGCAGACGAACGCCACGGCGTCGAAGACCTCGGCAACGCCCAGGTGTTCAGCGCCGCCGCCGGCAAGTACGTGCCGGTGAGCCAGTTCGTCGAGCGCGTCGACACGGTGTGGGAAGACGCGCTGATCCGGCGCGAGAACCGCTTCCCCACCATCAAGGCACAGTGCGACCCGCCCGCCGGACAGCTGTCTGCGCCGCTGTTCGAGCGCCTGCGCCCGCAGATCGAGGCCATTGCGCTGCCGCCGGGCTACGTGCTCGAATGGCACGGCGAGCACAAGGCCTCTGCCGAGGCCAACGCCGGGCTGGCCGCCGCCGCGCCCTTCGGCTTTGCAGCGATGGTGGTGGCGGTGATCGTAATGTTCAATGGCCTGCGCCAGACCGCGGTGATCTGGCTCACGGTGCCGCTGGCGGTGGTGGGGGTGGCGGTCGGGCTGCTGCTGTTCCAGGCGCCCTTCGAGTTCATGGCCATCCTGGGCTTCCTGAGCCTGACCGGCATGCTGATCAAGAACGCGATCGTTCTGGTGGACCAGATCGACGTCGAGATCCGCGACGGCAAGCCGCGCCTGCTCGCGGTGCTGGACGCCTCGGCAAGCCGCGCACGGCCGGTCTTCCTCGGCGCCGCGACGACGGTGCTGGGGGTGGCGCCGCTGCTGGTCGATCCCTTCTTCCGCAGCATGGCGGTGACGATCATGTTCGGCCTGATCTTCGCCACCGGGCTGACCCTGGTGGTGGTGCCGCTGCTGTACGCGAGCTTCTTCCGCATCCGGAACGACGAGATGGAGGCGGGTCGATGAAGCGATCGCCACACCCTGTGCGCATGCTGCCCATTCTTGCGCTGCTGCTGGCGGCGTGCCAGCCCTCGCCCGTGGTCCGGCCCGAGCTTCCGGTGCCCGCCGCCTGGCCGCAGACCGGGCATGCGGACACGGACCCGGCCGGTGCCAGCCTGGCCACCTTGCCCTGGAACGCACTCCTCCCGGTGCCGGAGCTGCATGCCCTGATCGCGGACGCGCTCGCGGCCAACACGGATCTGCGCATCGCGATTGAACGCATCGAACTGGCGCGCGCGCAACACGGCATCGAGCGCGCCGCGCTGTTCCCGGGCATCAACGCCAGCGCGGCGGCGAGCCGCGAACGCATGCCGGGCTTCGACCCGCGCGAGAATCGCATCGGCGAAAGTGCGTCGCTGGGGCTGTCGCTGCCAGCTTGGGAGATCGACCTGTGGGGGCGGCTCGCCGCACGTGCCGAGGCTGCGCGCATGGAGGTTCTGGCCAGCGCCGCGCTGGCTGACGGCGTACGTACCAGCCTGATCGCGCAGGTGTCCTCGCTCTACCTCGAGCTGCTCGACCTGGACGCCCAGCAAGCGATCACCGAGCGCACGCTCGACGGCCGGCGCAAGGCGCTTCGGCTCACCCGTGCGCGCTTCGAGGAGGGCATCTCGTCCATCCTCGATGTCCGCCAGGCCGAATCCCTGCTGGCCGGATCGGAGCAGGCCCTGGCCGACCAGGCACGACGCAGTGCCCAGGCCGAGAACGCGCTCGCCGTGCTGCTGGGGCGCAATCCGGGCCCGATCCCGCGCCACACCCGGCTGGACGACCTGGGCCCGCCGCAACGGGTCACCGCCGGCCTGCCTGCCGAACTGCTGCAGCGGCGCCCGGACATCCGCGCCGCCGAGGCGTCCCTGCTGGCCGCCGGGGCCAACGTGGAGGCCGCGCGCAAGGCCTTGCTGCCGCGGATCACACTGACCTCGCTGCTCGGCTTCGCGACCACCGATCTCGCGCAACTGTTCGACAGCGGCCGCCATGCCTGGTCGCTGCAGCCCGCGATCGGCTTGCCCCTGTTCGATGGCGGACGGCTGCAGGCCGGAGTCGATGCCGCCGAAGCCCAGCAGCGCATCCTGGTCGAGCAGTACGCCGCCGTCGTGCGCCAGGCGTTTCGCGAGGTGAGCGATGCACTCGCCGCGTTCGAGCACCTGAGCCGGCAGCGCGAGGCGACCCGCGCCGTGGTGCTCGCCAACCGCGAACGCCTGCGGGTGAGCAACGCCCGTTACCTGGCGGGGATCTCGAGCTATTTCGAAGTGATCGATGCCGAGCGCCAGTTGTTCGACAGCGAACTCGGCCTGTCCCAGACCACCCGCGCCCTGCACCAGGCGGTCGTACAACTGTACCGGGCGCTCGGGGGCGGGCTGTCCGACGCGCAGGCGGGCTGACGCCCGCGTTGCGCCCGCCTGCGCTCAGGCCAGGCGGAAGCGCCCGGAGAGTTCGTCCAGTGTACGCGCCAGCGCATCCAGCCCGGCAGCCGACTGCGCGCTGCGACCGGCACTTGCGGACAGATCGCCGGTGCCGCTGGACACGCTGTCGATACGGCGCACGATCTCGCGGGTGGATTCGGCCTGGGCCTTGATCAGCTCACCGATGCTGCCCACGGCCTCGAACACCGCATGGGTGCCCTCGCGGATGCTTTCGACCGAGACCTCGGCTTCGCGCGACAGCCCCTCTCCTGCCGCAACGCGCTCGACAACCTGCTTCATGCCGGCAGACACGCCGCGGGTACGGTCCTGGATGTCGCTGATGGTGACGATGATCTCCTGCGTCGACGCTGCCGTGCGTTCGGCGAGCTTGCGCACCTCATCGGCGACAACGGCGAAACCGCGCCCCTGTTCGCCTGCACGCGCGGCTTCGATCGCGGCGTTGAGGGCCAGCAGGTTGGTCTGCTCCGCCACCTCGCGGATGACATTGACCACGCCGCTGATGCGCTGCGACAGTTGCTCGAGCTCCTTGACCTGGACCGCCGTGCTGTCGACCACCTCGGCGACACGGTGCATCTCCTTGGCCATGCTGCGGATGAACTGGCGGCTGTCCTCGGCGCGGGCCGAGGAGCGCTCGGTGGTCTGCAGCGACACGCTGGCATGCGTCTCGACCTGGTCGATCGACTCGACCAGGGCGTTGGCGGCCTCGGACATGCGATTGAGCGCCTCTTCCTGCGACAGCGCATGCTCCGAGGCCGTGCCGGCGATGTCCGACATCTGGCGCGCCTCCACCCCGAGCTGCTTCACCTCGCGGCGCAGGTCGTCGACCAGGCCGTGGAGACGGTCGCGCATGTGGCCGATTTCGCCGAGCAACACCCCGAACTCGTCGGCCCCCAGCGCAGGCACGCTCACCGAGAGGTCGCCCTCCGCGATCGAGCGGGCGACGCCGGACGCCACGCCGAAGGCGGTGCGCAGGCGCCGGAGCGTGCTCACCGCGATGAAGACGCCGCACACGGTGCCGATGACCGAGAGCGCGATATAGGCAGTGATGGTGGCGTGGTAGCGCTGCTGCGCGGCCTCGTACATGCGCGCGGTAAGGTCGGTCTGGTGGGCATGCAGCGCCGCCAGGGCCTCGCCCGTGGCATCGCCCGCGGGCTCACCGCCCTGGACGAAGGCGCTCATGTAGGTCGGGCGAAAGTAGCCGGTGCGCAGCGAGGCAAGCACTTCGTCGACCTGGGCCAGCCACTCGCGGTAGTGCGCCTCGAACGCCTCGAACAAGGCTTCTTCCGCGGGGTCGCGCAGGCGCTCGCGCTGCGTCTGCAACAGGGCCTCGATCTCGCCGGTGTTGCGATCGATCTGCTCCAGATAATGCGACAGCGGGCGCTCGTGCGCCGAAGCCAGGCCGCCCTCGGGGTCGAGCTGGAAGGCCAGCGGGACCAGGCGGCGGTTCGACAACAGCCGCAACTGGATCGCCTCGAGCCGCCCCAGCGTGGCGATATTGATCTCGTGAACCTCGCGCAGGGATTCCTTGGCCTGGTGGAGTCCGTACCAGCCGAACGCCACCGCGGCCAGGAACAGGAAGCCGGAAACCGCCGCCCAGATCCACAGGCGCTGTGCAATGCTGAGTTTCGTCACGCTGGGATCCCCCCGTCAGCCCGCTGCACGCACGCGGTTGAGCGCCGGGTCGTTCGGCGCGTTGAGCACGCACATGGTGCCGGCCGGGTGGTAGATGTAGGGCACGCAGCGGTTGCAGTTGATGCAGCCCGAGGCCGTGGCCTCGCCGCGCGCGAACTTGTTGACCAGCTGTGCGTCGTGGATCAGCGGCCGCGCCATCACCACCGCGTCGAAGCCCTCGGCCATGGCCTGCTCGGCGTTGGCGAGCGAGCGCGCACCGCCCAGGTAGCCCAGGGGCACATCGACTGCAGCACGGATGCGGCGCGAGTATTCGAGGAAGTACATCTCGCGGAAGCTCACCTTGGGCGTGCCGAACTGCGCCAGCTTCATCATCAGCCCGGTGAGCCAGCTGCCCTTGAGCACCTTCTTCATCTCGTCCATGTCGAAGTTGCTGCCGAACATGAACCAGCCCGACTCGATGTTGCGCCCGCCTGACAACACCAGCAGGTCGGCACCCGCCTCCTGCAGCAGGCGGGCGGTGACGATGGCATCGTCCACCGTCGCGCCGCCGGCCACGCCGTCGGCCACGTTGATCTTGGCGAGCACCGCCATCTGCCGGCCGACCTTGTCCTTGACCCGGCGCAGCACCTCGGCCGGAAAGCGCGCGCGCTTGGCCGCAGTGCCGCCATAGTCGTCCTTGCGCTTGTTGGAGAGCGGCGAGATGAACTGGTTGAGCAGGTAGCCGTGACCCATGTGGATCTCGACCGCGTCGAAGCCGGCCTCGCGACACAGCTCGGCGGCGTCGACGAACTGCTGGGCGACGAGATCCATGTCAGCGCGGGTCATCGCGCGCTGAAAGAGGTTGCCGCGCATCATGCCGGCCTTGTTGATGCCGCCCGAGGCGCTCATGGTCGGCCCGTCGACCTTGAGCGAGGTGACGAAGGAGCCGCCATGGGTGAGCTGGTAGGAGATCGCGCCGCCCTCCGCGTGCACGGCATCGGCCAGGGCCTTGAGGTCGGGCAGGATCTCGCGGCGCATCCACACCTGGTTGGGCAGGGTACGGCCGACCTTGGCGACCGCGCCGTAGGCCACGGTGGTGAGACCCACACCGCCAGCGGCCATGTCGCGGTGGTGTTTGACCAACGCCTTCGTGGGCGCGCCATGGAGCACCATGCCCTCGTTGGCGCCGGCGCGGATGAAGCGGTTGCGCAGGCTGATCGGCCCCAGCTGGAAGGGGGCGAACAGTTGATTCTTCTGGCTCATGGATGCCTCATGGTGTCGATGGCTGGGCTGCGCTGACGCAGCGCAATCACGCAGAAACACGCAACTGCGCCCTCAGTTCGTTCTTGGCGACCTTGTTCGAAGCATTGACCGGCAGCGATACGAAGAAGCGCACCATGCGCGGCACCTTGTAGTTGGCCATGCGCTCGCGCGACCAGGCGATGAGCCCGGCTTCGTCCAGCGCCTGGCCGGGACGCAGCACGACGCAGGCGCAGCCGACCTCGCCCATGCGCTCGTCGGGCACGCCGATCACCGCCACCTGGGCGATCGCCGGGTGGGCGGTGAGCGCGGCCTCGATCTCGGCCGGGTAGCAGTTGAAGCCGCCGACGATGAACATGTCCTTGAGGCGGTCGGTGATGCGCAGGTAGCCGCGCGCGTCCAGGGTGCCGACGTCGCCCGTGTGCAGCCAGCCCTCGGCGTCGATGGTCTCGGCGGTGGCCTTGGCGTCCTGGAAGTAGCCCTGCATGACGTGGAAGCCGCGCAGGCAGATCTCGCCCGCCTCGCCGGCCGGCAGCGGGCGGTTGTCGGCGTCGACGATGCTCACCTCGGTGCCGGGGATGGCATGACCGCTGGTGAGGGCGACCGTCTCGGCGTCGTCGTCGGCAGCGCAGATCGTGGCCAGGCCGCCGCATTCGGTCAGGCCGTAGGCGGTGAGCACGACCTTGAAGCCGAGCTCGCGACGCATGCGCTCGATCAGCACCGGCGGGATGGTCGACGCACCGGTCACCGCCACGCGCAGGCTGGAGAGATCGGTGTGCGCCAGCTTCGGATGCGCAAGCATCGACAGATAGAGCGTGGGCGGCCCCGGCAGCACGCTGATGCGGTCGGCCTCGATGCGGCGGAACACCGCCTCGGCGTCGAACACCGGGTGCGGCAGCACGGTGGCACCGGCGATCAGGCAGGTGACCCAGCCGGCCTTGTAGCCGAAGGTGTGGAAGAAGGGATTGACGATCAGGTAGCGATCGCCGGCCCGGATGTCGGCGATCTTCACGTACTCGATGAAGGCCTGGATGATCTGGCGGTGGGCGCTGACCACGCCCTTGGGGCGGCCGGTGGTACCCGAGGTGAACATCAGGTCGGACATGTCGCCAGGCTGCACGCCCGCGGCGCGCGCGCGCGCCAGCGCTTCGCCCACGCCCGCAGCGCTGGCGATGAAGCTGTCCCAGTCGGTGTCGGCATGTGCGCCGGCGTGGCCGATCGCGACCACCTTTTCCAGCGTGGCCGGGCGGCAGTCGGCTAGCATGGCGGGGTAATCGACGTCCAGGAAGCGGTCTACGGCGAAGAGGACGCGGGCGCCACTGCGCTCGATGATGTCGGCTGCCTCGGCGCCCTTCATGCGCGTGTTGATCGGCACCATCGCCGCGCCGGCGCAATGGATGCCGAGCGCGGCGAGGATCCATTCGGCGCGGTTCTCGGCCCAGATCGCGACACGGTCGCCAGGTGCAATGCCATGGGCGATCAGGGCGCGGCCGACGGCGAACACGTGCGCAGGCAGGTCCGCATAGCGGATGCGGCGGTCGCCGTCTTCGATGAAGATGCGCTCGCCGTGGCGTTGCGCGGCCTCGAGGACGAGTGCGGGCAGGGTGCGGGCGGCGGGGGCGGTGAATGCTGCAGTCATGGTCGTTCCGGGAGTGTTGCGGCGGCTCAGATGCTCATGACGAACTGGCCGCTGTCGACGCGCAGCTCGATACCATTGACCGCGCGCGAACCATCCTCGGCAAGGAACAGGATGGCGGCGGCGACATCCTCGGGCAGGCAGGCGCGGTTCATCGGGTCGGCGTCGATGGTGAAGCGTGCCGGGTCGATGCCCTTCGGGTACGAGCCCGCAGTCATCGGCGTCATGATGCCGTCGGGGTGGATGGAATTGCAGCGGATGCGGTACTTGGCCTTGCGGCAATGCGCGGCAACCGCGCGCGTGAGGCCCGAGATGGCGGCCTTGGAGGCGCCGTAGGCGGCGTAGTCTTCCTTGGCGGCAATGCCGGCGATCGAGGACATGTTGATGATCGAGCCACCGCTGCCGGTCTTCATCAGCGCCACGGCGGCCTTGCAGCCGAGGAAGACGCTGTCGGCGTTGACCCGCATGAGGCGCTGCCAGTCGTCCAGCGAGGCGTCCTCGATCGATCCCTTGATCAGGATGCCGGCGTTGTTCACCAGGATGTCGAGGCGACCGAAGCGCTCGCGCACCGTCGCCATCACCGCGTCCCAGTCGGCCGCCGAAGCGGCATCCTGAAGGATGAAGAACGCCTTGCCGCCGAGCCCGGCGGCAAGTGACGCACCCGCGTCGGCGTTGAGGTCGGTGAACACGACCTGGGCGCCTTCCCTGACGAACAGTTCCACCGTTGCACGGCCAACGCCGCTCGCGCCCCCGGTGACGAGCGCCACCTTGCCTTCGATTCGTCCTGCCATGTGCGCTGTCTCCTGTCGATTCGTCACGCGTTGGCCGCGATGTGGTGCGCGGCGATGTAGCCGAAGGTCATCGCCGGCCCGATGGTGGCGCCGGCGCCCGGGTAGGCGGTCCCCATGACCGAGGCCGAGGTGTTGCCGATGGCGTAGAGGCCTTCGATCGCAGAACCGTCCGCGCGCACCACGCGGGCATGGGCGTCGGTCAGCAGCCCGCCCTTGGTGCCGATGTCGCCGGCGTCCATGCGCATGGCGTAGAACGGGCCCTTTTGGATCGGCGCCAGGCAGGGATTGGGCTTGACGTTGACGTCGCCGTAGTAGCGGTCGAACACGCTGTCGCCGCGGCCGAAATCGGCGTCCTTGCCGCTGCTGGCATAGGCGTTCATCTTCGCCACCGTGTCGTTGAGTCCGGCGGGATCGACGCCGATCTGGCGCGCCAGCTCGTCGAGGGTGTCGGCCTTCCAGTACACGCTGCCCAGCCACTCCTTGCGCAGGCGGCTGTCGGGCATGATCTGCGCCGGCATCAGCGGCCCCATCGCGTAGTTGAAACGGAAGTGGGCGTCGAAGATGCACCACGCCGGCACATTCTTGCCGCCGGTGGCGTCACGGTCCTTGTACATGGCGTCGCCGAACTCGAGGTAGCCCTGGGCTTCGTTGCAGAAGCGCTTGCCGAGGCTGTTGACCACGATCGCGCCGGGGAAGGCGCGCTCGGCGAACACGCCGCGCGGCTTGTCCTCGCCGACCACGGCGATGGTCGGCGCCCACCACGCCCATTCGAGCAGGTCGGTGGCGGCCCCCGCAGCCATGCCGGCCTCGAGCGCGGCGCCGGTGTTGTTGCCCGGCGGCGTGGCGCTCCAGGCGGCCTTGGTGGGCTGCGGCAGGTACTTCTCGCGCAGCGCCTGATTCTGTTCGAAGCCGCCGGCGCCGAGGATCACGCCGCAGCGGGCCATCAACGTCAGCTCACGGCCTTCGCGCGAGACGCGGACACCGATGACACGGTCGCCATCGAGCACGAGCTCGCGGAAGTCCGTCTTCAGCCACAGCGGCACCTTGCGGTCGAGCAGCGAGGCACGCAATGCACACACCAGCGAACTGCCGAGGCCGGCGCGGCGGTCGAACTTGCTCTTCCTGCGCCACCTGAAGTCGAACTTGTAGCGCAGCATCAGGCCGAGCACCTTGAAGCGCCAGCCGCGCTCGCGCGCCATGGCGACGTGGGCGTCGCGCGCGGTCCACGCGATGCGGCCCATGAGCAGGGTCGAAGGCGAAGGCCGGCGCAGGTTGGCGAGCTCGTCGCCGAGCGTGCTGGTATCGAACAGCTCGGGGTCGAGCGAGCGGCCGCCGGGCAAGGCGCCGGGCAGGTGCTGGTAGTAGTCGGGGTACTTCTCGGCCACCGCGTAGCGCACGCGGGACTTGTCCTCGAGGTACTTGATCATCTTGGGCGCGTGGTCGAGGTAGGCGCGCACCTTGGTCTCGTCGGCCTTGCCGCCACCGGCTGCCAGGATGTACTGCAGCGCCTTGTCGTAGCTGTCCTGGCCGCCCTTGGCCTTGAAGTAATGGTTGTTGGGAATCCAGATGCCGCCACCGGAGATCGCCGAGGTGCCGCCGAACTTGTCGCTCTTCTCGATCACCAGTACCGACAGCCCCTGGTCGGCGGCGACTACCGCCGAGGTCATCGCGCCCGCACCGGAGCCGACGACGATGACGTCCCAGCCCATCTGTGACTGATCTTGCACGCTCACGCTCCACCCCTGATCTTGTTGGAATGTGGGCGATGGTGGCGGCAGGCCGGGCACGCTTCATCGTCAATGCGGACTAGACGCGCACGCGCCGGTCGGCATGCGCGCCGACATCATCCAATCGAGGGATGCGGCACAGGCTGCGGGCTCCGATGATCGTGCGCGGAGACCTCCATGCAGCCAGATACGATAAGGAAAAGCACATGAGCACAAGCCCTTCCCCCACTCCCGACGCACCGCCCCGCCACAGCCCCGCCCGCGCCTGCCGGGTCGAGGAGGTGCCGCACTGGGACATCGAGACCGACATCGCCGTGATCGGCTTCGGTGCCGCCGGCAGCTGCGCGGCGATCGAGGCGCGCGCGGCCGGCGCCGACGTCCATGTCTTCGAGGTGGCAGCCGCCCCCGGCGGCAGCGCCTCGTGGTCGGGCGGCGAGGTCTATGTCGGCGGCAGCGGCGGCACCCGCGTGCAGCGCGAGCACGGCTTCGAGGACAGCACCGAGGATCTGCGCACCTACCTGATGATGGCCGGCGGCCCGGGCGCCGACGCGGACCGCGTGCGTCTGTACGCCGAAGAGGCCGCCGCCCACTTCGATTGGCTGGAGGCCCAGGGCGTGCCGTTCAAGGGCACTTACCTGCCGGGCAAGTGGATCGAGCCCACCACCGACGACACCCTGCTGTGGTCGGGCAGCGAGGCGGCCTGGCCGTTCAGCGCCAAGGCCAAGCCGGCGCCGCGCGGCCACACTGCGCAGTTCGAGGGCTGGGGCGGCGGCAAGGTGCTGATGGAGAAGCTGTGTGCGCGCGCCGAAGCCATGGGCGCGGTCGTGCATTGCAACAGCCGCGCGCTCAGCCTGATCGTGGACCGGACGAACAGCGTGGTCGGCGTGATCGTGCGCATCGAGGGCGCGGAAAAGTACGTGCGCGCCCGCAGGGGCGTGATCCTGTGCGCCGGGGGCTTCATCGTCAATCGCGAGATGGTGGCGCGTTTTGCGCCCGGCGCGCTGGCCTGCTCGGAGATCGTCTCCGGCGGCAACGACGACGGCTCGGGCATCCGCATGGGCATGAGCGTGGGCGGCGCCACGATCCACATGGAACAGTTCTTTGCCACCATCCCCTTCTTCCCGCCCGAGTCGCTGGTGAAGGGCATCTTCGTCAATGCGCGCGGCGAGCGCTTCATCAACGAGGACGCCTACCACGGCCGTGTCGGCCACTACGTGTTGCGCCAGCCCGAGGGCAAGGCCTGGCTACTGGTCGATAACGAGATCTTTGGCCGTCCGGTGATCCAGCCCGACCTCAAGATTGCCGCAGTCGGCGAGACCTGGGAGGAGGTGGAGCAGGAGCTTGGCCTGCCCACCGGCAGCCTGGTGCACACGGTGGCCGAGTTCAACCGCCATGCGGCCGAAGGCGAGGATCCCTTGCTGCACAAGGCGGCGAACTGGCTGCGTCCGCTCACCGAAGCGCCCTTCGCCGCGCTCAGCTACTGCAGCGAGGACATGAAGGCCCACGCCTTCACCATGGGCGGCCTGCACACGCGGCCCAGCGGCGAGGTGCTCGACGCGGATGGCCAGCCGATCGCCGGCCTGTACGCCGCCGGGCGCACGGCCTGCGGCCTGCCGCGCTGGGGCGAGGGCTACAGCTCGGGGATGTCGCTCGGCGACTCGACCTTCTTCGGCCGCCAGGCCGGACTGGCCGCTGCCCGGCGCTAGAGACGGCGCCGCGGGGGCGACGCACAACCACGACGCCAGAGCGGAAACGCCGCGCACACCCACCTGGGGTGGCGCGGCGTTTTTCGTTACCGCAGGACTGCACGCCCTGCCAGAGGCCGTCGCGGCGACGACCTCCTCCGGCGTGCCAGGCTCAGGGCGTGACCTGCGCCTCCATCATCGCCAGGAAGTGCTCGGAGTACGGCGGCAGCAGGCCCCATTCGCGGCGCGGATCGTAGGCCGGCGCCTTGAACACCGTGCGGGTGTGGCTGAACTCGAGGAAGCCTTCGCGGCCGTGGTAATGCCCCATGCCCGAATCGCCCACGCCACCGAAGGGGGCGTCTTCCATCGCGGCGTGGAACATCGCCTCGTTGATCGTGACGCCGCCCGACAGGGTGTGCTCGAGCACGCGCTGCTGCTCGGCCGCATCCTCGCCGAAGTAGTACAGCGCCAGCGGACGCGGGCGGCCGTTGATGTCGGCGATCACGGCGTCGATCGCGTCATAGGGCTTCACCACCACCGCCGGGCCAAAGATCTCCTCCTGCATGATCTTCGCGCCTTGCGGCGGATCGATGACGATGGCGAGCGGACGCTGACGCCCCGCCGCGTCCGCCGCCAGCGGGGCCGGGGCGCATTCCACCCGGGCGCCCGCCTGGGCGGCGTCGCTGAGGTAGGACTCGACACGCGCCAGATGGCGCTCGTTCACCACCGCGACCATGTCCGGGTTGCCGGCCACGCTGGGGAACAGCTCGCCGAAGCTGCGCTTGAGCGCAGCAACGAAATCCTCGAGTTGCTCGCGAGCCACGTAGACGACGTCCGGGTTCACGCACAGCTGGCCGCCGTTACTCGCCTTCGCGGCGGCGATGCGGAAGGCCGCGGTCGCCAGGTCGGCGCTGCGGGCGACGATGGTGGGCGACTTGCCACCCAGTTCCAGCGTCACCGGCACCAGGTTCTGCGCTGCGTTGCGCATCACCGCCTTGCCGACCTGGGTGCTGCCGGTGAACACAATGTGGTCGAAGGGCTGGGCGGTGAAGGCCTCGCCCATGTCCGGGCCGCCGGTAACGACGCCGACCACGAGCGGATCGAACATGTCCACCACCGCCTCGGCCACCACCTGCGCGGTACGCGACACCACCTCCGAAGGCTTGAGAATGGCGCGGTTGCCAGCGGCGAGCGCGCTGGCGAGCGGGCTGAACAGGGTAAACAGCGGCGCGTTCCAGGTGCCGATGATGCCCACCGTACCCTTGGGCTGATACATCACCCAGGCCTGGGCGCCGAGCTGGTCATAGGGCGGGAAGGGGGTGCGCGGCTCGCTCGCCATCCACGGCTCGAAGTGGTCGCGGGCGTACTTGAGCGAGGTCAGCGAACCGAGCACGTCGTTCATCAGCGAATAACCCTTGGGGCGGCCGCCGAAGTCGGCATCCATCGCCTCGACGAGGGGCTTGTGATACTTCACCAGCAGGTCGATGGCGGTCTGGATGCGGCGCTTGCGCTCGGCCGCGGGGACGGCGCCGGCGGCGGCAAAGGCCTGCTTGTGCGCCTGCAGCAGCAGGCCTAGGTCTTCCGGGCGGGTGATGATCTGTCTGTTCACGGCAAGCACTCCGGGGTCGAAGGTCGATAAAGGAAGGGCGGGCGGGTCGGCGCCGGACACGCACTCCGGTTGCTGACCCTGCACACGCAATCATGGGCGGACCATACCCTGCGCCCGCAGGCCTTGCGTAGTCCAATCGGACGAGCGCATCGGCAGCGCTGCCCGCTGTGCCGGGAAAACCGTTAGTCCGTTGGGACGATGCCTGCGCCCCTGCCCCACTTTCATACTCGGCACCATCTCCACCCGTCCCGCGAGACACGACATGACGACGCACAAGGGGTTCGACCCCCAGGACTTCCGCGCGGCGCTCGGCACCTTCACCACCGGCGTCACCATCATCACCACCCGCGCCGCGGACGGCGAGCCCATCGGGATCACCGCCAACAGCTTCAACTCGGTGTCGTTGAACCCGCCGCTGGTGCTGTGGAGCCTGGCCAAGAACGCACGCAGCCGCGAGGCCTTCGCCAACGCCAAGCACTGGAACGTGCATGTGCTGTCGGCCGCACAGGAGGCCTTGTCGGGCCGCTTCGCGCGCCAGGGCGAAGACAAGTTCTCCGGGCTTGAGCTCGACGAGGGCATCAGCAAGGCGCCGCTGCTCAACGGCTGCACCGCCCGCTTCCAGTGCCGCACCGCGTTCAGCTACGACGGCGGCGACCACATCATCTTCGTCGGCGAAGTCCTCGCCTACGACCGCAGCGAACTGCCGCCGCTGGTGTTCCAGAGCGGCCAATACGCGCTTGCCGCGCGCAAGCCGCGCGAGGAAGTGCGCCTGGGTTCGACGCCGCCGCCCGAATGCAGCTACACCGAGGACCTGCTCGGCTACCTGCTCGGCCGCGCCCACTACCAGATGCTGCACGCGCTGCGCCAGTTGCTGAGCACGCAGGCGCTCGACGAGCGCTCCTTCTTCATCCTGTCGGTGCTGTCGATCCGCGACGGGCTAAGCCTGCAGGAGATCAACGGCTTCATCTCCTACACCGGCATGCTCGCGGACGAGACGTCGATGAGCGCGCTGGAGTCGCAGCGGCTGGTGGCCATCGAGCAGGACGAGGAGCGGACCCGCTACGTGCTGACGGCCGACGGCCGTGAAGCCTCGCTGCGCCAGATCGCGCTCGCCAAGGCGGTGGAAGAGGACGTTGCCGCCAAGCTCGGCACCGGCGACACCATGGCCTTGAAGCTGCTGCTCAAGCGCCTGATCGCTTCCAGCGACCCCGGCATGCCCGACCTGTGGTCGCCACGCTGACCCCTGCATAAAGGAACCTACTGCATGAGCATCATCCAACGCTTCAGCCTGGAAGGCCAGGTTGCGATCATCACCGGCGCCGGCCGCGGCATCGGCCGCGGCATTGCTCTGGCCTACGCCGAGGCCGGCGCGGACATCGTCTGCGCCGCGCGCACGCTGGCCGACGTCGAAGCGGTCGCCGCCGAGGTGCGCGCCCTCGGCCGTCGCGCCATTGCCGTCAGCTGCGACGTCACCGACCTGGCCCAGCTCGGCGGCGTGGTCGATGCCGCGCTCAAGGAATTCGGCCGCATCACCCACCTGGTCAACAACGCCGGCGGCTCGGGCCCGAACGACCCGCTGAAGATGTCCACCGACAAGTTCGAGGGGGTGTTCCGCTTCAACGTCAGCTCGGCCTACGAACTGACCCGCCTGTGCGTACCCCACATGCGCGCGGCCGGCGGCGGCAACATCGTCAATATCACCTCGGGTGCGGCGCGCTACGCCCAGCCCCACTTCAGCGCCTACGGCACGGCCAAGGCCGCGCTCACCCAGCTCACCCGCCTGCTGGCACAGGATTTTGCCCCGGTCGTGCGCATCAACGCGATTGCCCCCGGCCCGATCATGACCGCCGCGCTCGACCGTGCGCTGCCCGCCAACATGCGCGAAGGCATGATCAACAACACGCCGCTCAAGCGTCTCGGCGAAGTCGAGGACATCGCGGCCGCAGCACTCTACCTCGCAACCCCGGCCTCGGCCTGGGTGACCGGCAAGGTCATCGAAGTGGACGGCGGCGCCGAATCGAGCGTGTGGCCGGGCTGACCGCTCAGGCTCCCAGACCAGGAAACCGCTCATGGACCCGAACCTGATCCGCCAGCTCGGCGACGAGCTCTACGCAGCATTGCGCCAGGCGCGCACGCTCGTCCCGCTGACCGAACGCCACCCCGGGATCGGCATCGAGGACGCCTACCATGTCTCGCTGCACATGCTGTCGCGGCGTGAGGCCGACGGCGAACGCGTGATCGGCAAGAAGATCGGCGTGACCAGCAAGCCGGTGCAGGACATGCTGAACGTGCATCAGCCCGATTTCGGCTTCCTCACCGACGCCATGCAGCACGCAGACGGCGCGGCCATCGACATTGCCGCGACAGGCTTGATCCAGCCGCGCGCCGAGGGCGAGATCGCCTTCATGCTGAAGGCCGACCTGAAAGGCCCTGGCGTGACCCGCGACGCAGTGCTGGCCGCCACCGCCTGGGTCGCGCCCTGCTTCGAGATCGTCGATTCGCGCATCGACGACTGGCGGATCCGCATCCAGGACACGGTCGCCGACAACGCATCCTGCGGTGTCTTCGTGGTCGGCGAGACGCGGACCGACCCGCGTGAGCTCGACCTGGCGGCGGTGCGCATGCGCATGTCGCGCAATGGCGAACCCTGCGGCGAAGGCCTGGGGTCGGCCGTGCAGGGCCATCCGGCCGAAGCCGTGGCCTGGCTCGCGAACACCCTGGGCCAGTTCGGCATCCCTTTCCGCGCCGGAGAGCTGATCCTCTCGGGTTCGCTGGCGCCGCTGGTGCCGGCACGTGCCGGCGACCGCTTCGAGATGCAGATCGAAGGCCTCGGCGGCTGTTCGGTGAGCTTTCGCTAGCAGCGTGTTCCTCGCAGCCGCGCGGCGGGCATCCCTCCCTCCTCCGTCCGCCGCGCGCGCTGCACCTCTCAGCCAACGTCATGCCGAGCCGGACTGCAAGCGGCCGGCACACCCTACGGGACTGAACCCATGAACAAGATCAAATGCGCCCTGATCGGTCCGGGCAACATCGGTACCGACCTGCTGTACAAACTCAAGCGCAGTCCGGTGCTCGAGCCGGTGTGGATGGTCGGCATCGATGCCACCTCCGAAGGCCTGGCGCGTGCGCGCGAGCTCGGCCTCAAGACCACCGCCGAGGGCGTCGACGGCCTGCTGCCGCATGTGCTGGCCGACGGCGTGCAGATCGCCTTCGATGCCACCTCGGCCTATGTGCACGCCGAGAACAGCCGCAAGCTCAATGAACTGGGCGTGCTGATGATCGACCTCACCCCGGCGGCGATCGGCCCCTTCTGCGTGCCGCCGGTCAATCTGGTGGAACACGTCGGTAAGGGTGAAATGAACGTGAACATGGTCACCTGCGGCGGCCAGGCCACGATCCCGATGGTCGCGGCCGTCTCCCGCGTGCAGCCGGTGGCCTACGGCGAGATCGTCGCCACCGTGTCCTCCAAGTCGGCCGGCCCCGGCACGCGCAAGAACATCGACGAATTCACCCGCACCACCGCGGGCGCGGTCGAGAAGGTCGGCGGCGCGAAGCAGGGCAAGGCGATCATCATCCTCAACCCGGCCGAACCGCCCTTGATCATGCGCGACACGGTGCACTGCCTGACCGAGACCGAACCCGACCAGGCGGCGATCACCGAATCCATCCACGCCATGATCCGCGAGGTGCAGAAGTACGTGCCCGGCTACCGCCTGGTCAATGGCCCGGTGTTCGACGGCAAGCGCGTCTCGGTGTACCTCCAGGTCGAAGGCCTGGGCGACTACCTGCCCAAGTACGCCGGCAACCTCGACATCATGACCGCGGCCGGTGCGCGCACCGCCGAGATGTTCGCCGAGGAGATCCTGGCCGGTCGCCTCAAGCTTGAATCCAACCGCGCCACGATGGTGGCCTGAGCGCCCCGGCCACAAGGAGAGATGAACATGGAACTTCGCGGCAAGAAAGTCACCGTGCATGACATGACCCTGCGCGACGGCATGCACCCCAAGCGCCACCTGATGACGCTCGAGCAGATGAAGACCATCGCCTGCGGCCTGGACGAGGCGGGCATCCCGCTGATCGAGGTCACCCACGGCGACGGCCTGGGCGGCAGCTCGGTGAACTACGGCTTCCCGGCCCACAGCGACGAGGAGTACCTGTCCGCCGTGATCCCGCTGATGAAGCAGGCCAGGGTGTCGGCGCTGCTGCTGCCGGGCATCGGCACGGTCGATCACCTCAAGATGGCGCACGAACTGGGCGTCTCCACCATCCGCGTGGCCACCCACTGCACCGAGGCCGACGTCTCCGAGCAACACATCGGCTACGCCCGCAAGCTCGGCATGGACACCGTCGGCTTTCTGATGATGGCGCACATGAACAGCCCCGAAGGCCTGGTCAAGCAAGCCAAGCTGATGGAGAGCTACGGCGCCAACTGCATCTACGTCACCGACTCGGCCGGCCACCTGCTGCCCGACACGGTCAAGTCGCGTCTCAGTGCGGTGCGCAATGCGCTCAAGCCCGAGACCGAACTCGGCTTCCACGGCCACCACAACCTGGCCATGGGCGTGGCCAACAGCCTGGCCGCGCTCGAAGTCGGTGCCAGTCGCATCGACGCCGCGGCCGCTGGCCTGGGGGCCGGCGCGGGCAACACCCCGATGGAAGTGTTCATCGCGGTGTGCGACCTGATGGGGATCGAGACCGGCGTGGATGTGTTCAAGATCCAGGACGTGGCCGAGGACCTGGTGGTGCCGATCATGGACTTCCCGATCCGCATCGACCGCGATGCGCTCACGCTGGGCTACGCCGGCGTGTATGGCTCCTTCCTGCTGTTCGCCAAGCGCGCCGAGAAGAAGTACGGCGTGCCCGCGCGCGAGATCCTGGTCGAGATGGGCCGACGCGGCATGGTCGGCGGCCAGGAAGACATGATCGAGGATACGGCGCTCAACCTGGCGCGCGCACGACAGGCATAGCGCGGAGTCCGCAACGGCCATGCACGACACGTCCCCGTCTGCGCCCGCCCCCTTGTCCGCGTGGCGCACGCATGGCCTGCTGTTCCTGCTCGCCTTCCTGTACGCCGACAACTTCATCGGCCGCCAGATCGTCGCGGTGATGATCGAGCCGATCCGGCTCGAGTTCGGCGCCAGCGACACCTCCATGGGCCTGATCTCCGGCCTCGCCTTTGCCGCCGTGTTCGCAGTGCTGGGCCTGCCGGCGGGGCGTCTTGCCGACCGCATGTCGCGCACCCGCCTGCTCGCCCTGTCCAGCCTGTGCTGGGGCGTCGCCACCATCCTGTGCGCGCTGTCGGGCAACTTCGTGCTGCTGGTCGCCGCCAGGATGCTGGTGGCGGCGGTCGAGGCCCCCGCCGCACCGGCCGCCCTGTCGCTGATCGCGGATCTGTACCCGCCGCAGCGCCGCGCCTTCGCCATCAGCTGCTTCACCGCCGCCCCCACCTTCGCCGCCATCCTGGCGCTGAGCCTCGGCGCCTGGCTGGTTGACCAGTACGGCTGGCGCACGACCTTCGTCATCGTCGGCACCCCAGCCTTGCTGATCTCTGCCCTGCTTGCCTTCGGTGCGCGCGAACCGGTGCGCGGGGCCTGGGACGGCAGCGCCCGGGTCGAACTCTCCACCAGCCTGCTGGCCACCGTCGGGCAGCTGTGGGCGAACAGGCCGGTACGCTACCTGATCCTCGCCGGTGCGGTGGCAACCCTGGGCGGCAACGCGTTCGGCATGTGGAATGCAAGTTTCCTGGTGCGCTCGCACGGCCTGGAGCTGCGCCACGCAGGGCTGCTGACCGGACTGATCGGCGGCACCGCCGCCGGCCTCGGCGTGCTGTTCAGCGGCTGGCTGACCGACCACCTGGGCAAGCGCGACGCGCGCTGGCGCTTCCGCATCCCGCTCGTCGGCCATGTCGTCGGCATTGCTACGCTCGCCGCCTACCTGAGCTGGCCGACGGACGTGCTGACCTCGATCGCAGGCGTGCCGGTTCCCACGGCGATGCTGTGGTGCGGTATCAACGGCTTCTTCATGGTGTGGTGGCTGGGGCCGTCCTTCAGCATGCTGACAAGCCTGGTCGCCCCGGCCAACCGCGCCGTGGCGATGGCCCTGCAGACCATGCTCAGCACCCTGTGCGGCGTCGGCCTGGGCCCGGTGCTCACCGGCGCCCTAAGCGACCTGCTGCAGCCGGCCTTCGGTGTCGAGTCGCTGCGTTACGCGATGTTCCTGAGCTGCACCGCCACCAGCGTGGCGATCGTGCTGTTCCTGGTCATGCGCGCAGCGCTGCTGCGCGAGCAGCCTGCGCAGGCCGTCATGACGACGGCCTGACAGCCTACACGGCCAGATCGTCGAAGGCCGCGTACACGGCCTTCAGCCAGCTCTTGACGCGCTGGCGCTCGAGCATGCCCAAGGCATCATCGCCCGCACGCCGGTTCATCGCCGCCCAGAAGCTGGCATCCTGGCGATCGATCTTGCGCATGCTGGCTTCGTGCAGTTCCGGCAGGTTGATCACACGGGCCCCCATGGCTTGTGCGGCAGCAAGCTCGGCCGATGCGTCGAGCTGGGAAAAGTCGCTTCCACGGCCATGGTTCTTGACCACCACATAGCGCGGACCTTCGCCGTAGGTGTCGAGCAGCGCGCCCAGCAGGTCGACAGAATCCTTGCCGGCATCGGCCAGGTGCCAGAAGTTGACCTGCACGCCGAGCTCGGCAAGCAGTTCCAGCAGTTCGGACGTCTTGATCCAGCGCGCCAGCGGTGCGGCCGTCTGTGCTGCAAGATCGACAATCACGCTGTGGCCGATGCCCTCTTCTGGTGCGTCCTCGAACGGCAGCGCGATCTGGTCCAGCCCCTCGTAGCGGTCCACCACCACGGGGGCGGCATAGTCGGCGTAGAAACGGGCGAAGGTAGTGTGCGAGCGATCGGTATCGAAGCCGGTGAAGGGCCGGCCCTTGTCGATGTAGTACTGGGCCAGGGCGCGAGCAACAACCGACTTGCCCACGCCGCCCTTTTCGCCGCCGATGAAGTTGAGGGAACGCATTGTGTGTCCTGAGTGAATTACGCGGTGCTCCGCTTGCTGGCAAAGGCGCCATGCCAACGGCTACAAGCAACGATCGGGCCACAAGGAGAGCATCGCAAGGATGGGGCAGCGAAGCGACTTCAGCCCCACGCGCACAGGACACGATTTCCGTACGGATCAACACAAAGCAAAATGGGCCAGGTCCGTTAAGACCTGACCCATTGAATTCTCTGGCGCGCCCGAGACGATTCGAACGTCCGACCCCTGCCTTCGGAGGGCAGTACTCTATCCAGCTGAGCTACGGGCGCGCGGTGTGCGTGGAAAGACGTCCACGCAAGGCCGGGAAGCATAGCCGCGTTTGCAGGCAAAGTCCATGCCGCACTGCCACAATGGTTTTTACACAGCTATAATCGCGGCTTTAGATCTCGTCTTGCGCCACCAGTCAAAGGACCCAAGCATGTCGAACCAACGCAACCAGCGCCCCGTCCGCCTCGCAATGCCTGTCGTCGCCATGGTCGCAGCCGCGCTGCTGGCGGGCTGTGGCAAGCAGAGCTCCGTCGATCCGGAGCTCACGGCGACCCTGATCCAGCCCGTCGCCCGCGTCGAGATCCAGGCGGTCACGATTACCCCGGGGACGCGGACCGGCGAGCAGATCTACAAGTCGATCTGCGCAGCCTGCCACGACTCGGGCGCCGTGGGCGCACCGAAGACGGGTGACGCCGCTGGCTGGAGCGATCGTCTCGGCCTGGGCTTCGAGGGCCTGACCGCCTCGGCCATCGCCGGCAAGGGTGCGATGCCCGCACGCGGCGGCGGCAGCGACCTGACCGATACCGAAGTCGCACGCGCAGTGGCCTATCTGGCCAACACGGTCGGCGCCGGCTACACCGAGCCGCCGGTCGAGCAGTAAGACCCGCAGCGGCACCCGACTCGGGACACGCACCGCAGCAACTGAAAGGGCAGCCTCGCGCTGCCCTTTTTTGTGGCTGTCACTGCGCGCGCAGCCGGTTCAGGCCTTGCCGTCGCGGTTCTCGAACATCGCCATCAGGTTGGCCAGCCGCGCCTTTCCCTCTTCTTTCGACACCGGCTGGGCGGTCTTGCGGTCGTTCATCTTGATGTCGCCGCCCATCTCCGCGATGAAGCGGCTCGGCTCGCAAGGGCGGAACTCCTTGCCCGACTTGCGCCGCTCGCACCAGGTGATGTTGAGGCTGCGCTGGGCGCGGGTGATGCCCACATACATGAGCCGGCGCTCTTCCTCGACCTTGTCCTCGTCGATGCTGCTCTGGTGGGGCAGCAGGCCTTCCTCGACGCCAACCAGGAAGACGTGGGGGAACTCCAGGCCCTTGGAGGCGTGAAGGGTGGCCATCTGGACGCCGTCGAAGTCGGGGTCTTCCTTGTCGAGCATGGACATCAGCGCGATGGTCTGGGTGAGCTCGAGCAGGTTCTTGCCGTCCTCCTCACCCTTGCGGCCCAGCCAGCCGACGAAGTCGCGCACGTTGCTCCACTTGGATTCGGCCTCGCGCGTGTCGCAGTGCTCGAACAGCCAGGCCTCGTAGCGGATGGCGGCCAACAAGTCTTCGAGCAATTGCGCCGCGGGCTCGCGCGGGGCACGGTACTGCAGGCGGTTGATGTAGGCCGCAAACTCCTGCACACCCTGCAGTTGCTTGGCGTTGAGGTGCTGGGTCAGCCCTTCCTCGAACACTGCGGCGAACAGGCTGGACTGGCGATGCCCGGCATAGGCGCCGAGCGCTTCGATGGTGGCGGCACCGATGCCACGGCGCGGGGTGGTGATGGCGCGGATGAAGGCGAGGTCGTCGTCTTCATTGACCAGCAGGCGCAGCCAGGCGATCAGGTCGCGGATCTCGGCCTTGTCGAAGAAGCTCTGCCCGCCCGACATCACATAGGGGATACGGTGGTTGCGCAACTGCTGCTCGATGATGCGCGCCTGATGGTTGCCACGGTAGAGGATGGCGTAGTCCTTGAAGCGGGTGCGGTGCTCGAACTTGTGCGCGGTGATCTTGGTCGCCACCCATTCGGCCTCGTGCTCGGCGTCGCGGCAGTTGGTGACGACGATCTGCTCGCCCTGGCCGTGCTCGGACCACAGGCGCTTGTCGAAGAGCTTCTCGTTGTTGGCGATGACGGTGTTGGCGGCCTCGAGGATGCGGCGCGAGGAGCGGTAGTTCTGCTCCAGCTTGATGACCCTGAGCTTGGGATAGTCCTGCTGCAGCAGCTTCAGGTTCTCCACATCCGCGCCGCGCCAGGCGTAGATGGCCTGGTCGTCGTCGCCGACCGCGGTGAAGGCGCCGCGCACGCCTGACAGCAACCTCAGCAGCCGGTACTGGGCACGGTTGGTGTCCTGGTATTCGTCCACGAGCAGATAGCGCAGCTTGTTCTGCCAGCGCTCGCGCACCTCGGGGTGCTCGTCGAACAGGCGCACCGGCAGCGAGATGAGGTCGTCGAAGTCCACTGCCTGGTAGGCGCGCAGGGTGCGCTCGTATTCCTTGTAGAGCTTGGCGGCGACCGAAGCGATCTCGCTGTCGGCGAGCTGCGCCGCCTCCTCGGGCGTGATCATCGCGTTCTTCCACGACGAGATCTGCCACTGCATCTGCTTGGCGATGCCCTTGTCGTTATCGCCGGCAACGTCCGACACGATCTGCACGGTGTCCGAAGCATCGAGGATGGAGAACTGCGGCTTCAGCCCGCAGTGCTTCGCCTCCTGGCGGATGATGCGCACACCGAGCGCGTGGAAGGTGCATACCGTGAGCCCGCCCGGCGCCCGCCCGCCCATGATGTGGGCGACGCGTTCCTGCATCTCCTTGGCGGCCTTGTTGGTGAAGGTGATGGCAGCGATGTTGGACGGGTTGAGCCCGCACTCGTTGATCAGATGCGCGATCTTGTGCGTGATCACCCGCGTCTTGCCACTGCCGGCGCCGGCCAGCACCAGGCAGGGGCCGTCGAGATAGCGGATCGCTTCGCGCTGGGGCGCGTTGAGGAGGGCGGACATCGTGGCGGCACGGCAAAAAACGAAGCCACCCGGGCGGGTGGCGGAGGCCAATTCTAGCCGATCGCACCCGCCAGGAGCGCCATCGTTACAGATCGAGCGGGACGATCACGTCAAACAGGCACCAAACCTCGGCCAGCCACGCGCCCGGGTCGACAAACGGCTTGTCGAACCCGCATGATCCCGTACTGTCGTACCCAGGGCGGCGTTCCGCTGCCATCGACAGCCCTCCATCATCACCAGCCACTGCCCATGCCCACGACCCGCGCCGTGCTGTTCGCTGCCCTCTCCGCAGCGGCCCTGCTCACCCTGCCACCGCCCGCCGAAGCCCAGCGCGCCGGCAACGTCGGTGGCTGCGACATCCGCCGCGGCACCCTGTGCACCAACATGAACCTGAACGGCGCCGAGCTACCCGGGGTGAATCTCGCCAACTCGCAGTTCACCCGATCGGACCTGTCAGGTGCCAACCTGCGCGGCGCCACGCTCAACGAGGCGAACTTCTCGCAGGCCGAGATGGGCGCGATCGCCCTCGACGGGGCCTCGATGCTGCGCACCAACCTGCGCGGCGCCCGCCTGGGCGATGCCAGCCTCAAGGAGGCGAACCTGCGCAACGCCATCCTGCAGAACGCCGATCTACACGGTGTGGACTTCAGCGCGGCGCAGCTTGGTGGCGCCGACCTGACCAATGCCCGGGCGGAGGGCGCCCGCTTCGACGGCGCCGACCTGCAGCGCGCCAACCTGCGCGCGGCCAAGCTGTCGGGCGCGTCTTTCGCAGGCGCCAACCTGCAGGGCGCCAACTTCACCCGCGCCCAGCTCACCAACGCCGACCTGAGCGGGGCCAACATCGAGCAGGCGATCTTCCTCAACGCCCAGACCGACGGCTGCAAGGGTTGCCCGTGAGCAAGCGAGGAACGACCACCGCGCTGAGCGGGGGACAACTCAGTCGAGCGTGAACTCGAAGGTGCTGACCACGCGCAAACGCTTGCCGATGGTGCGCGAGCTGTCCATCTCCGAGCCATCGTCGTCGAGGATGCGGATCGTGCCCTGGTTGGCACTGCGCAAGGCACCGAGCCTTGCACCAGCGTCAGCGGCAAACTTGCGTGCCTGTTCGCGGGCGCTGAGGGTGGCTTCCTCGAGCAGCATCGGCTTGACGTCGTTGAAGCCGCGCAGCTGATACAGCGGCGCGCCGTCGCCGCCTTCTCCGCCAAGCTGGATGCCGGCCTCGATGAGCGGATCGACCCGGTTCGACGACGCCGCCACCAGGTCTACGCGCGCCGACTTGACCACCACCTGTCCGCGGCCGTTGAAGCGCAGGGCAACCTGATCGGGACCATACTCGCGCGCGAGCAGGTCCTGCACCTGCAGGGGGCGGGCGTCGATCTCGTCGTCGGTGAAACCCTGCGCGCGCAGGAAGGCGAGCACGCGCTCACGATCGGCGGTGAGTGCCTGTTGCACGCGTCCGAAGTCGTTGTCGGCGCGGCGGAAGGCGAGGGTCCACACCGCAAAGTCGCTCTTGACGTCGCGCTCGGCGAGACCCTTCACGGTGATGGTGCGCTCGGCCATGCGAAAGCGCTCGATGCCCTTTGCCACCTGCATGCCGGCAAAGCCGATGCCGATGGCCAGGATCAGCGCCGGGAGGACCCCGATCCGGCTGTCGGCCATGATTACACCACGCCTGCGCCGTGCGCCTGCTGGTCGGCCCAGTAGCTCGAACGCACCATCGGACCGCAGGCGGCGTTCTTGAAGCCCATCTTCAGCGCTTCGGTTTCGAACATCTTGAAGGTGTCCGGATGCACGTAGCGCAGCACCGGCAGGTGGCCACCGGAGGGTTGCAGGTACTGGCCTATGGTGAGCATCTCGACGTCGTGGGCGCGCATGTCGCGCATGACCTCGAGGATCTCGTCGTCGGTCTCGCCCAGGCCCACCATGAGCCCGGACTTGGTCGGCACCTCGGGATGACGGGCCTTGAACTCCTTGAGCAGCTTGAGCGAGTAGGCGTAGTCCGAGCCGGGGCGCGCCTGCTTGTAGAGGCGCGGCACGGTCTCGAGGTTGTGGTTCATGACGTCGGGCGGGGCGGCGTCGAAGATGTCGAGTGCGATCTCCATGCGGCCGCGGAAGTCCGGCACCAGCACCTCGATGGTGGTCTTGGGCGACACCGCACGCGTCTCGCGGATGCAGTCCACGAAGTGCTGGGCGCCGCCGTCGCGCAGGTCGTCGCGGTCCACCGAGGTGATGACGACGTAGTTCAGGCGCATCGCGGCGATGGTGCGGGCCAGGTCGATCGGCTCGTTCGGATTGAGCGGGTCGGGACGGCCGTGGCCGACGTCGCAGAACGGGCAGCGCCGCGTACAGATGTCGCCCATGATCATGAAGGTGGCCGTGCCCTTGCCGAAGCATTCATGGATGTTCGGGCACGAGGCTTCCTCGCATACCGTATGGAGCTTGTGCTCGCGCAGCGTCTCCTTGATCTCGTTGAAGCGCTCGGCTTCCTGGCCGGCACCGAGCTTGATGCGGATCCAGTCGGGCTTCTTGAGGCGTTCGGCGGGGACGATCTTGATCGGGATGCGGGCGGTCTTGTCTGCGCCGCGCTGCTTGCGCACTGGGGTTTCCATGGTCGCTGTTCTCTGTAGGTTCGGCGTGGGACGCGCTGGGGGAGCGGGGGATTATGAACCGGAGCGCGTCGCTTAGACAGCCTGCTCGGCGCGATGTGCAGTATCGGTGGCGCCAGCGGTATCCGCCAACGGCGGCAGCAGACGCTGCAGATGAGCGAGCAGGACTTCGCCGACCTCCTCCACGCTGGCCTCGATGCCGAAATCGCGCATGCGGATCGTCTTGAGGCCTTCGTAGCCGCAAGGGTTGATCCAGCCGAAGGGGGCGAGGTCGGCATCGACGTTGATGGCGAGGCCGTGGTAACTGCAGCCGTTCCTGACCCGCAGGCCAAGCGCGGCGATCTTGTCGCCTGCGACGTACACACCGGGCGCACCGTCCTTGCGCTCGGCATGCAAGCCATAACCGGCCAGGGTGTCGATGATGGCCTGCTCCATCAGGTGCACCAGTTCGCGCACCTTGAGCCGGCGCCGGTGCAGGTCCAGCAACAGGTAGGCTACCAGCTGGCCGGGACCGTGGTAGGTGATCTGCCCGCCGCGGTCGATGTGTACCAGCGGGATGGCGGCCGGATTCTGCAGCAGATGCTCGGGCTTGCCCGCCTGGCCCAGGGTGTACACCGGCGGGTGCTGCAACAGCCAGATCTCGTCGGGGGTGTCGGCGCCGCGTTCGGCGGTGAACACGCGCATGGCCTCGAGCGCCGGCGCGTACTCCACCAGGCCGAGGCGCTTGACGATCACAGCACCACCTTGACCATCGGGTGCGAGGTGAGCTCGCGGTACAGGGCGTCGACCTGCGCCTGGGACACGGCACGGAAGGTGCAGGTCACGGCCAGGTAGTTGCCCTTGCTCGAGGGCCGCATCTCGGCACCTGCGGGGTCGAAGTCGGGCGCATGGCGCAGCACGACATCGGTGACCGCCTGGGCAAAGCCATCCACGCGCACACCCATCACCTTGATGGGGAAGCTGCAGGGGTATTCGATCAGGGTCTGGCGCGTCTGCGCGCCGGGAGCGTCAGCCATTTCGCATCACCGTAAGCTTGAAATCCTGGTACCAGGCGTACATCTGGCGGCCCATCGGGCCAGGCTCGCCGCTGCCCACCGGGCGGCCGTCGAGCGTGGTGATGGGCAGCACCTCCTTGGTGGAGGAGGTCATCCACAACTCGTCGGCGCTGCGCACCTCGGCTTCAAGCACCTCGCGCACCTCATGCCGCATGCCGCGGCTGCGGGCGAGTTCGAGCACCACGTCGTAGGTGATGCCGGGCAGCATGAGGTGGCTCTTGGGCGGCACCAGCAGCACACCGTCCTTGCACACGAAGATGCTGGAGGCGGCACCTTCGGTGAGGAAACTGTCGCGGAACAGCACGGTCTCCGCGCAGCCGTTGTCGATCGCGTGCTGGCGCAGCAGACAGTTGGCCAGCATCGATACGGTCTTGAGGTCGCAGCGCAGCCAGCGGATGTCGGCCGCGCTCACCGCCGCGACACCGCGCGCGAGCTGCTCGGCGCCCGGCGTGACCAGCGGCTCGCTCATCAGGAAGACAGTGGGCTGGACTTCGGGGCCGGGGAAGGCGTGGTTGCGCTTGCTGTCGGCGCCGCGCGTCACCTGCAGGTAGACCGACTGGTCCTCCCACGGGTTGCGGGCGACGATCTCGCCGATGATCGCCTTCCAAGCCTGTGCCGTATGGGGGTTGTTCAGCCGCATCGCCGCCAGCGTGCTGGCCAGGCGGGCGACGTGCTCATCGACGCGGAAGGGCCGCCGCGAGTACACCGGGATGACCTCGTAGGCGCCATCGCCGAACAGGAAGCCGCGGTCCATCGGCGACACACGCGCCTCGGCAAGCGGGAGGTACTGGCCATTGACGAAAGCAGTCACCATCGTGGGGTCTCCAACTGAGAGGCTCGCGCCGATCACAGGCGCTTGAACAACATCACGATCGCATCCCACAGGCGGCCGAAGAAACCGGCCACCGGCACGTCCTGGAGGGCAAGCACAGGGTACTGGCCGATCTGCTCGCCATCGATCCGCAGCGACAGCACGCCCACCTCCTGGCCCTTCTCGATCGGCGCGACGAGCGGCTGGCGGCTCTCCAGCGTGACCTGGATCTTGTCGGCCGATTCCTTGGGCAGCGACATCACGAAGTCGGTGGTGAAGCCCACCGGCAGCTCGTTCACCTTGCCCTTCCAGACGCGGAACTGCGACAGCGCCTCCTCGGCCTTGTAGAGCTTGACCGTGTCGTAGAACTGGAAGCCGAAATTGAGCAGCTTGAGCGACTCCTGCGCGCGCACGGTGTCCGAGGCGGCGCCGAGCACGACCGCCACCAGGCGGCGGGGGCCGCGCTCGGCAGTGGACACCAGGCAGTAGCCGGCCGTGCTGGTGTGGCCGGTCTTCATGCCATCGACGGTGGGGTCCATGTACAGCAGGCGGTTGCGGTTGGGCTGGCGGATGTTGTTGTAGGTGAACTCCTTCATCGAGTACAGGCTGAAGTACTCGGGGAAGTCGCGGATGATCGCGCTCGCCAGCAGGGCAAGGTCGTTGGCGGTGGTGTAGAGCTGCGGATCGGGCAGGCCGGTGGAGTTGGTAAAGTTGGTGTTGCGCATGCCCAGGCGCTGGGCCTCGCGATTCATGAGCGCCGCGAAGGCCTCCTCGCTGCCGGCGATCAGCTCGGAGATGGCGACGCAGGCGTCGTTGCCCGACTGCACGATGATGCCCTTGATCAGCTCATCGACCGTGACCTCCTTGCGCGGCTCGATGAACATGCGCGAGCCCTCCATGCGCCATGCACGCTCGGACACCGGCACCACCTGGTCGGCGCTGATCGTGCCCGCCTTGAGCGCCGAGAAGGTGAGATAGGCCGTCATCAGCTTGGTGAGCGAGGCCGGCTCGATGCGGGTGTCCGCATCTTTGGCGACCAGGGTCTGGCCGGTGGCGTGGTCCGCCAGGACCCAGGCATTGGCGGCCAGCACCGGCGGCGGCACGGACTGCGCAAGTGCAGTCAACGAAAACAGCGAGACAAGAACGGCGATCAGAAAACGCATGACGAAACCCGGGGAATGGAAGAAGGAAGACGCGGGGCGGCACGAGCGGCTCGGCGCGGGGCCCTGTCGGCCCCACTGGCTGGCTGGCCCCGGCGCAGCGGCCCAATTATAGGCGCCGGTCGATGACAGACCCAAAACGAAAGGCTTTGTTGCATCCCGCCTGCCGCGCTGGCTCAGCGCACCACCACGAAGGGCTTGAGCTTGAGCAGGCTGCCCATGCGCTCGGCGGCGCTGCGTGCCGCATCGACCGACTCGTAGGGACCGGCATGGAGCCGGAAGCGTTCGCCGTCGGCGAGCAGCTCGAAGCGCTCGGCCAGCGCCGCCGCCCTGCCCTGCACGGTGTCGCGGAAACCCTCGGCGTTGGCGTAGGACGCGAAGGCGCCGAGCTGCAGGAAGATGCCGCCGCTGGCCGATGCGATGGGCGGCACCAGCCCGCCGGCGCCATCGGCCGTTGCGAGTGCGGCGGACGTCGGCGCCGGCGCTGTGCTGCCCTGCATGTCGACCGCTGACGCGGCCGGCGCGGGCAGGGGCTCGAGCGCACGTGCGGCCAGCGCCGGTTCGCCGGCAGCGACCACGCCCTCGTCGGCGCGCGCAGCGAGCGGCGGTACCGGCCGCGTGCTCGCCACCAGGGGAGCCTCGTCGGGCAGGATCTGCTCGACCTCCACCTGCGCGCTGCCGGCGTTGATATAGCCCAGACGGTGGGCAGCAGCGTACGACAGGTCGATGACACGGCCGCGCAGGAAGGGGCCGCGGTCATTGACCCGCACCACCACCGAACGCCCGTTGTCGAGATGGGTGACGCGCACGTAGCTCGGGATCGGCAGCGTCGGGTGCGCAGCCGTCATGGCGTACATGTCGTAGGGCTCGCCGCTCGAGGTCGGCCGGCCGTGGAAGCGCCGCCCGTACCAGCTCGCGTGGCCACGCTGGCGGAAAGGGCGCACTTCGGTCACCGGCACGAAGCTCTGCCCCATCACGTGGTAAGGCCTGTTGGCAAAGCGGTGCAGAGGCTCCGCGCGAGGCTCGGCATCGGGGATGTTGTCGAGGTCGTCGGGCAACACGTCGTCGGGACCGTCGTCCAGGTAATAGCCCCCGCCACGCGTCGCGCGCGCCGGTGCTGGCGCGCGCGCAGCCGGCTGCGTCGTCGGCGCGCTGGCGACCGGTTCGTCGCCCTGCCTGGGGGTCGAACCGCAACCGGAGAGCAGGCCGGCGAACAGGGCCAGGCAAAACGACAGGGGCAGGAGCCGGCTGCCGGCAGCGCGCGCGGCACCGGCAGGGGAGGTCGAAGGCGTCGGATTCATCTTTCCGTCCGAAGGTCAGGTCTTGTCTGCAAAGCGGCTGCGCTGGATGCTCATCAGGATACCGATGCCCAGACAGAGCGTGACCAGTGCAGTTCCGCCATAACTGATGAAGGGCAGTGGCACGCCCACTACGGGCAGGATGCCGCTGACCATGCCCATGTTCACGAAGGCGTAGGTAAACAGGATCATCGTGATTGCGCCGGCCAGCAGCCGCGTCGCATGGGTCGGCGCGTTGGCAGCAATGTGAAAGCCGCGCAGCAGCATGAGCACGTACACGACGAGCAGGGCCACCGCACCGATCAGGCCGAACTCCTCGGCGAGCACGGCGAAGATGAAGTCGGTGTGGCGCTCGGGCAGGAAGGCAAGGTGGGTCTGGGTGCCATCCATCCATCCCTTGCCCATGAGGCCGCCCGAGCCGATCGCGATCGTCGACTGGATGATGTGGAAGCCCTTGCCGAGCGGGTCGCGGGTGGGGTCGAGCAGGGTGCACACGCGCTGCTTCTGGTACTCGCGCAGCACCTGCCAGTCCACTTCGGGCTGGCACAGCGTGTCGCCGAAGGCGACGATCGAGCCCAGGCCGATCACGCCGGCGACCACCAACGGAATGATCAGCTTCCACGACAGCCCGGCGAAGAAGATCACGAAAATACCCGAGGCCGCCACCAGCAGGCTGGTACCCAGGTCGGGCTGGATCACGATCAGCGCCACGGGGACCACGAGCAATGCCGCCGCGACGAAAAAATCCAGCGCCCGCGTCTGGGCCTCGCGCTGCTGGAAGAACCAGGCCAGCATCAACGGCATGGCGATCTTCATCAGTTCCGAGGGCTGGATACGTGCCACGCCCAGGTCCAGCCAGCGCTGCGCACCCTTCGACACCTCGCCGAACAGCTCCACCGCGATCAGCAGCAACACGCCCAGCACGTAGAGTGGCACCGCCAGCGCGAGCAGGCGCTGCGGCTTGAGCAGCGCCAACGCCCACATGCCCAGCAGCGCGATGGCGAAATGGGTGAGTTGCGAATCGACACGCTCGGGCGAGGCGCTCTGCATCAGGATGTGGGCGCTCGCCAGCAGCACGGCGAGCAGCACCAGCAGCACCGGGTCGAGCGGGCGAACGGCGGCGCGCAGCAGCGCGAACGGATTGAAGCGGGTCTCGTTCATCGCGTCACCCTCGTCGGCTGCCCAGGCACCAATGCTGCCTGCGGCACGGCGGGCGCAGCAGGTTCGCGCGGCGGCGGATCACCCTCGCCGGTACGCGCCGGCGCTGTGCCATTGGCCGCATCCTCGGACTCGGTGGCGTTGTCGTCTTCCGCTGCAGGCGCACCTGCGCGCTGGTCGAGCAGGTAGTAGTCGATCACCTGGCGGGCAATGGGTGCAGCCGACTGCGAGCCGAAGCCGCCGTTCTCGACCAGCACGGCAAGCGCGATCTTGGGGTTCTCGGCGGGCGCGTAGGCGACGAACCAGGAGTGGTCGCGCAGGCGCTCGCGCACGTTCTTCTCGACATAGCGCTGGCCGCGCAGCGAGAACACCTGGGCGGTACCGGTCTTGCCGCCAACGCTGTAGGGCGCACCCTGGAAGGCCCGCCGCCCGGTGCCGCTCTTGTTTACATCCACCATGGCGTCCAGCACGGCCTTGAGATGCGCCTGCTTGAGCGGGATCTCACGCAGCGGCTCGGGCTCGATCGCCCGCCGCTCGCCGGTACGCGAATCGACCACGTACTTGACCACGTGCGGGCGGAACAGCTTGCCGTCATTGACCAGGGCTGCCATCGCGTTGGCGAGCTGCAGCGGCGTGAAGGCGTTGTAGCCCTGGCCGATGCCGACCGAGATGGTCTCGCCCGCGTACCAGCGCTGTTGCTCGGGCTTGCGGAAGCGGTTGCGCTTCCATTCCGGGGACGGCAGCACACCGATGGCTTCGCCCGGCAGGTCGATGCCGGTGCGATCACCGAAGCCGAAGGGCGCCATGAAGCTGGCGATGCCCTCGATGCCGAGCTCGTTGGCGAGCTGGTAGTAGTAGGTGTTGCACGACACCACGATCGACTTGTGCAGGTCGACCATGCCGTGGCCGCCGATCTTGTCATCCATGAAGCGATGGCCGCCGAAGTTGAAATAACCGACGTCGTGGATTGCCTGCCTCGCCGTGCGCTTGCCGGTTTCCAGCCCGGCCAGCGCCATGAAGGGCTTGAAGGTGGAGCCTGGCGGATAGGTGGAGTAGATGGCGCGGTGCAGCAGGGGATGGTCGGGCGACTCGTTGAGCGCGCGCCAGTCCTGCGTGGAGATGCCATCGACGAAGAGGTTGGGGTCGTAGGTCGGCATCGATACCAGGGCGAGCACGCCGCCGGTGGAGGGCTCGATCGCCACCAGCGCACCGCGGCGGTCGCCGAAGGCAGTCTCGGCCACCCGCTGCAACTCGATGTCCAGGGTAAGCTCGAGATCGTTGCCCGAACTGGCCGGGGTGTGGGACAGCGCGCGCACCGCACGCCCGCTGGCGTTGACTTCGACCTGCTCGACGCCGGTGGTGCCATGCAGTTCGGCCTCGTAGGACTGTTCCAGGCCGGCCTTGCCGATGTGCAGGGTGCCGCGATAGTTGGCGGTCTGGCCGCGCTCCTCGATGCGCTCGACGTCGCGCTCGTTGATGCGGCCGATGTAGCCCACCACATGCGCCGCGGTCGTGCCCTGGGGGTAGTCGCGCAGCAGGCGGGCACGCACATCCACCCCGGGCAGGCGGTAGCGCTGCGACACCACACGCGCCACCTCCTCGTCGGTGAGCCGGCTGCGCACCGGCACGCTCTCGAAGTTGCGACTCTCCTCGAACAGCTTGCGGAAGCGGCGCAGGTCGCGGGGCTCGATCGGCACCAGGGTGGAAAGCTCGGCCAGCGTCCCCTCGAGGTCGCGCACCTCGGAAGGCATGATCTCCAGGGTGTAGGTGGCGTAGTTGCGCGCCAGCACGACGCCGTTGCGGTCGACAATGGTGCCGCGGTGCGGCACCACCGGCAGCAGCGCGATGCGGTTGTCTTCGGCGCGGGTCAGGAAGTAGTCGTGACGCTGGACCTGCAGGAAGTGGAAGCGTGCCGCGAGCAGGCCGAGGCAGATGAGGACGAACACGGCCGCCACCACTACACGCAGCCTGAAGCGGGCAAGATCGGCGGCCGGTGTGCGAAACTCGGTCATCGGCGCCCCGCCTCAGATGGGGCGATTGTCATCGCGCTCCACCGGCTGGTATTGCGGCAGCAGCAGCAGGAAGGACAGCGGCGCCCACAGCAGCGCACTGCTGAAGCTCGACAGGAAATAGGACCAGCCGGGGAACTCCCCTCCCGCCAGCAGGCGTACCGCCATCATCAGGAGCTGCGCCAGCAGCAGCAGGGGCAGCACATGCAGCGCCTGCTGCCACGACGGGAACCACAGCACGCGGCGCGCCAGGGTGTTGGCAAGGTAGGCGAGCACCACGTAGGCCAGCGCATGCTGGCCCATGGCCGCGCCCAGGCCGACATCGACCAGCAGGCCAAACACGAAGCCCACGCCCATGCCGATGCGCAGCGGCTCGCGCACGCACCAGAAGGCGAGCACCAGCGCCACCCAGTCGGGCAGGCCGGGGGTGCGGCCAGTCGGGATGTATTCGAGGCCCAGTGCCGCGAACAGGCTCAGGTAAACGAACCAGAGCTTGACCGGCAGCAGGATGCGGCTGGAGCGGTTGGTCGGCTGCATGGCTCAGCGCCTCCCTTCGGGCTCGGAGGCCGGGGGCGGAGGCGGATACGCCGCACGCCCCACCACCAGCACCTGCACACTGCGCTCGATGGCGGCGAGCGGTTCGCAGTCGATGCGGGCAAAGGCATCGGCCTCGCGATTGACGCTGAGCACCTTCGCCACCGGCAGGCCCGGCACATAGACGCCGTCCAGGCCGGACGTCACCAGCTGGTCGCCGGGCTGAATATCGACGTCGGCCAGCACATGACGCATCTCCAGGCTGCCGCGACCGGTGCCGTAGAGCACGCCGCGCACGCCGTTGCGCACCACGCTCACCGGAATCGACTGGCGACGGTCGGTGAGCAGCGTCACCTCGGACTGGATCGGATGCACACGCGTGACCTGCCCGATGACGCCCTGGGCATCGACCACCGCCAGCCCCGGCTCCACGCCCTGCTGCGCGCCGCGATCGAGGATGACCTTGCGTGCGAAGGGGTCGGGCGCGTTGTAGAGGATGTCGGCGGCGACGCTGCGTACGGCGATGCGCTGCGACATCTCGAGCAGGCCGCGCAGCTCGGCGTTCTCGCGCTCGAGATGGTCGAAGCGCAACAGGCGCTCACCGACGTCGAGCTGGTGGCGGCGCAGCTCGGCGTTCTCGAGCTGGACGTCGATCAGGGTGCCGAAGTAGCGCGCGGCATTGCGCACCACGTCGGCCGGCGTGGAAGCCGCCATCTGCAGCGGATAGGTGATCACCGACAGGCCGTTGCGCACCACCTCGAGGTAGCGGAAGCGCAGGTCGGCCACCAGCAGCACCAGGCACAAGGCGACGAACATGAACAGGCGCGCCAGGGGGGCCAGGCCGCGCTTGAAGATCGGAGGAGGCTGATGGCCGACGAAAGACATCCGCTAGAAACCAGGGCCGTCAGGTTGAGGCGCGAAGCCGGGCCCCGGCGCGCAGGCCGGGGCGGGGCATCACTCGGAGGTGAAGATGGAAGCGAGCTGGTCCATCTTGTCGAGCGCCATGCCGCAGCCGCGGGCGACGCAGGTCAGCGGCTCCTCGGCCACGACCACCGGCAGGCCGGTCTCTTCCATCAGCAGGCGGTCGAGGTCGCGCACCAAGGCGCCGCCGCCGGTGAGCATCATGCCGCGCTCGGCGATGTCGGCACCCAGTTCGGGCGGGGTCTGCTCGAGGCCGATCTTGACCGCGGACACGATCTGGTTCATCGGCTCGGTGAGCGCCTCGAGGATCTCGTTGGACGAGATGGTGAAGCTGCGCGGAATGCCCTCGGCCAGGTTGCGGCCCTTGACCTCCATCTCGCGCACCTCGGAACCGGGGAAGGCGGAGCCGATTTCCTTCTTGATGTTCTCGGCGGTGGTCTCGCCGATGAGCATGCCGTAGTTGCGGCGGATGTAATTGACGATGGCTTCGTCGAACTTGTCGCCACCGACACGCACACTGCCTGCATAGACCATGCCGCCGAGCGAGATCACGCCGACCTCGGTGGTGCCGCCACCGATGTCGACCACCATCGAGCCGGTGGCGTCCGACACCGGCAGGCCGGCGCCGATCGCCGCCGCCATGGGCTCCTCGATCAGGAATACCTGCGAGGCGCCGGCCGCCAGGGCCGCGTCGCGGATCGCGCGGCGCTCGACCTGGGTCGAACCGCAGGGCACGCAGATGATGATGCGCGGACTGGGCGACAGCAGGCGCGAGTCGTGCACCTTCTTGATGAACTGCTTGATCATCTGCTCGGTGACGACGAAATCGGCGATCACGCCGTCCTTCATCGGCCGGATGGCAGTGATGTTGCCGGGCGTCTTGCCGAGCATGAGCTTGGCCTGGTGACCGACCGCCTGGATGGAGCGCTTGGCGTTGGGCCCGCCCTCGGTGCGGATCGCCACCACCGAGGGTTCGTCGAGGACGATGCCCTTGCCGCGCACGTAGATCAGGGTGTTGGCGGTGCCGAGATCGATCGCGAGATCGTTGGAGAAGTAGGAGCGGAGAAAACCGAACATGAATGGTTCCGAAACCGGTGGAGTGGTCGAGCCGCGTGCCGCATCGCCTGAATCCCGCAGCAACACGAAACCCCGCCCGTGCTGCAATGCAGTGCAGCCCCAGGCGGGGCAAAGATGATTATGATAACCTACAAACCTTTGTGGATTCAGCAGGTTTTGTTACCTCATGTCGCTGTCCAATGATCAAGTCGGGCACATCGCCCGCCTCGCGCGCATCGCGCTCTCCGACGCCGAACTGGACGCCACCCGTGCCAAGCTGAACGGGATCTTCGAGCTCATCGAGCAGATGCAGGCGGTCGACACCAAAGGGGTCGAGCCGATGAGCCATCCGCAGGAGCTCGCCACCCGCCTGCGCCCCGACCTCGTCACCGAGCCAGACCGCCGCGACGCCTTCCAGAAGGTCGCACCGCAGACCGAAGCCGGCCTCTATCTGGTGCCGAAAGTCATCGAATGACCCGCCCCGCGGTCCTGCCCCCGTCGTTGGCCGCCACCGCGGCATCCACCTGCCCGCCCAGACCATGATCAACGCCTCCCTTCCGGAACTGCGCCGCGCACTCGATACGCGGCAGCTCTCCGCCGTCGAGCTTGCAAGCCTGTTCCTCGACCGCATCGACGCTCACAACCCGGGCCTCAATGCCTTCATCACCGTCGACCGCGACGGTGCGCTCGCCGCGGCCCGTGCCGCCGACGAACGCATCGCTGCCGGTACGGCCGGCGCCCTCACCGGCATCCCGCTCGCGCACAAGGACGTGTTCTGCACCGAAGGCGTGCTGACCACCTGCGGCTCGAAGATGCTCGGCAATTTCGTCAGCCCTTACGACGCCCACGTCGTCAGCCTGCTCAAGGCCGCCGGCGCCGTGTGCCTGGGCAAGGCCAACATGGACGAATTCGCGATGGGCTCGTCCAACGAGAACTCGGCCTTCGGCGCAGTGAAGAACCCCTGGAACACGGCGCGCGTGCCCGGCGGCTCTTCGGGCGGCTCCGCCGCTGCCGTGGCCGCGCGCCTGGTGCCGGTCGCCACCGGCACCGATACCGGCGGCTCGGTGCGCCAGCCGGCCGCCTTCTGCGGTATCACCGGCATCAAGCCCAGCTACGGCCTGGTGAGCCGCTACGGCATGATCGCCTACGCCTCCTCGCTCGACCAGGCCGGGGCCTTCGGCGCCAGCGCCGAGGACTGCGCACTGCTGCTGTCGGCGATGACGGGCTTCGACGAGCGCGACTCCACCAGCCTGGAGCGCCCGACCGAGGACTACGCCGCTGCACTTGCCGCCCCCGCGGCGGCAAAGCCGCTGGAGGGCCTGCGCATCGGCCTGCCGCGCGAGTTCTTCGCCGAGGGCATGGCCGACGACGTGCGCGCCGCCATCGAGACGGCGCTCGACCAGTACCGCGCGCTCGGCGCGACAACGGTCGAAGTGTCGCTGCCGAACGCGAAGCTGGCGATCCCCGCCTATTACGTGATCGCACCTGCCGAGTGCTCGAGCAACCTGTCCCGCTTCGACGGCGTGCGCTACGGCCACCGCGCCGCAGACTACGGCGACCTCGCAGACATGTACAGCAAGAGCCGTGCGGAGGGCTTCGGCGCCGAGGTCAAGCGCCGCATCCTGGTCGGCACCTACGTGCTCTCGCACGGCTACTACGACGCCTACTACCTGCAGGCGCAACGCCTGCGCCGCCTGATCGCACAGGACTTCCAGGCTGCACTGCAGCACTGCGACGTGATCGCCGGCCCGACCACGCCGACCACCGCCTGGGCCCTAGGCGAGAAGTCCGACGACCCGGTGCAGATGTATCTGTCGGACATCTACACCATCGCAGTCAACCTCGCCGGCCTGCCCGGGCTGTCTCACCCGGCCGGCTTTGGCGCCGATGGCCTGCCGGTGGGCCTGCAACTGATCGGCGACTACTTCGCCGAGGCGCGCCTGCTGCAAGCTGCGCACCGCTTCCAGCAGGCCACCGACTGGCATGCCCGCCGGCCGGCGGGCACTGCCTGAGCCTCGGAGCGGGTATGCAGCGGCGGCAGCCTGCAAGCCGGATCGCAGCGCTGACAGCAGCGATGCTGCTGGGCGCATGCGCCCAGCCTGGTACGCCGCCTGCCGACGCCGTGAGTGACGAGGCGCTCGCCAGCCCGAGCTCGGCCGGAGCACGCCTGCGACCGATGCCCTGGCGCCCGCTCGAGGTGCGCTCCGACTGCAGCTTCCGCGACGAGGCCGGCTACGCGACGCGCATCACGCTGGCCGTGGCGCAATCGCGGGTGGAAACTTTCAGCGCCGTGGTCGATATCCCGCAGCGCGGCCGCTGCAGCTTCCATGGCCCGTTCGTGCAGACGCGCGAAAAGCCAAGTGTGCGCCTGCAGGCAGACGACGGCTGCACGGTGGACATCTTCGAGCAGGGCAATGCCGTCACCGTGGGCTTTGCCAACTGCGCCGCACGCTGCACCCGCGGCGCCTTCGATTACCTGTGGCCGATCATCGTCGATCGGTCCAACGGCCAGTGCCACTGACCCCCGGTGGCGGGCCGCACGCAACACGAGAACACACCATGAGCCGATCCGATTGGGAAGTCGTCATCGGGCTGGAAGTCCACGCCCAGCTCAACACCGCCAGCAAGATCTTCTCCGGCGCCAGCACCGCCTTCGGCGCCGAAGCCAACCGCCAGGCGAGCGCGGTGGACATCGCCCTGCCCGGCGTGCTGCCGGTGCTCAACCGCGGCGCGGTCGAGCGCGCGATCCGCTTTGGCCTCGCGATCGGCGCCGAAGTGGCCGAGAAGAGCGTGTTCGCGCGCAAGAACTACTTCTACCCCGACCTCCCCAAGGGCTACCAGATCAGCCAGATGGACCTGCCTGTGGTGGTCGGCGGCGAGATCACCATCCGCGTCGGCGAGGGCGAGGCGGCCTACGAGAAGACGGTGCGCCTGACCCGTGCCCACCTCGAGGAAGACGCCGGCAAGAGCCTTCACGAGGACTTCCACGGCATGACCGGTATCGACCTCAACCGCGCCGGCACGCCACTGCTCGAGATCGTCTCCGAGCCCGACATGCGCTCCGCTGCCGAAGCCGTGGCCTACGCCCGCACGCTGCACGCGCTGGTACGCTGGATCGACATCTGCGATGGCAACATGCAGGAGGGCTCGTTCCGCTGCGACGCCAACGTGTCGGTGCGCAAGAAGGGCGCGACCGAATTCGGCACCCGGCGTGAGATCAAGAACCTCAATTCCTTCCGCTTTCTGCAACAGGCCATCGACTTTGAAGTTCAGTGGCAGATCGACACCCTGGAGGACGGCGGCCGCATCCAGCAGGCCACGGTCCTGTTCGACCCCGACACGGGCGAGACGCGCATGATGCGCAGCAAGGAAGACGCCCACGACTACCGCTACTTCCCCGACCCCGACCTGCTGCCGCTGATGATCTCCCCGGACTGGAAAGCGCGCGTGCAGGCTGCGATGCCCGAATTGCCGGTGGCGATGAAGGCGCGCTTCATGGACGACTGGGGCCTGTCCGCCTACGATGCCACCACGCTCACCGCGTCCAAGGAAGTCGCCGACTTCTACCAGGCCACGGTGTCGGCCGCAGGCACGGCGCTGGCCGCTCAGTTGCCCAAGCTCTGCGCCAACTGGGTGATGGGCGACCTCGCCGCCCGCCTCAACAAGGCCGAGCTCGACATCACCGACTCACCGGTGTCGCCCGCGCAGCTGGCCGGGCTGGTCGCACGCATTGCCGACAACACCATCTCCAACGCCATCGGCAAGAAGGTGTTCGAGGCGCTGTGGAACGGCGAGGGCGCTACGGCTGACGAAGTCATCGACAAGCAGGGCCTCAGGCAGGTCACCGACAGCGGCGCGATCGAAGCGATGATCGACGAGGTTCTCGCCGCCAACCAGAAATCCGTGGATGAGTTCCGCGCTGGCAAGGACAAGGCCTTCAACGCGCTCGTGGGCCAGGTCATGAAGGCCAGCAAGGGCAAGGCCAGCCCGGCGCAGGTCAATGAGCTGCTCAGGAAGAAGCTCGGCAGCTGACGTCGAAGGCTGACGAGAACGGAGGGTTAGACGATGTGCCAGTTGCTGGGCATGAACTGCAACGTGCCGACCGACATCTGCTTTTCGTTTTCGGGCTTTCGCGCGCGCGGTGGCCTCACCGACCACCACCGCGACGGCTGGGGCATCGCCTTCTTCGAAGGGCGTGGGGTACGCGTCTTCCTCGACCCCGCCCCCAGCGCACACTCGCCGGTGGCGGAGTTGGTCAAGCACTACCCGATCCGCTCACTGAACGTCATCGCCCACATCCGCAAGGCGACGCAGGGCGAGGTGCGGCTGGAGAACACCCACCCCTTCCAGCGCGAGCTGTGGGGCCGCTACTGGATCTTTGCCCACAATGGCAACCTGAAGGACTTCGCCCCGTCGCTGTCCGGACGCTTTACCCCCGTCGGCACGACCGATTCGGAACTCGCCTTCTGCTTCATCATGGACACGCTGGCCCAGCGCTTCGGCGACGGCGCACCGACACCCGAGGCGCTGTTCGCGGCGCTGCGCGAGCTGGCTTGCGAGATCGGCCGCCTCGGCGAGTTCAACTTCCTGCTCTCGGACGGCGACTGGCTGTTCGTGCATTGCTCGTCGCGCCTGTGCTACATCGTGCGCCAGGCGCCATTCCCGCTTGCACATCTGTCCGACGAGGACCTCACGGTCGACTTCAACGAGGTGACCACGCCCGAGGACCGCGTCGCCGTCATCGCCACCACTGCACTCACCGACAACGAGGCGTGGAACGACATTCCCGCCGGCACACTGATCGCGTTCCAGAACGGCCATCCGGTCGAACTCGGCCCGGGCGCGACGGTCGCTCAGGACTATCCGCGCACGGCGGCAGGCGACAGCTCCCATAACGCGTAACAGTTCCTCGTCCATAATCATGGCGACGGGTTAAAGTGTAGGTCCGTGACTCCAAATTCCAGGATCGAAGACGCGCATGGACTGTCCTCTGTGCTCCCTGCCCCCGGAGCAAGTCGTCTGGGAAGACGATCGCTGCCGGGTCATCCGTGTCGATGACGCAGCCCACCCCGGTTTTTGCCGCGTGGTGTGGCGTGAGCATGTGGCCGAGATGACCGACCTCATGCCCGCCGACCGCCAGCACCTGCTCGACATCGTGATGGCGACCGAGAGTGCGCTGCGCGGGCTCCTGCACCCGGACAAGATCAACCTCGCGAGCTTCGGCAACATGGTGCCGCACCTTCACTGGCACGTCATACCGCGCTACCGGGACGACCGCCATTACCCCGAGTCCATCTGGGGCGCTCCCCAGCGCGAAGGCATCGCACATGCGGGCGCCGAGGCGGTCGCACTGGCGCGTGCGATCGAGGCGGCGCTGGGCCCGCGGTCCCACTGACTACCCAGCCGTGCATATCGAATCCGACCTCATGGACTACACCCAGCCCTCCTTCTGCCTGGAGCAGTTGCGGAATCTGCGCACAGTCGACGTCCACGCGACGCATGAAACGCTCGGCCTGATCATTCGCGGCCTGCTCGAGGGCAAGCCCGCCCCCAACCAGCACCTCGAGGTTCTGGAGGCTGCGCGCGAAGCGCTCGACTTCGTCCAGACCGAGCTGGGGGGGCGCTATGCGGCCCGCCCGCTGCCGCCGGACGGTGACGAGAACCGCACCCTGCACGAGGTGGTTGCGCTGTGGCAGGACGTGGCGCGGTCGTATGCGCACATCGCCGAACGGGACGCCGACGAGGGCACCCTGGAGGACCAGCGCCCGCTCCTCGCGGAACGCCGGATCTTCTACGCCGGCCTTGCCCTGTTCGAGTACTTCAGGGCGCACCGCGCGCTCGAGCCCGGCATGTGGCACACCGTGCACGAGGCCTATGGCGCGGCACTGCATGCGGGGCTCGCCGAGATCCGCGTTGCCGAGCCGCTCAACGAGACCTGGCACGCCCAGAGTCCGCGCGAAACCTACGTCGCGATCCTCCTCGTCGACCTGGCAAATCCCTATGGCCGCAGTGAACGGGAGCTCAGGTGGGTGCTGCGCTGGGCGCAGCGCTTTGCCCCCTACTGCACGCTCGATGAGCACATCGACGAAGCCAAATCGACAACCTACGGTGTGGAGCTCGACTCCGACCTGGGCCTGCGCCCGCTCGGCCTGCTTTCGCGCACCGCAACCCTGCTCCGCTTCGACGGCTCGACACTGGCGACACAGATTCAGGCCGTGATGGCGCAGTTCCGCCATGGCGCCAAACCCGCATCACTCGGCCTCGGCAAGGACTGCTCGACGGCCGACGCCGGCCGGCTGCTGCTGTCGCTCTACCGGCCGTGGGGGCTGGCCAGCGCAGGGCGGCGCTTCCCGCGCCGCAACAAGACGGGCGAGGTGGCGCTGTCCGGCGACTGGCTGGCCATGGGCTACCTCATCCAGGGCGAAGTCTTCCAGCAGCCGAATGGTGGACGCCACATCGGGGCACTGCGCGACGACATTTCGCTGCTGACCTTCGGCGAACTCGTGCCCGAGATCGACACCCCGGAAAAGCTGGCCCGGCGCCGCCGCGAGCAAGCCGCCCTGCTTGGCCTGGAGGCGGCATCGTGGACCCTCCTCGACCAGTCCGTCGGCGGCTTCAGACTCCAGCTGCTGCGTGACGGCGACCAGGCCCGCCTGGAACATCATCAGCTCGTCGCCATCCGGCCGCCCGACGGACAGGCTTTCCTGCTTGCCGACATCTGCTGGATGATGTTCCGCGACGACGGCGCGCTGGAACTCGGCATCAACGTGCTGGCGGGCATGCCGCGCGTAGTCGCCGCACGACCTTCATCGGCCGCGAGCAGGGACCCCTACCACCAGGCTTTTCTGCTGCCGGCCACGCCTGCACTCAAGGCCGCTGAGTCGGTGGTACTGCCCGCACAGTGGTTCCGCAAGGCGCGCGTGGTCGAACTGCGCGATGGCGCAGCCACCCGCATGATCGAACTCGACAAGCTGCTGCTGCGCGGCCCCAACTTCGACCAGTGCAGCTTCACCGACGTTACGGGCGCTGCATCCTGAGTCGCGGCGCAGGAAAACGCATCGCGAAGCGGCTGCCCTTGCCGAGTTCGCTTTCGATGACGAGCTCGCCCTGGTGCCGGGTCACGATGTGCTTGACGATCGCCAGTCCGAGCCCGGTTCCGCCCGTCTCCCGCGAACGCCCGCGATCGACACGATAGAAGCGTTCGGTCAGGCGCGGGATATGAGCCGGATCGATACCGATTCCGTCGTCACGAACCCAGTACTCACCGCACTCCAGCCCGGCGCGCCAGCCGATCTCTATATGTCCTCCGGCCGGGGTGTAGCGTACCGCGTTGCTTGCCAGGTTGGAGAACGCACTGTGAAGCTCCTTGCGGCTGCCAAGCAGGGCTGCCTCGCCTTCGACCACCAGACTCAGCGTGTGGCGCCCGGCCGACAGCAGTTCAGCCTCGGCCGCCACCTCACGCACCAAGCCCACCGCATCGACCGGCTCGTCGTCGATCTGGGCCGGCGCACCGGTCTCGAGTGCGGACAGGGTAAGCAGCTCCTCGATGAGACGCTGCATGCGCGTGGATTGCTCGCTGGCCAGGGTCAGGAAGTGGATGACGTCTTCGCGTGAAAAATCGTCGAGCCCATCGATCAGCGTCTCGAGGAAGCCCCCCACCACGGTCAGGGGCGTGCGCATCTCGTGCGAGACGTTGGCCACGAAGTCGCGGCGTACGTTCTCCAGGCGCTCGAGCTGCGATACATCGCGCGACAGCACCATGCGTTGCTTGCCCGCGAACGGAATGACCAGTACCTGGAGAGTGCCATCCCGTCGCCGCAGGGCATGCAGCACGAGAGGCTCGGAATAATCCCTGGACGCAAGATAGGCTGCGAACTCGGGCTGGCGGACCAGGTTGGGCAGCGGGCTGCGCAGATCCTTGCGACGATCGAGCCCGAAATGCTGCTCGGCCATCGGGTTCATCCACTCGATGGCATCGTCCTCATCGAGATACAGCACCCCATCGGGCATGGCCTGCGCGGCGTGCTGGAAGCGGGCCAGTTCGGCCGACAGCTTCTCCTTGACGTCGCATTCGCGCTGCAGGCGCTCGCCGATCTCGGCGAATACCGTCCCCCACAGCCCCTCGCCCTGTGGTGGTGGCGTACCGACCGGCTGGCGCGCCCACTCGACGAGGAGACGCAGGTTGCGCGCGAGCAGCATAGCCGCAGCCACGAAACCGATCATGAGCAGCGCCAGCGCGGCATCGCTGCCGCGCAAAGCCGCAGCGAGCATCGCCAGTACGAGCACGGCGACAAATGGCGCCACCGCGGCCACCCCGATGTTTCGAGTCGATCGATGGATCACGCCATTCCCACGCGAGAGCGAAGGCACGATTATGACGCGTTCGATGCCAGCGGCGCATGCACCGAGAAGCGGTAGCCGCTTCCGCGCACGGTCTGGATCAAGGCGTCGTGGGCGGTCGGCTCGAGTGCGCAACGCAGGCGCCGGATGTGGACATCCACCGTGCGCTCCTCGACGAAAACATGATCGCCCCAAACCTGGTCGAGCAGTTGGGCACGGGAGTGGACACGCTCGGGATGCGTCATCAGGAAATGCAGCAGGCGGAACTCGGTCGGGCCGAGTGAGAGTGCGGTTTCACCCGCACTGACGCGGTGCGTGGCCGGGTCCAGGCGCAAGCCGCCAAGCTCCACCGCATCCTCGGTCGCCTGCGGTGCGCGCCTGCGCAGCACCGCCTTGATGCGGGCGACGAGTTCGCGCGGACTGAAGGGCTTGGTGATGTAGTCATCAGCACCGGTCTCGAGGCCGGTCACCTTGTCCTGCTCCTCGCCACGCGCGGTGAGCATGATGATCGGAATGTCGCGGGTGCGCTCCTCGGCACGCAGGCGGCGGGCAAACTCGATCCCTGAAGCGCCCGGTAGCATCCAGTCGAGCAGCACGAGATCCGGCAAGGCCTCGCGCACGATACGATGCGCCGTCTCCGCGTCCGCGGCGCGCACCACATGGTGCCCCGCACGGCTCAGGTTTGCCGCGATGAGCTCCTGAATCGCCGGTTCGTCTTCCACAAGCAATATGTTCGCTGGCATGCCTGAACTCCCTGTTAGCAGCAGCGGCAGTGTATTGCAGCTCTTTGACGCTTTCATGACACGTCATCGCAATGCAATACCCGCACCCACGATCCCGCGCCCCTCACGCAAGCCAACCCCGGAACGAGCAGCCTCCGATTCGGGTATGATTGTGACCCCATAATCGGGATTCAAGCCATGGCCGGACTCGACCAGAACACGCCGACTCCCACCGACATCACGGTACACCGCAAGTCCAGGACGCTCGAGATCGCCTTCGACGACGGCAGCCGCTTCCAGCTGCCCTTCGAGTTCCTGCGCGTCTATTCCCCTTCTGCCGAGGTCCGCGGCCACGGACCGGGCCAGGAGACGCTGCAGCAGGGCAAGCGCGACATCGATATCGTCGACATCTCGCCGGTCGGAAACTACGCGATCAAGCCGGTATTTTCGGACGGCCACGACAGCGGCCTGTACTCCTGGGACTACCTCTACGGCCTCGGACGCGAGCAGGAGGCCCTGTGGGCGGCCTACCTCGAGCGCCTCGAGCAACAAGGCGGCACGCGCGACCCCGCCCTGGTACCGGCAGCTGCTCCCAAGGCGGGCGGCTGCGGCCATCACCACTGAGAACGGCATGAGCGACAAGACCACGCACTTCGGCTTCGAAACCGTCGCCGAGGAACAGAAGGAAAAGAAGGTCGCCGAGGTATTCTCCTCGGTTGCCCAGAAGTACGACATCATGAACGACCTGATGTCGCTCGGACTGCACCGCGTCTGGAAGCACTTCGCCATTCAGGTGTCGGGCGTGCGCGAAGGCGACCGCGTACTCGACGTTGCCGGCGGCACCGCAGACCTCTCGCTGGCGTTTTCGCGCAAGGTCGGCCGCAAGGGCCAGGTCTGGCTCACGGACATCAATCACGCGATGCTCTCGCGTGGCCGCGACCGTCTCGTCGACCACGGATTCGCAATGCCCGTGGCGCAGTGCAACGCCGAAAAGCTTCCCTTCCCCGACGACTGGTTCGACTGCGTCACCGTCGCCTTCGGCCTGCGCAACATGACGCACAAGGACGTCGCGCTCGCCGAGATGCGCCGCGTGCTGCGTCCGGGCGGCCGCCTGCTGGTACTCGAGTTCTCGCGGGTGTGGAAGCCGCTGTCACCGTTCTATGACCTGTACTCCTTCAAGCTGCTGCCCTGGATGGGGCAAAAGGTGGCGAACGACGCCGACAGCTACCGCTACCTGGCCGAATCGATCCGCATGCATCCTGGCCAGGAAGAATTGAAGTCGATGATGGAACAAGCCGGGCTCTCCCGAGTCGACTACTTCAACCTCAGTGCAGGCGTCGTTGCGCTGCACCGCGGATACAAGCTTTGAAACCGGAGACCACGTACCAATGAAATCCTTCTTCATGACCCTCGTCCTCGCGATCGCCTCGTTTGCCTTCGTGATCCCTGAGGCCGAAGCCAAGCGCCTCGGCGGCGGCAGCAGCTTCGGCATGCAGCGCCAGGCCACGCCGCCGGCCCAGCCGCGCCAACCCGCTGCCACGCAACAGGCACCGCGCCAGGGGGCCGCTGCACCGGCCGCGCAGAGCCGCTCTTGGATGGGCCCGATCGCCGGCCTCGCCGCCGGTCTCGGCCTGGCCGCCCTGTTCTCGCACCTGGGCCTGGGCGAAGGCTTTGCCAACTTCTTCATGATCCTGCTGCTGGCTGCTGCCGCCTTCTTCATCTTCCGCATGATCTTCCGCCGTGGTGCGGCTGCCGGTACGCAGCCCAACCGCATGCAGTACGCAGGCGCCTCCGCCGGCGCTGCGGCGAGCCCGGCCGGCACCACCGCCTTCCAGGCCCAGCAGCCGTTCGGCGGCAGCGGTGAAGCTGGAGCAGTCGCAGCCAGCGGCCTCGAAAAGGCCGTCGCCTCCGGCTTCGACGCCGACGGCTTCGCCCGTCAGGCCAAGCTGAACTTCATCCGCCTGCAGGCAGCGAACGACGCCGGCAACCTGGACGACCTGCGCGAATTCACCACGCCCGAGGTGTTCGCCGAGTTGTGCATGCAACTCAACGAGCGCCGCGGCGCCGAACAGCGCACCGACGTCGTCGAGCTCAACGCCGAGGTCATCGATGTGGAGGAGGCCGACAACCGCTACATCGTGAGCGTGCGCTTCACCGGCTTGCTGCGCGAAGAGGCTGACGCCGCACCTGTGGCGTTCGACGAGATCTGGCACCTCACCAAGCCGATCAGCGGCGAAGGTGGCTGGCTGATTGCTGGCGTCCAGCAGACGCAGTGATCGGCAACTGATCTCACACCCGTGACTGGAGGCACCTTGGCGTGCCTCCTTTGCTTTTGGGGCTTCCCATGCTGTCAAGCGTCTTCCTGACCGCCACCAACCACCTTCTCTCGCAGGCAGGATGGGCGCGTGCGCGCCTGCAGGCCCACGCGGGACAGACTGCACGCCTGTCGGTGCAACCTCTGGGCGACATCGATTTCTGTATTGCAGCGGACGGCTATCTGGCCGAATGGAGCGCCGCCCAGGCGCCGGATGTCAGCCTTCACCTGTTGGTTGGCGAGCTTCCACGCCTACTGGTAGACGGGCTGGAGACCGCCATGCGCCACGTGCGCATCGAGGGCAACGCCGAGTTTGCCGAAGCGCTCGGCTTCGTTTTCCGTCATTTACGTTGGGACGCCGAGGAAGACCTGGCACGCCTGTTCGGCGACATTGCCGCTCACCGCCTAGTCGAAGGCGGCAAGCAGCTGATGGATCAAGGCCGGCGCTCTGCACAGCGCGCGGGCGGTACGCTGGCCGAGTACCTCACCGAAGAGGCGCCACTGCTGGTATCGCGTCATGCCCTGCCAGAACATGCGCAGGCGCTCATCGCACTGCGCGACGATCTGGCCAGGCTGGACAAGCGGTTGCAGCGCCTCGAAAGCCGCCGTCGGCGTTGAACAGCCTTTGCGCCTGCGCGGCGCTCATGGCGCAGAAAGCAAAAAAGCAGCTCCGCAGAGCTGCTTTTTTGTTGTCCGGCGCCTTGTACCTTGGTACAGGGCAGCCCGCTCAGTGCCCGCGCTTGCGCAGACGCTGGATGGCGGCAAGTTGCGCCACCGCTTCCATCAGCTCGGCCTGGGCCTTGGCATAGTCCAGACGCGCGGTCTGGTTGGCCATGGCTTCCTCGGCCTTGCGCTTGGCTTCGAGCGCCTTCGCTTCGTCGAGATCCTTGCCGCGGATCGCGGTGTCGGCAAGCACCGTCACCAGACCCGGTTGAACTTCCAGCAGGCCACCCGCAACGAAAACCAGTTCGTCTTCGGTTGCGTTCTGGGCACGCACACGCACGGCGCCCGGCTTGATCCGGGTCATGAGCGGCATGTGACCAGGCAGGATGCCGAGTTCACCCGTCTCGCCAGGCAGCGCGACGAATTCCGCCAGCCCGGAGAAGATCTGCTCTTCCGCGCTGACGATGTCGACGTGAACCGTCATAGCCATAGTGTTTCCCCTTGATGTCCCGCGCACCACACACGTGGCGCGCGGGCAGCCTCGTTACTGGAGCTTCTTGGCCTTCTCGATGGCCTCGTCGATGTTGCCGACCATGTAGAAAGCCTGTTCCGGCAGGCTGTCCAGCTCGCCGCTGACGATCATCTTGAAGCCCTTGATCGTGTCCTTCAGCGAGACGTACTTGCCCGGCGAGCCGGTAAACACTTCCGCAACGTGGAAGGGCTGCGACAGGAAGCGCTGGATCTTACGCGCACGAGCCACGGAGAGCTTGTCTTCCGGCGACAGTTCGTCCATGCCCAGAATCGCGATGATGTCGCGCAGTTCCTTGTACTTCTGCAGGGTCTGCTGAACCTGGCGGGCTACACCGTAGTGCTCTTCGCCCACGACCAGCGGATCGAGCTGGCGCGAGGTGGAGTCGAGCGGATCAACGGCCGGGTAGATACCCAGCGCGGCGATGTCACGCGACAGCACGACGGTGGAGTCGAGGTGCAGGAAGGTGGTAGCGGGCGACGGGTCGGTCAAGTCATCCGCCGGCACATACACGGCCTGGATCGAGGTGATCGAGCCAACCTTGGTCGAGGTGATGCGCTCCTGCAGACGGCCCATTTCTTCGGCCAGCGTCGGCTGGTAACCCACCGCGGACGGCATACGACCCAGCAGCGCGGACACTTCGGTACCGGCCAGGGTGTAGCGGTAGATGTTATCCACGAAGAACAGGATGTCGCGGCCTTCGTCACGGAAGCGCTCGGCCATGGTCAGACCGGTCAGCGCCACGCGCAGACGGTTGCCCGGGGGCTCGTTCATCTGACCGAACACCATCGCAACCTTGTCGAGAACGTTGGAGTCCTTCATCTCGTGGTAGAAGTCGTTGCCCTCACGGGTACGCTCACCCACGCCAGCGAACACCGACAGACCGGAGTGCTGCTTCGCGATGTTGTTGATCAGCTCCATCATGTTCACGGTCTTGCCGACGCCGGCGCCACCGAACAGACCCACCTTGCCGCCCTTGGCGAACGGGCAGATCAGGTCGATAACCTTGATGCCGGTTTCGAGCAGCTCGACCGACGGCGACAGCTCGTCGAACTTCGGCGCCTTCTGGTGAATCGCGCGCAGCTCGTCGGTCTCGATCGGGCCGGCTTCGTCGATCGGGCGACCCAGCACGTCCATGATGCGGCCCAGCGTGCCGTGGCCAACCGGCACCGAGATCGGCTTGCCGGTGTTGGAAACCTTCATGCCGCGGCGCAGGCCGTCGGAGGAACCCAGCGCGATGGTACGCACCACGCCATCACCGAGCTGCTGCTGGACCTCGAAGGTCAGGCCAGCTTCGGCGAAGGAGTCGGCAGCGTCCTCGAGCTTCAGGGCGTCATACACCTTGGGCATCGAATCGCGCGGGAACTGAATGTCCACCACGGCGCCGATGCACTGAACGATCGTACCTTGACTCATCGTCATATCCTTAAATCAATAATCCGTTACACCGCGGCGGCGCCGCCGACGATTTCCGACAGCTCCTTGGTGATCGCAGCCTGGCGGGTCTTGTTGTAGACCAGCTGAAGCTCGCCAATCACGTTCTTGGCATTGTCGGAAGCGGCCTTCATTGCCACCATGCGCGCGCTCTGTTCGGATGCCATGTTCTCGGCCACGGCCTGATAGACCAGCGCCTCGACGTAACGCACCAGCAGCTCGTCGATGACGACCTGCGGATCCGGCTCGTAGAGGTAGTCCCAGGAGCTCTCGGGCGTGCCCAGCTTCTCGCCGGTGAGCGGCAGAACCTGCTCGAGTACCGGCTCCTGCTTCATGGTGTTCACGAAGCGGGTGTAAGCGATGTAGACCGCGTCGAGCTCGTCGTTCTGGAACGCGTCGAGCATGACCTTGACCGGACCGATCAGCTTTTCCAGGTGCGGCGTGTCACCCAACTGGGTGACGTTCGACACCACCTTGGCGCCCATGCGCTGCATGAAGCCCAGACCCTTGTTGCCGATGCAGCAGGCACGGATCTCGGTCACGCCGGCGGACTCCCAGTCCTTCATCGCGTTGAGCGCGATACGCTGGACGTTGGTGTTGAGACCACCGCACAAACCCTTGTCGGTGGTCACCAGGATCAGCCCCACCCGCCTCACCTGGTCCTTGCGGACCAGGAACGGGTGCTTGTAGTCGGTCACATTGGCCTGGGACAGGTTCGCGGCGAGTCGGCGGATCTTCTCGGCAAAGGGGCGGGCAGCGCGCATCCGGTCCTGCGCCTTGCGCATCTTGGACGCGGCCACCATCTCCATGGCCTTGGTGATCTTGCGCGTGTTTTGCACGCTCTTGATCTTGGTACGGATTTCCTTACCGCTAGCCATATTCCGTCTCCCTCGCCAGTCTTAGGCCCAGCTCTTCTTGAACTCGGCGATCGCGGCAGCCAGGGTCTTTTCGCCGTCGGCGTCCAGTTCCTTCTTGCTCAGGATCGAGGAGACCAGGTCAGCCTGCTTGGTCTTGACGAACTGCAGCAGCGCGGCTTCGAACGGCAGCACACGTGCGACATCGACATCGTCGAAGTAGCCGTTGTTGACCGCGTAAAGCACGATGGCCATGTCGGCGATCGACATCGGTGCGTACTGGGCCTGCTTCATCAGTTCGGTCACGCGGCGGCCGCGCTCGAGCTGCTTGCGGGTCGCATCGTCCAGGTCGGAAGCGAACTGAGCGAAGGCGGCGAGCTCGCGGTACTGCGCGAGGTCGGTACGGATACCGCCGGACAGCTTCTTGACGACCTTGGTCTGCGCAGCACCACCGACGCGGGACACCGAGATACCGGCGTTGATCGCGGGACGGATACCGGCGTTGAAGAGGTCGGTCTCGAGGAAGATCTGGCCGTCGGTAATCGAGATCACGTTGGTCGGAACGAACGCGGACACGTCGCCGGCCTGGGTCTCGATGACCGGGAGGGCGGTCAGCGAACCGGTCTTGCCCTTGACTTCGCCGTTGGTGAACTTCTCGACGTAGTCGGCGTTCACGCGCGCGGCACGCTCGAGCAGACGGGAGTGCAGGTAGAACACGTCGCCCGGGTAGGCTTCACGGCCCGGCGGACGGCGCAGCAGCAGGGATACCTGACGGTAAGCCCAGGCCTGCTTGGTCAGATCGTCATAAACGATCAGCGCGTCCATGCCGCGGTCGCGGAAGTACTCGCCCATGGTGCAACCGGCGTAGGCGGCCAGATACTGCATGGCGGCCGATTCCGACGCGGTAGCGGCGACGACGATGGTGTACTCCATCGCGCCGTTCTCTTCCAGCTTGCGCACGACGTTGGCGACGGTCGAAGCCTTCTGGCCGATGGCCACGTACACGCAGTACATGTCCTGGCCCTTCTGGTTGATGATCGCGTCAACCGCAACCGCGGTCTTGCCGGTCTGACGGTCGCCGATGATCAGCTCGCGCTGGCCGCGGCCAATCGGCACCATGGAGTCAACCGACTTCAGGCCGGTCTGCACCGGCTGCGAAACGGACTGGCGGGCGATGACGCCCGGCGCGACCTTTTCGATCTTGTCGGTGAGCTTGGCGTTGATCGGGCCCTTGCCGTCGATCGGCTGACCCAGGGCGTTCACGACGCGACCGACCAGCTCGGGGCCGACGGGCACTTCGAGAATGCGGCCAGTGGCCTTGACGGTGTCGCCTTCGGTGATGTGCTCGTATTCGCCGAGGACCACCGCGCCAACGGAGTCACGCTCGAGGTTGAGCGCCATGCCGAAGGTGTTGCCAGGGAATTCCAGCATTTCGCCCTGCATGACGTCGGTCAGGCCGTGGACGCGGCAGATGCCGTCGGTCACGGAGACGACCGTGCCCTCGTTACGCGACGTGGCGGCGAGCTGCAGGTTCTGGATCCGGCTCTTAATCAGATCACTGATTTCAGAGGGGTTGAGTTGCATATATGTATGCTCCTAGTTCTTAAGCGCAGCGGCCATGTTCGCGAGCTTGCCGCGGACCGAGGCGTCGATGACTTCGTCGCCGACGGCAATGCGGACCCCACCGATGAGTTCGGGGTCCAGGCTGACAGTTACGTTGATCGCGGCCTTGAAGCGAGCTTCGAGGTCCGCCTTCAACGCAGCCAGCGCTGCATCGTCGAGCGGGAAGGCAGAGGCGATCTCCGCCTCCAGGACGCCTTCGTGTTCGTTCTTGAGTGCAACGAACAGGTCACGGATCTCCGGAAGCACCAGCAGGCGTTCGTTGTCGATGAGGACACGAACGAAGTTCTGCTGTTCGGCGGTCAGTTCACCCGTGACTTCCTGCATCAGCTTGTCGAGCTGTGCGGCAGAAAGGTTGGGGTTCTTGATGCACGCCTGCATGTCGGGATCGGCCGCCACGGAGGCGAGCCGATCCAGCGCTTCCGACCAAGGCCCCAGCGCACCTGCCCCGCGAGCCAGCTCGAAGGCGGCATCGGCATAGGGGCGCGCGATGGTGACGTTCTCGGCCATGACTTATTGCAGTTCCTGTTTCAGGTTGGCAAGCAGTTCGGCGTGCACCTGGACATTGATCTCGCGGCGCAGGATCCTCTCGGCACCGGCAACCGCCAGATGGGCGACCTGGTCGCGGAGAGCTTCCTTGGCACGTTGCGCTGCGACGCCGGCTTCGGCTTCGGCAGCTTCACGCGCTGCGGCAATGATGCGACCGGCTTCGGCGCGGGCTTCGTCGATCAGCTGGCTCGCCTGCTTTTCAGCAGAGGTACGCACGTCACCCGCGGATTCGCGGGCCTTGCGCAGTTCCTCGACGACCTTCTTCTCGGCGAGTGCCAGATCGGCCTTGGCCTTGTCCGCAGCTGCCAGCCCGTCTGCGATCTTCTTCGCACGCTCGTCCAGTGCCTTCACGATGGGCGGCCACACGAATTTCATCGTGAACCACGCCAGAATGAAGAACACAACGAGCTGGGCTATCAGAGTTGCGTTCAAATTCACGGTTCTTGGCCCTCAGGTTGGTTCAAAAAAGGATGAACTCGAACCGATCAGAGCTGGAACGGGTTGGCGAAGGCGAACATCATGGCGATACCGACACCGATCAGGAACGCGGCGTCGATCAGGCCGGCCAGCAGGAACATCTTGGTCTGCAGGGCGTTCATCAGCTCGGGCTGGCGCGCCGAGGCTTCGAGGTACTTGGAACCCATGATGCCGATACCGATACAAGCACCGATGGCACCGAGACCGATGATCAGACCAGCAGCCAGAGCAACAAAACCCAGAACGTTTTCCATGACGACTCCTTAGTGGGGAAGGTGAGTTTAAAAACTAGGTACTGCGTTGAAGATGAAACCGAAACTTAGTGGCTCTCGTGCGCCTGACCGACATACACCAGAGTCAGCATCATGAAGATGAAGGCCTGGAGCAGGATGATCAGGATGTGGAAGATCGCCCAGATGGAACCCGCGATCACGTGACCAACGAAGCCAAACACGGTGGCGGTGCCGCCGAGCAGCGCGATCAGGATGAAGATCAACTCGCCAGCGTACAGGTTGCCGAAGAGTCGCATGCCGTGCGAGATGGTCTTGGCGAGGAACTCGATGATCTGCATCGCGAAGTTGATCGGGTAGAGCACCGGGTGGCTGCCGAAAGGCGCGGTGAAGAGCTCATGCACCCAGCCGCCAAGACCCTTGATCTTCACGTTGTAGTACAGGCAGAGCAGCAGCACGCCGCAGGACATGCCCAGAGTGGCGGACAGGTCGGCGGTGGCCACGACGCGCATGTAAGCGTGGGCAGGATCACCGCCTGCGGCGGAATAGATGCCGGTCCAGAGCATGGGGATGAGATCGACCGGCACGAGGTCCATCGCGTTCATCAGGAAGATCCACACGAACACGGTGAGCGCGAGCGGGGCAACGAACTTGCGCGACTCCGGGCTGTGGATGATGCCCTTGGCCTGGTCTGCGACCATCTCGACCAGGAGCTCGATGAAACCCTGGAAGCGCCCGGGGACGCCGGAGGTCGCCTTGCGAGCGGCCAGCCACAGGATGAAGATGGTCAGCAAACCGAGTCCGATCGAAAACACCATCGAGTCGATATTGATGATGCTGAAATCGACGATGTTTTCCTGGGGGTGCCCGGAATTGTTGAAGTGTCCGAGGTGGTGGGTCACATACTCGGATGCGGTGGGAGCGTTTCCAGCCATGGTCAGGTCTTCACCAAAAATGCAAATAAATTCGCTTTCAGCGCCAGAACGAGCCCGATCAGCATGCCCCCCCAGTGGAGGTCAGGATAAACGGCCCACACCAGCACCAACAATCCCACTATCGAGGCGACCTTGATGAATTCGCCTGCGACGAAGGCAGCCACCGTCGCCGACCCGGTCTTGCGCGTCATGGCCGTAAGGCGCATGGCGAAGATCCAGCTCGGCAATACACACGCCAGACCCGCTGCTGCTGCCGAGATCGCCCCGGCAACTCCGAACAGCGCGGCAGAAATCAGCGCGGCGAGGAGTGTAGCTAGCAACTGCAGTATGACGGCTTTAAGCATCGGTGTAACAGCTCCTGCGTCAAACGCGCGCAGGCGACCGCCCAAAATCCCGCGGATGGTAGGGGTTAACCGCAGTAAAGTCAAACCTCGGTTGCATTGCAGCAAGCACTTCCCGAGGCGTCGTGTATCTTATAGAAGTTGTATCACCAGCGGGGGCCGCAATGAACCGATCTGCGACAGTTCGCGCCGCCCGCCCCCCGTCACCTGCACTGCAGCCACAGCCCCCGCACAATCATGATCCGTACCCGCAAGGCCAGTCGCAGGGAGATCTTCGGCTGGTGCATGTTCGACTTCGCAAACCAGGCCTACACACTACTGATCATCACGGTGGTGTTCGGCGACCTGTACACCCGGGTGATCGTTGGCGACGCCCCCGATTACAGGCTCGGCAACCTGCTCTGGAGCCTTGCACTGTGCATCAGCTATGCCATGGTCGTGGTGAGTGCGCCGCTGCTCGGTGCGGTGATGGACCACGCGCAGGCCAAGAAGCGCATGCTGCTGGCGAGCTACCTCGTCACCGTGGCGAGCACCGCCATGCTCTACCTGGTCAGCCCGGGATACGTGTGGCTGGGGTTCGCGCTCATCGTGATCTCGAACACGACCTACTCCGCAGGAGAGTCCTTCATCGCCAGCTTCCTGCCTTTCCTCGGCGACAGCCACGAGATGGGGAAGATCTCCGGCCTGGGCTGGGCGCTCGGCTATGCGGGCGGGCTGGTGTCGGCCGGGTTCGTGCTGCTCTTCCTCGGCGAGGTGAGCGCGGAGAACTTCGAGCGCATGCGCTGGGTCGGCCCCTTCGCCGCGGCCTTCTTCCTGCTCGCCGCCATCCCGACCTTCCTGTGGGTACGCGAGCCTCGAGTGGGCCACCATCGCCGGCTCGACGCGGCGGTGCTGCGCGGCGCCTATGCGCGCCTGCTGGCGACCTTGCGCTCGGTATCGCAGTTCCCGGACCTGGGTCGGCTGTTCATGTCCATCCTGTTCGCGATGGCCGGGGTCTATGTGATCGTGGCCTTCTCCTTCATCTACGGCGCCCAGGTGATCGGATGGAGCGAGGCCACGCGCAACCTGATGTTCATCGTCGTGCAGATCACCGCCCTGCTGGGGGCGCTGCTGTTCGGCGCGCTGCAGGGGCGGCTCGGCGGACGTCTGACCTATTCGCTCACCCTCGTGCTGTGGATTGCAGCCATCCTGGCGATCTACTTCGTCGGCGAGCTGACCGCAGGCCTCAACAGGCAACTCGGTATCGAACTGAAGGTCGAGGAGGTATTCCTGTTCGCCGGGCTGCTGTCCGGCCTCAGCCTGGGTTCGAGCCAATCGGTGGGACGCGCCCTGGTAGGCATGTTCGCACCTGAGCAACGCGCGGCCGAGCTGTTCGGCTTTTGGGGCCTGTTCAGCAAGCTGGCGGCGATCTTCGGCATCTTCGGCGTCGGCCTGCTGCAGTGGCTGTTCGGCCTGCAGGGCGCAGTGCTGTTCTGCATCCTGCTGTTTGCGCTGGCCTTGCTGCCGCTCGCAGCGATCGACGAGGCGCGCGGCATCGCCGCCGCGCAGCGCGCAGACGCGCCTGCGCCCTAGCGCAGGCGGCCGAGCAGGCCGTCGAGCTGGTCGAGGCTGCCGAAGCGGATCGTGACCTCGCCGGCACCCTTCTTGTTGGCCTTGATCTTCACCGTCGCGCCAATCGCGTCCGACACCTCTTCCTCGAGCCGCAGCAGATCGCGGTCGGGCTGGGGCGCAGGCTTCTTCTGGCGCGGGTTGAGGATCTGCTGCACCAGGCGCTCGGTGTCGCGCACCGACAGCTGACGGGCGGCGACCTGGTTGCCGAGCTGGATCTGGCTGGCGCCGTCGAGCGGCAGCAATGCGCGCGCATGACCCATGTCGATGTCGCCCGCCATCAGCAGTTCCTGCACCGGCTTGGCAAGGTTGAGCAGGCGCAACAGGTTCGACGCCGCCGGACGCGAGCGGCCGACCGCATCCGCGGCCTGCTGGTGGGTCATGGCGAACTCGTCGATCAGGCGCTGGATGCCGCCGGCCTCTTCGAGCGGGTTGAGGTCCTCGCGCTGGATGTTCTCGATCAACGACATCGCCAGCGCGGCTTCGTCGGGGATCTCGCGCACCAGGCAGGGCACTTCGGCGAGGCCGGCAATCTGCGAGGCCCGCCAACGGCGCTCGCCGGCGATGATCTCGTAGGCATCGTCGCCTACCGGGCGCACCATGATCGGCTGCATGATGCCCTGCGCCTTGATCGACGCCGCGAGCTCTTCGAGCGAACCGGGGTCCATGCGCGTGCGCGGCTGGTACTTGCCCGGCTGCAGCGCGATCGTGGGCAGCGTCTGCAGCTCGCCCTTGTCGGCTTCGTCTTCCTGGTTGGCTGCGAGCAGCGCATCGAGGCCGCGGCCAAGGCCCTTGAGTCTGGGTTTGTTCATGTCGGTTCCGGTCTTCAGAAGGTCTTCGCGCGTTCGATCATCTCGTGCGCAAAGGCCATGTAGGCCTGCGCACCCTTGGCCGCCTTGTCGAACACCACGCCCGGCATGCCGTGGCTGGGCGCCTCGGCCAGGCGCACGTTGCGCGGCACGATGGCTCGGAACACCTTGTCGCCGAAGTGGCCCTCGAGCTGGGCGGAGACCTGTTGCTGCAAGGTGACGCGCGGGTCGAACATCACCCGCAGCAGGCCGATGATCTTGAGGTCGCGATTGAGGTTGGCATGCACCTTCTTGATCGTGTTGACCAGGTCGGACAGACCCTCGAGCGCGTAGTACTCGCACTGCATCGGGATGATGACGCCGTTGGCGCAGCACAGGCCATTGAGGGTGAGCATCGACAGTGAGGGCGGGCAGTCGATGAGGACGAAATCATAGTCGGCATCGAAGGCAGCGAGCGCGTTGCGCAGGCGTTTCTCACGCTGATCCAGATTGACCAGCTCGACCTCGGCACCGGCGAGGTCGCGGTTGGCCGGCAGCACGTCGTAGCCGCCGGTGGGCGAGGGCACGCGGACGCCGGCGAGGTCTACCATGCCCACGAGCAGGTGATAGACCGAGCTCTTCAAGCCGCGCTTGTCGACCCCGCTGCCCATGGTCGCGTTGCCCTGCGGGTCGAGGTCGATCAGCAGCACGCGCTGGCCGGCCTGGTGCAGGGCAGCAGCGAGATTGACGCAGGTGGTGGTTTTGCCCACCCCGCCCTTCTGGTTGGCAACGCAGAAAATCTTGGCCATGTCGGTTCAGGCTGTTCCGTATGCAGGGACCGCACGCAGGGTGCGAGTCCCGGAGTGTACTTCAATGCGGCGCCGCAGCAGACGCCCCTCTTCAGGGCTCAGTATCAGGCACGACGGATGACCAGCAGGTGACGCTCGGCATCCAGCCCGGGCACCACGAGCGCGTGGGTCTCCGCCACCACCCACCCGGCGGGCAGCGCAGCGATCTCGTCAGCCGGGTGGGCGCCCTTCATCGCGTACAACGCACCACCCTCTGCGAGCAGATGGCCCGAAAGGTTCACGAAATCGGCCAGACTCGAGAACGCCCGCGAGATCACGCCTTCGGCCGCACCGCCGGGCAGGCCTTGGGCCTGCACCTGTTCGACCCGCTTGTTGAGCACGCTGAAGTTGCCCAGCCCGAGCTCGATCTTCGCCTGTTGCTGGAAGCTCGCCTTCTTGCCCACGGTCTCGATCGAGCTGACCACCAGACCCGGACGCACGATCGCCAGTGCCACGCCCGGCAGCCCGCCACCGGAGCCGATGTCGGCCAACCTGCTCACGCGCTCGAGGTGCGGCAACACCGCCAGCGAATCGAGCAGATGATGGGTGATCACCTCCTGCGGGCTACGGATCGCGGTGAGGTTGTAGACCTTGTTCCACTTGAGCAGCAGCTCGCCGAAGGCGAGCAGGCGATCGACCGTTTCCTGCGGCAGGGCAAGCCCGAGAGCGGCGACCCCATCGCTGAACTGTGCCGCCCAGGGTTGCAGGCGGCCGCTCATGCCGCAGGCCTCCGCGCCGCCTCGTCCGCGGCCACACCGGTGCGCGCCGCCAGGTCGCGGCGCTTGAGCCACACCAGCAGCAGCGAGATCGCCGCCGGGGTCACGCCCTGAATGCGGCCGGCCTGGCCGATGGTTTCCGGCTTGTGCAGGTTGAGCTTCTGCTGCACTTCCTTGGACAGGCCGCGCACCTGGGCATAGTCGAGTTCGACCGGCAGGCGGGTGGCCTCGGCCTGGGCCTGCTTCGCCACCTCCTCCTGTTGGCGGTCGATGTAGCCCTGATACTTGGCTGCAATCTCGATCTGCTCGATGACCTGCGCGTCGGTCTCGCGCTCTTCCGGCGCTCCAGGCAGGCTCATCAGCGTCTCGTAGCTGGTCTCGGGCCGGCGCAGCAACTCGAAGTAGCGCTGCTCGCGCTCGAGCGCCTTGCCGAGCACGCGTTGCTGGTCCTCGGCGGGAATCGCCTCCGGTCGCGCCCACGCCGCCTTCAGTTGCGCGGTGCCGCGCTCGATCGCCTCGCGCTTGGCACAGAAGGCGGACCAGCGTTCGTCATCCACCAGGCCAAGCTCGCGGCCCTTCTCGGTCAGGCGCAGGTCGGCATTGTCCTCGCGCAGGCTCAAGCGGTACTCGGCACGCGAGGTGAACATGCGGTAGGGCTCGGAAACGCCGCGGGTGATCAGGTCGTCCACCAGCACGCCGAGATAGGCCTCGTCGCGACGCGGACACCATGGCTCGCGGCCCTGTACCTGCAGCGCCGCGTTGGCACCGGCGAGCAAGCCTTGCGCAGCGGCCTCCTCGTAGCCGGTGGTGCCGTTGATCTGGCCAGCGAAGTACAACCCGCCGATCGACTTCGTCTCCAGGCTGGACCTGAGGTTGCGCGGGTCGAAGTAGTCGTACTCGATCGCATAGCCGGGGCGCAGGATGTGAGCGTTCTCGAGGCCGCGGATGCTGCGCACGATCTGCAGCTGCACGTCGAAGGGCAGCGAGGTCGAGATGCCGTTGGGGTAGATCTCGTGCGTCTCCAGCCCTTCCGGCTCGAGGAAGATATTGTGGCTGTCCTTGTCGGCGAAACGGTGAATCTTGTCCTCGATCGACGGGCAATAGCGCGGCCCCACGCCCTCGATCACGCCCGAATACATCGGCGAGCGGTCGAGGTTGGCGCGGATCACGTCGTGCGTGCGTTCGTTGGTCTGCGTCATCCAGCACGGCAGCTGACGCGGGTGCTGGGCGGCGTTGCCGAGGAAGCTGAACACCGGCACCGGATCGTCGCCCGGCTGGATGCTCATCACCGAGAAGTCGATGGTGCGCGCATCCAGCCGCGGCGGCGTGCCGGTCTTGAGTCGGCCCTGCGGCAGCGTGAGCTCCTTCAGGCGCGCGCCGAGCGAGATCGCCGGCGGATCGCCCGCACGCCCGGCCGAGTAGTTCTGCATCCCGACGTGCACCAGGCCGTTGAGGAAGGTCCCTGCGGTCAGCACCACCGCCGGCGCCTCGAAGCGCAGGCCGATCTGGGTGACCACGCCGGTGACGCGGTCGCCGGCCACGGTGAGATCATCCACCGCCTGCTGGAACAGCCACAGATTGGGCTGGTTCTCCAGCCGACGCCGGATCGCCGCCTTGTACAGCACGCGGTCGGCCTGGGCGCGGGTGGCACGCACCGCCGGGCCCTTGGAGGCGTTGAGGATGCGGAACTGGATGCCGCCCTCGTCGGTGGCCGCCGCCATCGCGCCGCCGAGCGCATCGACCTCCTTTACCAGGTGGCCCTTGCCGATGCCGCCGATCGAGGGGTTGCAGCTCATCGCCCCCAGCGTCTCGATGTTGTGGGTGAGCAGCAGCGTGGCTGCGCCCATGCGCGCTGCGGCAAGCGCAGCCTCGGTCCCGGCGTGACCGCCGCCGACCACGATGACATCGAAACGAGTGGGATAGAGCATGGCGCGCTCCGGGCTGCAATGCGTGAACAAGGGGCGAGATTCTACGCCTTCAACGCCCGAGCGGCCAGGCATGCGCCCCATGTTTCACGAAATTACGCATTTTAAACAGCTGCTTATCACTTACCGTCGGGCAAGATCCAAGAGAGGCGACCACCCACCCGCCTTGCTCCGTCCCCGTCCGAGCGGTCCAACAAAGGCATCCGCGCGCTAAAGTCCTCGCGCCAAGCCCCCGTTAAGAACCCCAACGATTGGACTACAGTAACGACATTCGCTTCGAAGTGTGACATGGTTCGCGGAGCAGCCCGTGTAGGGACGAGGTTTGTAGACCTTGATCAAAGCTCAGTTCGCTGCTCGATGATGTCATGCCGGTGCCCTTCCCCATCATCAAGACCGACCCGGTTAACTCACAATGAAAACCATCTTCCTCGTCGATGACTCCGCCACCATCCTGCTGTCGATCTCCGGGATCCTGAGCAAGGCTGGCTACGCGGTAGAGAAAGCGCCGAGCGCGCTCGACGCCCTCAAGAAATTCCAGGGCGGCGTCAAGGCAGACCTGCTGATTACCGATCTCAACATGCCGGGCATGAACGGCATCGAGTTCATCAAGGAGGTGCGCAAGCTGCCCGCGTATCGCTTCATGCCGATCCTGTTCCTGACCACGGAGTCGCAGCAGTCCAAGAAGGCGGAGGCCAAGGCGGCAGGCGCTTCCGGCTGGATCGTCAAGCCCGCCTCGGCAGACGAACTGCTCAATACGATCAAGCTCGTCATGCGCTGACCATGAACTCCTCGATCTTCCTGCGTCGCTCACTGGTGATGCTGGGCGCCATCGCGCTCGCCGCCGGCGTCACGGTGTTCCTGTTCAACGAGTGGTTCAACGCCAGCTTCCTGCCGGCGCTGGGCATCCCCCAACCGCTCGGAAACGCGATCGGCGCAATGTTGATCGTCTTCGCGGCCTATCTCGGGGTGCGTCTGGTATCGCTCGCCGTCTTTCGCGACGCTGCATTCGGCCAGGAGATCACCCTCGACACGCTGCAGAACAACCGCGAACAAGCCAGCCAGGTCTGCCGGGAAATCGCCGTCGAGCTACGTGCCGTGCCGGCTTTCAGCGACGTGCTGCGCAAGCAACTCGACAGCGTCGTGCAGCAGACCGAACAGGCTGCCTACGACATCGGCGAGCGTCTGCAGACGATTGACGACGTGGTCAATCGGCTCAACACCTTCGTCACCGAACAGTCGAACGAGTCGACCGAGAGGGTGCATAGCTCGGAATCGCGCATCGCCAACAACCAGAAGCTCATCCGGCGCATGCAGCAGTACATCGACCATCGCATCCAGGAAGCCCGGGAGGATCAGGAGCGCGTCGCCCAGGTGGTCCGCGAGGCACGCTCGCTGGAGTCGCTGACCAAGCTGATCAAGGACATCGCAGCACAGACCAACCTGCTCGCACTCAATGCCGCGATCGAGGCAGCGCGGGCGGGCGAAGCCGGTCGCGGCTTCACGGTCGTTGCCGACGAGGTTCGCAAACTATCGACCGAGACGGAAAATGCCGTGCAGTCGATCAACCTTGGCATCCAGGGCGTGGCCTCGACGATCGAGACCCAGCTCAAGGAAAAACTGGCCGCCACCGATCTCGACGACGAACGTGACGCGCTAGGCCAGTTCGCCGTGCAGCTCGCCGAACTCGGCCAAAGCTACGAAGACATCCTGCAGAATCAATCCAGCGCAATGGACACGGTGCGCCAGAGCAGCAACGAACTGGCAGCGATGTTCATGGATGCGCTGGCGAGCGTCCAGTTCCAGGACGTCACCCGGCAGCAGATCGAACACACGGCCGAATCGCTCAGTCGCCTCGACCAGCACCTGGGCGTACTCGCCGAGCGGCTCGATCAGAGCGACAACCCCAGCTTCAGCTACACCCCGCTCGCGGAGCACCTGGAAGAGATCTATGGCCGTTACGTGATGGAGCAACAGCGCCACACGCACGAGCAGGTCACCGGCAAGACATCGTCAGGTACCGCAGCGGCAGCAAATCCAAAGATCGAACTTTTCTGAGTACGACCATGCCTGCGCGCAAGAAAAAGACCGGGGATCGCATCGCCATCGCCGAGGACATGAGCATCTACCACGCTGCAGCACAGAAGCAGCAGCTCATCGACGCACTGCACCACGCAGCCGAGCGCCTTGAGATCGACCTCTCCGGCGTCGCCGAAATCGACACCGCCGGCTTCCAGCTTCTGATGCTGGTCAAGCGCGAGGCACGCCGACTCGGCAAGGAGGCACAGATCATCGCGCACAGCGAGGCAGTACGCGACGTGCTCGATTTCTACAACATGGCAGCCGAGTTCGGCGATCCGCTGCTTATCCCGGCAAACCAGGCCTGATTCCGGACGCGCAGAACCATGGACGAGATCACCACCGTATTCGTCACCGAGAGTCGCGAACAACTCGCAACCCTCGAGTCGGCCCTGCTGCAACTCGAGAACAGCCCCGACGACGACGACACCCTGAACGCGATCTTCCGTAGCGCGCACACCATCAAGGGGGGCGCCGCGGTCATCGAATGCGGTTACATCGTCGCCTTCACCCATGTGGTCGAGAACGTACTCGACAAGTTGCGCAACCGCGAGATCAAGCTCGACTCAGACCTCATCGCGCTGCTGCTGGGCTGCGGCGACCACATCGGCAATCTGCTCGGCGTGCTCGAATCCGCTGCCAGCAGCCCCGACCCCGACCTCGCCGCCGAGGGCGAAGGGCTGCTCGCCCGCCTGCAGCGCGACTGGCTGTCGGAGACGAAGGCCGACTCGAGCTCGGGGCCGCCAAGCGCCATGCCGCCACCGATCGAGAGCAGCGGTGGCGGCATGGTCGAAACCGATTGCTGGCATATTTCGCTGCGCTTCGGCCCCGACGTGCTGAGGAACGGCATGGACCCGCTGTCCTTTCTGCGCTACCTCGGCAGCATCGGGCGCATAGAGCGCCTGGAGACCATCGCCGACGCCATGCCGAACGCGGAGGACATGGATCCCGAGGCCTGCTACCTCGGCTTCGAGATCAGCTTCTCGTCCAATGCCGACAAGGCCGCCATCGAGCGCGTCTTCGACTTCGTGCGTGATGACTGCAGCCTGCACATCCTGCCCCCGCACAGCCGGCTGGACGACTACCTGGCGCACATAAACGCCCTGCCCGAAGACCCGATGCGCCTGGGCGAGATCCTGGTGAAGGTGGGTGCGCTGACCCAGGCCGAACTCGACGAGGGGCTCAGGCTGCAGCACGCGGACGACGGCGAAACCGTGCTGGCCGAGGCTCAGGACGCTCCCGCCGAGCCCCACCCGATCGGCGAGATCCTCGTCGAGCACAAGGTCGTCCAGGCCGAACTGGTCGATGCCGCGGTCGCCAAGCAGAAGCAGGTCACCGAAAAGAAGGTCGCCGAGGCGCGCCTGATCCGCATCCAGGCCGACAAGCTCGACCGCCTCATCGACCTCGTCGGCGAGCTCGTCATCGCCGGCGCCAGCGTCAGTCTTCTAGCCAGTCGCAGCGGCCTGGGCGAGCTGGTCGAAGCCAACTCCATTACCAGCCGCCTGGTCGAGAGTATTCGTGACGCTGCGCTGCAACTGCGCATGGTGCAGATCGGCGAGACCTTCAACCGCTTCAACCGCGTCGTGCGCGACACCGCACGCGAGATGGGCAAGGACATCGAGCTGGTGATCAGCGGCGGTGAAACCGAGCTCGACAAATCCATGGTCGAGAAGATCGGCGACCCGCTGATGCATCTGGTGCGCAATGCCATGGACCATGGCCTGGAGCAGCCTGCGGCGCGCGAGGCCAAGGGCAAACCGGCGCGCGGCCGGCTCGAACTCAACGCCTTCCACGACTCGGGCAGCATCGTCATCGAGGTGGCAGACGATGGCGCCGGCCTGAACCGCGACCGTATCCTCGCCAAGGCGATCGAGCGCGGACTCGCCCAGCCTGGCCAGGCCCTGTCGGACGCCGAGATCTACAACCTGATCTTCGAGCCCGGCTTTTCCACCGCCGAGAAGGTCACCAACATTTCCGGCCGTGGCGTTGGCATGGACGTCGTCCGCCGCAACATACAGAGCCTGCGCGGCAGCGTCGAGGTCAGCTCCGAGATCGGCAAGGGCTCGCGCTTCGCCATCCGCCTGCCGCTCACGCTGGCGATCATCGACGGCTTCCTCGTCGGCATCGGCGATGCCGCCTACGTCATCCCGCTCGACAGCGTGGTCGAGTGTGTCGAGCTCTCGGTGGATGGCTTCACCCGCGACTACGTCAACCTGCGCGGCGAAGTCCTGCCCCTGGTGCGGCTGCGCCAGATGTTCGACATGGCGGGCGAGGCACCGGCGCGTCAGAACGTGGTCGTCGTACAGTACGCCGGGATCAAGTCCGGCATCGTGGTCGATCAGCTGATGGGCGAATTCCAGACCGTCATCAAGCCGCTCGGCAGCATTTTCCGCCACATCAAGGGGATTGGCGGCTCAACCATCCTCGGCAGCGGCGAGGTCGCACTCATCCTCGACGTGCAGGCATTGGTTCAGCGCTGCGCTTCGAGCGAGGAGCAACGCGCCGGCGGCCACGCCACCACGCGCGCACCCGCCTTGGCAGCCCGCAACTGACGGCGACCTGGCTCGCATCGATTTTTCCTGGAGTACATCATGAAGAACCTGAAGATCGGCATCCGGCTCGGCATTGGCTTCGCCATCGTGCTGCTGCTGCTGGTCGCCATCGCGGCCGTGGGCAGCCTGCGACTGAGCAACCTGCAGGCCGAAATCACCGACATCGTCAGCGACAAGAACGTCAAGCTGTCGACCTCGAACGAGATGATCGCGTCGATCAATCTGATCGGGATGTTGCACCGGAACATGCTGATCATGCGCGGCGAGCAGGACCTGCGCGACTTCGCGCAATCAACAAGCGCAGAACGCGCCAAGCTGCTGCGCAACCTGGAAGCCCTCGACCGCCTGAAATACAGCGACGAAGGCAAGCGGCAGCTCGAATCCGTCAAGTCCACCCGGCAGGCTTTCATCGGTCTGCAGCAAGAGTTCGAGGGGCTGATCCAGCAGCGCGACTTCGACACGGCGACCGCCATGTTCTCGGCGACCTATCGCCCAGCCTTCCTCGCCTATCTCGACGCGCTCAACAAGTTCATCGCCTACCAGACCGCGCTCACGCAACAGATCGGTGGCAATGCCGAAGTGCTCGCCGAGCGTTCCGTTACCGTACTGATCGGGCTGGCGATTGCCGCGCTGCTGGTCGGTATCGGCTTTGCCATCTTCATCACGCGCTCGATCACGCGCCCGGTGGGCGAGGTGAGCGCCGCTGCCGAGCGCATGGCCAGGGGCGACTTCGCCTTCGACCTCCAGTCCGACGCCAAGGACGAGGTGGGTAGCGTGGTGCGTGCAGTGGCCGGCGTCCAGACCAGCGTCAAGCGCATGATCGACGACGCCAGCATGCTGGCCGACGCCGCAATCGCCGGCAAGCTCGCCACCCGCGCCGACGCCAGCCGCCACGAGGGCGATTTCCGCAAGATCGTCGACGGCGTCAATGCCACGCTCGACGCCGTCATCGGGCCGCTCAACGTGGCCGCCGACTACGTCGACCAGATTGCCAAGGGCGCCATCCCCGCCCGCATCACCGACAGCTACAACGGTGACTTCAACACCATCAAGAACAACCTCAACACCGCCATCGACGCGGTCAATGCGCTCGTCACCGACGCCAACATGCTCGCCCAGGCCGCCGTCGAGGGCCGCCTGTCCACCCGCGCCGACGCCAGCCGTCACCACGGCGACTACGCCCGCATCGTCCAGGGCGTCAACGCCACCCTGGATGCGGTCATCGCCCCCATCGACGAGGTCAAGCGCGTCATGGTCGCACTCTCCGGGGGCGACCTCACCCAGAAGATCACCGACAACTACGCCGGCGACTTCCAGGTGCTGCAGAACGCAGTCAACGAGTCCATGGACAAGCTCGCCGAGATCATCGAGCAGGTCCGTGGCGCGGCCGATGCGCTCACCAACGCCGCAGGCCAGGTCTCGGCCACCGCTCAGAGCCTGTCCCAGTCCTCCTCCGAGCAGGCCGCCAGCGTCGAGGAAACCTCGGCTTCGATCGAGCAGATGAGCGCCTCGATCAACCAGAACTCGGAAAACGCCAAGATCACCGACGCCATGGCCACCAAGGCCGCCTCCGAAGCCGGCGAGGGCGGCCAGGCCGTCAAATCCACGGTCGAGGCGATGAAGAACATCGCCGGCAAGATCGGCATCATCGATGACATCGCCTACCAGACCAACCTGCTCGCGCTCAACGCCGCCATCGAAGCGGCCCGTGCCGGCGAGCACGGCAAGGGCTTTGCGGTGGTCGCCGCCGAGGTCAGAAAGCTCGCCGAGCGCAGCCAGGTCGCCGCCCAGGAGATCGGCCAGCTCGCCGGCAACTCGGTCCACCTGGCCGAGCGCGCGGGTACGCTGCTCGACGAGATCGTGCCCTCGATCAACAAGACCTCCGACCTCGTGCAGGAGATCGCCTCGGCCAGCCAGGAGCAGACCGCCGGCGTCGGCCAGATCAACAACGCCATGGGCCAGCTCAACAAGGCCACCCAGCAGAACGCCTCGGCCTCCGAAGAGCTTGCCGCCACCGCCGAGGAGCTCGGCGGGCAGGCCGGACAGCTGCAGGAGCTGATGGACTTCTTCACGGTGGTCAGCGCACACCGCGGTCGGGCGCGTTGAGGCTGGCACGACTGCAGGCTGCCGAGGACAGTCCCGCATGATCGACTGGCACAACATGTCGCCGCAGGAAATCGAGCGCCGGGCGAGGAACATTGCGCCGGGCGAGTGGGCGGTCGAAATGCAGAAACCGATCTCCACCCTGCTCGGCTCCTGCGTTGCCGTGTGCATGTACGACCCGGCTGTCGGGGTCGGTGGCATGAACCATTTCATGCTGCCGAACATGCGCAAGCGAGAGGGGACGGTCGACGTGGATTCGCTGCTGTCCGGAGACTACGCGATGGAGGTGTTGCTCAACGGCATCCTCGGCCGCGGCGGCGCTCGCCATCGCATCAAGGCGAAGGCGTTTGGCGGCGGTACGATCATCAGCGGCATCGCCGCTTCGGGCATCGGCAAGCGCAATGCCGACTTCGCGCGCGAATGGCTCGATCGCGAAGGCATCGAGCTGATCGCCTCGGACTTCCTCGGCGCTTGCTCACGCAAGCTGCTCTTCGTGCCGGCGACAGGTGATGCATACTGCCGGCGCATGACCACCACAATGGCCACGGCCCAGGAAGTCGCCAAGGCCGAGCAGGCCTATGCCGAATCACTGCGACGTCCCCCGCCCAAGTCCAATGTCGAACTGTTCTGAGCTCGGGACTCCACCCGTACATGGATAACCAAAGCCTGACCGACCAGGAATTCAGCCTGTTCCAGAAGCTGATCTACCGCCTTGCCGGCATCAACATGGCCGACAGCAAGAAGGCGCTGGTGGCCGGCCGCCTGTCACGACGCCTGCGCCACTACGGCCTCGACAGTTTCGGTGCCTATTACACGCTCGTCACCAGCGGCGACGCCCTCGACGAACGCCAGTTGATGGTCGACCTGCTGACCACCAACGAGACCTACTTCTTTCGCGAGGCGGCGCACTTCGACTTCCTGCAGGACTTCGCCGCCAGCCGGCGCGGCCGCCCGCTCAGGGTCTGGAGCGGTGCGTCGTCGAGCGGCGAGGAGCCCTATACCATTGCCATGGTGCTGGCCGAAACCCTGGGCATGTCAGCCCCCTGGGAGGTGATCGCCTCGGACATCAGCCTGACCGTGCTCGAACGCGCCGCAGCCGGGCTCTATCCGCTCGAACGCGGTCGCGGCATTCCTCCCGAGCTGATGAAGAAGTACTGCCTGAAGGGCGTTCGCAGCCAGGACGGAAACTTTCTCGTCATGTCCACGCTACGCGAGCGGGTGACGTTCCGCCATCTCAACCTGCTCGAACCTCACCACCGCGACCTCGGCCAGTTCGACGTCATCTTCCTGCGCAACGTAATGATTTACTTCGACAACGACACCAAGCGCAAGGTCATCGCCAACATGCTCCCCCACCTGCGCGAGGACGGTGTCTTCATCGTCGGCCACTCGGAGACGCTGACCGGGATCACCGACCAGCTCGGCGCCCTGAGGCCGACGCTGTACTGCCGCGCGGGTGCCCGCGCCCAGTTCGAGCGCTACCGCAGCGCAACGCGAAGCGGGCACGGACGATGAACAGCCGGATCAAGGTCATCATCGTCGATGACTCGGCGGTGGTGCGCCAGACCGTGCGCCAGGCCCTCGAGCGTGACAGCGGCATCGAGGTGATCGCGGCAGCCTCCGACCCCTTGTTTGCCATGGGCCACATGCAGCGCCAGTGGCCGGATGTGATCGTGCTCGACATCGAGATGCCACGCATGGACGGCCTGACCTTCCTGAAGAAGATCATGACCGAGCGCCCCACACCGGTGGTGATCTGCTCCTCGCTCGCAGAGAATGGCGCTGCCGCAACCATGCAGGCCCTGGCGGCCGGCGCGGCGGCGATCATCACGAAACCCAGAATGGGCGTGAAGCAGTTTCTCGAAGGCAGCGCCAACGACGTGGTACAGGCGGTGAAGGCCGCCGCACGGGCCAACGCGAGCCGGCTCGCGCCGCGTACCGTGGCGCCCAAACTGAGCGTCGACGCCATGATCGGCGCTGGCCTGGGAAGCGGCTCGAGCATGGTGCGTACCACCGAACGCGTCATCGCCATCGGCACATCCACCGGCGGTACGCAGGCGCTCGAAGCCGTGCTGACCCGCCTGCCGGCGGTATGCCCGGGCATCGTCATCGTCCAGCACATGCCCGAGCGCTTCACCGCGATGTTCGCCGAACGCCTCGACAGCCTGTGTGCGCTGGAGGTGCGCGAAGCGTGCCACGGCGACCGCGTCATGCCCGGACGCGCGCTGATCGCCCCCGGCGGCAAGCACATGATGCTCGCCCGCAGCGGCGCACAGTACACCGTCGAAGTGGTCGATGGCCCGCTGATCAATCGCCATCGGCCCTCTGTCGATGTGCTGTTCCGCTCGTGCGCCAGATTCGCCGGTCGCAACGCGGTCGGCGTGATCATGACCGGCATGGGCGACGACGGCGCACGTGGCCTCAAGGAGATGCACGATGCCGGCGCCCACACCATCGCCGAGGACGAATCCAGCTGCGTCGTCTTCGGCATGCCGCGCGAGGCGATCAAGCTCGGCGGTGTGGACCAGGTGCTGCCGCTCGACCTCGTTCCCGAAGCGATCATGAAGGCGGGTTGAAAGGTCGCAGCGCACACGAGGCGCCGACGCGGCATCCATGCGGCAATGCTGATGCATACTATCGGCGGCGGATCCCCACCCATGTTCAGCACAGGCGCTCGACAATGCACAGCACCGGCCTCACCGACCAGGAGTTCAAGCTTTTCCAGACGCTCATCTACAGTCTGGCGGGCATCAGCATGGCCGACAGCAAGAAGCAGCTGGTTGCGGGTCGCCTGTCGCGCCGACTGCGTCACTACGGCCTGGACACCTTCGACGCCTATTACCGGCTGGTCACCCGTCCGGACCAGGCCGTCGAGCGCCAGTTGATGGTGGACCTGCTGACCACCAACGAAACCTACTTCTTCCGCGAAGCCGCGCATTTCGGCGTGCTCGCCGAGCTTGCGGCCAGCCGTCGCGGACGAAGCTTCCGGGTCTGGAGTGGTGCCTCGTCCACCGGCGAAGAGCCCTACACCATCGCCATGGTGCTGGCCGAGACCCTGGGCATGTCGGGCAACTGGAAGGTCATGGCCTCGGACATCAGCCTGACCGTACTCGAGCGCGCGCGCGCCGGCGTATACCCGCTCGATCGCGGACGCGGCATTCCACCGGCGCTGCTCAAGAAGTACTGCACGCAGAGCGGACAGGGGCTCGATGCCAGCCTCGAGGTCGTGCCCCAGTTGCGTACCCGCGTGGAGTTCCGCCAGATCAACCTGATCGCCCCTGGCCATGCCGCAATGGGCAAGTTCGACATGATCTTCCTGCGCAACGTCATGATCTACTTCGATCAGGACACCAAGCGCAAAGTCATCGGCAACCTGCTCCCGCACCTTGCGGACGACGGCATCTTCATCGTCGGGCACTCCGAAACCCTCAGCGGCATCACCACCGAGCTGACGTCCCTGCGCCCGACCCTGTACACCAGGCCCGGCGCACGAGAACAGCTCGCACAGTTCACCAACAACGCCCGCCGATGAAGCTCGACCGCCTCCCTCGCAGCGGCGAACGCATCATCGCCATCGGTACGTCCACCGGCGGTACCCAGGCACTCGAAACAGTGCTCACGCGACTACCGGCCAACTGTCCCGGTATCGTGATCGTGCAACACATGCCCGAGCGCTTCACCGCGATGTTCGCAGCGCGTCTGGACAGCCTGTGCGCACTCGAGGTGCGTGAAGCGCGCAACGGCGACATGGTCCAGCCCGGGCGGGCATTGGTCGCCCCCGGCGGCAGGCACATGCTGCTCGCGCGCAGCGGCAGCCATTACTCGGTGCAGGTGGTGGATGGCCCCCTCGTCAGCCGCCATCGCCCGTCGGTGGATGCCCTGTTCAACTCCTGCGCCAAGGTCGCCGGTCGCAACGCGGTCGGCGTGATCATGACCGGCATGGGCGACGACGGCGCACGTGGCCTCAAGGAGATGCACGATGCCGGCGCCCACACCATCGCCGAGGACGAATCCACCTGCGTCGTGTTCGGCATGCCGCGCGAGGCGATCAAGCTCGGCGGCGTAGACCAGGTGCTGCCGCTGGAGCGCATACCGGACGCAATCCTGAAAGCTGTTTGAGTGCCTCACTTTCGTCTGGGGAAACGCCACCAGGGCAACACACGGCTCATCGAAAGCACCTCACCGCTATTCGAGGGTTGGTAGCCGGGGAGGCTCACCAGCCGACGCTGCCACGCGCTCGAACCGAGCAGTGCGAGAAGCGCACGGACTGCGGATTGATCCAGGGTGGACTTCAGGCAGGCGAGGAAGTATGTCTCCTCCACCAAGGGTATGAAGTCCAGCCCCCGGTCACGAGCACTTGCCTCAATCCCGAAACCGGCATCGGCCTCACCGCTTGCCACGGCCTGGGCAACCGCGGCGTGCGAAGGCTCGTCCACATCGTAGCCTCGGATCGCGAAAGGGCTCACCCCGAGCTCCCCCAGAAGCTCGTCGAATACGACACGCGTACCCGTACCGCGAGCCCGGTTGACGAAACGCACGCCTGGCCGCGGAAGATCACGCAGCCCGCATAGGGCGAGCGGATTACCCGGCGCCACGATCAAGCCCTGGCTGCGGCGCGCAAAACCGATGAGCTTATGAAGCCCGGGGCGCAACAGAGGCTTGTAGGTGTGGCGGGAGAGCGAGTCGGGCGCTGCGGGCTGGCGGACATGGAAGCCTGCCATCGTGCAACGGCCTTCGTTGAGCGCTCGGATGGCGTCGACGCTGCCCGTGAAGCGTATGTCCAAGTGCAGACGGCCAGAACGCGCCTCCTCGGCCAGGGCCGCAAGCCCTTGATCGTAGCTTGCGTGCAAGCTCAATACATGCGCCGACTCATCGAAAGCGATCGCAAAGGCGCGCTCCAGATCTCCACGCAGAGCTTCGATCTGCGGCAAAAGCCTCGCCTGCACCTGGCGTTCTGCCACAAGCAGCTTGGCCGCAAACGCGGTAAGCCGCGCCGCCTGTCCCTTCTCCCAAAGGATCAGCGGCTGACCAAGCTCGGCCTCCCAGCGCTTGAGTTCGCCCCAGACATGACGGTAGGACAAGCCAAGCGCGCGTGCTGCAGCCGAGATCGAGCCCTGCACACTGACCGCCTGCAGCAGGTCCAGCAAGGGGTTGCGCACCAAGGCGGGTGCCGCCGCCGGGCCGAGGGTGTAGTTGAGGCTGATCCTATGCATAGCCGTTCATATTGATGAGCTTAGGTTAGGCCAATAGATTGCGCCAAGCTGGTCGCTGAAGCCAATCCTGCCGATCACTCCAATTTGCCTACAACACGGTTGCCCGATAGCCGACGGAGACGATACCCATGCGCACCTCACTGCTTTCCCTCGCCAGCAAGCACGTCGCAAGCCTCGTTGCGGCCACCACCATCGCACTGTTACCGCTCGTCGCCCAGGCGCAAGCCACCTCGATCGTGATTGCATCCACCACCTCGACCGAGCAGTCGGGCCTGTTCGGCCACATCCTGCCCCAGTTCAAGCAGGCAACCGGCATCGACGTGAAGGTGGTCGCGCTGGGTACCGGACAGGCGCTGGATGTGGGCCGCCGCGGCGACGCCGACGTGGTGTTCGTGCATGACGCTGCGGCCGAGCAGAAATTCGTCGACGAGGGCCACGGCGTAGCGCACCGCCAGGTGATGTACAACGATTTCGTGCTGGTCGGCCCCAAGGGCGACCCGGCAAGCGCGGCAGGCAATGACATCGCCGCTGCGCTGCAGAAGCTCGCCGCCGCCGGAGCCCCTTTCGTGTCGCGCGGTGACAAGAGCGGCACCCACGCGGCCGAACTGCGCTACTGGAAAGCCGCCGGCCTGGAGGACAAGGGCAGTGGCTACAAGGAATGCGGCTGCGGCATGGGGCCGGCGCTCAACATGGCGGCATCGAGCGGCGCCTATGTCCTCACCGACCGCGGCACCTGGCTCAGCTTCAAGAACCGCGCCGACCTCGCAGTCCTGGTCGAGGGCGACACCCGGCTGTTCAACCAGTACGGCGTGATGGTCGTCAATCCGGCGCGCCACCCACACGTCAAGGAAGCCGAAGCGCGCAGCTTCGTCGACTGGGTCGTATCGCCCGCCGGTCAGGAAGCGATCGCCTCGTACAGGATCGCTGGCGAGCAGCTCTTCTTCCCCAACGCCGGGCAGTAAGCGAACGCCGGCAAGTAAGCAACGATCAGGCGCTGCCCAGCGGCAGCGCCGTCTTGTCGATCACCCGCCGCAGCACGAAGCTCGAATGCACCCCGGTGACACCGGGAATGCGGGTAATGCGGTTCAGCAGCAGTTCCTGGTAGCCGTCCATATCGGTGACGACGACCTTCAGCTGGTAGTCGGCATCCTGACCGGTAATGAGCAGGCACTCGAGCACCTGCGGAATGTTCTCGACCTCGGCCTCGAAATGCGAGAAGCGCTCGGGCGTGTGGCGGTCCATCGAGATGTGGATCAGCGCCATCAGCGACAGGCCGAGCTTCTTTGCATCGAGCAGCGCGCGGTAGCCGATCACCAGGCCGGACTCCTCCAGCGCGCGCAATCGCCGCAGGCAGGCCGAAGGTGACAACGCGATACGGTCGGCGAGCTCCTGGTTGCTGATTCGACCATCCTGCTGCAACATATCCAGAAGCTGGCGGTCATAGCGGTCAAGCTGCATGATCAGGCGCCCCATTGTTCATGAATGGTAGATTGTTGCACCAAACTTCCGTTTCGTGAACTTTTCTGCCGGCAAACACCGAATCGCACTGCAACAACGCAATCGTCTGCCGCGGCTCGGCGCGTAAACTCTCCTCCATCGAATCACGCCACGCCCCCGAGGACCGCGCCATGATGTTGCAGAACCCCGCCGCCAAGTACCGCCCCTTTGCCCCGATCGCACTCGCCGACCGCCAATGGCCGAACAAGGTCATCGACCGTGCGCCGATCTGGATGAGCACCGACCTGCGCGACGGCAACCAGGCGCTGTTCGAGCCCATGAACGTCGAGCGCAAGATGCGCATGTTCCGCACCGTGTGCGACATCGGCTTCAAGGAGATCGAGGTCGGCTTTCCGTCCGCCTCGCAGACCGACTTCGACTTCGTACGCACCCTGATCGAGGGCGGCCACATCCCGGCGGACGTCACCATCCAGGTGCTCACCCAGGCGCGCGAGGACCTCATCCGCCGCACCATGGCGTCGGTACGCGGTGCGCCACGGGCGATCATCCACGTCTATAACGCCACCTCGCCCACCTTCCGCGAAGTCGTGTTCAATATGGACAAGCCCCAGGTGGTTGCGCTCGCGGTGTCGGCCGTGCGCTTGATCAAGCAGATCGGCGCGCAGATGAGGGCCGAGTGCGGCACCGAGATCCGCCTCGAGTACAGCCCGGAGACCTTCTCCGCCACCGAGCTCGACTTCGCCAAGGAAGTCTGCGACGCCGTCACCGCCGAATGGGGCGCGACGCCGGACAACAAGGTCATCATCAACCTCCCCGCCACGGTCGAGGTCGCCACGCCCAACGTCTACGCCGACCAGGTCGAGTGGATGCATCGCCAGCTCGAGCGCCGCGACAGCGTCGTGCTCTCGCTCCACCCGCACAACGACCGCGGCAGCGGCATCGCCGCAGCCGAACTCGGCATGATGGCCGGCGCCGACCGCGTCGAGGGTTGCCTGTTCGGCAACGGCGAGCGCACCGGCAACGTCGATATCGTCACCCTCGCGCTCAACATGTACACCCAGGGCGTCGCGCCCGGGCTCGATTTCTCCGACATCAACGCGGTTGCGCGCACCGTCGAGTACTGCAACCAGTTGCCCATCCACCCACGCCACCCCTATGTGGGGGATCTCGTATTCACGGCCTTCTCCGGCTCCCACCAGGACGCCATCAAGAAGGGATTCGCCGCCCACAAGGCGGACACCCCGTGGAACGTACCCTACCTCCCGATCGACCCCGCCGACGTCGGCCGCAGCTACGACTCCGTGATCCGGGTGAATAGCCAGTCCGGCAAAGGCGGCATCGCCTACCTGCTCGAGACCGAGTACGGCATCGTCATGCCGCGTCGGCTGCAGGTGGAATTCTCGCGCGAGGTCCAGCAGGTCACCGACGCCAGCGGCGGCGAAATGTCGGCGTCGGCAATCTGGAACCTCTTCCGCAGCACTTACCTCGACACCGTCGCGCCGGTTCGCTACGTCGAGCACCATCTGTTCGAGCACGGCGAGGCGCAGGGCATCCGCCTGGTGGTGGAGATCGGCGGCACCCGACACCTGCTCGTCGGCGAGGGCAACGGCCCGATCGACGCCGCCATCCACGCCTTGCGCGGCGCCGGCATCGACGTCCAGGTGCGCAGCTTCGAGGAGCGCTCGATCACCCCCAGCGAGGACGGCGGCAACGCCCAGGCCTGCGCCTTCCTCGAGCTCACCGAGGCCGGCGGACAAGGCGGCGACCGCTACGGCGTGGGCGTAGACGGCAACATCGTCACCGCCTCGATCCGCGCCATCATCAGCGGCATCAATCGCCTACAGCCGGCGCGCGCAGAAGCACCGGCAGAAAAGGCGGCCTGAGGCGAGCGGCGGGCGACGCGCGGTCAAGGCGATCAGCATCACCGCCACCTGGCGGTCGCGCGCTTCATCTCCGGGCAGGCCCATGTGCTCGCGCCTGATAGCCTCGATCCGCGCGGCGATCCCATCAGCGGATGCATCACACACAAGCAGACGGACGATCTCCGGCACATAGTCGTAGTACTCCGTCTGTGCGCCAGGCTCGGAGTCGATACTGAGCGGATCCCACACCGTGTGCAGGATCTGGCTGACCCGCTTTGCCAACACACGCCATGGGCGGGTAGCCGGCCTCGGTATCACTTCGGACCCTCCGGATGCCACGGTTACGGCTGCACGCGAAACGCGAGCTGCGCCGTTGCATTGGCGCTCTGGCGGCGCGGCGCTCGGGTGAAGAAATCGTTGGGCGGTACGCCGTCCGAATCGACGGGCAGCACCGCCAGAAACTTGCCCGCCAATCCATCGTCCGCGTCTTCGCGCGTCTGCCACATCGCCAGAAACTGAGCGCGACTATAGGTGCGATTGCCCAGCGACGGATCGGCCAACCACACCGTGTCGCCGCTGATGCCGCGCAAAACGGTGAAATGGTCGTCCTTGCGGTGCTTCACATACACGACGACGGGCATCCTGAGCCGTGAAAGCTGCTCCCAGCTCGCAGCAAAGCCCTGCGCCCGAAACCCGAACTCCGGCAAGGCGCGCGCCATATCGTCGAAGCTGGCCCGGCCATCGCCCTTGTCCATGGCCTTGAGCAAGGCTTCCTCAGTGACGTTCTGGCCGTAAAAACTGTTGAGCAAGGTTGCCAGGGACGCCGCGCCGCAAGAGTAGTCCAAGTCCTGCTTGACGATGCGCGCGTCGCGGCGCGTCTTCCAGCTTTGCACCGGGACGATGCGATGGACGGAGTGGGTGACGAGCAGGACGCCTTCGGCACGCCGGGGCGGGCCTGCGTCCGCCGTGCCGAGAGTATCCGCCAACACCATGGTGCTGATCATGGGCAGCGCAGCGATGGCGATGAGGCGCCTGTGCAAGGGTCGCATCAACCCATGCCCGCCGGCCCTGCGCCCGGAGGCGGCAGCGGGACAACCCCGAGCATGGCCAGCACGATGCCGAGCACCGCGAACACGACCATAGAGGCCAGCATGGCCGGGATCAGCCCGAGGACGATGCCGCCGATGCTGTAGCCCAGGCTCGCCTTGGGAATGGCGCCCGACAGCGCATTGGCCCCAACCCACACCGAATACAGCCACAGCGGAAAGGTGAATAGCGGGGCGACCCCGAGCGCCGACAAGCCCGCACCCAGGGCATCGGCCACCAGCCACGACGCTGCCACCAGGTTGAACAGATCGCCCTGGCCGTCCCAGCGGCCACCGCGCCTCATCCACCAGCGCAGCACGCCGACGATGATCAGAAACGCCACCCAGGTTGTGAGAAGGCCCATGCCCACGGCCAGCCACAACGGCGGTACGGGCATGTCGGGTGGCGCGGCGCGCAAGCTCGGATCGAGGCCGATCAGCAGGCCGATGAGCGTGATGGCCAGTCCCGATTGCCAACGCGGAAAATCAAGGCGCGATAAGGGAAGTTTGCGTAGAAGGAAGAGGGAGAGAGAAGTATTTAGCATTCCGACGCTGACCAATTCAGTGCTTCCGCTTGTAGCGGAATAGACGAGTATGAGTGCTCCAAGGCAAAGCAATCCGAGCAGCACAATGACTACCGGATTCGCCGCTTCTTCCGTGCGAGAGTCATGTAGCCCAAACCCCGCAAGCATGACCCACGCACTCAATCCGAGACACAAGGCCAGTACCGGTTTGCGGCGGCTAGCGACATGCCGCGACCAATGCATCAGGGAGAAAGGGGTCATCCGGGCAAGAATGCCGTACAACCCTTATGGGGATGCTGGAAAGCCTACTAAACAACACCCCGTTAGTAAAAAGATCAAAGACCTATCTGCGAAAGCGCGAACAGTGAGAACACACCGTTTCCTGAGTCAGACGAGGCCGCGCAGCCAGGCTAAGAAATATGCTCCTGCCCATACGAGCAAAATAATCACGGCCAGCACAAATGTAACCAGGTTGGCGAGATGATGACCAGCATCGGCACCAATGCCAATCAGTCGCTTCAGAAGGGAGAGTATTTTCATTTTTGACCGTCGCTTGCCCCAGTATTCACTGGGGCAAGGCTCCATGCATTACAAGCCCAAGCGGTCCAGTACCTCAATCGTTGCCATTCCTGCGTGGTAAAGAGGCATGTATGCGGACGACTGATAAACCGTCCAAGCGGCAGCACTTAAAGGTGGGGCGTCGTAGAGGATGTACCACCAGACCGCCCCTTCTGTCTCCCTCATCTCCTGCTGCGACAGCGCCGCCAGTTGCATCGGCTGCCCCGCCTGCTCGAACATCGCGTCGATGTCCGTCTGGCTGAACGCCGCAACCGGTTGCGCGGCTTGCAGGTTCTGCACCTGCACCTCGCTGGCGTTTGCCTGGGCCGACAGCATGCCCACCATGGCCAGCGCCACCGCTGCGTGTTTGAACTGCTTCATATAGACTCCTTCATGTCACGAAGTACAACAACAAGCCTCGAAACAGACTCCCGAGGCACCCATTGACGGTGTTTGCGGCACCGGCAATTTGTCCCGGGCGGCTTGCCGCCCGACTTTCTCGCGCTACCTTCGCACTCCTGCACGCCGCGCCAGCGATCAGAACGTGTACAGCCAGTTCGCCCGCAGTTCCGTGCCGCTGCGCCCCGAGGCGTTGACCTTGAACGTGGTGTTGAGCGTGTTGCCGCGGGCAACGCCGTAACCGACCCCCAGCAGCAGATCGGTAGCCGTGCGGTCGATGCCCTGGCGCTGGCCGTCGAAGCGGTCGGCCTGGCGGCGCGTCCATTGCACGCCGGTGGTCAGCGTCACGCGGTCGTTCACCGCAAAACCCACCGAGGGGTTGAGCAGCAGCAGGTTGCCGGGCCGGTAGTCCTGCGTGCCGTCGCGGCGGCTCTGGTTGAAGCGGTAGGCGGCGGTCAAGGAGAACACGATCGGGTCGATGGCCGTGTAGGTGGTGACGCCCAGCATGGCCGACTTGAAGCTGGCGCTGCTGTGGCGATGTTTCTCGCGCAGGGCGATCTCCCCGAAACCGAGCACGGCAGGGCCGTCGTCATCCTGCTTGAACTGGTAGTTGACGCCCGCCCAGGCATCGGCGAAACCCGCTTCACTGCTCGATGTCGTGCCGCCCACGCCGCTGCTGCGGTGGCTCGACGACAGGCTGCTCATGCGGGCATAAACCTCGGCCTTGGCCGTCAGGCCATAGCGCATGCCGAAGGTGGCGACCAGGGTGTCGCTGTTGCCGATGCGCTCGCCCACGAGCGTAGGCACGGTTACGAACGAGGTGGGCCCGGTCTGGACGATGATCGGCTCACCCGTCGACACGCCACTGCGGTCCATGTTGGCGTAGGCCAACGACAGATCGAGCTTGACCTTGCCTTTGTCGGTGATGAGGTCTTCCACGGTGAGCGGCAGGTCGGCCCAAGCCGCAGGGGAAACGGCCAGAAGCAGGCCGGCAAGGCGACAGCGAGAAATCATGACGATTAAATTATTCCATTGGCGTTTTTTATCTTAAATGGATTATACCCCCCCCCCGAACAAATGCATGTCAATTGCAATAACGCAGATGCGCCGTTCACGGCCATAGCGCCTGCTCCGACTGCATGAAGGCGAGCCGTACGACTCGCTCGTCGGCGTACGGCTGCGCGTCGGCTAGCATCCGGCCACCGACGTCACAGCTCGCAAGGGGTTTCGATCACCCGGATGGCGCAGCAACTGCAATCAATCCGGCCCCGGGCATCATCCTCTCAAACGGGTCGTTGCCCCAGCCGCCGCCCGGCGGCCTCTCCGACCACCTCGGACAGGGCCGCCAGGGTCTGGTAGAAGCGGGTGCCGAATTCGATATACAGTGCCCGACCAGCCGGACTGTTCGCCCTTTTCAGCAGCTGTCCGAGTTCCTCCGTATCGAACTCCTGGTACGCGGCGGCAGAGTGAACGAGCAGCATCTGAGCCATCTGTGCCCGCATCGCAAAACGCTGTGCATTCATGTGGCTCTGCACCTCGTCGAAGCTGGGTCTCGCCGTGCCCTGGGGCAGGGTCGAGATCAAACCCCACTCCAGCGCCAGCTGGCTTTGCAGCGCCATGTTGGTGGCCTGCTCCACCGCATCGGTGGCCTGCAGCCAGGACTGCAGCAGTGCCATCCGGCTGGCATCCTGGCTGAGCGTCTCCATGATCTGCGGCGCCCGCTCCATCATCTCGCGCTGGAAGGCCGGCGAGGCCGCGTGCTCGTCGGCGGCGGTCAGCTTCCTGCCCAGCGGCGTCGCATAAAAGCCCAGCCAATCGGCCAGCTGCTCTGCGCTCAGGCTGGCTTGCAGGTGGGCGGTGACCGCCTGCTGCAGGCCCTCGAAGCCAAACACCTCGTCAGCCGCAGCCTTGAGCGCAGCCTCGACCTCGGGAGGCACCGCCGCCCCCTGAGCCCTGGCCTGGTCGAGCCCCTGCCTGAAATAGATGGGCAGCTCCCGCACCATCCGCTCGATGCTGGTCACCTGCAACAGCCGCCGCCAGTCGGTGGCGGCTGCGTCGGCCTGGACGCCCTGCATGCCATCCTGCTGAGCAAACACATGCGCCCCCGGTGCAAGCAAGCTCAATGCGAGCAGCCCTGCACCCAGGAATCGAAACCGTTTGAACATGATCACTCCTTATCAATGAAACACTTAGGCAGCATCAGGACCGCCAAGTCCGGCCAGCCGGGTTCGAGAGCGCTGGCGCGGCACCAGGCCGCACGCACACTGACGTGCTTGCCCAAACACGAGGACCATCAGACAAGGCCACCAAGACGCCAGCGAATCTGCGTGTTGCCCCACGCCCGTAAATAGTATTTATTCTCATCTAGGCTTTTGTCATTTTTATCGCTCTACTCCCCGCTTGTCAAGCGCATACGGCTCAGATGAGTTTCCAGTAACGGGCGGTTTGGAGAAGGCACAATGCGAGGATGAGCACCGCAGATCACCATCCCGCAAGTCTCGCTACAAAGCCTCTGTTCGCACCGATCGGGCGCTGGCTCGAACGCTGCGCCGGCACCGGCCTGCCTGACCACGCGGCGCTCGACGCCCTGCTCGCCGAGGCGGCCCCGGGCACCCGCAGCGGTGGCGGGGCGCCGATCCGCTTCGTGCCGCCCGGGGATACGCCTGCGGGCTACGAGGCGCACATCTTCGCCCGCGGCGAGGTGCCGACCCGCAGCGGCGACTGGCACGATTTCTTCAATGCGCTGGCCTGGTGCGCATGGCCGCGCACCAAGGCCACGCTCAACCGCCTGCATGTCGAAGAACTGCAGACCCGCACGGCGGCGGGCCTTTCCGGGCGCGGGCCGCGCCGCGATGCACTGACCCAGTTCGACGAATGCGGCATCGTGGTGGTGTCGGCCGATACCGAGATCCCCGCGCTGCTCGCCGCGCATGAGTGGGAAGCCGCGCTCTGGGATCGCCGCCAGCGCCTCGCACGGACCACCCGCTTTCTCGTCTTCGGACACGCCACCTGGGCGCTGCTGCGCGCCCCCTTCTTCGGCCTGTGCGCGAAAGCCCTCTACCGCAGGGTCGCACCCGACTGGCTGGCGCTGCCGGCGGACGCAGCGCTGGCCGACACCGACGCCTGGCTCGCCCACGCGTTCGCCACCATGATCGGCGACTTCAGCCCGCGCAGCCTGTCACCCCTGCCACTGCTCGGCATCCCCGGCATGACGCCCGAAAACGATTGCGCCGCGTATTACCGCGACACCCGCCAGTTCCGCCCGCGCCGCGCGCATGAGGCCCACGTCGCCATCCTCTGATATTCGATATGGATGATCCGGACGGCGCCACGTACAATGCCTTCGTCATTGAAAGCACAAATGCTCATGCCGCGTCCACCCACCACCCCAAAGACGGCCCCCAGGACTGCCCAGCGGGCCTGCACCGCCTGCGCGCCCGCACCCACGGGCGCTCAACGCCCCCGACTGCCAATAAACGCTGCATCGCGACTCGGGCCTGCCCGGACGCACCGTAGATTGATCCTGGCGCTGCTGGTGGCCGCGATCAGCGGCGCGGCCTGGGCCGACCCGCACACGCCACCGGCGCCCACCCCCATGCTCGCGCTGCGCTACGACGAGACCATCGACCCGGCCCAGTACTGGATCAGCGAAAAGCTCGACGGCGTACGCGCGCTGTGGGACGGCCGCCAGTTGCGCTTCCGCAGCGGGCGGCCGATCGTCGCGCCCGACTGGTTCGTTGCCGGGTTGCCCGACACGCCGCTCGACGGCGAGCTGTGGCTGGGCCGCCAGCGCTTCGACGAACTCTCCGGCCTCATCCGCCGCGCCGACCCACTGCACCCGGGCTGGCGCGCGGTGCGCTACATGGTGTTCGACCAGCCCGCCGGGGCGGGCGACTTCAGCGCCCGTCTGCAGGCGCTCCAGGCCCTCGTCATGGCGGTCGACCGGCCCTGGCTCCAGGTCGTGGAGCAGCGCCGGGTCACCGACCGCGCAGCACTGCAGCGCCTGCTCGACGACACCATCGCCGGCGGGGGAGAGGGACTCATGCTGCACCGCGCCGACGCCCACTGGCAGCCCGGCCGCAGCGACGCCCTGCTCAAGCTCACCCCATGGCTCGACGCCGAAGCCCGCGTCGTCGGCTACATCCCCGGCAAGGGCCGGCTGCAGGGCAAGGTCGGCGCACTGGAGGTCGAGACCGACGACGGCCGCCGCTTTCGCATAGGCAGCGGCCTGACCGACGCCCTGCGCAACACCCCGCCCGCCATCGGCACGCTGGTCACCTACCGCTACCGCGAACTTACCCCCGGCGGGCAACCACGCTTTCCACGCTATGTGCGCGAGCGCACGCTGCCGTAGGGCCCCGCGCCGCCCTCCTCACGCCTCCAGCTGCAGCGCCGCCAGCCGTGCATACAGCCCGCCCTGGCGGCGCAGGTCGGCCGGGGTACCGGTCTCGACGATGCGGCCGGCGTCCATCACCACGATGCGGTCCACCTTCTGCACCGTGGCCAGGCGGTGGGCGATGATGAGCGTGGTCCGCCCCCGCATCGCGGCGGCCAGGCCCTGCTGCACCAGGATTTCGGATTCGGCGTCGAGCGCACTGGTGGCTTCATCGAGCAGCAGGATGGGCGCACCCTTGAGGATCGCACGCGCGATCGCGATGCGCTGGCGCTGGCCGCCCGAGAGCCGGGTGCCGCGTTCGCCGAGGAAGCTGGCGTAGCCTTCGGGCAGGCGGGCGATGAATTCGTCGGCAGCCGCGGCGCGGGCGGCGGCGATCACCTCGGCGTCGCTGGCGTCGGGACGGCCGTAGCGGATGTTCTCCAGCGCGCTTGCCGAGAAGATCACAGGGTCCTGCGGCACGATCGCGATCCCGGCGCGCAGCGCATGCAGCGACAACGCGCGGATGTCGCTGCCACTGATACGGATACAGCCCGCGCTCGCCTCGTAGTAGCGCAGCAGGAGCTGGAACAGGCTGGTCTTGCCGGCGCCCGAGGGGCCGACGAGCGCAATCCGCTCGCCGGGTGCGATCTGCAGCGAGATGTCGTCGATCGCGCGCACGCCCGGGCGTGCCGGGTAGCAGAACACGACGTGGTCGAACGCGATCGCGGGCAGGGCGGCGTGGGCTGAGGGCGTGGCGCGGGCGCCCTCGCCGGCGCGGGCCGCGTCGCCATCCCGGATCGCCGGCTCGGCGTGCAGCAGTTCCATCAGGCGCTCGGTGGCGCCGCTTGCACGCATGACGTCGCCCCACACCTCGGCCAGCGTGCCCACCCCACCCGCCACCAGCGCGGCATAGATGAGGAAGGCGCCGAGTTCGCCCACCGACAGTGTGCCCGCCTGTACCTGGCGCGCGCCGATCCACAGCACGAAGATGATCGTGCCCATCACCGCCGCGATGATGAGCGCGGTGAGCAGGGCGCGCACGCGGGTACGCTGCACGGCAGCCTGAAACCCGGTCTCGCTGCGCGCAGCGAAGCGCCGCGCCTCGTTCGCTTCCTGGGTGAAGGCCTGCACCGTCGGCATGGCGTTGAGGATCTCGCCGGCCAGGGCCGAGGCATCGGCGATGCGGTCCTGCGACGCGCGCGACAGCCGGCGCACGCGCCGGCCAATGACGGCGATGGGCAAGGCCAGCACAGTCATCAGGCCGACGATGAGGCCGAACAGTTGCACGCTGGTCACCGCCAGCATGAGCATGCCGCCGACGAACTGGAACAGGCTGCGCAAGCCCATCGAGATCGAGCTGCCAACGACGGTCTGCACAAGGGTGGTGTCGCCCGTGAGCCTTGAGAGCACTTCGCCGGTCTGCAAGGTCTCGAAGAACTGTGGCGACTGATGCAGCACGCGGGCATAAACCGCGCTGCGCAGGTCGGCCGTGACGCGCTCGCCGATCCAGGACACCGTGTAGTAGCGCGCCGCGACCACCACCGCCCAGAACAGCGCGAGGCCGACCAGCGCCACGAAGCGGCCGTCCAGGCCCTGCGCACCGAATAGCCCGGCCCCCGCCACATCGCCGCCAAAACCCGCGTCGATCAGGTCGCGGAAAGCCAGCGGCACGACGAGGATCGCGGCCGAACCGAGGCAGAGCAGCACGAAGGCCAGGGCCACCCGGCCACGATGCGGGCGCAGGAATGGCAACAGGCCGCGCAGTGCGGAGAGTGGGCGGGCAATCGGGGGCGAGGACGTCACGGTCGGTAGGCAGGCACGGTGAATGCCCGATTATTGCCGGATTTCCCGCGCTCGAACGCGAACTCCATACCGCACCGAGCTCGCAGACACGGACGGTCGACTGCGCTATGGTGTCCGTACCGCCCGCCCGCAGGAGGTCCCGCTTGGACACGCCCGACTCAATCCACGCCTTCTGGTTCGGCCCGGACGCCGACACGACCGCGCAGACAGCCATCATCGAACGTCAGTCCGCACTATGGTGGCGGAAACAGGCCGAGGTCGACGCCGACATGCGCCAGCGCTTCGCAGCGCTCGTCGGCCGAGCGGGTGCCGGCGAGCTGGACAGCTGGCTGGGTACGCTGCGCGGCCGGCTTGCGCTGATCCTGCTTACCGACCAGTTCCCACGCAATATCTGGCGCGGGCAAGCTGCCGCCTTCGCCTTCGACGTGCTCGCACTGCGCTGGGCGCGGGACACGATCAGGCTCGGCCTCGACCTCGATGCGCGCCCGATCGAGCGCGTGTTCCTGTATCTGCCACTGGAGCACTCCGAGGATCTGGCCGATCAGCGCGAAGCCGTCCGTCTCTTCGACGTGCTCGCCTCGGGCCTTGGCGCGGCAGAGCGGCCCGCCTTCGATGGCTATGTCGATTACGCGCGCCGTCACCTGGAGATCATCGACCGCTTCGGCCGCTTTCCCCATCGCAACGCAGCCCTGGGCCGCGAATCGACGGCGGATGAAGTCGCCTTCCTGCAACAGCCCGGATCCGGGTTCTGACGTAACCGGACTCAGCCAGCGCGAAGCACGGCGTCGAGCGCGCTCTCGATTGCGGCTCGGCGTGCGCCCAGCTCCGCAATCAGGGATGGACGACTGCCGGCGGCAGCAGGCGCGCCAGCACAGCGCTCGCACAGCTGCGCCAGTTGGGCGAGTTCATCCTGCAGGGCTTCGCAGGCCGGTGCGTCGACAGCGCCGGACGCACGCTCTGCGGCCAGCCAACGCCCGAAGGCGCTGCCCTCGATGTCGAACGCAGGCACCTCCGCGCCCTGGTTGCCAAGCGCCGCCGCAGCCAAAGCGCACCAGTGTGCAAGCTCGGCCCCGGCATACAACAGCAGCACCTGGTCGCGGCCGAGTTCAGCCGCACTCTGCCAGGATGGATCCGGTCGCCAGGCCGTCACCCACACGGGTACGGCGGCCGCAGGCATCGGCCGCGCAATACCGTAGCCCTGGGCAAACTCGCACCCCAGCAACAGCAGGCGGCGCGCATGTACGATGCTCTCCACCCCTTCGGCAACCGCCTGACGGCGGAAGGCCTTGGCCAGGCCGATGACGCCTTCCAGGATCGCCAGGTCATCGGGGTCCTCGAGCATGTCGCGCACGAAGGTCTGGTCGATCTTGAGCACGTCGGCCGGCAGGTGCTTGAGGTAGGCGAGCGACGCATAGCCGGTGCCGAAGTCGTCGAGCGCAAACCGCACGCCGAGGCGCCGGCAGCCGCGGATCACCTCTGCGACATGCTCGAGGTTGCCGAGCGCGCTGGTTTCGAGAACCTCGATCTCGAGACGCCCGGGGCCAATGTCGCGCTGACGTCCGAGCAAGGCCTCCAGGCGGGCGACGAAGTCCGCGCGCTGCAGGTGCTCGGCCGAGATGTTGACGCTGACCGGCAGGTCCAGTCCCTGCTCGCGCCAACTCACATGCTGGGCGAGCGCGGTATCGATGACCCATTCACCGAGCTCCACGGCAAGCGGGCTGGCCTCGACATCGGCGAGGAAGGCGCCCGGTGAAAGCAGGCCGCGCTGCGGGTGATGCCAGCGGATCAGCGCCTCCAGCCCGATCACCGCACCGGTACGCATGTTGACCTTGGGCTGGTAGAAGAGCTCGAACTCGCCCCTGCGGAGACCCGCGGCGACCTGGGCCAGCGTCTCATGATGGCCGCGCACGCTGCGATCGAGCTCGGTATCGAAGATGCAGAAGCGGTTCTTGCCGGCCAGCTTGGCCTGGTACATCGCCTGGTCGGCCTGGCGCAACAACTGGTCGGCATCGACGACATCGGGCTGTGGGAACAAGCTGACGCCGATGCTGGCCGACAACTGCAGTCGCACGCCATCGATGTCCACCGGGCGGGACACGACATCGAGCAAGCGCATCACGAAGGGCACGAAGGCACCATGCTCGCCGACATCGACGAGCACGGCCGCAAACTCGTCACCGCCGAGGCGTGCGATGGTGTCGCCCTCACGCAAGGCCGCGCGCATGCCGCCGGCGAACTGCTTGAGCAGGCGGTCGCCGAGCGCGTGGCCATGCTGGTCATTGACCAGCTTGAAACCGTCGAGGTCGAGGTAGGCCACCGCCACGCGCTGCTCGCGGCGGCGGGCCTGCGCGATGGCCTGCTCAAGGCGGTCGCGCAGCAGCGCCCGGTTGGGCAAGCCGGTGAGGGCGTCGTGGTGGGCGAGGAACTCGAGCTCGGCCTCGTGCGCCTTCTGCGCTGCGATATCGGCATACAGGGCAACATAGCGCAGCGCCTCACCGCCGGCGTCCGGCACCGCGCTGATGGTGAGCAGCGCCGGGTAGTGCTCACCGGATTTGCGCCGGTTCCAGATCTCGCCACTCCAGAAACCGCGCTCGCTCAGGCTTCGCCTCATCACGGCGTAGAACTCCGCACCATGTCGCCCCGACTGGAACATCCCCGCCGGATGACCCAGGATCTCCTCGCGCGTATAGCCGCACTGCCTGCAGTAGGCCTCGTTGGCGTCGACGATCAGGCCTTGCCCGTCGGTGATCAGGATGCCCTCGCGGGCATACGAGAACACGCTCGCCGCCAGGCGCTGGCTGGCCTGCGCCTGGCGTTGCTCGGTGAGGTCGATATCGATGCAGTACATCTCGAACTCACCATCAGCGTTGCGCTGCATGACGTGGCTGGAGAAAACCGGCACGCTGCTGCCATCCTTGCGCAGCAGGTTGAGCTCCCCTGCAGGGATCTCGACGCCTTTCTCGATCCAGTCGCGATGCAAAACCTCGAGGTCAGCACGCATCTCGGGCGGAATCAGCAGTTCGTCCAGCCTGCGTCCGAGCGCTTCCTCGGCACTGAAGCCATACAGCGCGGTGCTCGCTTCGTTCCAGAAGATCACTTTGCGCTGGGCATCGTAGCCCTGCACCGAGATGTTGGGGATCTTCTCGAACAGCTGGCGGAAGCGCGCCTCGCTCTGGCGCAGCCGGCGCTCGGCATCGCGGCGCTCGAGCGCGTTGCGGATGGCGTCGCCGGCAAGCGCGAGCAAGGCCTTCTCCTCGTCGGCCCAGCGTCGCCGGGCATGCACCGAGTCGAAGCCGATGAAGCCGGACAGGCGCTTGTTCGAGCGCATCGGCGCTGCCAGCGTGGAATGAATGCCCTGCGCCAGCAGTATCTCGCGGTCGAGGCGAGCCTCATCGTCCAGCGCCTCCACGTCCTCGATATCGACGCAGTCGAACGCCCTCAGCGTACGTGCGAACAGCAGCTCGTGATCGAAACGCACCTGCTGCAGGCTGCCGATCTGCGTCGACACCCCCGGCGCGCACCACTCATGGGTATTGCAGGCGTGGGCGTCGTCCTCCGCGACCGCGAACACGTAGGCTCGATCGGCACGCGCATGGCCGGCGAGCTCGCCGAGCGCCTCGACGATCACCTCGTCGAGGCGCTCATGCTCGGCACCGACGATGCGCGCCGAGATGCGTGCCAGGGTCTGCTCGAGCGACACCCGCCGCCGCAGGGCGGACAGATTGCGGCTGTTCTCGAGCTCCGCGCTGACCGGTGCGTCGAAGATCTGGAGCAGGTCGAGCACCACTTGCGGCTGGGCCAATGGACGCCGGCTGAGCAGCGCAAGCAGCCCCAGCGGGTGCCCGGCATGATCGATCAGCGGCACCGCGCAATAGCCTTCTATACCCTTGCGTACGAGCGCCTCGTCGCGCGGGAAGCGCATCGCGACGCCCTCGGCATAGACGCAGGGCGCCCGCCCGATCACATGCTCGCAGGGCGAGTCCGCAAGCGCGTAGTCGAAGGCCTGCATGCGCCCCGCGCTCGACCAGCCGGCGACCGCATTGACCCGCTCGCCGACCGCGTCGACCGCACCGACGAACACGTAGTCGGCATCGAGCGCCTCAACCAGGTGCCGGCACACGCGCTCATGGAAGGCGACCCCGGTACGCGGAGTGGAATCTGCGGCAAGCAGATCGAGTGCGGCCCGCATGCGCCGCTCGTGGGTGACGTCGTGGGCAATGCCGAGAACGCCGATGAGGCGTCCATCCGCGCCGTGCAGGGGCGCCTTGGTAGTGAGGACAAGCTCACGGTGGCCGTCGCGGGCAAAGGTGAGCCACTCCTCACGGCTCACGGGCTGCATGGCGGCCAGGGCCCGCAGATCGTCCGCGCGAAAGGCTGCGGCCTCTGCTTCGGCAAAGAAATCAGCGTCCGTCCGCCCGAGGATCTGGTCACGGGACCGGCCAAGCAAGGCCTCGACCTGGCGGTTGCAGTGCAGGAACACACCGTCGGGGCTCTTTACCCACACCAGCGCGGGCAACGCATCGACGAGCGCATCAAGCCCGCCGTCGGCAAACACGGAGGTGGCGGCCGGTCCAGCGCCGCCAGCGGCCGGCAGATTGAGGCTCGGATGCGTATGGTCGATCACTCGGACTCCTTCACCGATGCACAGCCGCAGCGGGCGCTACGCATACTGGATTCTAGACAGCTGCCGAAACACCGGTAGTGAAAACCGCACGCCTGGCGAGATACGCCGGTGCCTGCCTCGGTGATGACCTTTGCCCATGCGCGAGCCGGCATGGGCACGCGCCTGGCCAGAGGCCCGTCTGCAGGTAGAATGGACCAGGCCCGGCTTTCACAATGGAAGTTCCGCCCATGCATGCCGCCATCCCCATCCGCCTCGCACACCTCTGCTACCGCAGTCTCACTGCGGTACTGGTCGTCCTTGCCCTGCTCGCGGTCGGCGGCTGCGCCAGCCTGGTGCACCGCGAACCGGTTCGAATCAACGTCGTCGGCCTGGAGCCCATCCCGGGCGAGGGCATGGAGATGCGCTTCAAGGTCAGGATGCGGGTGCAGAACCCCAACGACTCGGCAATCGACTTCGACGGCCTCGCGCTCGAACTCGAGCTCAACGGTCGGCCCTTCGCCACCGGCGTCAGCGATCGCGCGGGCAGCGTGCCGCGTTTCGGCGAGACGCTGATCGAGATCCCGGTGTCGGTATCGGCGATCGCCGTGGTACGCCAGGCGCTCGGCGTGATCGAAGGCGAGGCCAAGGCCGAAGTACCCTACACGCTGCGCGGCCGGCTCGCCGGTGGTCTGGCGGGTGGCATGCGCTTCTCCGACTCCGGTACCCTCAAGCTACCCGATCCGCTCAGGACGCCACGCTGAAACCCGCCGCGCGCGACACTCAAAAGGAGACCGAATGATGTCCCAGCCCGCCCTCAAGGACGCCCGCCTGCAACTCGACGATCGCGTCGCCACCCTCACCCTGGCGCGCGACGACGTGCGCAATGCGCTCACCGGCACCGCACTCATCGACGACATCGTCGATGTAGCCGAGTGGGTGAACCGCTGCGACGAGGTCTCCGTGCTGGTGATCACCGGCGAGGGTTCAGCCTTCTCCGCGGGGGGCAACATCAAGGACATGGCCGAGCGCGGCGGCGACTTTGCCGGCGATGTGGCCGAGGTCGCCACCCGCTACCGCCGCGGCATCCAGCGCATCCCGCTGGCCTTGCAGGCGGTCGAGGTGCCGATCATCGCCGCAGTCAATGGGCCCGCAATCGGCGCCGGCTTTGATCTGGCCAACATGGCCGACATCCGCATCGCCTCCACCCGGGCGAAGTTCGGCGAGACCTTCCTCAACCTCGGCATCATCCCGGGCGACGGCGGCGCCTGGTTCATGCAGCGCCTGATCGGCTACCAGCAGGCCTTCGAGCTCACCCTGTCGGGACGCATCGTCGGTGCGGAGGAGGCGAAGACCCTGGGCATCGCGCTCGAGGTCGTCGAGCCTGAGCAGTTGCTGGCACGCGCCCACGACATGGCCGCGCGCTTCGCCGCCCAGCCGCCCAAGGCGCTGCGCCTGACCAAGCGCCTGATGAAGATGGCCCAGCGCACCGAACTCAAGGACTTCCTCGACCTGTGCGCGGCCTTCCAGGGCATGTGCCACAACGAGCCGGAACACCTCGCGGCAGTCGAGCGCTTCCTGAAGCGCTGAACGGCAGTCAGCCAGGCCCAGCCGTGCAGGCGAGGTGCGCGCGCACGCTCAGTGGCGCGCGCGGAAATGCCACTCGCCGGCTGCGATATCGTTGGCCACGGCCCGGCGCGTCGCCTCATCCACCCGTGTGTCATCGAGCGGATACAGGCCGCACAGGCGCAGCGCGCGCCGGACCTCGATGGCCTGGCCGAGGTATTCATACACGACCCGGGCGCAACATGGCATGCGCTCGCCGCTGCCCGACACCCCCAGCTTGAGCCCGGTGAGCCGGGTGACACGGTTCTTGAACGAGGGGAAGAGGATGGTCTGCGTCATCTCCAGACCAGTCAGCGTCTCGTAGTCGGTCAGGAAGATCCGGTCGGTGAGGAAATGCGCCAGGCCGCGATAGATGCCATGGTAGGCCTTCTCGCGCGGATGCTCGATGAGGCGCTCGGTACGCTGGTAATACACCCGGTCGTCACGCCTTTCCAGGCATACCAGGGTACGCAGAAGCTGCCCGGGGCAGGCCATCGACAGGTAGGTCTCGAAGTAATAGCCCAGGTACTTGTCCAGCCCTGCGCTACCGATCTCCTTCAGGTGGGCGAGATCCGCCGCCTCCGGTGCGTGCGCCACGGCGGGCACCACCGGCCGCGGGCGGACTTGCACCAGGCGCTCGAACTGCGCGCTGGGCATCATGATTTCGTGCTCGTCCACCCCGAAGAAGGCGCAGAACCGGCGCAGCGTATGGGCCGAGGGCCGATAGCGCCCGCTCAGGTAGCGGTTGAACTGCGGCCGGTTGATGTCGAGCCGGCGGCAGACCTCGGCCACGGAGCGGTAGTAGCTGCACAACAGGCGCAGGTTGCGGGCGAAATCCTCGTTCATGGTGGCTCCAGGGGCGACGCGGCGGGCAACAGGAGTGGCGGCTCACGCGTACGGCCCCGGTCGGTGGCACACCTTGGATATGTCGCAGTATGGCGCAGTTTGTGCGCCCATTGGCAACGGCTTGAGCCAGGTCGTCAAATTCCCGTGCTGCCCGCGGCTTGCTGAAATGTCCGTGCTCCCGCCGTTCGCGCGGGGGAAAACGACAACAGCGGCCACGCGCCGCGCAGCAAGGAGACATCTCATGCCTGCCTACCCGTGTCACGTCCCGGCCCTGGCCGCCTGCCACCTCCGCCAGGGAGGGCGCCGTCATGCTTGACCTGCTCAATGACCTGCTATGGTCCAAGGTGCTGATCGTCGTGCTGATCGGCCTCGGCCTGTGGTTCACCATCGGTTCGCGCTGCGTGCAGTTCCGCCACTTCGGACGCATGTTCCGCATCCTCGGCGCCAATCAGGCCTTTGCACGTGACAAGCACGGCCACGTCAGCTCCTTCCAGGCCCTGATGCTGTCCGTGGCCGGCCGCGTCGGCGGCGGCAACATCGCCGGCGTCGCCGTCGCCATCACGCTGGGCGGCCCCGGCGCCATCTTCTGGATGTGGATGGTGGGCCTGATCGGCATGGCCACAAGCTACTTCGAGTGCACGCTCGCCCAAGCCTACAAGACTGCCGAGCCTGACGGCACCTACCGCGGCGGCCCCGCGCACTACATCGCCCGCGGCATGGGGCGGCGCTGGAAGTGGCTGGCGGCGGTCTATTCGGTGCTGCTGCTGCTGACCTTCGGCTTTGCCTTCAGCGCGCTGCAGTCGTACTCGGTCGCCACCTCGATCAACGACGCCTTCGGCATCCCGGTCAGCGTGACCGGCGGCATCCTCGCCGTGATCGTCGGCGCGATCATCTTCGGCGGCGTCAAGCGCATCGCCAAGGTGGCCGAGGTGCTCGTGCCGGTGATGGCGGTCGGCTACATCGCCATAGCGCTGGTGGTGGTGGTGCTCAACCTCGGCGAGTTGCCGGGCGTGCTGGCACTGATCGTCAAGAGCGCCTTCGGCCTCGAACCCGCGATCGGCGGCGGCATCGGCGCGGCGATCGTGATGGGCGTCAAGCGCGGCCTGTTCTCCAACGAGGCCGGTCTGGGCAGCGCGCCCAACGTCGCCGCGGTGGCCTACGTGCGCCACCCCGCCAGCCAGGGCATCGTGCAGGCCTTCTCGGTGTTCATCGACACCCTGATCGTGTGCTCGTGCACCGCCTTCATCGTGCTGCTCGGCGACGTCTACCAACCCGGCACAGGAGCCCAGGTCGGCGGCGTAGCCCTCACCCAGGCATCGCTGGCCGGTCTCGTCGGCGAATGGGGCCGGGTATTCGTAAGCGTTGCGCTGATGCTGTTCGGCTTCACCACCATCATCTACAACTACTACCTCGGCGAGAACAGCCTGAGCTGGTTCAACGCCAGCAACCGCGGGCTGGTCGTGCTCTACCGCGCGGTGGTGATCGCACTGTGCGGCTGGGGTGCCACCACCGACCTCGGCACCGTGTTCGCCTTCGCCGACGTGACCATGGGCCTGCTCGCGCTCGCCAACCTGCTTGCGCTCGCGGCGCTGTTCAAGCCCGGACTGCGCCTGATGCGCGACTACGACGCGCAGATCGACGCCGGCGTCGCCGAGCCGGTGTTCGACGCCACACGCTTCAGCGACCTGGACATCGACGCCGACGCCTGGCGCCTAGAGGAAGAAGACCGCGCGGCGATCCAGTCGCCCGCCGCGGACCCGGTTCCGGCCAAGGCCTGATCCGCGACCTCACCCGACCACTCCCGGTGGCTGGCGCACACGGCGCCTGCCACCGCCACAGGAACACACCAACATGAACACCCGCATCGAACACGACCTGCTCGGCGACATGGCGCTGCCCGCCACCACCTGGTACGGCATCCAGACCCAGCGCGCTGTCGACAACTTCGCCATCACCGGCGTACCCATCAGCCACTTCCCGGCACTCGTCAACGCGCTGGCCATGGTCAAGGCCGCTGCCGCGCGCGCCAACCACGAACTCGGGCTGCTCCCGGCGCACAAGGCCGACGCCATCCTCGCCGCCTGCTCGGACATCATCGGCGGTCACCTGCACGAGGCCTTCGTCGTCGACCTGATCCAGGGCGGCGCCGGCACCTCGACCAACATGAACGCCAACGAGGTCATCGCCAACCTCGCGCTGGAGAAGCTCGGCCAGCCCAAGGGCGCGTATGCACACCTGCACCCCAACGACGACGTGAACATGTCGCAATCGACCAACGACGCCTACCCGACCGCGGTCTGCGTCGGCCTGCAGTTCGCCGTCGAGCCGCTGGTGGACGCCATCGCCAGCCTCAAGCGCGCCCTCGAAGCGAAGGGCCGCGAGTTCGCCGACGTCATCAAGATGGGCCGCACCCAGCTGCAGGACGCCGTGCCGATGACGCTCGGCCTGGAATTCGAGGCCTTCGCAGTGAACCTGGGCGAAGACATCGACCGCCTGCGCGAGGTCTGCACCCTGTTGTGCGAGGTCAACCTCGGCGGCACCGCGATCGGCACCGGCATCAACACCCACCCCGACTACGCCGCACTCGCCGTGCGCCATCTCGCCGAGATCTCGGGCAAGCCGATCGTGCCCGCGGCCAACCTGGTCGAGGCGACCTCGGACATGGGCGCCTTCGTGCTCTTCTCGGGCGTGCTCAAGCGCTTCGCGGTCAAGCTGTCCAAGCTCGCCAACGACCTGCGCCTGCTCTCCAGCGGGCCGCGCACCGGCTTCGGCGAGATCCACCTGCCGCCGATGCAGCCGGGCTCGTCGATCATGCCGGGCAAGGTCAACCCGGTGATCCCGGAGGCAGTGAATCAGACCGCCTACCAGGTGATCGGCAACGACCTCGCGGTAACGATGGCGGCCGAGGCCGGCCAGCTCCAGCTCAACGCCATGGAGCCGCTGATCGTCTACAACCTGCTGTCCTCGGTACGCATGCTCGACGCCGCCTGCCGCATGCTGGAGGAACGCTGCATCCGCGGCATCCGCGCCGACCGCGAGCAGTGCCGCCGCCACGTCGAGCACAGCATCGGCGTGATCACCGCGCTGGTGCCGCACATCGGCTACGCCAACGCCTCGCGCATCGCAGCCCAGGCGCTGCACAGCGGCGACACCGTGCGCGCCCTGGTGCTGGGCGAGGGCCTGCTTGGCGAGGCCGAACTCGATGCGCTGCTCAGCCCGCAATCCATGCTCGCCCCGCAAAGGCAGCCGGCATGAACGAGCGCATCCTGGTGCTGCACACGGGCGGCACCATCGGCATGGAGCGCGGCATGGACGGCTATCGTCCGATGCCGGGCTTTGGCGCGGTGCTACGGCGCCATCTGGACGGCGTGGCAGGCCTGCCCGCCTTCGATCTCGTCGAACTGGCACAGCCGATCGACAGCGCCAACCTGCAGCCAGCGCAATGGACCGCGATCGCCCGCGAGCTCGTCACGCGCTGGAACGACTACCGCGGCTTCGTGGTGCTGCACGGTACCGACACCATGGCGTGGACGGCGTCGGCGCTGTCCTTCATGCTGCAGGGCGCCGATCGACCGGTGATCCTCACCGGTGCGCAGGTTCCGCTCGTCGAGCCGCGCACGGACGCACTGGCCAACCTGCAGTCGGCGCTGCTGCTCGCCGACAGCTTGCCGCACGGCGAAGTCGGCGTGTTCTTCGGCCGCCAACTGCTGCGCGGCAACCGCAGCACCAAGGCCAGCAGCACGGCCTTCGAAGCGTTCGCCTCACCCAACGCAGCCGCGCTGGCCGAGGTCGGCATCACGCTGAATGTGCATGCGCAGCGCCTGCAGCCTGCGGGCGCACGCAACTTCCGGCTCCCCGAGTTCGATCCGCGCGCGGTGGCGGTGCTGACCGTGCATCCGGGCCTGGGCGCACACCAGGTCGATGCGCTCACGGCCGATCCCGCATTGCGCGGCCTGGTGCTGAGCAGCTACGGCGCCGGCAACCTGCCCGATGCCGAGCCCGGCCTTCTCGATGCGCTCGCGCGCGCCGTAGCGCGCGGCGTGGTGGTGGTGAACCGAACCCAGTGCAGCCACGGCGCGGTGATGCAGGGCGCCTACGCAACCGGCGCAGCACTGCACCGCATCGGTGTCGTCCCGGCCGCAGACATGACGCTCGAGGCGGCCTTCGCCAAGCTGCATGTGCTGCTCGCGACCGACGCCGATCCTGCGCAGGTGCGCGCGCGCTTCGGCACCGCGCTGTGCGGGGAGATGTCCTGAACCTGGCGCCGGGCACGGCGCGCCGGCGGGGCTGACGTAGAATGGCGCTCCCCGCCCCCGCACAAGACAAGTGCTCGGCCCGACGCCGCGACCGCCCTCATCCCGGCGAGCGACACGGGTGAGCCCCCCCATCATGGCAGACAGCTCGCCACGCGTGCTTTCGGTGATCCCGCCGATGACGCAGCTCAACACGCCGTATCCGTCCACGGCCTATCTCACCGGCTTCCTGCGTTCGCGCGGCATCGCCGCGGTGCAGGAGGATCTTGCGCTGAAGCTGGTGCTGCGCCTGCTGTCGCCTACCGGCCTGGACGACATCCGCGCCCGCGCCGAGACCTTGGCACGCAGACAGCGCACGCCGCTGGTGCAGGGCTTTCTCGAGCACTTCACGCGCTACCGCTACACCGTCGGCCCCACCATCGCCTTCCTGCAAGGCCGCGACCCCACCATCGCCCATCGCATCGCGAGCCGGACCTTCCTGCCCGAGGGGCCGCGCTTCGACACGCTCGATACCTATGTCGACCCGGACGATCCCGAAGGCGGCGACCCGCTCGCCTGGGCCTTCGGCGCCCTCGGCCTCGCCGACCGTGCGCGCCACCTCGCCACGCTGTATCTGAACGAGCTCGCCGACATCCTGCGCGACGCCATCGATCCGCGCTTCGAATTCGTGCGCTACGCCGAATCGCTGGCCATGAGCCAGGCCACCTTCGACGCGCTCGCCGACGCCCTGGCCGCCTCACCGACCTTGGTCGATGCCTACCTCAAGGAACTGACCCTCGAGGCCATCTCCCACCATCGGCCGCAGCTCGTCCTCGTCTCCACGCCCTTCCCCGGCTCGGTGTACGGCGCTTTCCGCATCGCCCAGGCGATCAAGGCCGCCCATCCGGGCATCGTCACCGTGCTCGGCGGCGGCTTCGTGAACACCGAGCTGCGCGAGCTGTCCGAGCCGCGCGTGTTCGACTACTTCGACTACGTCACCCTCGACGACGGCGAGCGCCCCCTGCTGGCGCTGCTCGAACACCTGCAGGGCAAGCGTGGCAAGTCCCGTCTGGTGCGCACCTTCGTGCGCGACGCGGACACGCATGCGGTGCGCTACATCAACCTCATCGAGCCCGATGTGCCCTTCGCCGAGGTCGGCACGCCGACCTGGGACGGCCTGCCCCTGGACGGCTACCTGTCGGTGCTCGACATGCTCAACCCGATGCACCGGCTATGGTCCGACGGGCGCTGGAACAAGCTCACGGTGGCCCACGGCTGCTACTGGAAGAAGTGCAGCTTCTGCGACGTCAGCCTCGACTACATCGGCCGCTACGACGGCGCCCCGGCCGCGCTGCTGGTCGACCGCATCGAAGCGATCATCGCCGAGACCGGCCAGACCGGCTTCCACTTCGTCGACGAGGCGGCGCCGCCCAAGGCCCTGCGCGCGCTCGCCGAGGAGCTGCTGCGCCGCGGCGTGGCAATTTCGTGGTGGGGCAACATCCGCTTCGAGAAGTCCTTCACCCCCGAGCTCTGCCGGCTGCTCGCCGACAGCGGCTGCATCGCGGTATCGGGCGGGCTGGAAGTGGCCTCGGACCGGCTGCTCAAGCTGATGAAGAAGGGCGTGTCGGTGGACCAGGTGGCACGCGTCACCCATGCGTTCACCGAAGCCGGGGTACTGGTCCACGCTTACCTGATGTACGGCTTCCCAACGCAGACGGTGCACGACACCGTTGATGCGCTGGAATACGTGCGCCAGCTCTTTGAAGCCGGCTGCATCCAGTCGGGCTTCTTCCACCGCTTTGCGTGCACCGTACACTCGCCGGTGGGGATGAACCCGCAGGAGTACGGTATCGAGCTCGTACCGCTGCCACCGGTAAGCTTCGCGAAAAACGACATCGGCTTCATCGACCCCACCGGTGTCGACCACGATCGCCTCGGCAAAGCGCTCAACAAGGCGCTATACAACTATATGCACGGTATCGGCCTCGATGCGGACGTGCGCCAGTGGTTTGCCGACAAGGTGCCGCGCCCGCGCGTGGCGCGACAGTTCATTGCCCGCGCGCTCGGGCAATGATGCTCGCACTTGATCTCGCACATGCATGCACGCCCCCGATGAGGGCTAGAATCCCGCCCCGCCTCCCTTCAACGCCACTGCACCGCGCGCATGGACAATGACCTGGCCCCAGGCCCTCTACTGAGCCTCACCCTCGACGCGGCGACCCGTGTGCTCAGCGCGAACCTGGCACATGACACACGCTTCCCGCGCATCGATGCACTCTGGTTGCGCGAGCAGCTCGGCGCGGCCGGCTACGCCGAACTGCGCATCCGGCCGGATGCGATCAAGGGGCTGATCGCGCGCTACAACGCCGGGCAATCGGTCGAGGCCGTCGAGATCGCCGAGTGCGCGGATGCCATGCTCGAGGTCGAAGTCGCGGCCGATGGCCTCAGCGCGGAACTCACCCTCACCCCGGCCAAGGGCGGCCGTCCGGCAACCAAGGCAGAACTGCTCGGCCTGCTCGCCGCACGCGGCATCGTCGAGGGCGTGCTGGTCGACGAGATCAACCGCGCGATCGCCAAGGGCCAGGCCAACCGCCTGGTGATCGCCCGCGGCCGCGAAGCCGTGCCCGGTGAGGACGGCTGGCTCGAACGCCTGCTGCCCGAGACACCTGCGCGCGTACCCAACGTCCGCCCCTGCGGCCGTACCGACTTCCGCGACTTCGGCGAGATCCTCGTGGTGCAGGAGGGAGAGGGCCTGATGCGACGGCATCCCGCGACTCGTGGCGAGGACGGCCGCAACGTGCTCGGCCAGCCGATCGCGCCCAAGCCGGGGCGCGATGTCCGCTTCGCCAGCGGTTTGCGCGGCACGCGCGCCGCGGCCGAGGACCCCGACCTCCTCGTCGCTGCCTGCGACGGCCAACCCGTGGAGGTGCGCGATGGCATCATCGTCGAGCCCATCTACACCGTCGACTCGGTGAACATGGCCACCGGCAACATCGACTTCGATGGCACGGTCAGGGTACGCAACGACATCCAGGCTGGCATGAGCGTCCGCGCCAGCGGCGACATCGAGGTCGGCGGCGTGGTCGAGCCCGCCACGCTGGAGGCCGGCGGCAACATCATCGTGCGCGGCGGCGTGATGGGCGGGCTCGGCGGCAAGACGGCAGGCAAGGATTTCAGCGCCGTCGCCATCCGTTGCGACGGCAGCTTCACCGCCACCTATGCTCAACAGGCACGCATCACGGCGGGCGACTCGATCTTCATCGATGATCTGGCCATGCAGTGCCAGCTCGTGGCGCGGAACCATATCCGCGTCGGCAACCAGCGTCGCGGCCACATCATCGGCGGCAAGGCCTGCGCGAACCTGTCGATCCATGCCCGTGTGATCGGCGCGCACAACCGCATCCGCACCGAACTCGAGATCGGCGCCGACACGGCACTCTCCCAGGCGGTGCAGGCCAAGGCCCAGGAGCGCGACATCCAGGAAAACAAGCTGCTCGATGTCGGCAAGCTGCTCAACTTCGCCGACCGCAATCCGGGCAAGGTCACAAGCGAGATGCTGAGCCGCGCCGAGCTTGCAGCGGCTGCGCTGTCGACCGGGATCGAGGCCTTGCGTAACGAGGAAGAGGCCTTGCGTTTCCGGCTCGAGCTCGCCCAGCAGGCGCGGGTGAATGTGGAGCAGACCGTGTTCGAAGGCGTCACGGTCAGCATGGGTGAGCGCAGCCTGCGCATCCCGCAAGTACTCGCCGCCAGCACCATCCGCCTTGCAGACCAGGGGCTCGGCGTGTTTCCGCTCGAGGATGACAGCCACTTTGACGAGCCACAGAAACCGGGTGGCGAGTCTGCTCGCCGCCGCTGAGCGGAAAAGGCAAGGGCCCCGACTGGGGCCCCTGCCTTTCACTGCATGACTGCCGCTTACTTCAGCGCGGCAAGCGCGGCCGCATAGTCCGGCTCATCCTTGATCTCACCCACGCGCTGGGCATGTACGACCTTGTCGTTGGCATCGATCACCACCACTGCACGCGCGGTGATGCCGGCGAGCGGGCCGGAAGTGATGGCCACGCCATAGGCCTCGGCAAAGCCCGGGTTGCGGAAGGTCGACAACGTCTGCACGTTCGCCAGGCCTTCGGTCTCGCAGAAGCGCTTGGCCGCGAAGGGCAGGTCGGCAGAAACCACCAGTACGACGGTATCGGCCAGCTTGCCGGCTTCCTCGTTGAACTTGCGCGTCGAGGTCGCGCACACCGGGGTGTCAAGGCTGGGAACGATGTTCAGTACCTTGCGCTTGCCGGCAAAGGCCTCGAGGCCGACGTCGGCAAGGTCGGCGGCGGTGAGCTTGAAGGCGGGGGCGGCATCGCCGGCTTGCGGGAAACGGCCCGCCACGTCGATCGGATTGCCGCCGAGGGTCACTGCGCTCATGGTTATCTCCTGTGGGTGAGGGTGGTGCCGGCTTGTTCGTGGGGCACCGGCTGGTCCGCCCCCTAGCCTACACCAAGGCGCTGCCCGCTGCCCGGCCGTTCAACGCCCGACGCGGGACAGCTTGAGCAGGCGCGAACCGCGGTCGATCAGCACCGTCAGCAACACGATCATGAGCAGGTAGGTGCCGGCCCGCTCGAAACGGAACCACTCGAAGTTGAAGCTGAACTGGAAGCCCAGGCCGCCCACGCCGACCAGCCCGAGCACCACCGCCGCGCGCACGTTGCTCTCGAACTGGAAAAAGCCATAGGTCATCCAGTCGCGCCACACCCGCGGCACCGCCACCAGGCCGTAGGTTGCCAAGCGGGAGCCACCGCAGGTGGGCTCGAAGCGGCGCAGGGGCTGGTTGTCCACCGCCTCGCCGAACACCCGGGTGAGCACGCCCAGCGTGTGCAGCGCGATGGCCAAGGTCCCCGCCACCAGGCCGGGACCAAAGAAGGCGATGCACAGGAAGGCCCACATCACCTCAGGCACGCCACGTGCGATCACCGCCGTGGCGCGCGCCGCCGCGAGCTGCAGGGCGCGCAGCGCGCGCTGCCAGGGCGCCGGCGTCTCGCCGCTGAAGCGTGCGGCGTGGAGCTGGAAGCTGGCCGAATGCGGATAGGTGAGCAGGATCGCCCCGGCCACGCCGAGCACCGTGCCGACGACCGCAATGGCGAGCGGGATCGCTGCCGATTCCACCACCCGCCACACGAACCACTTCTGCAGCTCCTGCTGCCAGGCCAGCCACGCCGACGGTCGCCAGAAATCGAGCGCGCCATGGGTGGCGGACAATTCGACCGCCTTGCCCTGCTCGAGGCGCGCCGCCGCCTTGGCCGGGTCGCCCAGACCGATCGCGGCGAGGTCGAGCTCGGGCTGCAGCAGGCGTTCGAAGAAGCGCAGCTTTCCCCAGGCCTCACCACTCAGCAGCTCCATGGCCGGTGCAAGGTGGTTGCGTGCAGCCCCATCCTCACCGCCACGGTTGCCCCAGCCCATGAACCACAGCGACCACAGCAGGGCCAGCACGACCAGACCGGTAGCCAGCCAGGGGCCGAACGGCGGACGGGAGACGCCAGCCGCAATGGGCGGCGCCACAGCATCGCCCTCAGGCCGTCCCTGGCGCGAGGCATCGCCAGCCCCCGCCACCGCGCACGAGGCACCGCCGCTCTGGCGGGACTGGTCACCGCGCAACTGGCGACGAATGGTGTTGCTGACGAGATCCGCGGCCAGCGTCAGTAACAAGGTGAACAGGATCAGCGTGCCGACCTTGTCCCATGCGCCGAAGCGCACCTGGTACCAGATCTCCGAGCCCAGCCCGCCGCCGCCCACCGCGCCGATCACCGCCGCGTTGCGGATCGCGCATTCGGCGCGCATCAGCGTGAAGGACAGCACGTTGCGCGAGGCCAGCGGACGGATGCCGTACAGGAAGGTCGCCAGCCGGCCGCCGCCGAGGCTGCGCACCTGGGCGTAACGCGATTCGTCCACGCTGTCCCACAGCTCGCTGTACACCTTGGCGAGGATGCCGGTGATGTTGAGCGCCAGCGCCAGCGCACCGGTCAGCGGGCCGAGGCCGACCAGCGCCACCAGGATGATCGCCCACACGAAATCCGGCACCGCACGCAGGATGTCCTGCACCAGCCGGCAGGCCGCGCACAGCAGCGCCGCCGGCGAGCGCAGCGGCAACCGGCGCCATAGCCGTGCCAGCGGGCCCGTCCCCTCCGCGCCACGCGCCTCGCCGACGCACACCGCCCGGCTCGCCCCCATCGCCAGCGGCCAGGCCAGCAGCACCGCCAGCGCGGTCCCAAGGATGGCGGCGGACAGGGTCTGCAGGGTCAGGTCCCAGGCATGGTGCACGAACGCTGGCGACAGGTCGGGGCGGGCAAAGGCCGCCAGCCAGGCGCCGATGCGCGCTGCCGCCTGAGCGCGGCGCTCGGCGTCAGTGAGCGCCCCCCAGTCCCATTCGGCGGCGGCGAAAGCCGCCAGCAAGGCCAGCAGGACGGCGAGCAGGGCGACGAAATGGCCCAGCGGGCGGCGCTCGTAACGCGCGCTGGCGGCCAAGGCGAGCGTACTCACCAAGACACCCCAGGCACACAGCTGCGGCAGCCGTGCTTCATTCCTGCACCTCGATCTCGTCCAGGTGCAGCGCGCGGTATTCGGCGCCGTAGAGCTCGCGCAGCAGATGCTGGGTGATCTGCGCTGGTTCGCCCTGCCAGAACAGGCGGCCGCCACGCAGCGCGATCACGCGGTCGAAATGGCCTTGCAAGAGGTCCAGCGTGTGCAGATTGACCACCAGCGTCACGCCGTCGCGCTGCGCCAGCTGGCATAGCAAGCCGATGATCTCGCGCCCGAGGCGCAGGTCGAGCGCGCTCACCGGCTCGTCCGCCAGCACCAGGCGCGGCTGCTGCACGATCAGGCGGGCGACGGCGACACGCTGCTGCTGGCCGCCGGAGAGCTCGTCGGGCAGCGCCCACAGCTTGTCGGCGAGTTCGACGCGCGCCAGCGCCGCGCGCGCGCGTTCGATCTGCTGCGGCCACAGCAGGGACAGCAGCGCACGCGCCAGCGACCAGTGGCCGAGCCGGCCCATCAGCACGTTGTGCACCACGCGCAGCTGAGGGATCAGGTTGTCCTGCTGGTAAAGGAAGCCGAGTTCGCGGCGCAGCCGCGCCAGCCGCCGCCCGCGCAGGCGGCGGGTATCCTCGCCCAGCGTCAGCGCGCAACCAGCCGCAGGCTTGACCAGGCCGGCGATGAGACGGAACAGCGTGGTCTTGCCCGCCCCCGAGGGCCCGATGACGGCGACGCGCTCGCCCGGAGCGATGTCCAGGCTGATGTCGTCGAGTACGCGCTGGCCGCCGTAGGCGACCGCGGCGCCCTGCAGGCGAACCGGGTGCTCGGGCACGGCCTGCGCATCAATGGAGTCTGTATTCATGATGATGAGCGGGCAGGGGGCGGCACAGCATCCGGCCGGACGCTGCGCCTACCGGTCCCAGCCAGCCCTCAGCCGCCGATGTCGATACCCGACTCGAGCAGGTCGACGTAGCCCTGCCACTCACCGATGTCGGCCTCGATGAACTTGCCCGCCTTCAGGTACTTCAGCACCTGGGCGCCTTCCGGCGTGCTGCCATCGACCGCGAGCAGGGCGGCACGCAGCCTGGCGAGCAGGTCCGGGCCGAGATCGGCACGCGCGGCGAGGGCGTAGTTGGTGTAGGGCGGGGTCTTGTAGACGATGGGCGCGCGCGCCTTGAGCGCGTCGTCGGCCTTGTCCCACGATGCGTAGTTGAGGGCGCCGAGGGGGTGCGTGCCGTCGGCCACCATCTGCATCACCACGTCGTGGCTGCCGGAATAGGCCACGCTGCGGAACACCTTCTCCGGCGTGGTGCCGGCCTGGTCCATGAAGTACTTGCGCGGCATCATGTGGCCCGAGGTGCTGCTCTTGCTGCCGAAGGTGAAGCTCCAGCCCTTGCCCTGCGCGGCCTTGGCGAGCTCGCCGAGGTCGCTCACGGTGCCCAGGCCGGTCGCCGGATTGGCGATGAAATAGCTGACGAAGCCCTTGTCGATGTCGCGGCAGCCGAGGATGGTGAGCTGCTCACCCATCTGCATGCGCGCCTGCGCGGTCGTCACCGCGCCGAGCCAGGCGACGTGGGCGCGGCCGGTGGCGAGCGCGGTGACGCTGGCGGCGTAGTTCTCGACGTGCATGTACTCGACCGGGATGCCCACCGCCTGGCCGAGATGGCGGGCCAGGGCGCCGAAGTTCTCGCGCATGCGGTCGGCGTCGCCGTCGTCCGGAATGGCGGTGATGATGAGCCTGGCCGGCGGCTGCTGGGCGAGGGCCTCGCCCGCGTTGACACCCAGGCTGGCGGCCACGGCGAGGGCGGCGGCGGACAGCAGGAAGCCTCTGCGCGAGGCAGGACGATGGTGATGCATGTGTTGCTCCCGATGTACGGAGGCGGCGGGCAGGCGCGATGCCGCCCGGCTTCCAGCCACCCCGGTGCGGGCGCGCCGGGGTTTAATCGCCCGGCTCAAGGAGCGGGCAGGGTGGACGGCCGATATGAAGATCGACGCTCAGGGGTCCGGCGCGCATTATCCGCAATCGCGCGCGGCAGCGATACCGTGCGGCCCCGTGCAAGGGAGCCGACGGAACCGGTCCGCGGCGCCCCTGTCTCGACCACACCTGCCTTGACCCAAACAGGAGCCTTGCCGATGACCCCCTGGCCACGCACCGTCGCGGCAAGCGCCGCCCTCGCCCTCGGCGGCTGTACGCAGCTGCCGGCGGTGCCCTTCCAGGGCGACAGCCTGCTCGAGCAGACGCGGTCCGCGCTCGACACCCGGCCGCAGCGCATCGAGCTGGCGCCGGCCGCGCGCCCGAACCTGCAGCGCGGCGACACCTTCGTCTTCGGTCGCAGCACGGTCAGCCGGGTGAGCGCCGCCAGCGCGCAGTCGCTGACGTGGACGCTGGCCGACGGCCGCAGCCTGCACGGCACGCGCGACTTCTTCGTGCCGCCCCTGGCGGCGGACTACCCCGGGCGGCGGGTGGAGAGCACGATCAGCGGCCAGCCGGCGAGCCTGTGGCCGCTGGCCGCGGGCAAGCGCGTCAGCTTCGAGGAGACGCGGCGCACCACCTGGACCGACACCGGACACGTCGCCACGGTGCGCCGGCGCTGGGACTGCGAAGTCGTGGACGCACGGGTCAGCTTCGTCCCGGCGGGCGACTTCGCCACCTGGCATGTGCGCTGCAGCGCCTATTCGCCCCGCTTCCCGCTGCCGATGCAGACGATCACCTGGGATTACGCGCCTTCCCTCGGCCATTACGTGCGCCGCAGCTGGTTCGAGGACCGCCGCCAGCGGGTGGCGATGTTGTCGGCGGCGCTGCCGGGCGGGGTGGCCACGCCGGCGCGCATCGAGGCCGTGCTCGCGCGCCTCGCCGCCGAATGAGCCTGCGGCGCGCCGGGCCGCTCAGCGGCAATCGCGATCGAAGCGCGGCTTGCCGTAACCGAACACCGGGTCGCGGCCCGGATCGCCGAGGTCGGCGAGCCCGCCGAGCCGCCCGGTCAGCAGCACGTCACGGCTGGCGCTGCGCTGCGCCAAGCTCTGCGCGCTGAGCGCCACCATGTAGGGCACGGCGTAGGAGGTGCCGCTGCGCGCGCGCCCGCCGCCCGCGGGGTCGGCGGTCCACACATTGACGCCGGGCAGGGCGTAATCGATGTAGTCGCCCTGGTTGGCGCGCCAGTAGACCCGGCGATCGGCCGCGATCGCAGTGACGCCGATCACACGCTCGTGCGCCGCCGGGTAGGCGGGCGGCGCGTTGCGGCCGCCGTTGCCCGCCGCTGCAATCACCACGATGCCGCGCGCCGCTACCCGCCGCACCGCGTCGCGCAGCACGGCGTTGTCCGGGCCGGCCAGGCTGAGGCCGATCACCGCCACCCCCTGGCCGGCCAGCCAGTCCAGGCTCTTCACCAGGCCCGCGGTGTCCGTCGTGGCGTTACCCGACGGCAGGGTGTAGAAGGGCGCGGCCGCGAACAGCCGCGCGCGCGGCACCAGGCCCGGCACCACCGAACCGGGCTGGCCGACCAGCAGCGCGGCGACCGCCGTGCCATGGTCGGCCGGGGCGGCGGCCTTGCCCTCGGTGACGAAGGCCTGGCGGCGGATATCCGCCCCCGCCAGCGCCGGATGGCCCGCATCGACCGCGGTGTCGACGATGCCGATCGCCTGGCCACGCCCGCAGGCGCGGCTGTCGGCCGGCCAGCCGATGAGCGCACGGGCGGCACAGCCCGGGCCCTCGCAGCGCGCCGCCGGCGTGCCCTGGGCGATCTTGTACAGGTGGTGGAGGTCAAAGCTGCCGGGGCCGCGCTCGGCCAGGATCTCGCGCGCGCTGCGTGCATCGAGGCCGGGCGGCAGCCGCAGGCGGGGGAAGG